>CP075902.1:625006-1250013 GCA_020386575.1 Phormidium sp. PBR-2020 | reverse complement strand
GCCGAACTCCAATCACAAGTCACCCTCGTCTCCAGTCGCTTAAGTGAGCTTGAGTCCCTAGTAGAGCCGCCCCCAGCCACCGTCGCACCGCGTCTAACTCCAGGAATGCCCCTACGCCTGACTCTTCCCAGTGACGTCTTATTTTCCGAGAGTGGCGAAGTCCTCGATCCCACCCGAGCCACAATCCTCGATCGCCTCCTCGATGAACTACAAACCCTCGAAGGAGCAAGCGTTTATATTGGCGGTTATCTCGATGCCAGCGATGATTTCGATGCCAGTTTAGACCGCACCTTTGAACAAGCCCAACAAGTGCAACAATACCTCGCCAGCAACACCGACACCCCCCTACGCTGGGTCAGCATCGGCTACGGTTCCAGTCGCTTCGCCGCCAGCAACAACAGTCCCGCCAACCGCCAACGCAACCGCCGCATCGAAATCCGAGTCAAACCCTAACCCCCACCTCTTGCCCCAGGCGACCACGGTTCGGCTATCGCTCACCGTACGCCCACGTGGTTCCCCCTCTTGCCTCTTGCCTCGGGCGACCACAAGGGTACGCCCCTACGTCTTTTCTCTTGCCTCTTGCCTAATCCATGAACCTCATTTTCCTCGGAACCCCCCAATTCGCCGTTCCCAGCCTCAAAACCCTCATCCAGCAGCCTGGTATGGAGGTTCTAGCCGTCGTCACCCAGCCCGACAAACGCCGGGGACGGGGCAAAACCCTGATTCCTTCCCCCGTTAAAGCCGTGGCCGTCGAGGCTGGGATTCCCGTTTGGCAACCGCAAAAGATTAAGAAAGATGTCGAAACCCTTGACAAATTGCGTAATAGTCAAGCGGATTTTTTTGTAGTCGTTGCCTATGGACAAATCCTCTCCCAAGAGATTTTAGAAATGCCCCGGCTCGGCTGTATTAATGGTCATGGTTCCCTCTTACCTAAATATCGGGGAGCCGCCCCCATTCAATGGTGTTTGTACCACGGAGAACCCCAAACCGGGATGACCACCATGCAGATGGATGTGGGGATGGATACGGGCGCAATGTTACTGAAGTCCTGTCTGGATATTCACCTACTGGATAATGCCTGGGATGTCGCCGCACGCTTGGCTCAAGACTGTGGTTCCCTGCTGATCGAAACCTTGCAGGGATTAGAGGCGGGGACGCTGCAAGCCACACCTCAAGAGGATGAGGCGGCGACCTATGCGCGGCTGATTGAGAAGTCGGATTATGAGTTGGATTGGACGCGGCCGGCGATCGCCCTCCATAATCAGGTTCGCGGCTTCTATCCCAATGCGGTAACTCAATTTCGAGGACAGTCCCTGAAAGTCAAGGCCACGGTTCCTGTGGGAGAGAGCTATTACGAGCAACTTCCCGAGGAATTAGCAGCACAATTGCGCTCCTGGGGCGATCGCCTCAACCCTGAGTCTAGAGAACCGGGAGACGTGGTGGACATTATCAAAAACTTGGGGCCCGTGGTGCAAACTGGGGAAGGGTTCTTGTTACTTCAGGAGGTGCAACTCGCCGGTAAGAAAACCCAGTCAGGCTGGGACTTTGCTAATGGAACCCGCCTAGAACCGGGAAAACTTTAACCGCCAATTTGCGACATGGTGCGTTGATAGGTTCCGGAACGGTTGCCCATGTCTCGTTCCTTGAAATTAATCTCTGGCTTCAACTGTAGAAGGGTTTGGACTTGTTCTCGCAGTTGAGAGAGGGGAACGCCCTCCCGCAGAGCATTGCGTAGATTGAGTTGCCCCGTTTCATTGAGTAAACAGGGCCGTAGCCAGCCATCGGCCGACAGTCGCATCCGATTACAGCGATCGCAGAAACATTCGGACATCTGACTAATAAAGCCGAGAGTTCCCTGGGCCCCCGGAATCTTAAAAATATCCGCTGGGCCGGCTCCGGTGACACTGTCCGCTTCCAAACCCCAGCGTTGGCGGATTTGCTCCCGCAGTGTTTCCGAGGCAACCCAACCGTTATCCTCAAATAAATGGCCATTGCCGATGGGCATAAACTCAATGAAGCGAATATGCCATTGACGCTCCAAGCTCAGGGCCGCCATGTCTAAGACTTCCCCATCATTCACCCCCGGAATCACTACCATGTTTAATTTTAGGGGGTTGAACCCTACTTCATAGGCTTTCTGTATGCCCTCCCAGGTGCGCTGCCAGCGGCTTTGACCGCGATTTCCGATGATTTTGTCAAACGTCTGTGCATCCAGGGAGTCTAGGCTGATATTGAGGCGATGTAGTCCGGCATCATAGAGAGGTTGGGCCCGTTGGGCCAGTAAGAAGCCATTGGTGGTCATGGCTAAATCCTCCGTCTCTGGGAGGGCAGCAATGTCACGGGCGATCGCCACCACGTCGGGCCGTAATAGGGGTTCCCCGCCGGTGAGGCGGAAGCGACGAAAGCCTAGGGGGATAAAGACCTCTTGCAAGAGGCTCAGGAGTTCCTGACGGGTTAAGAGATTTTGTTGCAAAATATAGTCAAGTTCATCGCCATCGGGCATACAGTATTGACAGCGGAAGTTGCAGCGATCGATCAGACTGATGCGGAGATAATCGACGGTAGGGGTCATCAAACTAGAACCATGAAGGGCAACTGATCCACATTTTACTGAATCGAGTCCTGAAGAGAATTCTCAAGAATCCCAGAGGCCTCCATTGCTGGATGTTGCAGAACATTACGGAATGTTTACCCCGTCCCCGCTAATGACGTACCATGCTTCGATGGTTGGCTAAAATCATCGCGATAACCGGCGATCGCCTCTGATGTCAACCTCCGTCTTTTTGCATCACAGCTTAACATCTCCTTTTAGCCATCTCCTTTTAATCCGAACTAGCACTAACGCCTCATCCTTTCAAATATGTCTACATCCTCCTACGTCCTCGACCTGATCCAACGTCCCCGCCGCTTGCGTCGCAACGAATCCCTACGGCGTATGGTTCGGGAGACGGATTTGTCCGTTAACGATCTGATTTACCCCATGTTTGTCATGGAAGGAGAAAATCAGAAAGTTGAAGTGGCGTCCATGCCCGGCTGCTATCGCTTTAGCCTCGATTTACTCCTCAAAGAAATCGCTGACATTGCGGCCCTCGGGATTCCGGCGATCGCCCTGTTCCCGGTCATTTCCGAGTCCAAAAAAGATGAAACCGGCAGCGAAAGCTATAACCCAGAAGGACTGGTTCAACAAACCGTCGCCGCCATCAAAGCCCAAACCCCCGATTTGGTCGTCATCACCGACGTAGCCCTCGACCCCTTCACCAGTCACGGCCATGACGGCTTACTTGATGAAGCCGGCTATATCCTCAACGACGAAACCGTTGAAGTCCTCTCCAAAATGGCCGTCTCCCAAGCGCGGGCCGGCGCCGATATGGTTGCCCCCTCCGACATGATGGACGGACGGATTGGGGCAATTCGCCAAGCCTTAGATACCGAAGGGTTCACCAACGTTGCCATTTTGGCCTATTCCGCCAAATACGCCTCCGCCTACTACGGTCCCTTCCGGGATGCCCTCGATTCCGCCCCCAAATCCGGCGACAAGAAAACCTATCAAATGGACCCGGCCAATGCGATCGAAGCCATCAAGGAAGTGGAATTAGACATTGCCGAGGGCGCGGATATCGTCATGGTTAAACCCGCATTGCCCTATTTGGACATCATTCGCCAAATTCGCGATGTCACCGACGTTCCCGTGGCAGCTTATAACGTCAGTGGTGAATATGCCATGATTAAAGCCGCCGGAGAAAAGGGCTGGATTGACGAGAAAAAAGTCATGTTAGAAACCCTCGTCAGCATCAAACGGGCCGGGGCGAGCTTGATTTTGACCTATTTTGCCAAAGAAGTGGCCTTGCTGCTGAAGTAGAACGCCGGTCAACACTTATGTTGTTGTAACGTTGACGCGAACTTCCCAGATTTGGGGGTGGAGCGAGTATCCTGGAGAAAACCGCCTACCCCCCCCCCTTGGCTATGAGCTATTGTGTCAATCGTCATTGTGCTAAGCCGCAAAATCCCGACTCAGCCCAATACTGTCAAAGCTGCGGTCATGCCCTGATTTTGCGCGATCGCTACCAAGTCATTCAACCCCTGGGTGGCGGCGGCTTCGCGAAGACCTACCTCGCAGTTGATCGCGATTTACCCTCCCATCCTCGGTGCGTCGTTAAACAGCTACATCCGCAAAACAGGACCGGTGAGCTTGGGGCGAAGATGCTGGAATTGTTCCATCGGGAAGCCGAAAATCTCCATCGCCTGGGACAACATCCTCAAATTCCCACCCTCTTCGCCCATTTTGAGCAAAAAGGCTATTTTTATCTCGTCCAGGAGTGGATTGAGGGACAGACCCTCAGCGAAGAACTCCAAAATACGGGCACCTTTGACGAGTCTCAGATTCGCGACCTCCTGGGGCAACTGTTGCCGGTTTTAGACTACATTCACGAACAACATAGTATCCACCGCGACATCAAACCCGATAACATCATGCGCCGTCGTCGCGATGGACAACTGTTTTTAATTGACTTTGGCGTTGTCAAAGTCATCCAAGAGCAACCAACGGAGTCCAGTTATACCGCCGTCGGCAGTGCCGAATACATGGCCCCTGAACAAACTCGGGGTCAAGCCTTTCCCGCCAGTGACCTCTATAGTTTGGGCGTGACTTGTGCCCGTCTCATGACCGGGATTTCCCCCTTAGAACTCTATGACATTGTCGGGGGACGTTGGGATTGGCAACGTTCTCTCCCCCTCACCCATCGAATCAGCCCTCAACTGACCGATATTTTAAACAAATTACTCGAAACCCCTCTCAGTGATCGTTTTCACGCCGCCAAGGAGGTCATCGCTGCCCTCAAGACCCCAACCCCACCTCCTGCCCCCGAAGCTCCTCCGACCCTTGCCCGCCCCAAACCGCGCCAACGGCCTCGACTCCCCAAACCCGAGATCGTCCTAGAACGGGTCCCCCGCACTCGTCCTCGCCTATCCCTAATCGATCAACTCTTTTACAAAACCCCCGACGTTCCCCTGCCCTCAGAGGTGGGGTTAGACTACAGTGAACTGTGGACTTTATTACGACGGCAACGTTGGGAAGCCGCCGATTTCCTTACCCATAAACTACTCTGTCGAGCCGCCCACGGAACCCCAAGCGGTCATCTTGCACCTCGGGATATTGAAGCCTTGCCCTGTACCGATTTACAGACCCTAGACTACCTCTGGCGGTTCCATTCGGGCGATCGCTTCGGCTTCACCGTCCAGCAGCAAATCTATCAACAGACGGGTAGAGACTACCCCTTATTTTGCGCCACCATCGGCTGGAAACTCTCGGCCGCGCGATCGCCCTCCCTAGACTTCACCTACAGTCTCAAAGCCCCCGTCGGCCATCTCCCCTCCCGCCGCTGGGCCAAAGGCTTCGAACTCTGGCGCACCCTCAAGACCCTAGACGACAAACTCAGTCAATGCTTCCTCTACAGCTAGTGGTTCCCCTATTGCCTATTGCCTATTACCCGAAGAGGGCGACCACAAGGGTACGCCCCTACGTCTTTATCTATTGCCTATTGCCTTCTTCCGCAAAATAATCCTTTAACACCTCAAGCACCATCGGAGCCGCAAACGCCCCGCCCCCTTTACCCGCATGTTCCCCAAGGGCAACCACAAGAATTTCCGGGTCATCCATCGGAGCATAGGCAGCAAACCAGGCATGAGAGAGATGGGGAGGCGCTTCTGCCGTGCCCGTTTTCCCCGCAAAGGGTGGAATCTCAGACGTATTGATATTGGTCGCCGTACCATCCGTAATCACCTGACGTAAGCCCCGTCTCAAGACATCAATGGTGTCCTGGCTGAGATTCATCGATTCACGCCAATAACTCACATCCACATCCAAACTACGTAAATGGGGTCGAACCATATACCCCCCATTTGCCGGAACCGCCATCATCATGGCCTGTTGTAGAGGTGAGGCCTGTAAATAGCCCTGGCCAATCGACATATTAATCGTATCCCCCTGATACCAGCCTTCCCCTAACACCCGCTCCTTCCACGCCGCATCAGGAACCAAACCTGGCGATTCCTCTGCCGCTAACTCAATGCCACTTTTACGACCAAAGCCATAGCGACGCGTCCAATCAATCAACACCTCACCGCCAATCCGTTGCGCAATCTGATAAAAGAACGTATCACTACTCCAGGCCATGGCTCCCTCAAAACTCAACGGACCAAAGCCAGACCGGTTCCAATCCCAGAATTGAATCCCCCCAGCGGTGATGTAAGGATAGGTGGGTAGAACCGTATATGGAGGATAGGCCCCAGATTCGATCGCCGCCGTGGTGGTAACAATCTTGAACGTACTTGCCGGAGGAAACACCTGTAATGCCCGGTTGACAAAGGGATAGCGAGCCGCCTGTAGCCGTTGCCAATCTGCCTCAGTAATGCGCCCCGAAAAAATATTCGGGTCAAACGCCGGACGACTAACCATCGCTCGCACCGCCCCATCACGAGGGTCAATCGCCACAATCGCCCCCTGGGTATCTCCCAGGGCCCTCTCGGCCGCCTGTTGCAGCTCTAAATCCAGCGTAATTTGAACATCACGCCCCCCTTCAGCCTGTTTCTCCCCCAGAACCCGTAACACTTGGCCACGACTGTCCACCTCAACCTGTCGTCCGCCCCATTCCCCTTGTAATTCATTTTCAAAAGCGGCCTCAACCCCCATCTGCCCCACAATATCCCCAAGACGATATTTATTATCCGGTTGGGCTTCGAGACGAGATAGGTTTTCATCACTAATCTCACCGGTATAGCCAAGAACATGGGCCGCCAAACGACCATGGGGATAATGGCGTACCGCCTCAACATTGACCTCAATCCCCGGCAGTTGCGGCCCATATTCTGTCAGAGCAATCACCTGAGCTGGCGTCAGGCGACGGGCCACACGAATCGGCAAAGCCGAATTATATCCAGCTTGATCGAGACGCTCCAGGACTTGTTCTGGGGGGATATTGATAATCTCACAGAGCCGTTCAACGGTTTCTGGCCATAACTCAGGGGGTTGGGCTAGGGGCCAAAGATAGACCGTATGGGAGAGACTCGAGGTGGCTAAAATCTTGCCATTGCGGTCAAAGATATTTCCTCGTACCGGCTGGGTGGGAATCAAACGGATACGATTATTTTCGGCCAGTTGGCGATTGCGAGTCCCTTGAATCAGTTGCAGATAAGCCAGGCGGGCCCCAATTCCACCCACCATAATGACTGTGATACTGACCATCATCAACACGGATTGGACAAGACTACCAATACTGCGTTGGTTCGTGCGGCTACCGTAGCCATTAGAGGGAATCGAGGTCATAGGAGGACAACTAGGAACAAATTAAGGACAGGGTTAGGGAGACCCTCAGTCATAAAACACAGGCATCGCAACCCATTATAATTGGACAACTCAGGGTTGCACGGCTGAATACTAGGAGAAGCGATCGCCTTGTCGCTAGACTAGACTAAAGCGAGGTTGAGTGAAGTCCCCTCGGGGGATTTTGCTAAATGCTTCCCCGAAATTTGGGACAACGACTATCTATCTAGGAGCCGTCACCATGCTGCAAGCTGCCAGCCAAAACAGCGATCTCAGCGGACTTGAATCCGATTTCGATGTCGAACTTCATCGTGTCTTCAAAGTGTTTAACGGCGAAACTGCCGTACGCGGTGTTGAAGTTCAAATTCGCCGAGGTGAGTTTTTTAGTATTCTCGGGCCCTCAGGCTGCGGAAAAACCACCACCTTAAGACTCATTGCCGGATTTGAAACCCCCTCTGCCGGAGAAATTCTCATTCGGGGCCGTTCCATGACCCAGGTTCCTCCCAATGAGCGACCGGTCAATACGGTCTTCCAAAACTATGCCCTCTTCGACCACATGAGTGTTTGGGAGAACATTGCCTTTGGCTTAAAGTTGAAACGGGTCGGCCGCAGTGAGATTCAGCAGCGGGTGGAGGAGATGTTGCAGTTGGTCAAGATGGAGGCCTTTGGCAATCGCTATCCCAAACAGTTATCCGGGGGACAACGGCAACGCATTGCCCTGGCCCGGGCCATTGCCAATCATCCGGCGGTGCTACTGCTCGATGAACCCTTAGGCGCGTTGGATCTCAAACTCCGTAAAGAAATGCAGATGGAGTTGTCCAACCTGCATCGCAATTTGGGTCTGACCTTTGTCACGGTTACCCATGACCAAGAAGAGGCTCTGTCGATGTCCGATCGCATTGCGGTCATGAAAGATGGCAAAATCGAGCAAATTGGCTCCCCCACGGAGATTTACCAACGACCTCGCACGCCGTTTGTGGCTGATTTCATCGGTGAAACCAACCTCTTTGAGGGAACCGTAGAAAGTCAGGATAACGAGATGGTGGTCGTCCGCAGTCATTCCGGTTTAAAACTGCTGGTGGGACGCAAGCCCGACGATGAGCACCTCAGCCATCATGCAGTGGTCAGTATCCGCCCTGAAAACATCGAGCTACATTCAGCCCCCCCCGAGTCTGCCCTAAATCTCTACCGGGGTCATCTACAAACCGCCATGTATCTCGGGACCCATACTCACTGTGTCGTGACCCTCGATAGTGGGGAAACGGTAACCCTGCGCCAAGTCAGTCGTCCCGAAGACCTCCCGAGTCCCGAGTCTCCCGTATATTTATCTTGGCAACCTCATCAAAGTATTGTCTTGGCGGCTTAAACCGCTAGATAAACCTCCAGAACAGGGTACGATAGCCAACGAATGGCTCTGGGGAGCCGAGTTTCCTGACTGGTTTGTCCACTCCTCTTTCGTTAGCCTTTGCAACTGTGATCTGTGACTCATTCCCCCTCATCCTCCATTAGGCGGATTCGCCGCCGTCAGTTTCTGCAAACCTCAACGGCCGCCCTTTCGGGGTTGGCCCTGTCGAGTTGTGGTTGGACCTTGGCCAATGTCCGCTCAACGGTACAAACGGCCGATGATATTCTCTATATTTATACTTGGGCCGGCTACACAGACCGAGAGGTGATTGAAGAATTTTTTCAAGAAACCGCAATTCGCGTCATCGCCGATGTGTTTTCCTCCAATGAGGAGATGCTGGCGAAACTGCAAGCGGGAGCCGGTGGGGCCTATAGCCTTATCTATCCCTCGGATTACATGGTGCGACGGATGATCGATGAAGAGTTGCTATTAGAACTCGATCATGATCGCATCGATGGCCTCGATACCCTGTTTCCCAATTTCCAAAGTCCCACCTATGACCCCGGTAACCGTCACAGTGTCCCTATCAGTTGGGGAACGACGGGCCTGGTGTTTAATACAACGGTTCTTGACCCTCCTCCGGACGATTGGACCTACCTCTGGGAAAATCGCCAACGTCTCACCCGCCGTGCGACGTTACTCAATGACCCACGAGAGGTCTTTGGGGCAACCCTACGGATGTTGGGCTATTCCTATAACAGTACCAATCCTCAAGAAATTCGCGCCGCTTACAACAAACTCCTCGAACTGCGACCCACTATCGCCGCCTTTGACTCAGATGCTTGGCGACCCCAAATCCTGGCAGGGGACTTAAAGGTGGCCATGTGCTTCTCGTCTGATGCCAATGAGGTGATTCAAGAAAATTCAGACCTGGCCTATGTCCTACCCCGCAGTGGCTCCTCGATTTGGACCGATGCCCTGGTGATTCCCCGCACTGCTCCCAATGTGGATGCAGCTTATGCTTGGATTAACTTTATGCAGCGTCCCGAGGTGGCGGCACGAATTGGGGAACGCTTGAGTTTTGCAACCCCCAATAAGGCGGCCTTTGCGAAGTTACCCGAGTCGGTTCAAACCAATACCAGTCTCTTTCCCCCAGACTCCGCGTTAGAAAAATCTGAAAGTCTGCAACCGATTCCCCCGGAAATTGGGGAAATTTATAATCAGTATTGGACTCGCTTGACGAGTGGTTAAATTGCCTACGTATCTCTCATTTGCCCTTTTTATTCCCAGAACGCCGTGTCTGTTTCTCCTCCCCCCTCTGCCCCCTCCCCAAGTCGAAAATCTGAATTACCTTGGGGAAGCCGCTGGCTAGGCGTCACAGGACTGCTCGCCCCCGCCGGCTTGTGGTTACTCTTGCTGCTGGTGTTGCCGACGTTGGTGATTTTCCAGTTGAGTTTGGTGCCCAATATCCGACCGGGGGATGTGGTGATTCCCTCAGGGATTGATAATTACCTGCGGGCCCTAGAACCCGGCAATTTACGGGTGGTGTTGCGATCGCTCAAGTTGGCTCTAGGAACGACGGGCCTCTGTTTACTCTTGGGCTTTCCGGTGGCCTATTGGATTGCTCTGTTGGCCCCCCAACGCTGGCGTAATTTGTTGCTGCTGGGCTTTGTGTTACCCCTCTGGACCTCCTCCCTGCTACGCACCTATGCCTGGATTGCCATTTTACGACCCACGGGGGTCCTCAATTCGGTCTTAGGCTTGGTGGGATTGCCCGGCTTGGATATTCTCAATCGCCCCCCGGCGGTGTTGGTGGGGATGAGTTATAGTTTCTTGCCTTATATGGTCTTGATTCTCTATTCGTCTCTGGAAAAACTCGATCGCCAACTCTTAGAAGCCTCGGCAGATTTGGGCGCGACCCCGATTCAGACCTTTTTTAAAATCACCGTTCCGCAATCGCTGCCCGGGATTGCCGCCGGGTCTCTATTGGTGTTTATCACCAGTTTAGGAGATTTTATTGATCCAGAACTTCTTGGAGGTGCATCTAGTATGACGGTGGCTCGGCTGATTTATAACCAGTTCTTAGGCCAAACCCCTAACTGGGGTTTTGGTTCCGCGTTAAGTATGGTGTTAATTTTTGCGGTGAGCCTGGCCATTGCCCTCTTGCTCAAATATGGTGACTCCTCAGCCACCCAACGCTAATGCAGATTGAACCCCTATGACTGAAACGGCTCCTACCCCGCAACCGGATCTCGATCTCCCCGATTCCCCTGATCTCCCTTTGGATATGGCACAGTCTTCGTTTAAACCGCGTTTTTCCCTGCAATCGGTGTTTGTAGGACTGATGTTTGTGTTTATGTATCTGCCGATTTTGGTGTTGGTGGTCTATAGCTTTAATGAGTCTGCCTATAGTGCGGCTTGGGAGGGGTTTACGTGGGAGTGGTATGAGTATCTCCTCTCAGACTCGCGCATTTTCGCGGCGCTACGCAATAGCCTGACGGTGGCGATGTCGGCAGTGGTTATTTCGGCGGTGTTGGGAACCTTGATGGCCGTGGGACTGGCTCGCTATCGCTTTCCGGGCCGTCAACTCTATCTGGGAATTTCCTATTTACCCCTGATTATCCCTGATATTGCCATTGCAGTGGCAACCTTGGTCTTTTTGGCGGCGGTGGGGCTGTCTCTGAGTCTCTGGACGATTGTGGCGGCTCATATTGTCTTTTGTTTGGCCTATATTGCCATTGTCGTCTCGACTCGCTTGGCGGATTTAGATCGCAATTTGGAGGAGGCGGCTTTGGATTTGGGGGCAACCCCCGTTCAGGCGTTTTTTAAGGTCTTGTTGCCCCAGTTGATGCCAGGAATTGTCTCGGGCTGTCTCCTGGCGTTTGTTTTGAGTATGGATGATTTTTTGATTGCCAGTTTTACTGCTGGTGCCGGGGCCACGACGCTACCGATGGAGATTTTTAGCCGCATCCGCACTGGGGTAAAACCGGATGTGAATGCCCTCAGTGCGATTTTGATCAGTTTTTCAGCAGTCTTGGCTATCATCGCGGAGTGGGTGCGCTACCGAGGGGAATCACGACGACAATAGGCGGGCGATCGCGCTAGAATCTCAAACAGAAAACGATGAGACTCGATCCACTCTCACAAAAAAGCTAGGTAACCTAAGGGTAAGTTAGGCTATCCTAGCAGCGTACAGTTGAGAACCATTGGTTAACTCAGACGAGTCAGCGACGACTGAGTTCCAGATAGAAGAGTCGCCTTCACACCACGTAAACTAAGACACATTGTAAAGGATTTGTCTTCAGAATCAAGTTAAGTTTGTGACAGTTGAAATGGTGACCCTAAAATGAATCACATAAGTTGTAGTTTTGGGCTTAATCGGGACAGAAAACCTGATTTTGAGGCGATCGCCCTAGAATTGCTCGGGTTGTCTTAGGTCTCGTTGCGTAGTGCAGCTCATAGAGGGGAGTCTCTATACACCGTATGAAACAGTCTTGGAATGCCTTCGTGAATGTGGTTTTAGCATTGCTAACTGTTTGTCTTGTATTGACAACGGGGGCGATCGCCCAACCGGATGAAGGCTCTCCCTCCCTATCGGAAATTGGCAATGAATTTAGGGAAACGCCCCCCGAGATCGTAGTTCCAGAAACGCTTTCCCCTCGCCCGCTATTTGAGCCAGAACGGGAGAGCGCCCGCGTCATCGTCGATGGGATCTTTCTGTTTGAGATGGGAGACACCAGTCAGTTCCCAGCCGAAGAACGGGCCGCGTTGATGAATGATAAGCTGCAACGGGCCGCAGAGTCCCCAGGGGTGGAGTTGGTGGAGGTGGTCATGCGTAATGGCTTACCCACCTTACTGATGGATGGCAGCCATCTAATTACTGTCACCGAAAGTGATGCCAGTCTCGGCCCAGGAGCCAATGCCCAGGAGCAAGCTGAACTCTGGGCCCGACAAATTCGGGAAGTGTTGCGCCAGGCCAATAACGAGCGCGGGGAGCGGTTTTTACGTCGAGCTTTGTTACAGGTGACTCTGGTGCTGCTCCTGGCTTGTGTGCTGCATTGGGGGGCCGGACAGTTCTCCTTCTATTTGTTGCGCGATCAAGAGGAAACCTCCAACCTGGAAGCTTGGCGCAGTTTGGGCGTGTCGGCGACGCGCTTTGTCATCTGGGGGCTGACCCTCTTTTATATCAGCGACCTCTTCCCCCTAACGCGCCGCTGGAGTTACCGGGTGCGACAAATTATTGCCAATAGTATCACGGCGCCGATTCTGCCGATTGATACGAATACCTACTCAGTCCTGGATATTTTGATCTTAATCGGCCTGCTGTTGGGGTTGGTGATGGGGGCCAATCGCCTCAGTCAGATGCTGCGAGTTCGCATTTTGCAGGTGTCCCGTCTGAATCGCTCTGCGCAAGATGCGATCGCCACCACGATTAAATATACGCTCATGGTGGTTGGTGCGGTGGTGGTGTTCAATCTCTGGGGATTAGATATTACATCCCTCACCATTTTGGCTGGGGCCTTGAGTGTGGGGATTGGTTTCGGATTTCAGGATATTGCCAAAAACCTGGGGAGTGGCTTGGTGCTGCTGTTTGAGCGACCGATTCAGGTGGGGGATTTTGTGGAAGTGGGAAACTCCATGGGAACGGTGGAACGGATTGGTAGCCGCAGTACCCTGATTCGCACCCTCGATCGCGTCTCGATTATTGTCCCCAATTCCCGGTTCCTAGAGTCGGAGGTGATTAACTGGAGTCATGACAACCCGGTTTCCCGGCTACGGCTACCGGTGGGGGTGGCCTATGGCTCCAATTTACAGGATGTGAAAGCGGCGTTATTAGAGGCGGCGGAAGAACATCCCCAGGTGTTACGGATTCCCCCGCCTCGGATTCTCTTTACCGGCTTTGGCGATAGTTCTCTGGATTTTCAGTTGTTGGTCTGGTGTGGTGACCCGAGTCAGCAGCAGATCCTTCGTAGTGATCTCTATTTTGCCATTCATGAGCAGTTGAAACGGCGCGGAATTGAGATTCCCTTTCCACAACGGGATTTGCATTTACGCTCTGGGAGTTTTGTGATGGGAGAGGGGAGCGGACGGGATCGAGGGAACCACAGAGTCACGGAGGACACGGAGGGATGAGAGGCGTTATGAGAGGTCGATTTTGGGGGCGAAGAGGCTTTGTAGGCGTTGTAGTTTGGAGCCGCCGTAGTAGAGGAGATCTCCTTTACCGAGTAAGTTTTGGGCTTGGCCCTGTTTGCCTCCTAGGATAATACTGGAGTCGGCTTCACTGGCGGTTTTGAGGGCAATGCGGCCGGGAAGGTTGGAGCGAATTAGGGGGGTGACGACTTTGGCTTCGGGCCGTTGGGTGGCAATAATCAGGTGGATGCCGGCGGCCCGCGCCATGGCCCCGAGCCGTTTGATGGAGAGTTCGAGGACTTTGGCAACCTCTTTTTCTGCCATAAAATCGGCATATTCGTCGAAGAGACAGATAATCGGCGCTTTGGTGGGTTTGTTGCGTTCTAAGCACCGTTGATTGTAGGTGGGGAGGTCGTTACAACGGCTGGCTTCAAAGGCTTTGTAGCGGGATTCCATTTCTAGAACCAGGTCTTCCATGAGGGCGATCGCGCGATCGCTGTCTTTGACAATGGGAGACAACAGCCAGGGAATGTTCTCAAATTCCGGGAAGGTGACTCGTTTGGGATCGACCAGGGCCAGTTTCAGATGCTCGGGCGATCGCCGTTGGATGACACTCAGCAACAAGGCCCGCAGAAACTCACTTTTACCGCTCCCGGTGGTTCCCCCCACCAAGAAGTGACAGGTGTTGGGGTCTGAGAGATCGGCTTCGACCAGTTTATTTTCTAGATTCACGCCAATAGCCACCCGCACCGGCGCTGTAACGGGCAACGATTGCGGTGTCAGATACTGTTCAAACAGGGCAATCTGAGCCGGATTTCTGGGAAGATCGACACTGACAAATCCCGCCTGAGGGGAAATCATCGGCGGAACGGAAATCCCCAGTTGCACTTGTAAATCATCGGACAATCGCAACAGCGAGGACACCTTCACCCCCAACTTGGGTTTGAGACGAACCCGGATAAACGACGGACCCATGGCGGCTCCTTCATAGGTCACTTCCACTCCAAAGGCATTTAAGACCTTCGTCAGTTCCTCGCCGAGTTGTTCTCCGTATTGCACTTGCTCTGGGGAGGGGGAGGCTGGCGGAGATACCGGGGGCGGAGTTGGGGGTGGGGTTGGCGTCGGATTGGGGGTGACACTGAGGCTGGGTGCTGGCTCTGGCGTGGGAATTGGGGCGATAGACGGTGCTTTAACGGGGCTGGACTGCTCTGCGGCTAGAAAGAACGTTTGACAGGTGTTTTGTTGCGGACAGAGGGGACAGAGCCGCTCTTCGTAGGTTTTTGGTGGGGGGTTGGGGCTGTCCGGTTGCCAAGTGAGCCAATCCCGCATCCGTTGCAGATGAGGTAGTAATGCCATGTCCCGCATTG
Source organism: Phormidium sp. PBR-2020 (assembly GCA_020386575.1). GTDB lineage: Bacteria > Cyanobacteriota > Cyanobacteriia > Cyanobacteriales > Geitlerinemataceae > Sodalinema. The sequence goes on along the minus strand of CP075902.1, from coordinate 1,234,853 downwards.
ATCGCAACTCATCCCAGTCATAGAAATAAACTTGAAACTCCCGAAAGACGCAATAGACGGCAGCATCGACGGGTTGCTGACGTTGGCGGTGAACTAGATCGGCGTAGAGGGCCACTTGCATCAGTTGTGCTGAGGGGTCAGCGGGTTGGTAGGTTTTGTACTCCACTACACAGAGGCGCTGGCGATCGCCGTCATAGACTAAGTTATCGAACTGTCCCGAGACGGTCTGCTCGTCGCCGTTGGGGAGTTGATAGGACTGCTTCAGCCGCAGTTCACTATCAATAAAGGTTTTGGGAATAATCTGGTCGGGATGAAATGTCTGACGATTGCGTTTGAGTAATTCGGCGTAGTGATCGATTAAGCGTTTTAAGCCTTGCCAAATGTGTTCCAACCGTTGAGCAGAATCGGGATTTGTGCTAATTATTTTGATGAGATAGGGATAAAAGCAACGGTCGTAAAAGAGTTGCTGCATATCCTGAGACAGTTGCTCAACCTTAAGCTGTTCACTAGGAGGGGTCAGCAGTTGACTGAAGCGAGAGTCCGCCGCCGCCAAGTTCACAAACTCCTGTGCTAAACGGTGAACGTCATGTCCCACCCCGGAAACTTGGCTCTCTTGGGGAATGAAAACAGTGCGACAATTTGAGTGATGGCCCAAATAAAATAGACGGGGACATTCTTTGGCCACACGAACATCAGTGGCAGTAAAATTCGGGTTAGCACTCACAGATGGTTGCTCCTCTACGCTCTCAGCCGGTGTATGAGATACGCCAAGATGGGTCAACAGATGGCGATGAACCTGGGCCAGATACACCACATCGAGTTTAGCGTAGTGCAGTTGCCGTTGATTTAGGGGTCGTTGCCCCCAATTGCTGCCTTGGGAGTCGCGATCGATATCGGAAAACTGGCAGAGTTCGGCGGCTAGGGTTTTAAGTTGTAGGTTAGAGACTCCTAGGCGTTGTTTTCCCAACTTTCGCGCCAGTTTGAGGGTGCAGGTAATATTTTGCGCCGTGGACTTTCCCAGAAATTTCACATCATACGTGGCGTTGTGAAAGATTTTCTCGATCTCGGGATTGGCCATAATCCGCTCGCTAAAGAGGCGGATGCAATGAGGCTGTTGGAGAACGTCGAGGATATAGACTGAGTCGCCACGGCGATCGCTCCCATCGTCACTGACTTGGATTAGGGATAATTTCGGCGATTTCGTCCACCAGTCAGCGGTTTCTGTGTCAATCCAAAGTTGGGAGGCGCAAGCGAGACGAGCAATGGCGGTCTCGATTTCATTCCGTTGGCGAAGGTACACGAGTTCTAGTCTCGAAGGATGTGCAAGGGGGAGGTTAGGAGGCTTGGCGTTGGTCTTCAGGAACCCGGAACACCGACTGATCTTTTATATTCTTATCGTTGCCAATCATTTGGATGTAGTTCTCGCGTTCCAACGCCTTAAGCTGTTTGGTTACATCTTTCAGGGCGATCGCATCAAATTCCGCTAAAGTTGAGTTAATCAAGACCTCGGCTCCCAACAATCCTTGACTTTTGACCTGTTTCATCAGGAAATCACGAATCTTTGTGTCGGGGTCAACAGGATGGGGAGGATCAATCTTTCCATTGTTACCTGGCTTATCAATAATCTCTAAATTTTTCAAAAGCTGACAGTTCTCAAACACGCCGCTTTGCTTGACCAATTCCTTGAGATGATTAGGTTTAGGCGAGTCATACCCCACCACTAACTCCCCTGAAGTTGCCTCATTGAGCAACCGATGATAGGTGACAAGATAGTGAACTGAGTCAAGATGAGGACAGATATGATGGTGAGGATTGCCGCTAAAAATCTTTTGGAAGAGCTTATAGCCTTTATTCTTTTTGCTGCCGAAGGGTTCGTGACGAATGAAGATTAGGCGATCGCAGTCTCCCGCCTTAACCACTTTCTCACAAGCAGACATACTGTAATAAAAACTTCTCATATTGGGGTCTTCATTCCACAAAATCCCAATTTCCTTAGAGGTTTTGGGATGGATGAAACTCAAGGAGTAATTTAAATACTTCGACCCCTCCATATATTTATAGTTCACATTGGGAACTCCCAGCATCTCCAAGACATCAGCCAAGTATTGAGCCAACTCACTGGAGGATTGCTGACGGATGCGTTCCACTTTAGCCTGGATTTTCTTAAATTCCTTATCCCAAACTAGCAAAAAGCTATCGTCAGTTTTGATATGTCCAGTTCCCTTGAGTTCCTGAATCAGTTTGTGGCCCAGTTGGATGACCGTCCGAGGAACGGTTCGACCCCCTGGAGCGCGTTTTTTCAACTCCTCTCGCGTCAAGGGAGAAATGTTAGAATCGGGTTTGGGGTTCGCCTGTTGATGCAACGGATAGAGGCGCTTTTGCCAAATCTCTTCAGCTTGATCTAGAGTGATTTTATCCAGCTTAACCGTGCGATCGATACGGTCTTGATCAGCCAAACAGGGATATTTCGTGGTTTGGTTTTCCCAAGTGTCTTGAATTAGACTTAAAATTACCACAAAATTTTTAAGTCTTTCATTATGGATTGTTGTGTTCACCCCTAATAGAGTGGGTAAGCCATTTTCCTTAAGACAGGCTTGATCAACCTGATCAAAACACAAAACGATAGGATATTGAGCTTTAGCAGAAACCCGTCCTAAGTTCATGAGGATGTTTTTGGCATCTTCCTCGCTCGATAAGGACTTGCGGATTCCAAGTTTCTTTAAATCACTGGTATCTAAATCTTCTCCTCGCAACCAGTCACAGGCCAGAAGATAGTCCTCGGTCTGTGTCGCATGATACAAGGCACTAAAGAAATTCTTAGATTGATAAATTCCCGTGGGATAGCTACTTTTGAAGTTTTGGACAAAGACCGTTTTTTCGCCTAATATCCGTTTGGTCAAGCTCTTGTCCTGAAACGCTGACAAACTATTGAGCCAAAGTAGAAATTGGGATTGGCTTTCATTCTCGGGAGTTTGCATCAGACTATCGACTGTTTGACGCAAAATATGTCGCCAAATATAGCTATTGTCGGACCAGCTCCCGATATAAGCAAATAAAGCGTTTTGATTGACTTGTTTTTTTAAGCGGCCGAGGAAATAGCTTTTCCCAGAGGCTAAATCCCCTTTTAATAGGATAGTTCGGGTGATATGGTTCAGTTGAACCTCCTCGATAACCCGAACGATCTCGTTGATTTGCTCTTGGTGAATGGACTCTACCGTGAGATTTGGCGATTGTTGTTCCAGCCAAAAGTTACCACTTCTGGCGGTGGTTAGGTCAAAGGGATTATAGTTTTGTTTGAGGAGCGTTATGATGTCAGCCATGACGAAACTCGATATTTGAGGTTAGATGGAACTAGAATGAGTCGCTAAAAAATGTCCACAAGGAAATGATTTAGTTGACAATAATGAAAAACAAAGGACTACTAAATTCCTGAGGAATTCCTGCTGCCAATTGTTCGTCGTTATAGCTCATTCCGTCTTGGAGGGAACTGAGTTGAATTTTGTCGCCTTCAATGAGGCGGAATAGAGCCTGATCGAGTTCATCGCGAGTTAGGGGGGGCTGAACTTCGGCGCGCAGGTGATAAATCGGTGTGTAGTTATTCGTGGGAAGTCGAGAATCAATCTTGCGGATCATCTCGATCAGTTCGCTGTCGCTGGGTTTAGCTTGTGGGAACGGGGGTGGGGTAGCTGGACTGGGGGTGGGGTCAGGGGTTGGGGTAGGAGTGACGGGGGGAACTGAGCCGATCCAGGTCCGCATGAATTGGATATAGTTCGTTAAGAGTTGGGCGTTAAGTTGTAGATTGCGCCGTGCATTGGCATCAAAGTAATCATCACGGAGAAATTCTTTGCCCCGCACCGAAAGGCTGACTTCAACAATTTTTCGTTCGATCGCATTCAGGAAGCCGCGATCGCACAAGTCCAGAAGAAGCAGCTGACGTTTTGCGGCGGGAAGTTGCGTATCTCCAGGGGTTGACGGACCTTTAGCGGCAACCTGTAACACCTTCAATTCCGCCTCAGATAAGGGAAGGTTTTCAACATCAGCTTTGAGGAGTGTTTTCCCCGCTGGACTGATTTTGAATTTCTTAATTTCTTCGTGGAGGATCACCAACTCGCGGTCAGCTAATTTTCGACATAATCGTTGAGTTTCACTGACTTTTGTGCCACTGGTTGGCTTAATCTCTCCCACTTTGCCCCGATAGTCAGGACAGCCAAGTAACTGAAGCAGTAGTTTGAGTTCTTTTGTTTCCATAACCTAAAACCTGACAGGGGGCTGGTCCTTCTTGGACTCGGAGCCTGGGATCAGTGTACCCCAAGAGCCAAGCCCAAGCCAGACAGAATCTCAGGGAAGCTTGAACTCCGTCGCCGCCATCTTTGATAAAATGCCAACAAGCTCAATCCTCGGTCAGTAGCTCACTTCTGGGCGATCGCCATTGATTGACATTGAATCCCGCACCCGTTTCAGGCAGAACAACACATGCTCTTATCCAAAGGTTTTGAAGTAGAAATGTACACCGGAACGCCCAACGGTGACATTGTGGGACTGTCTGATCGCATTGTCGCGGATCTCGATCGCTTCTCCCGAGAACCCGACTCACGCAATGTGGAGTACACCACCGCTCCCTTTTGCGATTACGATATCTTGCTCTGTGATTTAGTGCGACCTCGGCAACAATTGCGTCACTATCTCAAAACTCTCGGGGATTACACCCTCATCCCTGGAAGTACCCTCTCCCTCGGAGATAGTCGCCGCTTCTTCCGCTCTGACCCAGGCAATCCCTATCATGACTATATCGAACAGTCTTACGGCTCCAAAGTCGTCACCGCCAGCGTCCATATCAACGTCGGCATCAGTGACCCGGAAGCCTTGATGCGGGCCGCGCGCCTGATTCGCGTCGAAGCACCCCTCTATCTGGCCCTGAGTGCGTCCTCTCCGTTCCTCGATGGGGAAATCACCGGCTACGACTCCACCCGCTGGTCTGTCTTTCCCCAAGTTCCGCAAACGGTTCCCCTGTTTGAAAGTCATCGTCACTTTATCGATTGGACCCAAGAGCAGTTGAACCTAGGAACCATGCAGAATGTCCGTCATCTCTGGATTTCCGTGCGTCCCAATGGCGATCACCGTCCCTATAACCTCAACCGCCTGGAACTACGAATTTGTGATCTCATTGTCGATCCCATCGACCTGCTGGCGGTGATGGCCTTCCTAGAGGCGCGAATCTGGCAAACCCTCATCGATCCCAGTCTCGACCCTTTACAACGCAGTACCCTCCCCGCCAGCCACCGCAGTGACGACTTACTGGCCCTAACCATGGCCAACGAACAAGCCGCCGCTAAAGATAGCCTCGACGCAACATTACGCCATTGGCAAGATGGGCGAGAAATCCTGGCGCGGGATTGGATCGAGGAGTTGTATGCTGAGATTCTACCTCTGGCCAAGTCTAAGGGGATTCGTTGCTTCCTCTCCCCCGTTCAGCGGATTTTGCGCGAGGGAAACCCGGCCCAGCAATGGCGACGGGCCTGTTCACTAGGATCATCCCCTCGTGAGCAGATTATACGGGAGATTGAGGGAGCGATCGCCCGCGAACAGGACCTAGAAGACAAATTATGTAGCTTCATGGCAGCCTGATTCCCTCGTCTTTGACGTGGCTGAATCGCAAATTTCTCTCTCGGAGAATTTACGATTAGCAAAACCTATCGATGGAGGGATGCGGAAAACCGAACCTTGCCCATCACTGACCTAAAACTACCGAGATGTATTTAGGGCACAAATACGCAAAATATGCCCTAAAATCGCTAAAAATAGGTTTCTAGCCTTAAAACACTCACTTCAACTTCTCCTGTGCCTCAAGTCGTTCTCGTTAACCCCCAAATCCCCCCTAATACCGGCAACATCGCCCGTACCTGTGCCGCCACCCGCACCCCACTTCATCTCGTCGCACCATTGGGGTTTGAGATGAGCGATCGCTATCTCAAGCGGGCCGGCCTCGATTATTGGCAGTACGTGAACTGGACACTTCATGAGTCTCTAGCGAAATTCCGCAGCCAGAGCCGCAGTCAATCCGGTCGTTGGATTGGATTCAGTACTCGCGGCCGGTGTAATCATACTGAGTTCACATTTCGTGCCGATGATTGGCTCCTGTTTGGTAGTGAAACAGAAGGACTCTCCCAAGAGACTCTCGCCGAATGTGAAGAGACCGTTCACATTCCCATGTTTGAACCGAGAGTTCGCAGTCTAAATCTTTCAGTCAGTGCTGCCTTAGGGCTTTTTGAATGCCTACGTCAGATCGGTCAACTTCAAGACTGATGGGGGGGAACCCCCCAAGGGGGTCAATCCCTCAGGGAGTAGGCGATCCCATCATTTGAGCAATGATAAGAAATTTCTATTGTTAATCCGAAATAGTCCTCCCCAGGGGGCTGTTTCAAATCTTTCTACGTATATTTACAGAGGCGATTTGCTGAAAGTCCCCATTGAGGACAACTTGAAGACTTTCACATTCAGAGAAAATCTGAAGACTTTCCGGAAATCAACCCCGAGGGGCTGCGAACCGACCAGTTGCCGTTTTGCCCCAATTCAGCTTAAAGTTTCGTCGATACGCTTTAACACGCCGTCTTGTGGGTCAAAGGACATCTAACCTTGAGCAAACTTGGACACATCCAGCTCAATCAACCGCCCGATCGCTAGGTCAACTCAACTTAAAATGGGTCAGTCCAACAGCTCAAATCAAGTCTAGATAAGGTTTACAGCTTTGTAACCTTGTGTAAATTGACAAATCGGGGTAACCTGTCCTAAGCATCTTTACCGTCAGTGATTCAAATCGCAAATTCAACGTGATATTGATCACTAGATGGGTCTCCAAGGTCGCACCCCCGACCGACTGTAACTCACACGCTTATTGTCTAGGAGGTCGTTCTTGAAACGAGCGTTCCCACATCACAACCCCCCCGCTTCCTTAAACGAGCTTGAAGCTCGCGTAGGGTCTGATCTGCTCCGTGCCACGTTGCCGGAACAGCATCGGCGGGTTCGAACCTCAGCCGCTGTCCTTGGTCTTGCTCTTTCCATGGGAGCTTCAGCTCTCGGTCTAGCAGAAGACACGGCCGTTGCCGCTGAGCCGGTCGTTAAGTCAGCTCCTGCCTTGATGCCACCCACCCTCGATAAAACGGCTGTCATGCCCGAGGAAGAGCTAAAAACGGTTGCCACCCCTGCCGTCACCTCGACAAGTACCCCTGCACCGGCCGATGCACAGACCCATGCAGAAACTCATGTAGAGACCTACAGCCAGCGTCGCGCCGAACCTGAAGCCAAGGCCCCCGTCGCCCAGGAGCCAGTTCAAGAGCATGTAACCCATCTCGTTCAGAGTGGTCACACTCTCTGGCGTATTGCCCGTGCATACGAGGTCACTCCGGCTTCCATCGCCACAGTCAACGGATTACCCTCCATCGAAACTCCCCTAGAAATCGGTGAAGTTCTCAGAATCCCCGTCACCGATACCATGGTCTATCCCCCTCGGGAGATCATTGCCCCCGACTCCTCTCCCCGAGCTACCGTTGCCGAGGACGAGAGCAGAGATACCCAACTAGCTCAGGTCACCCCCTCTACGAAAGCTCACGCCAACGATGACCTGGCCGCTAAGACATCGCTCAGCAGTATTCCCAACTCCATTTCAGACTCTCAACACAACCACCAGACCCCTTCTGACGTTGCCAGCTCCCCATTGGACGGAGAAAAGCTGGGCCTGGTAGACTCCTCTGAACAATCCTCAGAGCTATTTTTCCCCGACGAACTTGGCCGCCGCGTTAGTCCCGACTCAGCCCTCGACGCTGAAGCAATTTCAGGGTCTCCTGCTCCAGCCGAATCCCTGGCCACGAGTGACCTCGACCTTGATGACCATCTTGCGGCAGCCAGCAGCGACGACTCAAGCGAAGCAAACCTCGCCGCTGTCGAGCCAGACATTCGTCTCAACCGTTCTTTCCTAGAACGTGAAGGCCAAATCCTTGAAACTCTTGAACCTCATGAAGTCCGTCAAGGAGAAACCTTAATTAGTCTGGCAAATCGACATCAGACTACCATTGAGGAAATTGCTCGGGTAAATGGTCTCGATGACCCCGACCAAATCACAGCAGGACAACGTTTAGAGATTCCCAAACAGATTTCCCGTCGTTCCGCCCCCGTTGAAGTCTTCGGTGAAGATCGCGGCCTGGCGTCAGTTCCCGGCAAAAAACAACGCTTGGATCTCAATGCAGCCACCGTTGAAGATGAACCCTTAGAGGTGGCCCTGTCCACCCTGGATGACGAGCGGACTAGCAATCTCGAAGCCACATCAGAGGTTCCAGAAATTGCTGCCGTCCCGGAAATTGCCGCCGTCCCAGAGATTGTGGCTGAAATTGACGAGATTCCCGTCATAGCTGCCGATTCTAAAACTCCTGAAGTCGCGACAACCGACGAGCTGGCAACCGAAGAGCTGGCAACCGAAATCGCCGAGGTTGAACCTTCCGAGATGGCGATGCCCCCAGTCAGTGAAACGCTCACCGCTGACATTGCCCGTCTCAGAGATCGAGTTCGTCGTAACGATGTCCGCAGATCCCGCCCAGGCTCCAGCTCTGAACCCAGTTCAACGGCTGAGTCTACCACTCATGTCGATGCCAGCGATCGCAGTCTTGGCGTAGTCCGCGAACACAGCAACCCAGAATTTGATCGCGATCAGATTGCCTTAGCTCGTCGTTCTGAGCGTGAGGAAGACGAGGCCCGTGCCTCCTCCGAGTCTGACCTCGCGAGTGCTAATGTCGCCGACTCAACAACGGCTGACGAGGATCGAGTCGCTGTCGCCCCCCTAGGCTCTCAGAACTACGCTCCCATGATGGAACCCCGTTCCGTCTCCCCGGAACTGCCCGGTTTGCCCTCATCTGGGGCCTATCTCCCCAAACCCGAACAGCGTCAAGAAGCCTTTGACGGCTACATCTGGCCCGCTCAAGGGGTCTTCACCTCCGGTTACGGCTGGCGGTGGGGCCGGATGCACCGAGGCATCGATATTGCTGGTCCCGTGGGAACCCCCATCGTAGCCTCGGCTCCCGGAACCGTCACCTATTCCCGTTGGAACTCCGGTGGCTACGGGAATTTGGTGGAAATCACCCATCCTGACGGCAGCTTAACCCTCTATGCTCACAACCATCGTAATTTGGTTAGTGAAGGGCAAGATGTGGCTCAAGGACAGCAAATCGCCGAAATGGGCAGTACCGGCTTTAGTACCGGTCCCCACCTCCATTTCGAGATCCACCTTCCTGGCCAAGGTCCCACAGACCCCATGGCCTTCTTACCCCGGTAAGCAAAGAAGCCCCCAAACATAAATGATTTGGGGCGGAGTGATTGTGTGTGAGGAAACAAAGGGGGGGCCAGATGGCTCCCCTTTTGTCGTATGAATGTCCTACAATCCGAATTAAGAGACGTCTCCCCCCGTTCCCTTCTTTTGCCTCTTGCCTCTTGCCTCTTGCCTCTTGCCTCTTGCCTCTTGCCTCTTGCCTCTTGCCTCTTGCCTCTTGCCTCTTGCCTCTTGCCTCTTGCCTTCTCCCCCCTGTTCCCTATTCCCTGTTCCCTATTCCCTATGCCTCCATTTGTTGTTGAAACGGTGGATTTGACCAAAAGCTATCGTACGGGTTTTTGGCTCAACCAAACGGTGACCTCCCTTAAACGTTGTTCTCTGAGTGTTTCACAGGGAGAAACCTTTGGCTTATTGGGGCCCAACGGTGCTGGCAAAACCACCCTGCTGAAAATTTTATTGGGAATCGTGCGTCCCACCTCTGGCGGTGGAACCCTATTGGGCCGTCCGCTAGGCGATCGCGCCGTGCGGCAATTTGTGGGCTATCTCCCCGAAAATCCCTATTTCTACGACAGTCTCACCGCCTGGGAATTTCTCAGCTTCATAGCGGGATTATTTAATCTCCGGGAACCCGATCGCTCCCGCCGCATTGCCGAACTCCTCGACTGGGTGGGAATTGCCCAGAAGACAGCCCGCCGCAAACCCCTACGACAATATTCCAAAGGGATGTTACAACGAGTTGGCATGGCCCAGGCCCTAGTGGGTAATCCCGAGGTCGTCTGTCTCGACGAACCCATGTCAGGTCTCGATCCTCTCGGTCGCTATCAAATGCGGGAAATCATCCTGGCCTTGAAATCCCAAGGAAAAACCATCTTCTTTAACAGCCATATCCTGTCCGATGTAGAGTTAATCTGCGATCGCGTGGCCATCCTCTCCCAAGGAGAACTCCTCTGTAGTGGGTCCCCGGATGAACTGCTCGGAACCGGCGATCGCTATCGCGTCTATGGCCATGGCGGCACAGCAGAAGTCCTACAAAAATGGCTCCCAGACCTCGAATTTGATGAGGGAGACTGGCAAGGAACCCTACAAGGGGAGTTACCCGACTTCCTCGCCAGCCTAAACCTCCTCGGTGGCAAACTCCTACGCCTCAACTCCTCCCGTCGCAGCCTAGAAGAATTTTTTGTGCAGCAAGTTGGAGGGAATGCCAAGCCGGTGGCTATGGGGGGGAATAGGGGGGAAGAAGGCAAGAGGCAAGAGGCAATAGGCAAGAGGCAATAGGGGGGAAGAAGGCAAGAGGTAATAAGGATGGGGGATTCCTCTGTGTCCTCTGTGACTCTGTGGTTCCCCTCTCCCCCCTCTCCCCCCTCTCCACCCTCCCTCTCCCCCCTCTCCCCCTCTCCTCCCTCTCCACCCCTCTTCACCCCCGTATCCCTCGGGTTGCATTGGCTACCGCCACCAGGGCCACACCGACATCAGCAATTACCGCTTCCCAGAGTCCCGCAATGCCGAACGTTCCGAGGACAATCACCAGGGCCTTGACCGTGAAGGCGAGGCTGATATTTTGCCAGACAATGCGGCGACTGCGTTGCGAGAGGGCGATCGCCTGCACCAACTTGGCCAGGGAATCTTCCATAAGCACCACATCTGCTGTTTCAATCGCAGCATCTGAGCCTAAACCTCCCATAGCCACCCCTACATCCGCCAGGGCGAGGGCGGGCGCGTCATTAATGCCATCCCCTACGAAAACCACCGCCCCTCGCCGTCCTGGAGCGCCCAGCCATCGCTCTAGGAGACTGGCTTTGTCTTCTGGTAGGAGTTCGCTGTATACCTCATCGAGGGACAGGCGATCGCCCACGGCTTGGCCCACCGCCTGACTGTCTCCGGTCAGCATCACCAGATGCCCAATGCCTTGCGATCGCAACGCCTGAATCGCTTGAGGGGCATCCCCTCGCAGGCGATCGGCCACCTCAAGGATTCCTGCATCCTGCCCATCAAACGCCACTCTCACCTGGGTTCCCAGGCTTGAGGACTCGGGCAAGGGATCTAAGCCTAAATCCTTAAACAGTCGTTCATTGCCAATGCCTATATCACAGACTTTTGAATTTGTCAAGGTGGCCCGCACTCCTTTGCCAGGAACTTCCTCAACCCCCTGCAAGAGATGGGAGTCAAGGGGGCCCGTCCAGGCGCGGACGATAGATTGGGCGATGGGGTGGGTGGATTGGGACTCGGCGATCGCACTGTAATGGAGTAGAGTCTCCTCATCCCAGGGTGGGTTCGCCTGAACCTGGGTTACCTCAAAACAGCCCTCAGTGAGAGTTCCCGTTTTATCAAAGACCAGAGTTGAGACATCCGTGAGGCGATCGAGAAATACTGAGCCTTTGAGCAAAATTCCCTGTTTGGCCGCCCCACCAATGGCCGCGAAATAACTCAAGGGAATACTCACCACCAAACTACAGGGACAAGAGATGACCAACAACACCAAGGCCCGATAACCCCAGTCCGCGAAATCGCCAACAAATAGGGGAGGAATCAGGGCGATCGCCAGGGCCAGGGCCACCACAATCGGCGTATAGCGACGAGCAAAACGACTAATAAACGTCTCCGTCGGGGCTTTCTGCTGACGGGCCTGTTCTACCAACTCCAAAATCCGCACTAGAGAAGACTCCTCAAAGGGACGAGTCACCCGTACCGTCAACGCCCCCGTTTGGTTAATCGACCCCGCCAACACCCCCTCTCCGGGTTTCACCGAACGGGGGACCGATTCCCCCGTTAAGGCGGAGGTATCCAGATAACTCTCTCCTGAAAGAACCTCCCCATCCAAGGGAACCCGCTCACCCGGCTTAATGAGAATTTCCGCCCCCACCGCCACCGAGTCAGGGGAGACAGTTTCTAGGCCATCGGGAGTTTTCAGGTTGGCGATATCCGGGCGAATCTCCAACAGGGCCCGAATCGAATCGCGGGAGCGATCGACTGCCACATCCTGGATGGCTTCTCCCAAGCGGTAGAACAGCATCACCGCCAGGGCTTCGGGCAATTCTCCAATGGCGATCGCCCCCAAAGTGGCGATCGTCATCAAGAAATTTTCATCCAGGGCCCGTCCCTTCAGGAGTCGCCGGCCCGCTGTCGTCAGGACACCCCAACCCACCCAAAGATAGGCAGGAATAAACCACAGCCATTCCCCCCACAGGGGCAACATCTCCCGTAGCGAGAGAACCAGGCCCACCCCAAACCAGACAATAACAAATCCCAAGAGGCGAAACTCTGCCCAGGGAAATTCCGGTGATGAGTCCCCTGAGATAAGACTCGGGGAACTCTCACAGCCACAACTGGAGGCGGAACTCATAATGAAAAACTGAAGAACTATTCAGATATCCAGTCTATCAACGCCACTGGTCCCAGGTGTTATTAAAAATTGACGTGTCCGGGAACATCACCGGATTACCATTGTCCGAGAGTTGCCGTTGTAGAGCTTCTAACTGAGGTTCCGGAGAGGGGAGATTATCCACCAACTCATAGGGGGCCAAATCATGTTCGAGGGCAAATACCGCCGTTGTTCCCGCCGCAGCCCCGGCAGACCATTCAAAAGAGTGAACCCGATAGGCCGCCGCCGCAATGTGACTGGTGGCGATACTCTTACCCGCCACTAGGAGATTATCCAAGCGTTGCGGAATCAGGGCCCGTAGGGGAATTTGGAAGGGAAACGCCCGTCCTTGGCCCCGTCGTTCCCCAGGCCGCTCATAGTTTCCGGGGGCTTCGGGGGGGCTAAAGGCCATACAGGGATGGAAATCGATCGCATAATGACCAATCCCCACCGTATCAGGGAAGAGGGTAGCCCGCGATCGCCGCGTCACATCCTGGCGAGACAGTTCCCGAGAAGCAATCCCCGCCGCATCCAACCCCGACAACACCGCCCACAAATGCCGCAACGCCGCCGGAGTCAGGGCATCCTCATAAAACTCATCCTCAAAATTCGCCATCGTAATATCCACTTCCCAGACGGTAAAGCCATCGGGATGAGCAAAACCAGGGCGACCAATAATCCGCCGTCCCTCCCGCATATAGGGATATTTCGAGAGACCATGAGCGGTTCCCATCGGAGAGTCAAAACCACTCAAATAACGATGATTCGGATGAGGTTCTTTAAATCCCTCTCCCAACTGAGAATCCGTGGTTCCCTGCACGAGCCAATAGAAATAACCAATGGCGTTCTCCTCACCCCGGCGTAGGGTTTCCGTGCGTAAGCCCCCCAACCAACCGCCGGGATCTAACTGTCCTCGCTCCTGAAGTTGTCGGCGGGTATAAATGAGATTATCCTCAGAGGTTCCTGGACGGTAATCATTGCCCCAGGTCCAGTTCTGCATGGAAATATCCCCCGGATAGATGGGGAAGTCCCGCACATTCCCCGGACGGGGTTCCTCCGGCTTCATGCTATGGATTTGGCGATAGGTAAATACCAGGGTGAAGTTGGCTAGCCGTTCGAGTTCATAGCTGTAATAGGGTTCATATTGTTCATAAAAGTCAGGAGGGTTATGCTCCTGAGGCTCTTCCGTGGCTTCCATGGCGAAGGTATAGGTGAAGCCTTGGGTGCAGTAGGGGTCATTGGTTTCACTCGATGAGGTGGGTTCGAGGAAGGAACGGGGGTCAATCCCGAGACGGTAGGGAACATCGGTTAAGCCAATCAACTCGCCCGTTTCGGTGGCATCAATCACATACCAATCTGGGGAATTGCGATTGCTATCAGGGGATTTCGGGCGAAACTCGATAATCGTCTTCTGAAATAGGTCTGAGTCTTCGTAGCGGAACGCATCTTCGATGGTGGCCGACAGGGGCAGCGTATTGAGGGGAGGGGCATCCGGTTGCGGTTGATGCTGAATGGCGATGGCGGAGGTGATTTGATTGCCTTCAGGGTTATAGGCGACCTCTTTAATCACCGTATTGGGGAACCAATGCAGCGTTCCCCGTCCCTGTTTGGCGGCATCTTCGAGCAATTCAAACAGGAGTTCATGGCCGTCGTAGGGCATAAAACAAGACTCACTCACCCAACAGCCGCCAGGGTTAAGGATGCCATAATGCTCTTCAATCGCCGAGCGTAGAGCCAGATAGCCTCGGGGAAAGAATAACTTTTGCCGCTGGGTATCCCGTTCATCGAGGGCCGAGGTTCCCTGAGCGGAGATTTGCCCTCCCACCCAGTCGGTGATTTCCGTCAGACACACAGTTTTACCCAAATGTAGGGCTTCATAGGCGGCTGCCGTTCCCGAGAGTCCCCCCCCGGCGACGAGCAGGTCACAGGTTTCTTGTCTATCCGCTGGCCGAGGGGGAGTGGCTTGGGAGACAGGACTGACGGTTAGGGCCAGCAGGGGAGTGAGGACCAGGGAGATAACAGAAAAACGGTGCAACATGGGAGTTTCGAGGGGAATGGAAGTAAACAATAAATGACCCGTTATGACTAGCCGCTGAAGAGTCGGGGAAGCGGGTTGGGCAAATTACAATGATTAAACCCTGGAGTATAGCGCAAGGAGGAGTTTGGGCGATCGCCCGCCACGGTCGCTTTGGGCAACTGGCACAGGCAACAGGCAATAGGTAATAGGCAATAGGCACGCTAGCAATAGGCAACTGGCAACAGGTAGGGGATTTTCTCCCAACGAGAGAGTCAATCAGGCAATCTTCGATTGCTAGAGCTAGACGGCTGAGGACTCCTCCCACCCTACAGGTCCCCCTCCTTACCTTTTCGTCTCGGAGCTATCCCTGACCGGCTCCAGTCGTGGTTCTGCTGCCTAATCGGGCTGTAGCCGTAACGTTTTTTTACGAGACCCCCCTCAACATTGCCCCCTCTAATTTTTTAGGCTAAGATTTGGGCAATTTCCTAGAGCATCTACGATTTTGGGGATTCAGTTATGCAATGGATTGATTTTCAGCAAACCCTAAATCAACGGTTACATGAAGAACAGTTAGATGAGCAACAAGCCAAAGCCCGTAATTTTAGTTCCAATGGCCATAGTTTGGTTCGGGGTGCGGTGGGGTCGGGCAAATCCTTGGTCTTAAGAGATCGAGTGAGCAAGATTTTGGAGGAGGACTTCAACTCGGTTTTAGTTTTATCGTACAATCGCTTCATGCGATTTTGGCTAGAGTCAAGTCTTAAACATCGAGGCAGTCAGGTTGAATGTGGAACATTTCATCAATGGAGCTATCGTAAATTTGACTATAAATATGGAGAAGATGAAAGTGAAGAATCTCGAAAAAAGCTTTCCGAAAAAGCAAAACAATCTAGCCTAAAGTATGATGCTATTTTGGTGGATGAGGCACAGGATTTTTATGATGAGTGGTTTCAAACCCTGTTAGGCGTGTTGAAACCGGATACCAACTCCTTGTTTTTTGTCTATGACAATACCCAGTCTGTTTATGGTCAGTCCCATCGTCGTAATAGTGGTTGGACTTGGAAACAATTGGGAATTGATGTGGTGGGGCGATCGCAGATTTTTGATGTCAACTATCGCAATTCCCCGGAGATTTTAGAGTTGAGTTGGCATTTCATTCAACCGGCGCTAGAGAACGTTGGGTTGAGGTCAGATAAACGGGAAAATAGTCCTCCTCTTGACCGAGTTATTGAGCCGAAGAAAAAGGGCGATCGCAGTTCTGGAATTAGCCCCAGCTTGATTCAGATGAACTTCTCCGCAATGCCTGAAGAGATTGCCAAACAAGTCAAGCAGGCGTTAGACAGTTGTCCCGAATCCTCGATCGGCATTTTAACTCATGGGACATCCCGCGAACTTAGGGTTAAGATAAGTGAGGAACTCGCCAAGCTAGAGGTCAACCATAATGCTCCCAAAAGTTCTCAAGAACGCAGCGGCAATGTGGTCAATCGCCCCTATGTTATTGTTGATTCTTGGAATGCCGTCAAGGGAGTTGAGTTTGATGCGGTGATTCTGGCGGGGGTCGATTTAGTTTCAGGGCAGCATGAAAACCCAGACCGAGCTTTTGAAGAAATGGCGGGACTCTATACGGCTATCACTCGTAGCAAAGACCATTTAATTATGCTCTATCAAGACAAAAAGCCAGTGATTGAGCAGTTAGAAAATGCCTTAACCGCAGAAGACCAGTTACTGGTTGTTTAAGTCTCGCCTCGGTCGGGTTCTCATCATGAGTCATCATTGGAGGAAATCAGCCAAATTGAGAAAAAATTGCAACCCAAGTTCGTACGGGTAATCCTTTGTGGTTGCCCTCTATTCCCCCCCCAAATGCTGCTTAGCACCTCTCAATCGTTAATTTAGGTGACATAACCATGGAAATCGTATTGATTGTTATTATCTTAATCACTCTTGCTATAGTGATTAGTTCCCTGACGGACAAGAAAAAGAAGCGGCGTCGAAACCGGGATGACTCGGAATCCAACTACCCATATTTTTTAGATTCCGGAGATTCCTCGTCCAGCTTTTTTTCTAGCTCATCAGACAGTTCAAGTTCTTCGTTTTCGGATTGTTCGGATTCGTCAGATTGTGGGTCTGACTCAGGTTGTGATTAACCCTGTTTTAGGCAATTTTTTACTGTTTTAATCGAAGTTTAATCATCAGCAACCATGGCAATACATTCGATTTCAACTCGCACATCTTTGGGTAATCGTGCCACTTCTACCGCTGCCCGAGCTGGGGCATTGGCTTCATCAAAATACTGGCTATAAACCCCGTTCATTGCCGTAAATTCATTCATATCAGCCAGGAATACTGTGGTTTTGACCACATCCGAAAAACTAGAACCTGCCGCCGTTAAAATTGCCTTGAGGTTCTCTAACACTTGCTGAGTTTGTCCTTTGATATCCCCAGTCGCCACCAGGTCACCTTGAGCATTTAGGGGAATTTGTCCAGCCACAAACAGAAGTTTACCCGTGGCGAGGACGGCTTGGTTATAGGGACCAACGGGAGCAGGGGCGTTGTCGGTACGGATAATCTGACGCATTCAGGGTACAGGTCAAGAGGTAATTGTGCCACCCTATTCTATAGCTGAATCTTCTTTAAACCAAACTGATGAATGAGTTGCGCCATAATATTATTACCCGAGATTGGGTGATTATCGCCACCGATCGCGCCCATCGCCCGGATGAGTTTAACCAGCAGCGGCCCGCCCCGGCAGATTTGCCCCCCTATCGCGAGGACTGCCCTTTCTGTGCGGGGAATGAGGCCCGGACAGGGGTAGAAACGGCGATTCTCTCCGATGAACGCGGCTGGCGGGTGCGGGCGGTATTAAACAAGTATCCGGCCCTGTCCCCAGATGGCGAAGTGGTGCGACAGCGGGGCCATATCTATCGTTCTCTAACGGCGGTGGGGGTTCATGAAGTCATCATCGAACATCCTCGCCATAATGTGACCCTGGCCTTACTTTCCCTGGCGGATATCGCTGATGTGCTGCGGATGTATCGGGAACGCTATCGTCACCTCCGTAAAGATCCTCGGATCTCCACTATTGTAATTTTCAAAAATCATGGTCGAGGTGCGGGAACCTCCCTCGAACATCCTCATTCCCAAATTGCGGCGACTCCCATTGTGCCGAATCAACTGCGGCTAAGAACTCAAGAGGCGATTCGTTATTTCGATGATTGGGGGGAATGTATCTTCTGTCGTACTCTGGCTGAAGAACTCAAGGCGGGCGATCGCATTGTCTGTGAAAGTAAGTATTTCGTTGCCTTTATCCCCTACGCTGCCCTCTCCCCCTTCCATCTCTGGATTTTCCCGCGCCGCCATGTCTCCTCCTTTGAAGATATCCTAGATGAGGAAATTGAGGATTTAGCAGAAACCCTACGCACCGTCTTGGCGAAACTCTATGTGGGGTTGAATAATCCTGACTACAATTACACCATTCGCTCGATTCCCACTGATGAACATCGCACCAACTATTTCCATTGGTATCTGGCGGTGATTCCTCGGGTGTCTCTGACGGCTGGCTTTGAGTTGGGAAGTGGGATGTATATCAATACCACCCTCCCAGAAGCCAGTGCTGAGTTTCTGCGATCGATTCCCGTTGGGGAGTCTTCTGCCGATTCGGCGGGCGATCGCTGATACCCTTGTTAGAGACGATTTAGCGACAACCCTCCTTCACGCCATCTATACGCTTCTCCTATGGCAAGCCCTTCGACTCCTACCACTCCCCAACGTCTGTCTCCCTGGTGGCGCAGTACGGTGCGACAACTCCCGATTCTCGTACGTCGGGGCTGTGCTTTTGTCGTGGAAGTCTCCTTCATTGTCGGGAGTGCCGGGATTCCCTATGGTTTTGGTGCGTACGCCACGCAACGAGAGATTGGGGAGCCGGTTCCCCTTAGTCCAGTGTTAGCCGCCACCGAAGACCGTATTGCGCGGGTGCTGAGTCTTCCCGTGCGCCAACCCAACCGTAATGTGTCTCCCCTCACCAATCTCTTTTGGACAGGGGCCCTGGTGATGCCCCTGTTGGCGGGGGGTTGGCAGATTTATCTACTCTGTAAAACCGGACAAACGGACCCGAAACGCTGGTTTGGGGTCAAAGTGGTGGACGCTCAAGGGGCAGCCCCCAGCCTGGTTCAGGTGATGCTGCGGGAGGCGATCGCCCGCTGGGGAATCTTTGGGGGCAGTGCTTGGCTGCTTTGGCGCGTCACCGGGGCGTTTCCCGATTTGGGCATCTTACTCGGACTGACTGGGGCGATTCTCTTGGCGGAGGCCCTAGCCTCTCGTTTTAACCGCCAGGGACGGGCCCTCCATGACCGTTTGGCCCAAACCTATGTTCTTGATGCCCTGGACAATCCCTATGGAGATTGGCAGCAGCAGGAGTTAGAGCGCGATCGCCATTGGACTCAGGTGGAGGGAGAAGCTGTCAGTGCGATCGTGGTCTATCCGCACCCGGAACCGCAACCTCGGGCGGGGGCCAGTCTCTGGCTTTGGATGTTACGCAACCCGGCCACGACGCTGTTGTTGGTGTTGCTGTTTTGTCTAACGGCAGTGTTAGGGACCTTTGTCGGAACTCAGGTGTATATCCAGCAACAGGCCAACTCACGGGAGTTTCAGGAACAGGATAATCAGATGTTCTTGTCCCTGGTGGACAAACTCACCCCCGCCGCTGGGGCCACCGATGGCCGCCGAGATGCCATTTTGGCTCTGGGAACGTTGAATGATACCCGGGCCTTATCCTTATTGGTGGATTTGTTGGGGCAAGAAACGGAACCGGCGTTGATTGATGCCACTCAACAGGCGATCGCCTCCCGAGGTAAAACCGCCATTGTTGAACTACGCCGTCTCAATCAATCCCTGAAAACCCAGTTAGATTCCCTCGAATATGGGGGAACGGCCGAGGAGAAAGCCATTCTCGCTCGTCGTCTGCGGGCCACCCAGCGGGCGATCGCCACCATCCTCAGCAATCATAGTGGCGAACTCCCCACGGCAGACCTCAGCCGCACTCATCTCGGCCAAGCCGTGACAGAGGTTCCCTTCACCCTCGTCTTAGATGGCGTAGATTTAGCGGGGATTCGCTTTCGCAGTGCCGTCTTAACCCGAGCCAGTTTCCAGGGGAGTCAGTTCTATGGGGCCGGGGAAGATGGCCGGTTTGGCACTTATGATGATTGGATTGCCGACCTCTCGGGAGCGGATTTGAGTTATGGCAACTTTGCCGGGGCCACCCTGACTCAAGTCTGGATGTACCGCAGCAACTTCATGCAGGCGAATTTTAATCACGCCGACCTCCGTTTTGTCAGTGCAACGGGGTCTAATTTTAGTTCCGCGCAACTGGTGGGGGCGAATTTGGAGGGAGCGTCATTACGTCAAAGTAGTTTTACAGGAGCGGATTTAAATGCCGCTGACTTCACCAACGGTGATTTACAGGGAGCGAGTTTGACTCAAGTTCGTGCTGGGGGCAGTCTTTGGAGTTCAGCCAATGTCAGTCAAGTGAATTGGCAGGGAGCCGATTTAGCGGGGTCAGACTTCTCCCGAGGAAATTTAAGTAACAGCAATTTCCGCGATGCTAATTTATCTGGGGCTAACCTCCGCCGTGCCAATTTAGAATATGCCAGTTTTCATGGCAGTGATTTAAGTTGGGCCGATTTACGGGGGGCTAATGTCTCGGGGGCCGATTTTCAGGGAGTCACCTGGGAAGCGGCTGCATCAGAGGAGGGGAGTGAGTTTGTGGTTCGTTCTCCTGATGCTCAACCTCTCAGTTTGGTGGAGGGGGTTAACTTCAGTCGAGCGCGTAATTTAGACCGAGAGGCGGTGGCCTTTTTGTGCGATCGTGGGGCCATTCATCCCGATTGTCCTTAATCTTGCTTGAGTAGCTGTTGCACCTCCTCAACGGATACATCAAGCAATTGTGCGATGTCTTCTAGGGAATGGTTGCGATCGCGCAGACGTCGAATTAGGAGCCGTCGTACCTCCTCCTGCCCTTCTTGACGACCCTCTTGACGACCCTCTTCGCGGCCTTCTTCACGACCCTCTTCCTGACCGTCTAAAAAGGCCTCTTTATAAAATCGGGTTTGTTTCAAATCCGTGATTTCAAACATTTGGGCAATCTCCTCGCGACTAGCGTTGGGAAGCTTGTAAACGACAATAATTTCAATCAGCTCAATCAGCTCTCGTTGTAGCGGCGTTGGCCCGAAACGCTATTCACCCAGACACCCGGTTTCTGCCAGAAACCGAGTGTCTCAACTCCCAGCCGGCCAACCCCACGTTACACTCACGTCAACAACCGTTGCACCTCCTCAACAGATACATTAAGCAGTTGCGCGATATCTTCTAGGGAGTAGTTGCGATCACGCAGCCGTCGAATTAGGAGCCGTCGTACCTCCTCCTGCCCTTCTTGACGACCCTCTTGACGACCCTCTTCGCGACCCTCTTCGCGACCCTCTTCACGGCCTTCTTCACGACCCTCTTGTTGACCCTCTAAAAAGACCTCTTGATAAAAGCGAGTTTGTTTTAAATCCGTGATTCCTAACATTTGGGCAATCTCCTCGCGACTGGCGTTGGGAAGCTTGTAAATAACAATGGTTTCAATCAGTTCAATCAGATCTCGTTGTAGCGGCGTGGGCCCGAAACGCTCCTGAGTCTGTTGAATCAGGACCTGTGCTGATTCTATCGCGGCCGATTCGGGTTCGACGACCAGTTTCATCAGGTTGACCCCAAAACGGTCTGAATCAGGGAGTTCATTAAGATAGATCCGAGTCACGCGATCGCACTCCAGCAAGTCCTGAAACTGATGCCACTCGGGTCGTTCCGTGCGCCGTGTGGGATAGATGACGACGACCCGCCAGGGATGAGAGGGTTGGTACTGTCGCAGATAGAGGAACAGTTCCGCAAAGAGACGGTAGTAGAGCGTTTCATTCGGACACCCGGTTTCTGGCAGAAACCGAGTGTCTCAACCTCTAGCAATCCACCCCGTCAGACAAAGCATTGATACAGATCATCTGAGCGATCGCCCTAATAATCCGTTCCCACCTCAAACTGATGGTCTTTCCAGAACTGTTCAGCAAAGGCCACACTGGGGTGCATCGGCGGTTTCGGCTGACTGCGTAAGGGCATCCCCGCTTGCTGAGGCGTACGATCGCCCTTGCGGGAATTACAACTACTACAAGCGGTCACCACATTGTCCCAAGTATGAGTTCCCCCCTTGGATTTGGGAATCACATGATCCAGAGTCAGGTTCTTGCGACTGCCACAATACTGACAGGTGTGATGATCTCGTCGTAGCACCTCCCGACGACTCACCCGAGGAATTTTCCAAATTCGCTCGGTTCCCGTGAATTTCATACGAATATGCTCAGGAACCTCCAACACCATCGAGGGCGATCGCACCTGCCAGAAACTCGCATCTCCCGTAATTTGCAACGGTTCCGCTTTTCCCGCAAGAAGTAACACCACAGCCCGTCGTACATTAATCCGACTAATCGGCAGATAGTTCTGAGAAAACACAACTACCGACTCACTCAAAACATTGCGTATGCCGGTCACAATAAACCTCCCTATGCAAAACCCCCACTTCAGAAGCCAATCGAAGCGGGGGTGAGAATCTTGAAGTCCGGAAAAGAGCGGAGGGTTGCGCTTATTAAAAGAAAGCGTCTAACCGAGTCGCCCCACAGCCGGGACTATCCGCGTTATGATTCCACACCACCCGCGCCCTATCATCTCAAAGGTTGAGAACCAACTATCCAGCGCCATATCGACTCTGGCCGTCCCCAAAAGGGCGGCAAGCCAAAAATTCGCTGAAACGGGTAGAAAATGATAGTTCACGGTTTAACAGGTAAAACGGTGGGCGCTTTGAATACGCCTTTTTGCATACTACACTAATAGTACAAATTTTGTCCACTGATTCTAAAGGTTAACCTTATGCCCATTCAGACTCGTTCACAAATGTCAACCACTCAGATGCAAGTCACCAGCATTCGCCTCGAACGCTGCCTCAAAGATAGACTCAAAGAACTCTCCGGCTCCCAAGGCTATCAGTCCCTAGTTCGCGATATCCTCTGGAATTACGTTCAGTACCAATCCGGCGACTATAAACCCGAATTTAGCAAAGCCGACATTCGCGCCAGCCTGCCGGCGATCGCCCAAAAACAAGAACGCTGTGTCCTCACCGGAAAACTCATCGCCCCCAAAGAATCGATGCTTTTTGGCCTCACCGCCGAAGGCTGTCTAGTTCCCCTCAGTCTAGACAGCCTCGATCATTAATCTTCCCCCAACAAAAAACCTCCCGTCATCTCAGACAACGGGAGGTATCATTCAGGAAGATTCCCAACCCGAGACTCTAGCGGCGTTTAACGTCCTTAGCCATGTTGCGGAACATATCCATACTGGTGTCGGTACGGACGTTACGGCGCTCAAAGGTCTCACCAAGATTGCTACTACTGCTCGTGTTGGTGCTGCTGTTGGCATTCATACTGGCCCCCGGAGTGTTACCCACGCTGGGAGTCGGTTGGCTATTGCCCAACTTACGTTCTTCCATCGACGAGACATCAATGTAACGTTCCGTTTCGCCAAGATTGAAATCTTTTTGTCCCTTGGGAAACGTGCGACGCACCTGTTTCGAGGTTCGCATGAAGTCGATGTCACCGTAGGTTTTAGCCGCGTCGTTGTCCAGGAAATACGCCTGGCTCGGCTGTTGTTGCTTAATGGTATTCTGTTCTTTTTGCTTCTTGCGTCCGAAGAGTCCGCGAATAAATCCAGTCATAATATAGCTTTCCCCAGCTCTGCGTATTGTTGTTGCTTATCTAAAGCATAACAAAAGTTAGCATATTTTTCTCATAATTTTTTAAGAAATGCGCTAGGGAACTGAGGCGATCGCCCTCAACCGCCCCCAAAAACGCCCCAAAAAGACGCAAATTAAGCCTCACAGCCGCCCTGAGCCATATGTTAACTTTTGTGAATAAATTTATTTTTTTGTAACAGAGGCAGGGAATCGGGGCGCCGTTAATGATAATGCGCCCCAAATCAGACTACTCCGCCCCCTCAATAGGAGCAAACCCATGCCGCTGGATATTCTCGGTAATCGTGCGAGGTTCTAGGAATTGCAGGAGATAATCGGGGCCACCGGCCTTCGACCCCACCCCAGACAACTTAAAGCCACCAAAGGGTTGACGAGAGACGATCGCCCCCGTAATCCCCCGATTCACATAAAGATTCCCCACCTCAAACTCGGCCATAGCGCGGTCAATATGAGAAGGAGTCCGAGAATAAATCCCTCCCGTCAGGGCGTAATTCGTGCCATTCGCCACCGTCAACGCCTCATCAAAGTTGGCCACTCGCAACACCGCCAACACCGGGCCAAAAATCTCCTCCTGGGCAATCGTCGCCTCCGGGGCCACCTCTGTGATGACAATCGGTCCCACAAAATAGCCCGGTTGCGGCGACGGTAACTCCACCGCCACCGTTCCCTCCTGCTTCCCTTGGGCAATATACTCACGAATCCGCTGCTGGGCCTTGGCATCAATTACCGGTCCCACCTGAGTTCCCGGCTTCGACGCATCCCCCACATTCAGCGATCGCACTGCCTCCGTCAGCCGTTCCACAAACGTCTCATACACCGACTCGAGAACAATCACCCGAGAACAGGCCGAACATTTCTGGCCACTATAGCCAAAGGCCGACTGAACCACCCCAGCCACCGCCTGATCGAGATCGGCACTCTCATCAATGATGATGCCATTCTTACCGCCCATCTCAGCAATCACCCGTTTAAGGTGTTTTTGCCCCGGTTGCAGCATCGCCGCATCTCGATAAATCTGACAGCCCACCTCCTGAGAACCCGTAAAGGTAATCATGTGGACATCAGGATGTTTCACCAAATGGGCCCCCACCGTCGATCCCTTCCCAGGAATAAACTGGAACACCCCCTTGGGAATCCCCGCCTCAATCAGAATCGCCGCCAACTTGGCCGCAATCACACTGGACACTTCCGCCGGCTTCAGGAGAGTACAATTCCCCGCCACCAACGACGCCACCGTCATCCCAGTGGGAATCGCCAGGGGGAAATTCCAGGGCGAAATAATCAAACTAATGCCCCGAGGCTGATAGTGATAGCGATTGGTTTCACCGGGGATATCATAGACCGTCTGCGCTTCTAGCCGTTCCATCTCCGAGGCGTAGTAGCGACAAAAATCGATCGCCTCCGAGACTTCCCCATCACATTCCCGCAGGGGTTTGCCCACCTCCAACACCATCCAGGCGTTGAGTTCGTGGCGACGCTGTTCCATCAACTCCGCCGCCTTGCGTAAAATCCCGGCCCGTTCGGCCACTGGGGTTTGTCGCCAAGCCGTAAACGCCGCTTTCGCCGTCGCTACCGCTTCATCGGCTTGTTCAAGGGAAATTAAGCCCACCGTTCCCACCACCTCGTCAGGATTGGAGGGATTCAGGGATTGGGCCGTAGCTTGGGTTGACACAAACTCCCCATTAATCCAGGGTTGATAGGATTGACCCACCTGTTGCTGAATTTGGGATAAGGTCTGCCAAGCGCGATCGCGAATCTTCTCTTGGGCGTAGTCAGAATCCGGGGCGTTGGCAAAGGGTAAACTCTGGGGGGCAAACTCCGGCTTCTGGGGATCGAGTTGTGGCGGGGCGATTAACTCCTCAATGGGACGATTTTCCAGATTTTGCCGCAGGAAGGAACTATTGGCGGTGTTTTCCAACAGCCGCCGAATTAGATAGGACATCCCCGGTAACAATTCCCCATAGGGACAATAGACGCGCACCCGGTGGCCGCGCTTGGCCAGGGCTTTCGCTAACTTATCCCCCATGCCATAGAGAACCTGCATCTCCACCCGGCGGGGGGGAATGTTGAGGGTTTCGGCGATCGCACAGGCCAGGGCCTGCGATCGCACATTATGACTGCCAATGGCGGCATACAAATACTCATGATGTTCCAACAACAGCCGGGTTAGCCGTTCAAAGTTGGCATCCGTTGCCGCCTTGTCGTTATAGACGGGTTGCGGCCAATCATGTTGTTGGGCCCGAATCGTCTCGCGATCCCAATAGGCCCCTTTCACTAACCGTACCGTGACGGGGGTTCCTCGTTCCTTGGCCCAGTCAATTAGCCCCCGTAAATCCGCTTCCGACTCCCGCAGATAGGCCTGTAGCGTCACCCCAATATCACGGCGATCGCGAAACTCCGGTTCCAAGAGAATTTTCTTGAGAATCGAGAGAATTAGATCCTTATACTCATATTGCTCCATGTCAAAGTGAACCGCCGCCCCAGTCGCTTGACTATGGCGCAGAATGTCCCGCACGCGATCGCTGACACGATTTTCACTTCCCTGGGCATCGAGGGCATCAAACTGGGAATAAAAGGCCGTCAACTTCACCGACACTTGGGCCCGAGGTAAGGCTTCCCCCTCGGCCTCATCAATTTGCGGAACCGCCCGCCAATCTTGCGCCGCTACCGCCAATTCCGTCATTAACTCGCGATAACGGTCAAAATACTGTTGTGCTTCTTGTTCCGTAATCACAGCTTCCCCAAGTAAGTCGATGGTAAAGGCCAACTTATCCTTACGGAGCCGTTTGACGGTTTCAATCACTTTGGGGAGCGTTTCCCCTGAAATATACTTGTAGGCTAGGGTTTCTACCCCTGTAGCCACTGTGGTAGCTGCCACCTGCCCGGCCATGGAATCCCCGCCACTAAAGCTAATCAGCTTTTTGAGGGCCTCGGGTAATTCCACTTCCTCAGCCGTTAGATATTCTTGCAGGTGACGAGCAATTTCCGCCTTACTCCGTAGGGCCGGCAAACAATCAATGAAACGGAACAGTTGCACCCGTAAACCGGGGTTACTCATGGCCCAATCGAGCAATTTATCGTCCCAGCGCATTTGTTCGCGGACTTTGGCGAAAAATCCGCCAGCTTCACGGGTAGCCGCCAAAAGTTCTCGGGCAATGTCCTGAGTTTTGGCGTCGTAGGGAGTTGAGGTAGACCGTTGCGTGACCACGATATTAAGAACCTTTGGCAATCAGAAGGGTTGAACAAGAAGACAGTCTTTAATTCTACAGGACTGTTCGACCATTCCCTTGCACTGGATGACTGCCAAAGAGTTGCAGTTCACTCAGACCTTTCGGGAAATTGCCCCGAGTTTTGACTCTTCCCCTAAAATGTCAGGAAATCTGGTTTTTTGCAGGAAATCATGAAGAAAAGACGATGACGTTATCCCTTGATCTAATTTTTGTCCCCCAAGGCCCCGAGTACCAGGCCGTCAAGAGGGCCGAGTTGCCCATCCCCATTGTGGCCATTCCCGCTGGCTTAACCGCCGTGGAGGCAACGTTAAGGAGATGGAAATCGCAACAGCCCTATCGTTGCGCCCAGCGAGTCTTAGTGATGGGGTTAGGCGGAAGTCTAATTCCCCAACTGCAACGAGGGGATGTGGTGTTGTGCGATCGCTGTCTCAGTCCCCAGGGAGATTGCCAAGCCGCCGATGGCCCTCTCCTGGAACAACTGCACCATCTCTATAAACAGCAGGGTCAGCCCCTGCCCCAATACAGCGCCTACAGCAGCGATCGCATTCTCCATCTAGCCCAACAGAAACAGGACCTGGCACAAACCAGTGGCGCCGCCGTCGTCGAAATGGAGGGCTGGGCCATTTGGCAAGCCTTCCCCCAAGCCGCCATGATCCGAGTCATCAGCGACGACTGCCACCAAGATTTACCCGATATCTCCAAGGCGATCGCCCCAAACGGCAAATTAAAACCCCTCGCCCTAAGCCACGCCTTCCTGAAGCAACCAGCCGCCGCTATGAACCTAATCCGAGGCTCCCTCCAAGGACTCAGCCAACTCACCCAAACCGCCCATCAACTCAGCCCCCACCTAACCCCCTAACCCCCTCTTCCCCGAAGAGAAGAGGGCGACCACAAAGGTACGCCCCTACGTTGTTTCTGTTCCCTGTTCCCTTCTTTTGCCTCTTGCCTCTTGCCTCTTGCCTCTTGCCTTCCTCTCCCATGACTCCCCTCCCCCCTCACACTCTCCAACAACGGCGCCGCCGTCTTCGCACCCGCCGACAACGCCGACGGGTGGGAATGCTTTGGAGACTGCTCATTGTCGGCAGTGCCGCCAGCAGTTCCCTTTGGTTGCTCTCTCATCCCAATTGGGTCATTCAGAGTCCCGAAGATGTCCATATCTCGGGCAATCAATGGCTGCCGGATGCCTTAGTTCGTGACCAATTACCCCTGTCCTATCCAGAAACCTTAGTGCAACTGAGTCCTCAGGCCATTGCCAATCGTTTAGAAAATAACCTGCCCATCACAACAGCAGGGGTCAAACGTCAACTGTTGCCGCCACGACTGATCATCCAGATTCAGGAACGTTCCCCTGTCGCCGTAGCCCTACTCCCCCCTAAAACCGACCCTCAGGGTGTCTCTCAAGAGCAAGTCGGACTCCTCGACGCTGAGGGGCTTTGGGTTCCTGTCGAGACTCGTAATTTATTGCAGCAATTGCCCGCGCTTCCCCCCTTGCGAGTTCGGGGCGCTAGACAAGTTTATGAACAGTCCTGGCCCCAAGTTTATGCCGCTCTCAAGGCGAGTCCGGTGGAGGTGACTGAAATTGACTGGCGCGATCCCAGCCGGGTGATGCTACAGACACAGGAACTCGGACTCGTTCACCTCGGGAGTTTGGGCGATCGCTTCTCCGAACAACTCCAAGCCCTCGATGGCCTGCGGAATCTTCCCCAAGAGGTTGACATGAGTGAAGTCGAGTATATCGACCTGCAAAATCCTGAGTCTCCCTACTTGTACAAACGCTCTAGCGGCCCGAGTCAGTCTCTATCTGGTGATTGAATGGCCTTGCCAGTTGTTGGTATGATGGGTTATTCTCCGGTCGAGTCGGCGTTGTTTATTTCCTCAATGGGGCGATCGCACGCCTTGATATAAATTAAGGTCTTGAGCTGGCCATCTCCTTACCCAGAGATTTCTCAGTTCAGGAAAGGAGGCAACCGCTGAAAAATGTTAAACTTCAGACGGATTCCTTCTAAATCTGGATAACCCATCCTTACGATGTCGGTGTGTCCACCGCTGATCACGTCTAGGGCGACCCTGAGTCTCGGGTGGGTCTTCCTCTAGGAACACTAACCCCAAGCTCTGACTTGCCTAAGGCGCGATCGCAACAAGTCCTTGCACCGTACTGTTGACGTTTCAGTTGCCGAACCTCGAAACTTCTTGTTAACCGATTTCGCTCGATTCCAATGACCTCAAACAGTCAACTCGCGTCGCATCCAACCCCCCCTTCTGAGGGGCAATCGAATTTTCCAGCCGCCGCAGATAACCCTAACCCCTTCGGCAACGCGGGCTTGTATGGAGAGCGTTCTGAAGACCGGCGAGTCCCCCAGGAAACCCCCACTCCCGCTTCAATTCAGCCCAGTAATGAGGCGAAAATTAAGGTCATCGGCGTTGGCGGTGGCGGCGGAAATGCTGTCAACCGCATGATTGCCTCGGAACTCTCGGGGATCGAGTTTTGGACGGTGAACACCGACGCTCAGTCGTTGGTTCATGCCACCTCCGCCAAACGGATGCAAATTGGGCAAAAAATTACCCGAGGCCTCGGTGCAGGCGGCAATCCTGCCATTGGCCAGAAGGCGGCTGAAGAATGCCGCGATGAACTTATGGCTGCCCTCGAAGGGGCCGATTTGGTCTTTATTACAGCGGGAATGGGGGGCGGAACAGGCACTGGGGCCGCCCCGATTGTGGCTGAGTTGGCGAAGGAAGCCGGTGCGTTGACGGTGGGGATTGTCACCCGTCCCTTCTTGTTTGAAGGCCGCCGCCGTTCCGAACAGGCCAAACAGGGGATTGAAGCCCTCCAAAGCCGGGTCGATACCCTGATTGTGATTCCTAATGATAAGTTGTTGGCGGTGATTCCTGAACAAACCCCGGTTCAAGAAGCCTTCCGCTATGCCGATGAAATTCTGCGTCAGGGGGTTCAGGGGATTTCCGATATTATTACCATCCCCGGCTTGGTGAATGTGGACTTTGCCGATATTCGGGCCGTCATGGCTGATGCGGGTTCAGCCATGATGGGAATTGGCCAAGGATCTGGCAAGTCTCGCGCCCGAGAAGCAGCGGCAGCGGCCATTTCCTCCCCCTTGTTAGAAGCTTCTATTGAAGGCGCTCAAGGGGTGGTCTTTAATATCACTGGGGGCATGGATTTAACCCTGCATGAGGTGACGGCGGCGGCGGAAACCATCTATGAGGTGGTTGATCCCAATGCCAATATCATCTTTGGGGCAGTTTTGGATGAACGGATGCAAGGGGAAGTGAAAATGACCGTGATTGCAACCGGTTTTTCTGGGCAGAGTCAGGGCTATGATGCCAATCGCATGGCCCAAACCCCGGAACCGACCCGTTCAAGTGATTATATTCCGCCAGCCCCCCGAGATCCCGTCGGTTCACCTCCCCCTCGTTTTGGGGTGGGCCTCGATATTCCTGAATTCCTGCAACGACGGCGGGGACGGGAATAAGGTATGGTACAGCGTCCGAGAGTAGCCCAACCCTCGGCTAAGATTCCGGTGGCCCTAACCATCGCCGGTTCCGATAGCGGGGGTGGGGCCGGGATTCAGGCGGATTTACGAACCTTTGCCTTTCACTGTGTCCATGGAACCAGTGCCCTCACCTGTATTACTGCTCAAAATACCCTCAGCGTGACCCGGGTGGATGCTTTGCCACCCGAAAGCGTCATAGCACAAATTGATGCAGTTGTCAATGATATTGGCGCAGATGCCATCAAAACGGGGATGCTGCTCAATGCTGAGATTATGGCTGTTGTGGCCGAGCGATTGGAGACGATTAACTGCGATCGCCTGGTAGTGGACCCGGTCATGGTATCGCGCACGGGTGTCTGTCTGATTGACGACGCGGCGATCGCCACCCTACGCGATCGCCTAATTCCTCAAGCTGCTATCCTCACCCCCAACCGCTACGAAGCCCAAATCCTGGTCAAGCAAGAGATTCATACCCTCGATGACATGAAAACCGCCGCCGAAGTCATCTTCAAACTGGGCAGTCAGGCTGTATTAATCAAAGGGGGCGGAATGCGGGGGAAACTCTGTGGCGTTGATGTCTGGTTTGATGGGGATACCCTCGAAGTCCTCCGCACCGAAACCGTGGGAACCCATCACACCCACGGAACTGGCTGCACCATCTCCGCCGCCATGACCGCTAATCTGGCCTTAGAACACAGCCCTCTCGATGCCACTAAAGAGGCTAAAACCTATCTGACTCAGGCTCTGCACCATTCCCTCGCTATTGGCGAAGGCCAAGGCCCTGTCGGTCACTACTTCCCCCTCCTCAACTCCTCAACCTCCAAATAAGAGTCCAACACTCCTGGGGGCAAAAAATGGTCGGCGAGCAATAGCCAAGCCGTTCGCCCCTACTGGAATGATGTTGACACGAGGATTCACCGAGGGATTAACCGAAACGACCACTCACATAGTCCTGAGTCTCCTGACGGGCCGGATTATGGAAGATTTTAGTGGTTTCGTCATATTCCACCAAATAGCCCACCTTATTGCCCTTCTGAGTGGCTTCGGCATTGTAGAACGCCGTCAAATCTGACACCCGTGAGGCCTGGTGCATATTGTGGGTGACGATAACAATCGTGTATTGCTGCTTCAGTTCATGGATGAGTTCCTCAACCCGCATCGTCGAGATGGGGTCTAAGGCTGAGCAGGGTTCATCCATGAGAATCACATCCGGCGAGAGGGCGATCGCCCGGGCAATACAGAGCCGTTGTTGTTGTCCCCCAGACAGCGCTAAACCACTCTCCTTGAGTTTATCCTTCACCTCATCCCAAATCGCCGCTTTCCGTAAGGAGCGTTCGACGAGTTCATCGAGATCCCCCTTATAGCCATTAATGCGGGCCCCAAAGGCAATGTTCTCAAAAATGGATTTGGGGAATGGGTTGGGTTTTTGGAACACCATCCCGATGCGCCGCCGCACCGATACGGGGTCAACAGACTTGGCATATAAATCCACATCATAGAAGGTAATCTTCCCTTCTACCCGCGCCCCTGCAATCAAATCATTCATGCGGTTAAAGCAACGCAGCACTGTACTTTTCCCACATCCCGAGGGACCAATAAACGCCACAACTCGGTTTTTGGGGATTTTTAGGCTAACCTCCCGAACTGCTAAGTTATCGCCATAAAAAACATGAAGATTTTCAGTTTTTAGGGCAGCGTCAGGAGACATCATCGCTGAATCCTGAAACGATTGAGACTGGTGAGAAGAATCAGAAATCATGGGTAAAAACCTCAAAAAAACAACAATCTATTGTGCAATATTGAATGAAAGGGGAGTTAGCGAATCGCGTAACGGCCCAGTCAACATCGGGTATACCAATCCCCTAAATGCGCTTCGAGCGGATAAACATCCGACCGAGCAAACTACTAATCAAGACAATCACAATCAAGACTAAGGCAGCGGCCCAAGCCAATTCTTGCTGTGCCTTGTAGGGAATAATAGAAAAGAAATAAATCAAGACCGGTAGCGTAGCAATTGGGCCTCTCGGGTCAGTGGACCAGAAACTATTGTTAAAGGCAGTAAATAACAGAGGTGCCGCTTCCCCAGCCGCCCGTGCTAACGCCAACACCAACCCAGTGACAATTGCCGGTAATGCCGCCGGGAGGGTGATTTTCATAATCGTTTGGAAGCGCGTGGCTCCAATCCCAATCGCCGCCTGTCGCATTTCAAGGGGAACGAGTAACAGAGATTCCTCCGTAGAGCGAATCACAATCGGCAACATCAACACCCCGAGGGCAATTCCCCCTGAAAACGCCGAAAAGTAGCCTAAGGGAATCACCACAACACTGTAGGCAAACAGTCCGCAGAGGATAGCCGGAACCCCCGTGAGTACATTGGCAGAAAACTTGACGAGGTAAGCAATCCGGGTTCCTCGACCAAATTCTGCCAAATAGATGGCCGCTAACACGCCAAAGGGGAAACTTACAGCCGCCCCAATGGCCAAGGTCATGATACTGCCGATAATCGCATGACCAATTCCCCCTTCCGTTAAGCCTGGGGGTGGGGGCAGTTCGGTAAACAGTTCTGGGGTCATGCGAGACAGACCCTTATCAAAGATATTAATCAGTAACAGTAACAGTGGCACAATCAGCAAAGCCACACAAATCCCGCTGATCACGGTTAAGACCTTACCGAAGATAGCACGGTTACCACTGATGGCCTTCGAGGTTAAATCTGGGACCTCAAAGGATGGATCATTGGTTGTGTCTGGAATACTGCCCATAAGATGTTTGAATGATGTTTCTAGGTAGTCGATTTCAGCAATGAATAGGCCAATCGGGTGAGCTGTCTAACGCTCAATGTTTTGATAACGGCGGATGATGAGTTCGGCAAAGATGTTGACCAACAGGGATAAAATCATCAACACGACCCCGGCATACATGAGAGCAGCTACTTGAGTGCGTCCCGCTTCTCCAAACTGGGAGGCAATTAACCCGGTGATGGTTGACCCCGGTTGCAAAATTGAGGCGTTAATTCGGTTGGCATTGCCGACGAGCATGGCAGCGACCATGGTTTCTCCCATCGCTCGACCCATCGCTAACATGATGGAACTGATAATTCCCGATAGTCCAGCCGGAATCATGACCCGGACAATGGTTTCCCAGCGGGTTGCTCCGAGGGCTAAGGAGCCTTGACGCAGTTCACTGGGAAGGACTTCAAAGGTACTGCGGGTTAGGGAGGCAATCACGGGAGTAATCATCAGGGCCAAGACTAGCCCGACGAGGAAGAGGTTGTTGCCTCGGGGGGCACCACCGCCAAAAAAGGGCAGCCAGCCTAGAGAACTGTTTAGGAAACGGAAGAAGGGACGTAATGTAGGAATCAGCACAAAAATTCCCCAAATCCCCAGAACAACACTGGGAATGGCCACAATCAACTCAATGGCAAAGGCGATGGGGGTGCGGATGAATTTGGGGGCAAAATCTTCCGTGAGGAATACGGCGGTGCCAATTCCGACGGGAATCGCCACAATTAGGGCAATTGCAGTGGTGACTAGGGTTCCATAAATTTGCGGTAGAACGCCGTAGATGTTGTTGACGGGGTCCCAACTGCTGGTGAATAGGAAACCCAGCCCGAATAGCTGCATGGCGGGCCAGCCAGCGATCGCCGTTTGAAAAATAATCCAAATCAGGACGGCACCACCGCCAAGGGCTAGGCTTAGGGTAAGTCCCCAGAAGCCTAAATCGAGAATCCTGGCTGTAGAGGCACGCTTATAAATATCAAGGGATTTGCCAGAACTGGCGAAATCACGGTCGGTTCCTGAAGTCATAGTGGTGTTAACGGGACGGGCAAACAGGTTAATCAGAACGCTGCCCCCTAAGCCACGTCGGTTAGGGGGGGGAGTAACGGTAGCAGTTATCCGGCAGTCACCGCATCGAGTTCTTCTCGGATGCGATCGGTCAGGCTCTCAGGCATGGGAACATAGAAGAGTTCTTCGGTAATGGCTTGTCCTTCGGGGCCAATGGTCCATTCAAAGACCTCTTTCAAGGTTTCCCATTTTTCGGCATCGTCATACTCACGATAAACCAAGACCCAAACCAGTCCGGAGATAGGGTAAGCGTCAGGATGTTGAGGGTCGGGAACGAGAAGCGCAAAGTCCTCGGGAACCTCTTCCCCTTCAAAGGCCAACGAGGCATTGGCGGGGAGGGGATCGGGGAAGTTCCCGGCGGCATTTTCAATCCGGGCGACAGGAATTTCGTTGAGCTGGGCAAAGGCATAGGAGACATAACCAAATGCGCCTTCATTTTGAACAATGCTGGCGGCGACTCCCTCATTGCCTTGCCCCCCAATCCCCACGGGCCAATCTACGGATGTCCCAGCACCGGCGGGCCAATCTGGGCAAATGGTGTCCATATGGTTGGTGAAGACAAAGGTGGTTCCTGAACCGTCGGAACGGTGAACCCAAGTCACGGGCAGATCCGGAAAATCAACACCTGGGTTGTCCTCGGCAATGGCGGGATCATTCCAGTTGGTGATAGTGCCGCCAACCATGCCGCAATAGGTTTCCCGAGAGAACCGCAATTCTTCATCGACGCCAGGGAGGTTGTAGGCAAAGACAACATATCCCCCAACCAAGGGCAATTGTAGCGGCTCGTAAGGATAAGCAGCTTGGAACGATGCAAGGCGATCGCCTTGCATGGGGGCCTCACTGGCACCGAAATCTACGGTTCCATTGATGTACTGTTCCAATCCTGCACCACTACCCACGGATTGGTAGCTGACTTGGACGTTGGAGTCCACTTCTCGGTTGTAGGTGTCAAACCAACGTTGAAATAAAGGGGCCGGGAATGTTGCTCCAGCACCACTGATAGAAACCCGTCCACCGCGACCCGTTGGGCCTTGTGCAGCTTGGTCGGGGTCGGGGGGTTCCCCAGGACCACAGGCCGCCAGTCCAGCGGTCAGCGCAGCAAGTGCACCGAGGAAAATACGTCCCTTAAAAACCATAACGTAATCGACTCTCTCTTTTGATTTAACCAATGGTTGGCGATCGCACAGTCGTCGCCAGAATAGATTCTATAGATACTAGGTGAAGATAAGGTTAAGGTCATGCTTAAATTAGCAAACGATTTTCCAGGATTCCTCTAGACCTAAGAGGCTCTTGATTCATTCTCGCCAATGACATCGGGTAAGGAGCGTCCGAAAACATAGAGCCAGAGCAAGCCGACGACGCCCAAGAGAATGCCTCCAAAACTTACCAGTTGAGCCACACGCACCGGTCCAAGCATCAGACTATCAATGCGTAGTCCTTCAATGGCTAGGCGACCGAGACTATAGGCGATCGCATAACTGAGAAACAAGGTTCCAGGCTTCAAGAGAAGTTTACCCCGTTGTCCTTGGAAAAATAGCCAAAGCAAGAGAGCAAAAACCAAGAGGTTCCACAAGGATTCATAGAGAAATGTAGGATGAAAGTAGGCCTCTTGCATATATTGAGCTGGACGCATTGCCTGCGGGATGTAAAGCTTCCAGGGCAGGTCAGTGGGTCGGCCAAATGCCTCTGAGTTAAAAAAGTTACCCCATCGTCCAATGGCCTGACCGAGAATAATCGACGGGGTAATGATATCAAAGAGTTGCCAAAAGGAGATTCGTTGTCGGCGGGCAAACAGCACTCCAGCGAGAACCCCCCCGAGAATCGCGCCGTGAATGGCAATCCCTCCTCGCCAAATGGCAAAGACTTGAGCCGGGCGATCGGCGTAGGCCTGCCATTGAAATAAAACATAGTATAGACGGGCCATAGGGATGGCTCCGAGCAATCCCCAAATGGCAAAGTCTCCAATTAAGTCCGGGTTAAGTCCCCGTTTGGGAGCCAGAAATTGAGCCAGAGTCACCCCCAGCAGCACGGCACTGGCGATGAGAAACCCATACCAACGGATGGTGAGTGGACCCAACTCAAACAAAATCGGGCCTGGCGAGGCAAACTGAAACGCCAGCAGACCGTTTAAACACGTCATGAAATTGCCTAGATTCAAAAACTCAGGGGTGGTGACTGGGTGAAGATGACACAGCGCCCAACCCGCCGCTCTATGATAAATCAGATTGGACTCTGGCGATCGCCCGAAGGATGGATCAACCGATGGATCTAGGGTGAGTCAACGGTTTCTGATGTTTCTGAGCTTCCGCCGAGGTAGTTTTGTAGGAGTTGGGCCAGGCGATCGCAACTGACGGGTTTGGTGAGATAGTCGTCACAGCCAGCGTCTAAACAGCGTTGGCGATCGCCCGCCATGGCCAAGGCGGTAATAGCAATGATCGGGATTCTCGGTTCAGCGAAGTTCCGACGCACCTCTTGAGTGAGTTGCAATCCGTCTAATTCGGGTAAATGAATATCCACGAGCATGGCATCCGGCCGATGCTCTTGCAACCAAGCCAGAGCCTCATAGGCATCCTTGACATGGGTCACGCAGTAGCCCCAAAACTCTAAAATATCCCTTAACAACATGGCATTCGCTTGATGATCTTCGACCAGTAGCAATGACCATGACCCCACCTGAGGCGAATTATCCAGAGCTTGAGTGGGGGAGGGGGGATCTGTCGGGGGGCTAGGACGTCGAGCTTGCTGAGGCAACATAATCGTAAACTGGCTTCCCTCACCTGGAGTCGAATGACAGGTCACGGTTCCCCCATGTAGTTCAGCCAACTTACGTGTGAGGGCTAAGCCTAATCCCGTTCCTTCATGATGACGGGCCAGGGAACTATCCAACTGTTGAAAGGGCTGGAATAACAAAGCTTGTTGCGATTCCGGGATACCAATGCCCTGATCACAGACTCGTAAGTAAACATAGGTGGTATCCTGTTCGACTTTGAGCTGAACCGCCGTCCCTGACTCGGAAAACTTAATGGCATTTGACAATAAGTTCAACAGCATCTGCCGTAACCTTAACTCATCGGCCATCACCCGTATCTCGGGACTCTCCACCTCTAGGGTGAGGGAAATCCGTTTTAGGCGAGCTTGCTCACTCATCAGGGCGATCGCCTCACCACAGAGCTGCATCGCCGTCAAAGAATGAAGCGTCAGCTCGATTTTTCCAGCCTCAACCTTAGACAAGTCCAACACATCACTAATCAACTTCAACAAATGCTCTCCACTCTCATGAATCCGCTCTAAATAAAGAGTTTGCTTTTTATTTAGAGTCCCAAACATTTCTTGAAGTAAAAGATTAGAAAACCCTAAAATTGAGGTCAAGGGAGTTCGCAGCTCGTGGGACATATTGGCTAAAAACACCGACTTTAAACGGCTCGCTCGTTCTAACTCCAAGTTAGTGGCTGCTAACTTCGCTTGATTATTTTTTTGCTCCGTAATGTCTCGGCAGGTGATTAAGATTCGATCAATGTTAACTGGGGTCAGACTCATGCCATCAGCCCTGAGACTCGTAACCTGATCGTCGCGCAGCATCACCCCCACAGAAATCAGGGCCGGGAAACATTCACCGCTGGCCCGTTGACACATCACCTCACCGCTCCAACCCAGTTGCTCATTCGCGAAAACTTGTTCGAGCAACCAGTCCATGGAAACCACAGCATCCTCGGGATAAAACAAGGCATTCCGCTGGCCCATCAACTGCTCTCGATCATAGCCAAACATCCGAGCCGTCGCCGTATTCACATAAACAATTGTCCCATCTGGGGTGACAATTGTGGTACTGTCATAGGCAGAATCCACCGCCTTCATAAACATCTGTAATTGGCGCTGAACCTGTTTGCGCTCGGTGATGTCGCGAGCAATGCCTAACCCACCAACTAATACCCCTTGGTTATACAACAAGCGACCATTAACTTCTAAATCTAAATAGGTCCCACGGCGGGTTTGAACCTGAAACTCAAAATCTTTCAGCTCTCCAGAGGTTAAAAGTCGCTCAAATGCTTGAGCTGTTACATCTCGATATAGGGGAGCAACAAAATCTAAATAGGTTTTGCCCCGCCAGGCTTGGGGTGGACACCCCAATAACCGTTCCCCATAGGAGTTAATAAAGGTCAACTGTCCTTGTAAATCGACAGCATAGACCATATCATTTGCCGCCTCAACATAGGCACGGAACAGTTGACTATCGAGACAAAAGCGGTCATCCTCTGGAGTCAACGGTGCTTGACGTGAGTTCGAGAAAACTGAGCCAGTGAGATCCTCCGCGATTGACCCCATTTGGGCCTCGAAACGCCTCCGCTCCTGCAATTCTTGTTCGAGTTCTGCAAGGCGACGGCGTAATTGATCGTTTTCACGTTCGAGAGACATAACGTTTCTGATGGCTCAGTTAAGGGGCAACAGCTTGGTGAGGGGGAGATGTCTCAGAGTAAATGTCTAAGACTGTAGAGCCTGACCAACTAGGAGTGAAGTACATCTTCCCAAAATGTCCTAAGTTTGCTTGAATAGGCTTGAGTGTTCCCATCTCCAAGATCACTGTACTCAATCTATTGTAATTTCCCGCAAAAAATGGGCAGTGAGTTAGGAATTCCAGAGCTTTGGTGATGACGGACGACTAACCCTCAATCGTCTCAGGTTCTGCCCACTCAGGTTCTGCCCTGGAAATTCCGAGATTTTGATCTCCACTCTCCGGCTCCATATCTTAACAGAGGTTAACTCCGGTGCATCTTGACTCTAAAATTCAGGTTTGGCAACGCCCATTGCCCACCAGCATCGCGCCATTCGTGGGGTCATGTAAGTTTCAAGCCCTACCAAGTGATGCCCTCAAGGATGATGATAATGCGGCTTGGATTTTAACCCTAGATCGTCCCTGGCGACATCATTGGCTCGAACGAGTTCGTTGGATTCGTTGGGTCGATCGCTTAGCGGAAAATGATCTCCTAGGCGGTCCAGGTTGCCGCTTTGCCGCCTTCTGCCGCAGTTGGCAACGGTTGCGTGATCAGCAGGTCATCAACCCCCAAGACTGCTGGGGAACCTGGTTGAGTGCCATCCAACAGCGTTGGTTTGAGGGGGAGGTCGATTCGGTGCGGATTCGGGCTTGGGACAGCTATATTGAGGCTAGCGCTCGCTACCACTGTCATGATCTCTGCCTCGCTGACCTCCCAGAATTAGAGGCTCTGTATAATGGCTTTGCCGGAAATTTCTTTCAAATCTTTCCCCTGCTAGATTCCCACCAGTTTGAGGCGGTGCGGCATTTCGGGATTCTGGATCAGTTTTATAACCAGTTACGGGACTTGGCGGAGGATGCTCAGCAGGGGTTCTGTTATTTTCCGCAGACGGTGTTGGAGGAGTTTGGTTTGGCGCGATCGCAATTCCTGGAAGGAACGGCAGTGGACCAGCCCCGATATCATCATCTGATGAACTTTTGGCTCGATGACTATCTGCCGACCTTGATTAAGAACGCTGAACCCTTTTTGCAGGCCGAAGACCTCCATCCCTCCTGGCAATTGCTGCGTTACTGGTCATTACACCGCTACAGTCGCATCGAACAGGTCTTGTACGAGAGTCACCTGGACTATCGCCAATTCCCCT
The DNA here is from genome assembly GCA_020386575.1 of Phormidium sp. PBR-2020. GTDB lineage: Bacteria > Cyanobacteriota > Cyanobacteriia > Cyanobacteriales > Geitlerinemataceae > Sodalinema. Next base: position 1,195,129 of record CP075902.1, on the reverse strand, counting down.
ACCGCTATTGGTCCGCCGTCCGTCATGACTTGCGGAACTGGCGTTGGTTCCCCCGTTAACGGTAGCCCTCAATGTGGATTCGTGTCTCTAAACTGGTTTCTAGAGGTTTGCCACTCTCCCAGACCGGTTGAATCGGGGTGACGCTCCCCTGGACGGGAGCCGCAGAACGAGGGTAGGGACTGGCAGCGACGCTAATATGTCCGGCGGCGACGGCCAGGCCATGGGTGGGGTCATAGCCACGCCAACCGGCACCGGGTAAATAGACTTCAACCCAAGCATGAAGGTCATACTCCTGCTGGTCTGGGTCTCCCTCCTGATAACCACTCACAAAGCGAGCGGCCAAACCCACGGCGCGACAGACGGCTGCAAATAGGACGGTGACATCGCGACAGGAGCCTCGTTTCGTCCGCCAGGTAATACCCGGAGGTTGGGGGTCTCCTTCGAGACGGGTGACGTAATTACATTGGCTATAAATCCGTTGATTGAGATCGTTGAGGAAGCGAAGGGTTTGATAGTCGGCTAAATGTAACAGTTCTTCGGCTAACTCAATGGCCACGGGATCTCCCCCCTGAGGTAGAATGACGGGAGGATTCAGATAGGGGAGAAGCTGCGATCGCAGGGAACTGGGATAATCAATCGGCAGCCGCTCTCCGCCATCATCAAGCAGATACTCAAAGGGATTTATTTGTAAAGTTTCAACCTGGGACTGAGAACGGATTTGCAGTTGTTGGGTCGGTTGCTCAAACCAGAGTTTGATGACCGTATTCCCATCGAGATCCACCCCCTGCGATCGCCCCAACGGCTTCGGCGTAACGTCCAATTGATAGCTCAGCAGCCGTTGGTAACCCTGACTATGAGGATACAGGCGACAAATATGAGGTTTAAGAAATACCGCCTGATTGTAGCAATAGGTGGTGAGGTGCTCAATTTTAAACTGGCTCATGTAGAGATAATATAAAGGGCAATCTGCTATACCACAGGGTGATTATGGCAGATTGTTTGCTCAGGTTTTTTCATCATCAACCTACCATGTTAAGGTTTGAACTTGTCGGTTCATAGGTGGCTCGGAGACTAAAGGCGACAAGCTAAAGAAGGTCGCAGAAATTTGGTCGTCCACTGCATTTAACTCTTTTTGAAAGCCATCCAAAAACTCATGCAGTCCATTTTCGATAATATCTTGAATGGTGATATAGCCTAACTTAGCACAGAGTTGCCCTAGAGACCGTTCCGCACCATTGCACCAGGTTCCCACAGGGGTTCCTGTAATTTGATGCAAACACCGCTCCGCTTCCTGAACACAAAAACTAATGGAACGAGGAAACTCACGATTGAGAATCATAAACTCAGCCACACTCGCTGGAATAATTCGATGTTGATATTTCCGGTACATTTCATAGGCACTGGCAGACTTTAATAAGGCAATCCATTGAATTTGGTCCAATGGAGTCCCCACTAACTGAGCTGAGGGCAACAGAATATAGTATTTAACGTCCAAAATGCGGGCCTTTTTATCGGCCCGTTCTAGCAAACGTCCCAACTGACCAAAGTGCCAGCCCTCATTATGGCTCATGGTGGCATCCATCACCCCAGCAAAGCGATGACTGGCAAACTTCACATGAAAAAACAACTGTTGAAAGAGGTTACTCACATTGTGATGGCCATTATTGACTGCTGCCTCTTGCACCATGTGATAGAACGTATTAACCTCTTCCCACATTTCCGAGGAAATAATTTCCCGAATTGAGCGAGCATTTTCCCGAGCGGCTCGCAAGCAGGACAAAATCGAGTTGGGATACTCCAAATCAAAGGTGAGAAACTGAATCACATTTTCCGCAGTGGCTTCCCCATAACGCTCTTCAAAAAACTTAAGATCTCCCGTCGTCACTACTAAAGGCTTCCACTGTTGGCTCACCCCCGAGGGCAAATCCAACATCAAGTTTAAGTTAACATCAATAAAACGAGCCACATTTTCAGCCCGCTCGATATAGCGATTCAGCCAATAGATTGAATTTGCAACACGACTTAGCATTTTAAAACCCTCATCCAACTAGCAATATTAAGCCTTTAAAAAAGCATTACCCCTTAGACGATCTGGAGCAACAGTTTTGCCTTAATCCATCAATACCCAAGTATCTTTGGCCCCTCCTCCTTGAGAGGAGTTGACCACCAAAGAGCCTTCTTTCAGGGCGACACGGGTGAGTCCACCGGGATGAACATAGACCTCATCTCCCCGATGCAGGATATAGGGTCGTAAATCCACATGGCGGCCAGCAATCTCATTTCCTTCACCCACTAGGGTCGGAACCTGGGATAAACAGAGGATGGGTTGGGCAATATAGTTACGGGGCTTGGCTTTGATTTTTTCGGCAAACTCAGCTCGTTCTGCGGCGGTGGATTGGCTGCCGACGAGCATTCCATAGCCCCCGGCTTCGTTGGCGGACTTCACCACTAATGTCTCTAGGTTTTGTAAAACATGGTCTCGGTCTTGGTCGCGCCAACAGAGATAGGTGGGAACGTTGGGTAAGATGGGGTCTTCGCCGAGATAGTAGCGAATCATCTCGGGGACGAAGGAATAGACCACCTTATCATCGGCGACGCCAGTTCCGGGGGCGTTGGCTAGGGCCACTCGTCCGGCCCGATACACGTCCATGAGTCCGGGAACGCCTAGGAGAGAGTCAGGATTGAAGGCGGTGGGGTCAAGGAAGATATCGTCGAGACGGCGGTAGACCACATCGACGCGGCGGGGGCCCTTGGTGGTCCGCATTTGTAGGTAGCCATCGAGAACCACTAAATCTCGTCCTTCGATGAGTTCGACGCCCATTTGTTGGGCCAGGAAGGAATGTTCGTAGTAGGCGGAGTTATAAATTCCGGGGGTGAGAACCGCCACGGTGGGGTTGGGGAGTTGGTCGGGGGCCAGAGACAGCAGGGTTTCTAGGAGATGACTGGGATAGTCGTCAATGGCTTGCACCGCCATGGTTTGGAAGACACTGGGAAAGGTGCTTTTAAGAACGCGGCGGTTTTCGAGGACGTAGGAGATGCCCGAGGGAACCCGTAGGTTATCTTCGAGGACATACCATTGGCCATCGCGATCGCGCACGAGATCGGTGCCGGTAATATGACACCAGACCCCCCCAGGAGGTTTGAGTCCCATGCAGGGTTTGAGGAATCCGGGGGCTGATTCGATGATGTGGCGGGGGATGATACCGTCATTGAGAATCCGTTGCTCGTTGTAAATGTCATCGAGAAAGAGATTCAGGGCCGTAATCCGTTGTCGCAGGCCCGGTTCGAGTCCTTTCCAGTCTTGGGCGGAGATGATACGGGGGATAATGTCGAAGGGAAAAACTTTCTCGATGCCTTGGTTGTCGCTGTAGACGTTGAAGGTGACTCCGAGTTTGAACAGGGCAATCTGGGCTGCTTCTTGCGATCGCCGCAAGTCTCCTGGCTGTAGCGTATTGATCCAGTCGATGAGCGGTTTGGCGGAGGCTCTAGGTTCTCCTTTGCCAGCAAATAGTTCGTCGTAATACCCTGTGGGGTCGTAGGTCTCTAGCTTCACAAACCGTGCTCCTGCACCTTAATGCTCTTATGTTCCTAGCATTGGCGGAACTGTTCCTCTCGACTGTAGCCGTTGCTACAGTCTCTCGAAAAGACTGGGAAAAATCTCGGCTATAGTGGGATTATCATTTAACCCTTGAGGTGAAACCATGAGGCTGGATACTCTTGCTCTGGCTGGGATTCTGGGATTGGCGGTTCCTGGAATTGTTGAGGTGGTCGCCCAACGGCCGGCGATCGCCCAAGCACGACCCCTGGGAAGTTTTCGCGATAGTCAATGGGATGTCTCCCTATTTATGGATCGCGGTCAGTATTACTATCGGGGTCAGGCCCGAGGCAGTCGCGACTACCTCCAACTGCGGGATGTGGAGTTTGCCGGGACTAACGATCGCCGTGTCTATCGCTGGTACAACGCCAATTACACCTATCAAGTGGTCTGGCGGCCGACAGACCCAAATTTTATTCGTCTCCAGGTGTTTGAGAATAATGTAGAACTCCTCAATCGCCTTTTGGAACGGTATTAGTCAAAAGTTCAAGTTGCCGTTTAGAGGCCTCTAGGACGCTGCGACAGGGGGCAAAGGAGCGGCGATGGTGAGGGGACAGGCCAAATTTCTCTAAGGCTTGACGGTGTTTGGCGGTTCCGTAGCCTTTGTTGGCCGCTAAATCATAGTGGGGATAGGTTGAGGCCAAGTCTAAAATCGCCCCGTCGCGCCAGACTTTGGCCACAATACTCGCAGCGGCGATCGCCATCTCACAGCGATCGCCCCCCACTAAGGTCTCTTGAGGTATTGATAATTCAGGAATGGGACGGTTCCCGTCAATTAAACAGCCGTCAGGAACCGTCGTTAGGGCTAAAATCGCCCGTTTCATCGCCAACAAACTGGCATTGAGGATATTCAACTGGTCAATCTCAGCCACCGTGGCTTGAGCCACTTGGACATCCAGGGCGATCGCCCGAATCTCTTGGCTTAGAGCCTGCCGCTGTTTCGGCCGCAGTTGCTTACTGTCCTTGACCCCCATCTCTCGCAGGATTTGCTCTTGGTCAGGGGTCAACAACACCGCGGCCGCCACCACGGGGCCAAATAGGGCCCCGCGTCCCACTTCATCCACCCCAGCCACCCGCTCCCAGGAGGAGCGAGGGCGGGGGGTTCGCTCAAATAAGGTCACGAGTCAGAACTGGCCGAGGAGCGGCGGCGACGGCGGCGAGTGCGACCCTTACGCCCAGAGGAACTGGTCTCGGAAGAGTCTTCGCTGTCCGTCTTAGATGCCTCAGCGGTGTCACTGGACTCGGTTACCGTTGCCGTCACGGTTCCCTGAGTTGATGGCTGATCTGAGGTCGTCTCAGCCGTTTCCGTAGGCGACGAGGACTTTACCGGCGTGCCTTTATCTAACGACCGTACCTCCAGATTGCCCTGGTCTTCACCGGGACTGACCACATGAATGGTGGCTGACTTGGGATTTTTAGGAAACTTGCCCAACTTGACGCAGGGAGAAATCCCCATCATGGCATAGACTTCCTGTTCCTCGGGAGTCATCTCCACCGTAATCACTTCAGGGGTGTCCTCGGCTTTGCTCTCGCGAGAACTGCGACCGCGAGATTTTTCCTCCTCGGCTTCAACCTCTACCTCAGGCTCTGGGGTGCTGTCGTTGGCTGGCTCCACCGTGGGGCGATCGCGCCGAGACTCTTCTGGCGAATCATTGCGGCTGGCGTTGGACTTGGCCGTCTCTTCCGCATGAGCCTTGACATCGGGACTGGTAAAGCGGCGGCGACGACGGCGGCGAGTGGTTCCATCCCCCATTTCTTGGTAACTCGGGTGATGAATCAGATCGATTTCTGGCGTTTCTCCCTCGCTCTCTGAGAGGGTATCCGAGACGGGGTCAAGACGGCTGGGACTGCGATCGCGCAATCTGGGGGCACTATCCCGTAGGCGAGGGGACGGAGTATCCCCATTGCGAGGTGATGAGGTGCTTTGAGATGCTTGTCCTTTGTTCGTGTCAACGCTAGCACTACGGCTCACTTCAACGGTGCGTACCGTCTCTTCACCGGGAAGCTTCGCTAAATGTCCCAACCCCGTACAACTCGGGCAGGGTTCACTAAACAACTCATAAATATTTTGCCCTTGGCGCTTGCGAGTTAACTCCACTAAGCCCAATTCCGACAACTGAGCAATCTGAGGCCGAGCCTTATCAGCGGCCAACTCCGTATTGAACTGCTCCAACACCTTTAACTTATCGTGGCGGGAGTCCATGTCAATGAAATCAATCACGATCACCCCAGCAATGTTCCGCAGGCGCAGTTGTCGGGCAATCTCAACGGCCGCCTCACAGTTAGTCCATAACACCGTTTCCCGAGAGGTAGCGGAGCGGGTAAAGGAACCGGAGTTCACATCCACCACCGTTAAGGCTTCGGTGGGTTCAATGATGATATAGCCCCCTGAGGGCAGATCCACCCGAGGTTTCAGGGCTTCACGAATTGCGGCGTTGACCCGGAAATACTCCAGAATCGGCTGGGATTCCGTGTGATGGTCAATGGATACCGAAAGATTCTTGCCATCATTCCAATTGGCGATGTTTTGCTTAACTCGTTTTAGGCCATTGGGAGAATCCACCACAATCCGGTTGACATCGGTGTTGTACATATCCCGCAACACCCGTTGGATAAAATCATCATCCCGGTTGAGCAGCGTCGGTTCCCGAGTGGTGTTGTACTCTTCGAGAATCACCTCCCATTGTTTTTGCAGAACTTCTAAGTCCTCAATGATGGCGTCTTCCCCAACGCCCTCGGCTTCTGTGCGCACCAGTAACCCCATCCCGGCGGGTTTCACCAAAATCGCCAAGGCCCGCAAGGTATTACGTTGAGACTCACTGACGATGCGTCGAGATAGATGTACGCCTTTACCAAAGGGCATTAGGACTAAATAGCGACCGGGAAGGGTGATATTCCCCGTCAAACGAGGTCCTTTATTCCCCGTGGGTTCCTTCATCACCTGCACGAGAACCTTTTGTTTAGGGGTCAGCAGTTCGGTGATGGCACTCGATGAGCGTTTGAGTCGTAGGGGTCCTAAGTCGGTGACGTGCATAAAGCCGTTGCGCTCAGGATCTCCAATGTTGACAAAGGCGGCGTCAATTCCGGGAATCACGTTCTCGACGGTTCCCACATAGACATCGCTCACCTGATGAGTTCCAGTGGCAACGACCAGCTCCTGGATTTGATCTTCAGAAAAGACAGCAGCAATTCGATGCTGCTCGGCGATAATAATTTGCTTGGGCATTCAATTTCCTCAAATTTTTTTAGAGTTCTGGAGGTTAAAGGGGTGGGGCGATCCTCCGGTAGATTCACATGAATGAACACCTGAGTTGGGGAAGGTCAAGTTATCCCCGAACTGCAACGGCATCGGTCATGCGATGACGGTCGAGTTGTGCCACATCATTAGTATTGCCGGCCATTCCGCAGGTTCGATCTGCTTCCGTACAGGGTAGGAAAAACCGGAGCCTACCGGCTCAGCGTCTAAATTGGACGTTTGGGAAAAGACTAGAGTGGGGAACATCTGTACCGGCAAACCATCTGAGTATCACCAACGACGTTGGGGCAATGGTCTTTAGCCTGAGCGCGTAACGATCGCAGTGAGGGACAGCCGCATCCTCTGACATCGACCTCTGACGGCGTTTCGACCGCTTGCCGTTAACGCTGACCGCAGACCGCACCGACGGGAGTTAGCCAGGCTAACCGTCCCAGTCAGAACCGCCCATCTTGTTTAAACCTACGGGTTGTTATCGTTCGCACATGTTTAACTCGCATCCCCCAACGGTCTAAATTGGGGGTGTTGGGTCTGACAAACCCGATGCGATTGTTTGAGTACGAATTTGTACTTTACCCCCCACTATATCACGTTTTTCAGTGGCTTTAGTTTAGGGGACTCTCTCACTCCATACACCTATCTTTAGGGGGTTTCCGGGCGTAGGATCAGCTGTTGACGATGCACATGCTCTAAGGCAATCTCAGCACCGGAGACGGCTTCGAGCATTTCTACCACTTGGGCCGGTCGTAACAGAGTCCCATCATTGCGACAACTCCCCTCGTAGGTGACGATCGCCTGCTCGGGATGGGGTGAGTTTATATAGTCTAGGGCAAACAGTCGCTCTCTGAGATTAATGGCCCGAGTTTTTCCAGATTTGCTGCGATGTTCGCTCCAGAGTTCCTCCGATTCGAGAACCGCTGCCACCCAATCGGCCCAGGAGGCATTCTCACAGCGGAGGCTGAGCTGATATTGGGCGCGTTCGAGAACTCGGGTGGCGGCTAAGCCTTTGACGGGAACGGTTTGCACGTCGTAAATGGGCATATCCGGGGGCAGTTGCTCCTGAAGCCGCTGCTGAAATTCTGCCTCATCTAAGACGTCAGTGAGGTCAAATTCCACCACTTCGCCGCTACTGGTGGCCCCGAGTTGTAGGGCGTTGGCGGGGGAGATCCGAGGACTGGGATGATAGCCACCACTGAAGGAGATGGGGAGGGCGGCCCGACGCACGGCGCGATCGAGCAGACGGGCGAAGTCTAAATGGCCAATCAGGGCCATGTCTCCGAGTTTGCCCAGGCGCACCCGTAACCGCTGTTCTCGGTGGGTGTTGGGTTTGAAATGTCCCACAAAATGGGGAATCGGCGGTGGGGTTTCGACGATGTTATGGCCGAAGTCGGGGGTACAAACGCCACAGTGGGAGCAGCCTTCATAGGCACAGTCGGGGACAGTGGCGGCTTCGAGGGCCCGTTGTAGGTCTTGTTTGAGCCAGTTTTTATCGATACCGGTGTTGAGGTAGTCCCAGGGGAGGGGGGCATCGAGGGATTGATCGCCATCGATATTGCCCTGATCATCTTTAAAGAGATTCCATTCCCCGGACTCGACTTGTCGGTATTTCCAGGTTAAACCCGATTCGTCGATCGCCGTCTCCCAGGCTTGATAGGCGCGATCGAGGCTTTCCCACCAGGCATCCATCCCCGCCCCAAGTTCCCAGGCGCGACGAATCACGGGGGCCAGACGGCGATCGCCCCGGCCGACAAAGTCCTCCATGGCGGAGATGCGGACATCGGTAAAGTTGGCTTTTACCCCCCGCATCCGCTTAAATTCTTGCCGCAACAGGTCTTGTTTCCGGAGAAACTCGCTCGTGGAGACGCTATGCCATTGGAAGGGAGTATGGGGTTTGGGGGTGAAGTTGGAAATGGTTAAGTTGATGTGAAAGCGTCGCCGTTTCTGACTGCGGCATTCCTGTTGCAGCCAACGCACGGTTTCGGCAATGCCAATCACGTCGGCATCGGTTTCGCCAGGAAGCCCAATCATGAAATAGAGCTTGACTTTATCCCAACCCTGTTCGTAGGCGGTTTTTACCCCCCGTAATAGTTCTTCGTTGGTGAGTCCCTTGTTGATGATATCCCGCATCCGTTGGGTTCCCGCTTCTGGGGCGAAGGTTAACCCCGATTGCCGGGTTCCCCCGATGATGTTGGCGATGTTCTCATCGAAGCGATCGACTCGCTGACTGGGTAGGGAGAGGGAAATGTTATCGTTTTGTAAACGATTCTTGACTTCCATGCCCACAGCAGGGAGGGACAGATAATCGGAACAACTGAGGGAGAGCAGGGAAAATTCGTTGTAGCCCGTGGCCCGCATCCCTTTTTCGATGGTATCCACCACTTGTTCTGGGTTGACATCTCGGGCGGGCCGGGTCAGCATTCCCGGTTGACAGAAGCGACAGCCTCGGGTGCAGCCTCGGCGAATTTCTACGGTGAGGCGATCGTGGACGGTTTCAATATAGGGAACTAAGCCAATGGAATAGGCGGGCATGGGGGGGGCTACCCGTCGTAATACCCGCTCGGGAACCTGGGGATGATTGGGGCGCACGGAGCCATCGTCGGCCATGTCGTAGAACATGGGGACATAGACTCCGGGAACTTGGGCCAGGTCAAGTAATAACTCTTGACGACTTAAGCCGGCCCGTTTCCCTTCTTCGATGACGAGGCCAATTTCGGGTAGGAGTTCTTCGCCATCACCGAGGGCGACAAAGTCGAGAAACTCGGCGTAGGGTTCGGGGTTGGAGGTGGCGGTTTGGCCGCCGGCGAAGATGAGGGGGTCTTGTTGGCCACGCTGGAGACGTTCGGCCCAGGTGAGGGGAATCCCGGCTAGGGTCAACATTTCGAGGATATTGGTGGCCCCGAGTTCGTAGCTGAGGCTAAAGCCGAGGATATCAAAGTCTGTCAGGGGGCGATGGGCTTCTACGGCAAACAGGGGGGTTTGGGTTTCCCGCAACTTCTCGATTAAGTCCATGGCCGGGAGGTAGGCGCGATCGCACAGTTGGCGCGGTTGGGCGTTGAGAATGCTGTAGAGGATGATATGCCCCAGGTTCGAGGCGCCGACTTCGTACACTTCGGGATAGGTTAAGACCCAACGCACCTCGGCATCCTGCCAGGATTTACGCACGGCCCCGAGTTCATTTCCCAGGTAACGAGCTGGACGGGAAATGTCTGGCGTGAGTAGCTGGTCAACTGCAACCGCCATTGCTAAAATCTCTCCTATATCTGTTGCAAGCTTCAGGTCCCTGGCCCTCACTGGCGCTAAGTCTGACTGCGCTGAGGCCCGAGGCGGGACAAAACTGTTTTCGGGTCAGTTTGCTAGTATAGCCCATTTTAAGCCAACCCCTCACTGTTGATAGGTTCCTGAGTCTTATGAGCGATCGCCCTCCGAGTTTGAATGTTTGGCACTATAAACCCTGGTGGTGTCAGCCTTGGTCAATTGTATTGACGGGGGTGGGACTGATTGGAGCCAGTTGGCTATTGTTTCATCGCCTCTGGCTCACGGGGTTAGTGGCCATTCCTCTGGGGGCCTGGATGGGCTATTTCCTGCTGCTGTTTCCCCGACTGGTGGCCCAATCGGGGCAGTTTCCCCAGGATAGGTCTGAGGATGAGCGGGGCTAGATGGGGTTAGGGTTGGGCGATCGCATTCCACTCCTCCTCCGCGTTCGCTAAGGCCGCCTCGACGGTTTTTTCCCCTAACAGGGTCGCCTGTAAATTATCGTAAAGAATTGCCTGCAACTGATTGACATTAGAGAGAGGAGGGACTAATACTTCTGCTCGCCTCAACTGGTCAGCACTGATCACCCGAGCTTCATCCATGGGGGTGGCGTTATCTCCTCCGGTTTGGAAATACTCATGGTCTAGGGTATCTCGGGTGGAGGGGAGGGTGTTGGCGATTTGGGAGAAGGCGAGTTGGTTCTCGGGATTGGTGAGAAATAGGGCAAAGGCGATCGCCCCCTCGGGGTTGGCGGTGTCTCGGGGAATTAACAGGTTCATCACCGCTACGGCAATTTTGCCCGTGTCCCCGCTAATCTGGGGCGCAGGTTGGGAAACGGCGGCAATATCGGGGGCATTGTTGGCGATGGTTTGGAAGAATTGCGGGCCCGTCTTCACCAAGGCCAGTTCTCCCCCTTGATAGAGTTCAATGGCCCGCTGATGGCCCTGGGTTAGCACGTCTCGCGGTAGCCAACCCTCTTGATAGAGTTCTCGCCAATAGTTAAAGGCGGCGACGCCTTCTGGGGAGTTAAAGGCGGCAGTGCCATCCTCGTTAAGCAGTTGTACCCCCATCTGCACGAGGGATTCTAAGACTTCTCCAGAATCGTTAGGGGCAAAGCTGACGAAAAAGGCGTATTTGCCCGTTTCTTCCCGGACTTGTTGGGCCACTTGGGCCAGTTCCTCGTAGGTTTGCGGGGGAGAGTCAATGCCGGCTTCCTGGAAAATCTCTTGGTTGTAGATGGTGATGCGGGTGGTGAGATACCAGGGAATGCCAAAACTGGTGTCGTCAAAGCGGCTGGCATCCCAAATGGCTTCGAGATACTGCGATCGCACCTCCTCGGAGATGTACTCATCTAAGTCTAACCAGGCATTGCGTCCCGCCAACAGAGCCGCAAAGCGGGGATTGAGGTTGACTAAATCGGGGGCGGTTTGAGCGGAAACGGAGGTGACAATCCGCGCCTCCATCGCCGCCCAAGGAATGTCAATCCAGCGCACTTGCTGCTGGGGATATTCCTCCTCAAACTCGGCGATTAAGTCGTTAAAATAGGGGTTGAATGTGGGCTGGAGCTGCATCGTCCAGAACTCCACCGTGTTTTCATCCCGAATCGTTCGCGGACTGCCACAACTGAACACCCCCAGGATGAGGGGGGCTAGCACTAAGCCTAATTTTAAGCGCATCGTCTTCGCTGTCCTGCGGCTTAGGCGGCTCGCCATTGGCCGTTTTACAAATTGAGTCATAGGATGGTTGGTTGCAATAGGGGATATAGAGCTTCCGTTGAGTCTCTGGCGGCTTGCCTGACTGGGGTGAGTTCAACAGGGAGAAGTCGAGCAGATAGAATGGAGCAACGGTGTGCGCCCATTGTTGATAAATGACTAGCAATTGACAATCGGTGATCTCCCTCTCGTCGCCCCCATGAACCGGTGAACTGAATCCAGTGGCTAACTTAAACTTCCTAAAAAACATCTTCTCCAAGGCCAAAAATGGCATTGGGATTGAACTGTCTCCCGATCGCATCAATGTGATGCAACTGAGTAAACAGCGTCAGGGTTATAAGATTCTACACTTCATCTCCGAGGAAGTCCCCGAAGGGGTGATGGAGGAGGGGCAAATCATTGACTTGCCCAGTATGTCAGAACTGATTGAAGCCATCTTGAATGAGCATAAACTCAATCCGAAACATATTGCCACGGCGATTCCCAGTCGCGAGGCGATCGTCCGCTTGATTCCTGTTCCCGTCGAACTCGACGATGAAAGTCAACTGCGGGATTATGTGAACCAAGAAGCGGGACTCTATCTGCCCTTCCCTCGGGAAGAGGCCGATGTGGACTTCCAAAAACTCGGCTCCTTCCTCGATGAAGATGGCGTGGAGAAAAACCAACTCTTGTTTGTGGCCACCCGTAAGGAAGTCGTTGACAGTTACATTAGTGTCTTTCAGGAGGCGGGATTGAGCCTGGATGTAATGGAGGTTAGCAGTTTTTCAGTGCTACGCTGTCTACAGGATCAGCTACAACAATTTACCTCAGAGGAGGTGGTGGTCACCGCTGACCTACAATTTGACAGCACTGAAATTTCTGTGATTGTCGATGGCGTGCCGCAGTTTTCCCGTACCATCGGGATCGGCAGCTTCCAAATTCAAAGTGCTCTCTCTGAAGCCATGAATCTACCCCCATCCCGGAATACAGAACTTCTACAAGGGATGACCTTGCCTGTGAACACGGGTGATAGTATGACCATGGGAACCATGGGCGGCAATAATCCCGGAACCAGTGCCATGATGAAAGTTCTCGGGGAACTCGCCGATGAGGTGCGTCGTTCCATTGACTTTTACATGAATCAAAGTGATGTCATGGATGTAGCCCAACTGTTTCTGGTGGGGCCCGGTAGTTCGGTGGGTCAACTCGATGAGTTTTTCATGCAGCGGCTGAGTATACCAACCAGCCAACTTGATCCGGTGGCTGCGTTAGGATTAGAGATGAGCGAAGAAGAGGTCCCCCTCGTCCAACGTCCCGGACTAGGGGTTGTCTTAGGTCTGGGACTACGGGAGGTCTAACATTATGTACAACATCGAAATCAATTTCCTCAACGATCGCCCTGAGTATCGTCCGGAGTCGGTGAAGGCAAAACCACGCCGACAACGACGGGATGGCTCGGGGAATATGCCGATCATAGCGGGGGGAGCCGTCGCTGTGGCCTTCCTAGCCTTGGTGGGTGGGGTCGGGGTTTACCTGTCTCGGGTTGAAATCCCCAACCTACAAGCTGAGCGGGATGAACTCAACCAAGAGTTAGGGAACTATCAGCGACAAGAGGATCGCTTACGACAGATTCAAGAGGAAGTTCAGCAAATCCGGACACAAACCGATGCTCTAGCCGGGGTCTTTAACTATATTTCTCCTTGGTCAGCACTGCTGCAAGACTTGCGCGATCGCACTCCCCTTGGGGTTCGCATCCAAAACGTGCAGCAAAGCAATGAATCGGCTCGCAACGGCCCACCTCCCCAACGCACTGAATCCGGTCGTCCTCCATCGGTGGTAACCATTGAAGGCATTGCTCAGTCTTTTAATGATGTCAATGACTTTGTGCTGTTACTCAAGGAGTCTAACCTTTACATGGCCTCGGGCACTCATTTGGTCGAGGCAGCGGTTGAAGACTATCGCGCTCAGAGTATCACCTTCAGCGAGACTCGTGGTCGCCTGGCTTTAGCACCCGTGGTCGCCTTTACCATCCAAACCCAGGTCCGTGAGGTTCCTGCAACGGATATCTTGCAAGAACTTCAGCGTAAAGGAGCATTGGGCTTAGTGAACCGTATCCAAGAACTTCAACGCAGAGGGGTAATTTAGACTCATGGCCTACGACAACGATTTTATTCCGGGTGAAGAGGAAACTACCAATGGGATCGTCTTCATGGGCGTTACCATTTCCCCCCCGATCTTGGGGGTTCTCCTCGCCGTTCTGGGTGTTGGAGGAGGCGTTTGGCTGGCATATCAGTTTGTCCAACCTCTGATGGCACAGCGACAGGAACTCCAGGTCGAAATTGCCGAGAAAGAGACGCAAATCGATGCTCAAGGGAATATTCAAGAACAAATTGAGCGAGCCGAGGCTGAACGAGATGAGGTGCAAGCGCTTCAGCAGGACGTTTTGTCCATGTTTGCCAACCCGGATAGCTTGGAAACTCTACTATTAGATATTAATCAACAAGTTAATCAGCGCAATGCCAACCTTAGCGCCGATGAGATTCGTACCCGTCTAGTGGCTCAAGGTTGTCCGTCCGGACTCCTGGAAGACTTTACAAATGTTAATGAGCGAGTCAACGGCTTTTTTACCGAAGTGAGTTTACAGGAGTTCACACCCGTATTTCCAGGAGGAGGTCGGGGACAGACTAACGCTGCTGCTGTGATGCCCGATGGCTATGAGTTAGTCACAGATAGCTCTTTTGGTCGTCAGGCGAACGAACAGCTAAAACGGCAGACCTATGCGGTTCAGATGCAGGGCAACTTCGCCCAAACCCAGACAGTTTTGCGGCGGCTAGAGGAGCTTCAGCCTTTACTGGTCGTGCGTGAGTTCCGATCCCAGCAAGAGACACCCACTTTCATCTATGATGACAATGGCTTACTGGCGAATTGCCAGCCCGAAGCAAAAATCACAACGTCCTTTCGGTTAGAGGCATTATTGCCCCTCTCTCAGGAAGAGTTACGACAACGACTCCAGTCTGATGAGGCTGAAGAAGAGGAAAGCTAATCAGGGGGGTCGGGAAAAACCATCTAACCCGACCGAGACGCATCACACCGGAACAGTTGACAGTTAGCAGTTGAGCGGCCATAATTGGTCGTTGATACTGGTGGATTGATAGTTAACAGATATTAACTGTTAATTGTTAACTATTAATTATTACAAGGAGAGAGCGGTGAAACATTATCTCGGACTCGGCGGATTGTGCCTTGGAGCAGCCGTTGTTCTGGCAGCCCCGGCCTCCACATTGGCTACGCCCACGGAGGTGACCGGAATTGAGCTGCGTGAAACCCCCTCTGGGGTAATGTTAATGATGGAGACGGCTGGCGGCGATCGCCCCCAGATTTTCCTGGTTCGGCGTGGCAATTCCATGGTCGCCGACCTCGTTAACACCAAGCTACGACTGCCCCAAGGTCAAGAGTACAGTCAGAACAACCCGGTCCCCGGCATCGCCTCTCTCGTCGTGACCCCCCTCGATGCCAACAGTACCCGCGTCATCGTCACCGGTGCTGGAGACAGCGCCCCCGAGGGAGAAATTGTCCAAGAAGTCAGCCGAGGCATTGCCCTCAACTACCGCAGGGCCGCTGATGCTCCCACAACCGCCGCCTCACCACCTCCAGGCATCAATGGCGACCCCCAAGGACAAAGCAACGTCGCCCAACAACAGCAACAGGCTCAACAACAGCAACAGGCTCAACAACAGCAACAAGCCCAACAACGACCGGGCAGTTCTGACGTTCTTGTTCCCAACCCTGGGGTTGAAATTGATGGCGTTCGCGTTGATGCCCCTACTCGCGTCAACCCGGCGCCTCCCTTCCAGCCTCGGGCCGTCGCACCTCCAGTGGGCGATATTTCCGTCTCTTCCGTCGATACCTCCAGCTACAGCATCAGCCTAGGGACAGCTCAACGGGTTCCCCGATTAGTCCTGCGAGAGGCCCCAGTTGAAGAAGTGTTGTCTCTACTCGCTCGTGCCGCAGGGTTGAACTTGGCTTACGTTGCTAGTGACAACGATAACGGCAATGGACGGCGTACCATCTCCCTCGACATCGAGGATGAGGCGGTTCAGGATGTCTTCAACAATGTTCTCCGTCTGAGCGGTTTAGACGCCAACCGAGAAGGCAACACCATCGTCGTTGGTGAACGTCTCCCTGACTCGGCACGCCCCATTATCAGCCGCACCGTTCGTTTGAATCAACTGACCCTCATTGATGCCCGCAACTTTCTAGTCTCTCAAGGGGCAGAAATCAATGAAGTCAGTGTGCAGCAACAGATTCAAGCTCAATCCCTGGGAGAAGGGACTGCTCCTATCACCACCACCAGCACGACAACTCAAGTCGAGCTAATTGCAGCAGATCGCCGTGATCAACCCTATCAAGGTCATGCAGCTTTGCCTTTACGAGGCGTTTTGGTCTCCATCGGACAGCGACAACAATCAGCAGATGGTCCCGGTACGGAGTTAACCCTGGTGGGAGACCCGCGCAAAGTGGACATGGCAACCCAACTGTTGACTCAACTTGAAACCCGCCGTCGTCAGGTTGCGGTTAACGTCAAGATTGTTGATATTTCTCTGAGTAACCAAGATAACTTCAACGCCAGTTTCTCCTTTGGTGTTGGCGATACCTTTGTCTCCAGTGATGGGGGAGCCGCAACGGTCATCTTTGGTGGTGGGAATCCCCCAAGTAGTACTACCACGCGGGATGGGTTTGCATCTCCACCCGTGATTCAGAATCCCTTTGGGGGTACGGAAACCTTTATTGATTTGTCTCGAAGCACTCGCGTTCCTGGAGCTGGAGAGCCGGGACGGCAGATTATTCAAGAGGATCCCGAGACCGGACAAGTTACGATTCGTCGTGAGCCGCCACCAGAGGGAAGTGACCTCTTCTTTGATCGCGAAGCCGCCATCAGCCAAGAAGATCCTTTTAACGTCGGCATTGTTGAGCGTGAACTAGCTGAAGACACAGTCATCACCCTAGAACCAGTGTTTGATGATGATGGAAACTTTACTGGGCGCTTTAGTCCCAATGTTCAGGAAGGACAACGGGGCAGTATAACCCAAAGTGTCGCGGATCTATTCCAATTCCCCACGCGCTTCCTAGCACAGCTTCAGGCACAAGTCATTAGTGGTAACGCCAAAATTCTCACAGACCCAACCTTAGTGATTCAGGAAGGACAAACTGCTAATGTGAATCTCACCAACCAGGTTGTTCAGGATGTGACGGTGGACTTCACAGATACGCCCTCGGGACAACGGGAAACTCGTGACGTTAACTTGCGCGATGTGGGCTTGCAATTGAGTGTCCAGGTCGATCGCATTGACGATAACGGCTTTGTCTCGTTACGGGTTAACCCCAGTGTGACAGCGCCAGTCGGTCAAGAAAACCTCGGGAATGGTCAGTTTGTTACCCTGGTTCAAGAGCGGTCTGTATCCTCAGGACGGATTCGCTTGCGAGATGGTCAAACCCTGATCCTATCGGGAATCATCCAAGATACCGATCGCACTACAGTTAGTAAGGTCCCCATTTTGGGAGATATTCCCTTATTGGGGTCGCTGTTCCGCAGTACGAACCGTACCAATGAACGTCAAGAGGTGGTGGTTCTGTTAACCCCCAACATCCTCAACGATTCCGATCCCAATAACTTCGGGTACACCTATACCCCTGGTCGGGATGCGCGAGAGGTGCTTCAGCAACAGCGTAACTTCACCTTCCCCCAACCCCAGCAGTAAGAAGCATCTTCCTCTGGCCCCCCTTCCTTGGCTCTGCCAGGGAAGGCTCCAGGGGAAGTGCCTCGTTTCTCTAGGTTAAGGATTCTGTTCAGGCTGTTGTCGTGGAATCTCGATCGCAAAGCCAGTCCCGCCATCCGGGGGTGTAAAACAATGAATATGCCCCCGGTGGCGTTCCACAATAATTTGATAACAGATTGACAGGCCCATTCCCGTCCCTTGTCCGACGGGTTTTGTGGTAAAGAAAGGGTCAAACACTTTCGAGATTAACATCTCAGGAATACTTAAACCATTATTCCAAATAATAATTTCTACGGTCTCTTTTTCTTCAATACATCGAGTGGATATCTCGATCTTCGGATTCTTTAAATTGCCACTTTTAACATATTCTTGTAGAAAGTAAATGGCATTGTGAAGGATATTTAAAAACACTTGGTTGAGTTGACCTGGATAGCAATCAATTTTGGGTAGGTCCCCATAGTGTTTATAGACCTCAATTTCCACACCACTACCGGTTCTAAAACGGTTTTGCAGCATGATAAGCGTGCTGTTGATTCCGTCATGGATATCCACCCGCTTCATATCGGCTTCATCCAGACGGGAAAAGTTCCGTAAGTGATTGATAATCTGATGGATTCTTGCCGCCCCGACTCGCATTGAATCGATAAGTTGTTTAGAGTCTTCTCTTAAAAAGTCAATATCCGTATCTTCCAACAACATCCCCAGGTCTTCAGGGACATCAGGAAAGTATTTTTGATAGAGATGAATGATATTCAGTAAATCTTGAATATAGTCCTGGGCAAAGGATAAATTACCTTCAATAAAGTTGATGGGATTATTGATCTCATGAGCAATTCCCGCCACCATTTGCCCTAAACTTGACATTTTTTCACTTTGAATCAGTTGTGCCTGGGCCTGCTTGAGTTGTTGCAGGGTCAGCATTAAATCATAGTTGGCGGCTTTCAGTTGGTGATTGAGTTGATATTGCCGTAATCCGGCGCGTACTCTGGCTCTGAGTTCATTGGGATCAATGGGTTTCGAGAGAAATTCATCAGCCCCGGCATCGAGGCCCTGAACACGGTCGGCGACGGTTTCGCGAGATGATAGCAGAATCACGAACACCCCAGATAAGTCAGGATGCGATCGCACCTGACGGCACAGTTCCATACCATCGAGTTCCGGCATCACCCAATCACTGATAATCAGGGCCGGCGAAATGGCCAGGGCTTTATCCATCCCCTGCACCCCATCTTCAGCTAGGGTGATATTGTATCCCTCCCTCTCTAACGTCCGTTTAAGAAGCAAGCGGGTGGTGGGATCATCTTCGATCACCAAGATTTGCAACGAGTGTTGGGCCAGTAGATCGTGCATTCCGAATTGGCTTGAGGTTTAGAATTGACGGAACTGGTTCAATCTGGACAGTTTCTCAGTCATCCCTCTAGGGCTAGCTCTATTCTGCCAGGTTTATTGAGCTTGTGGTAACTCATTTGATCCACGATGGCTTCATGAATATGCCTGAAGAGATAGGAAAATTACGATCATGGCGTACTGGCTGGGGAATGAGCGACGTTGAGTCGGGAATTACTGAGGTTAAATCAGCAATGTCGCCATTTGGGAAAAAATGGTCTCAACATTTTCCCCAGTTTTAGCTGAAGTCAAATAGATAGAGGTGAGGCGATCGCCCTGTTCCTCCTTCAGCTTGTCCTGTAGATGGGCTAGCTTGTCCTCCTCTAGTAAGTCCGACTTATTTAAGCCGGCGATCGCCACTCCCTTGGGATTCACCGAGAAAAACAAATCCAAATGCTCACTCAACCGTTCAATGGTCTCTAGGCGGGTCACATCGGCCACAAACAAAGCTCCCGACGACCCTTGTAGATAACTTGGGGCAATAGACTTAAATTTGGTATGTCCCTCCAAGTCCCAAATCAGAAGCTGAACCGATTTATTCTCCCCAGCATCATTGGTGATCTCAAGCGGTTTCCGAGAAATCTTGACCCCAACCGTGGATAAATAGCGATCGCTAAACTTTCCTTCGACAAAACGACGAATTAAGCTGGTTTTGCCAACACTAAAATCTCCGATAGTACAGATTTTTTTAGAAATAATTGCCATATGATCAACGTAATGAAGATTTAATCTCAACTTAAGCCCAGGGCTGTTCACAAAACAAAACCGATAGTTATAAGATCTTATCCTAAGGATAATTGCAAACGATGCAAGGATGATTGTAGCGGTGATAGTCCAACTTTTACAAAACTTCCCAGCGAACCGTGCGACTTAAGGCATCATTTGTTGGATCTTCAAGATCTGGGGGAGGATCAATCGATCCCTGAATCTCTAACCGGTCCGCAGAAATTCCCCGTTCAATCAAAACCCCTTGGACGGCCTCGGCTCGGTCTTGAGCAATTTCTTGATTCAATATCGGAGAACCAATGCTGTCCGTATGACCCACCACGCGCAAGCGAATCTCGGGAGACTCTAACAATACCTCGGCCAAGGCCTCAAGAATCTGCTGTTGCTCCGGTTCCGTAATGGCAGTTGCACCCGAATCAAAATAAATCCGTTCGGTTAGGGGAGAACTGGGCCGGCCGCCAGTATGAGTCACCGTGGTTACGCCAGGAATCCCCTCAAAGGCCCGAGTCACCGCCTGGGCCCGATTCTGATTCGCTAACTCTCCCCAGAGACGCACCTCGCTTCCCTGAATCTCACCCTCCAAGGAGACCTCATCAAGACTATTCAACGCCGCCAGGGTGCGCTCAAACTCGGCCGCTGTCAGTTCTGGAGTTGGGGGAACTTGCACCGCTAAAATGCGATTGTCCAAAGATCGCTGAGGGAAAACGCCCTGAACCGCCTCTTCTGCCTGCGATCGCAAACTTTCGCTAGGCACTTCCCCTGATAAAACTAACGTACGCCAATTCATATTGGCATTGAGGCGATAGACGGCCAACGAGGGCTGCGATCGCAACACCTGCCGCGCTTGGGCCAAAACTCGTCCCTGCCAAATGCGCAAGCCTCCCCAAACCCCAAATCCCAACAACAACAGCCCTAACATCCCCAACAAAATCGGCGGTCGATTGCGCCGCTGTTCCTCCGTTTCCCGGAAATTGGCCGACTCCACCAGCATTTGTAGGCGATTTTCCACCAGGGGGGGAATTGTCTCGGGGTCTCCATCGTAATTTTCAATGGTATCCCCCGATTTCTGCACAATATAGCCCAGGGTATTGCGGAGATTATTGACAAAGGATTTCGGCATCTCCCCTTCCGCGACCACCGCAACATAACAGTAGCCCGCAACTTCCATCACTAAGTTGAAGGTTTCATACTCAATTTCTTGCAATTCAGACGTGCCACCTGGGGTCACAATACAATCTGACGCAAAACTACGAATTGCGGTCAGCATTCCCCCAATCATGTCCGACTCTAGCTGTTCTGACTCAGAAACTTGAGCTTCGCACATCACCAAGCCGGAATGTTTATGAATCAAAAAGGCGGCTCGCACTTTAAAGGGGAACGACTCCCGTAAAATCAACTCCGCTTCTGAGACGCCTTGTAATCGCGCCCGAACCTTGCGCCGTACCCCTTCAAAACTAAGAGTATTCTCAACCTTGCGATTAATATCCCGCACCGCCTCGGTCATATACTTGGCGATGGTATTGCCAATCACCGGATAGAGGGCATCCACCATCGAGTCCCGTTCCAGTTCAATTTGAGCCTTGATAAAGCGGCCAATTTCCGGAGCGAGAGCATCGCGAATGGCATTGCGATCGAGTTGAATCTGCCGATGGATAGCTGCCCCCATTTCCGGGCCAATGGCGTTGGCGATCTGTTTGGGGTTGCGCTGAATTTCAGCAGTCATTGCCCCCGGTAGAATTTCGGCGAAGGCTTCCTGCATCGCATGGGGGTTTTGCTGCGATCGCTCACGAATCACTCGGTCAATTTCGGGAACCAGGGCCTGAATCACCTCATTACGGAGTTCGACGGGGGACAAGCTCGTGAGGATTTCCTGAATGACGGGCATCAGCGGCCCCATGGAGTCCGTAGCGCGATCGAGTTGCTGCTGCAAGTCATCGACTTGGGCTTGCAGTTGACGCAATTCTGGGTTGGGAATGGGGCTTAGAGGCGAGGCGGGGGTGGGACTAGGGGAAGAAAATTTTGCCCTGGAGCGCTGGGGATGAGAGCGGGGGGAGGAGGAAATGGAGGCACTCGGGGGGGGTGGCGGTGGGGAGGTGCTGGGGATCTCCCGAGGTAGAGGGGATTCTTCGGGAGTGGCTAAATTCTCTAAGCGGTGAGCCTCTGAAGCCCCCGAGTTGTTGGCGGGGGCAGGGTTTGCCGTTGGGGGGAGCGATGAACCAGCGTTCGAGGAAGATGACTCTTGGGTTAACTCACTCAGAAGCTCCTGCAAAGCGCTGAGAGCTTCGAGGTCACTCAGCGCTTTTTGATTGGAGTTCGGGGCTTCTGAATCAGGAGAGGTCATGGGAGTTAATGATTCTGGGAGTCGGGGATGGGGTCTTCCTGATAGTCGGGTTCTTGATATTCGTTCTGGCGCTCGGGCAAGATCAGTCGTTCGGGGTTGGCGTTTTGCGCCTCCTGGGTTTGGGCCTCTTTTCCCTTGACCTGCATACAGACATCAAAGAGAATGTCCGCTAAGTCGGTGCGGGAGAGTTTTTCTCCTTCAAGCTGTTGCGATTTACGTTGGAGTTCTTCGAGGATCTGCGATCGCAACTCGGCCAGTTCCCCATCGAGGCGCGTCCGGGTTTCCGAGAGTTCCCCCTCCAGGTTTCGCACTTGTCCTTTGAGGCTTTTTTCTGCCACCACAAAGTTACTCGACAGCCGACTTTCGACAGTCCGCAGTTGATTTCGGAAATCTTCTGAGTCTTCGTCGAGGGACGCGTTGACATACTGAAGCTTCTTCTCGACGGCATCAATAGCGGTTCTCAAGTCGGTCACGAATACCGTCCGTAGGCTTTCGATTTGTTCGGTCATCTGCCGCCGTAGGGTTGTCACCTCAGACTCAAGTTGGTTGAAGCGACGGTCATATTCACGAGAGCGATCGCCAAACAAGATATCGCGAATTTGGTCGATGTTGCCAAGGCGTTCTCGCATCTGGTTGGGGGTCATCTCGTTCATAAGGGGAAAAAGGAAAGTTGAGGGCGTTTGCCGTCGGCGTGCCAAAAATCGCGCTAAACGGGTCGATTTAAGGGGTCACTGACCTCTGTAATTCTACCATGTCTATCAACGGTCTCGTCCCCTCGGCCCCCCTCTGACCTCTCCCTGGAGTCAGGTCAATCTCCAGAAACCGATGAACCAGGATTTGGCTTTCCCGGCTCAGGTCACTACGCTAGAATGGGACTCACAAGAGAGTCCTCTCACTCGTACCCGAATTCTCGATACCCCTATGACCATCGCTGCCCCCACGAAAACGCAGTATGAAGCTGTGATCGGCTTAGAAACCCACTGTCAGCTTGCCACCGAGACCAAGATTTTTTCCCAGTCCTCCACCGCCTTTGGTGCCGAGCCGAACACCCACATCGATCCCATCTGTCTAGGACTTCCGGGGGTGCTGCCGGTTCTGAATGAGAAAGTCTTGGAATACTCCGTTAAGACGGGTCTGGCCCTCAACTGTCAGATTGCCCCCTATAGTAAGTTTGACCGCAAGCAGTATTTCTATCCTGATCTGCCCAAGAATTATCAAATTTCTCAATATGACTTGCCCATTGCTGAGCATGGCTGGCTAGAAATTGAGCTGATTGACGATGACGGCAATCCCTATCGCAAGCGCATTGGTATCACTCGCCTGCATATGGAAGAAGATGCCGGCAAACTGGTTCATGCTGGGAGCGATCGCCTTTCCGGGTCCGCCTACTCTCTCGTGGACTATAACCGGGCCGGTGTTCCCCTGATGGAGATTGTCTCGGAACCGGATATTCGTTCAGGTAAAGAAGCAGCAGAGTATGGCCAAGAACTGCGGCGCATTGTCCGCTATCTCGGGGTCAGCGATGGCAATATGCAGGAAGGCTCCCTACGCTGTGATGTGAATATTTCCATTCGTCCCGTTGGCCAAGCGGAGTTCGGGACGAAGGTGGAAATTAAAAACATGAACTCCTTTAGTGCCATTCAAAAGGCGATCGACTTTGAGATTGAGCGTCAGATTGAATGCCTAAACTCCGGGGAGCCGATTGTCCAAGAAACTCGTCTCTGGGAGGAAAACAGCCAACAGACCATCAGTATGCGGGTTAAGGAAGGCTCGAGTGACTATCGCTACTTCCCAGAACCCGATTTATGTCCTATTGAAGTCTCCGTGGAGCAGCGGGACGCCTGGAAAGGGGAACTCCCCCAACTCCCGGCCCAAAAACGCCATTATTACGAAGAGACTCTCGGCTTATCTGCCTATGACACCCGCGTTCTCACAGAAGAGCGAGATGTGGCCGAGTATTTCGAGTCCGTCGTGGCGGCGGGGGCCCCGGCTAAACTGGCGGCCAACTGGGTGATGGGAGATATCACCGGCTATATCAATGAGGGCAAACTCAAGATTACGGAGATTGCTCTGACTCCAGCAATTTTGGCGGAACTCATCGGCTTGATTGAGCAGGGAACCATCAGTGGCAAAATTGCCAAGGAAATTCTGCCGGAGTTGTTAGAGAAGGGAGGTTCCGCCAAAGCCTTAGTGGAGTCGAAGGGAATGACCCAGATTTCCGACTCGGGAGAGTTGGAGCGGATTATCGATGAACTTCTGGCGGCAAACCCAGACAAGGTCGAGCAGTACCGAGCCGGTAAAACGAAACTCCAGGGCTTTTTTGTGGGACAGGTGATGAAACTTACCAGCGGACGAGCTGACCCCAAACTGACCAACCAACTCCTCACTCCCAAACTCAAAGGCAACTAGGGGCCAGTTGTCCCTATCCTGAGGACTTCGGAGAAAAATTTAGGGTAGGGGGCTTGACCCCTCACCCTAAATCCCTTAAACTATGGTATAGATGCACCCTGATGGCGGGGAGGGCTACGGCTCTCCCTTCTTTTTTTTGGCCGTTCTGGCCCCTGAGATGGGCAAACATTCCCTCCCTCGGAGAGGTTCGGGGTAAGTTCCCAAAGCAAATTCCGGAGATACATCGTCAGCGACCTATCCCCGGAATACTTAATTTACAGTAACTCTCAACGCATCCTAGCGGCGGAGACCGGGATCTTTAGCCATATCCAGAAACGACTTCATATTGGCACCTGGACGACGACGAGGTGTAGGTGCATTCGGCATTAGATAGCGTGTCGAAAACTCTTTACGCTGTTTCGGCTGCGGGGCTGGCTGGGGTTTAGCCGGTTGACTCGGGGCCGGAGCCTGAGTTTGAGCCTTAGGAGCTTCCGCTTTCTTGGCCTTGGGGACTTCAGGTGTTTTAGCCTCGGGTTTAGCTTTGGCTGCTACGGGCTTCGCCTCAGTCTTAGCCGGTTCAGGAGACTTAGCCGAGGCTTTGCCGTTGCTTTGCCCCGATGAGTCATCAATTTCTAAGAAATAACTCTGTTTTTTGGATTTCAAAAGCTTTTTTAACATTGGGCGCTCCCTAGGATCTCCGTTAGCGATAACGTTCTATCAAACGTTGGGTTGAAACGATTATTGTGGGTTGACGCACGACAGAGCCAGGCGATCGCGTCGTCAGTCTTTAAACCCCAACCCATTGTATGTCCCTGATGGAAAGTCAGTTGACAAATCTTAACAAAGCTTTACACCAAAATGGCAGGTTTAGGGCGAGTTTGGGCGATCGCCCTCTGGCGTGTCAGGCTTTCAGGAGATTATTTACACTTGTTTACCAAAAACTCAGATTAACTCTCACAATTGCGGGGTTGCTCCTGGCCAACGCCCTAGCAAAGGGTATAGCTTTAGGGTATCTTGAGATTGACTCACTCAACCGCAAAGGGTGTAACCCATTGATTGGATAAGACTCAATACGACCGGATCCTCTCGGTACCCGCCTGTGAACGTCAACCTGTAGCCTTTTGCAACTGTGGAATCGGAAACATCACCAGAGCTTCTGCGTCAAGAACTTGCCCAGCTCCGTCTGGAACTAGAGATCTTACAGCGTGAAAAACTCGATCTTGAGATTATGGTCGAGAATATCACCGAACACGCCGATGCCATTGAGGTGGAATTACGGGCGCGTAATCAGGATGTACAAGAGTTAAATGAGAGATTAGCCCTCGCCAATAAGGAACTCGAACAGCTCGCCAGTGTCGATGGCTTAACGGGAATTGCCAATCGGCGGCGCTTTGACATAACCTTAGAGCGGGAATGGCAACGGCTGACGCGCGATCAAAAGCCGTTCTCCCTCATTTTAGGGGATATTGACTACTTCAAACGCTACAACGACACCTACGGCCATCAAGCTGGAGATGAGTGTTTACAAAAAGTCTGCCAAGCCTGTCATAGCTGTGCTAAACGGGCCAGTGACCTAGCGGCCCGCTACGGGGGTGAGGAGATTGCCATTATCCTACCTGATACCGACTCCATTGGCGCGATGTACATTGCCCAAGAGATTCGCCAGCGGATTCGCAAACTCAAGATTAAACACGACGCCTCACCCATTGGTAATCTCATTAGTATGAGTTTGGGAGTTGCCACGATTATTCCCCAAACCCAACTCAAAGCCAATGTGCTGATTAACCAAGCCGACATGGCCCTTTATCGTGCCAAGCAGAATGGACGCAACCGGATCGTGCTATTTCACAAAAGTCTTTGAGGGACGGGTTAACTGATGTCAGACTTGGGCCGGATTCGCTACCACCTCTTGGAATTGAATACTATCCTCTCGTGGATCAGCATAGGTCACACGAACCTGAAACCGCTCTCCGAGTTCCATCGGCCGGGGGAAACGCCAGACGAACTCAATGCCAATTTCTTCGAGCAGCAGCGAGCCTAAGTTATCATCAGGGCGAATCCAGCGTAACATCAGGGCTTGCCAGGTTTCGTCACCATGACGGCGTAGATATTCAATGGCCCAATAGCGACAGGTTTGTCGTTCTACTAAAACCGCCTCTTTGGCAGATACCATCACACTCATCATCAGCTGCTGCACCTGCTCACTAGAGAAGGGTTGAGTGTCTCCTCGCAGATGAGCTTTGAGTTGAAAGTGGGTGAGCAAATCTGTATAGCGGCGGATGGGGGAGGTAACTTGAGTATAGGTATCTAAGCCCAGACTGGCATGGCGATTGGGGAAAACGCTCATTTCGCTACGGGGCATACATTTGCGAATGGCACAGGCGCGAACGGGGCCGGCGGGGAGTTGCATTAACTCCTCTTCTGGGGGCAGTTCTGGCTGGGATTGGTGACGGAAGGGAATGGCCAGGTTGTGTTCTTGTGCGTAGCGGGCCGCCACTTCCCCGGCAAGGATCATCATTTCGGCCACTAACTGACGGGAGGCGGAGTTATCTAAGACCTGAATCGTGACGTCATCCCCGTTGACTTTGATGGCTGATTCGGGCATATCGATAAAAATCGAGCCTTGAGATTGTCGCCAGCGATGACGAGTTTTGGCCCAATCAGCAATGGCGATAATTTCCGGTTCAGCCCGGACTCCCAACTCCAGCATTTCATCGACATCATCGTAGGTGAGTCGGTAGGTGGGTTTAACGAGGCTGGGATGGATGCTAAACTCCTCGACGCTTCCGTCAGGGTTGAGGATAATGCTAAAGCTAAGGGCGCAACAGGTTTGCCCAGAATTGAGGCTCATGGGGCCCGTGGCCAATTCTGGGGGTAACATGGGGGTCATCCCCGTGGGCAGATAGACGGTGGTGCAGCGGCGGCGGGCTTCTAAGTCCAGTTCATCGCCGGGGGTGAGCCAACGGGTGGGATCGGCAATGTGAACCCAGAGTCGTTGGCGATCGCCGTCAAGAAATTCTAGACTCAGGCCATCATCAATTTCTTGGGTGCTGGCATCGTCAATGGTGTAGACCTTCAGGTGCGTTAAGTCCAGGCGGTTCGACTCCGTATCCGGTGGACAGTTGGTTAAACAGCGTTGGGCCACGTCGAGAACCTTACTAGAGAAGTGCGTGGGAATCTGAGTGCGCCGCAAAAAGAGGTTTTCATGGGGAGTCCACAGCCCCAAATCCACCAGTAAGGCAAAGGCCCCCTGATGGTTTAGGGGGCGGTTGAGGGCGCTGAGTACGTCATGGGCGGCACTGCGTCCAGGGGCTTCGTCGCCTAGAGTGGCATAGCGTTCTAAAGCCTCTAGGTGAGGGCGAGCGCCCCCCTCCCACTCCACGGGAGTTCCCGTTAAAGCCTCTTGGATTCGTTCTAAGAAGGTTTCCCAGGCCTGCTGACGCTGAGCCTCAGCTTCGAGTTGATGCTTCAGTTCTGCAACCTGAGTTGCGGGGCGAGGTTCGTAGCGATCGCCCTTCTGTTTGAAATAAATCTTGTCCTCGGACAGGAGCCGATGGGCGGCGTAACATTGAGCCGGGGTGGAGTCACTAAACAGTAACAGCGCTAAGTCCGGGGGAGCGACGGATTCTCCATCTTCCGAGAGCAGTTCCCAGGCCACCTCTAAGCTCGACGGATCGAGGTAGGTGCTAACTTCAGACTGAAACGCAGCCAAGTCTGAGGGCTGGTATGATTGCCCATCGAGGCAATAGGACATCTGTTTTGGCGATAGGGTTCGAGTTTGGCCCTGTTCATCAACGACCACCCAGTTTTTCTTACCTTCTGGACGATCTAGAACGGCTAGCCGCCGCTCACCCTGTAAGCGAAATTCGATAAGATTTCCTTTCTCCACCAGCCCTTAAACTCTCTTACATCGAACGCCTTGGCGCTTGGTCGGGTCACCCTATCCTGAGGTGACGAACTACTGATAGCCGACACCTCCGAGTGGGGAGAGTGTCGGTCGTTTCAGCTTTTTCTGACATTCTGGTTGCGGATTACGTTCAACCGAGTCTTGAAAGAATTGACCTTAGCCTTCTCGGTTTAGGAAGGGTAACAGTGCCAATATTCTAGCGCGTTTGATGGCCTTCGTCAGGTCTCGCTGTTGGCGAGAGGTCAAGCCTGTGATCCGGCGCGGTAGGATTTTCCCCCGCTCGGTGATGAACTTACGCAGTAGTTCTACATCTTTGTAGTCAATGGGATCTCCCGGCTTAATCGGGGAGATACGACGACGATAAAATCCTGCCATGAATTTTGGTTACTCCTATAACAAGGCAATTGACGATGGACACAACACTCAGAGGACATCTGAGCTGTTATTTGGTTTCTTTGTGAACGGTATGTTTGTTGCAATGGGTGCAGAACTTCTTGAGTTCCATCCGTCCAGTGGTGTTGCGGCGGTTTTTCTGGGTCGTGTATCGGGACACGCCGTTAGACCGCTTGTCAGGGTTGGTGCGACACTCAGTACATTCGAGGGTCACAACAATGCGAACGCCCTTAGCCATAGTTGTACTCGGTTGGTTATACTCGCTGTTGGATCGAAGATATCCGAATTTTGAGAAATTCAGACACGATCAACTATTGTTTCACATTTCGGCTGATTAGAGCAACCCATTTTTTGACTTTTAGATCCAGGGAATAGCCCCGACGGGTGGCCACGATGCGGGTTTCACTGACGCGATCGTGAAAGGCGGAGGGATCAACGGGGTCAAACCAGGCCACACCCACATCTACCCCCAGGGGGAGCAGCAGAATTAGATAAAAGGCATTGCGGGTTCCCAGGTTGAAAAAGCCCAGCAGAGCCAAAAAGACCGCTAGTCCAGAAATGGCTTCTCGCTTGGCCAGGTCTTGCCAGAGGGGGGTGCGGTTGTCGCGATCGCTCACCACCCGCATATCAAAGGCCCAGCGTCCGGGACTTTGACCAAAATAGGAACTTGGTACAATCACCCGCATGGACAACCAGGTTAGGGCAAACACGAGCAATCGCGGTCCCACGGTTGGGCCGCCAATCAAGGTAGCCAGAATCCAGGCGATCGCACTATCGAAGCCAAAGGCGCAACCCCGTCGCCAGAGGGGAACACGAGGAGCGCGGAAGTAGAGAGGATTATCATCCATCGAGACTACGATTGAAACAAATAAAACGTAAGGCCTTGGAAGTCTTTTTCCATAGTAAGAGGTTTTGCGTCGAATGGGAGCTACAACGGTGCAATCAACCCCTAGGCTGAACCGTTGATTTCCTCTTGCAGCGCGGTAAGACGACTAGGATCTGGCGGCGCCGCACCGACCACGACTTGAAAATGACCGCATCGATCAGCCGAGTTGAAATAATTAACGTCCTGAGTCAGGACTCGATAAGCTAGTGCTTCAACACACTTATTCTCCACCTCCTGCCAGTTTTGAGAACTTAGACAAAAAATTTGAGTTCTAAACCCCGAAATAGGCTGATGATTTTCACCTAAAAGACATCCGCCTTTTAAACACATCTTCAAAAACTCAGAAATCTTAGAGTTGGAAACTTCACCACTAAAATCAGAATATAAACCGGTTTTAATTTGAGATGCCGTTTGCGGGTTAGATTGAGACGACACCCGTTCAATGAGTCTATTGATTAATTGGCTTCGGCAGTCAGGCAAGGGTCTAAGCCCCGTGTTATTAAAGAACGACTGAAGTTGCTCTTGAGTCGTTAAACCAAAGCTATCTGAGTCGTTAACGTCCGGTTCCGTTGGGTAAACCTGCGAAGACAAGGCCGCTCGTGGTAGGGGTTCCCCCCCGTCAAACACCTGGAGACTATCTTCGATGGCGTCTGGCACTTCCTCAGGGGTCAAAACCTGAAGATGATGAATATTAGTTAATGTCTGTGATTGATCTGGCGATAAATCTAAAACAACCAGAAACATCTGTTGCAAGGTTAAATTAAATGACTTGGCAAATCGTGAATAACGGGAAATGTATTCTTCACAATTGGCAACCTTACATTCAATCCACAGAGGTTTTTCTTTAACAAAAAACAACAAATCAATTTCCGCTTGATCCCCGTCTTTTTGCTTAATCCTTGCATTCATCAACGCTTCATATTCTAAATCTTTGTCTTCAAAAATTTTGGTCACAATTTGATAGATATAGCGTTCTAACCATTCTCCGGTCAAAAACTGAGTGCCATTACTGTCAAGAGTCCGAATATGTGCAACTCTTTGCCCACCATATCTACGGTAGGTGTACCGCAGAAATCCCATATTTTTTAATTTTGTACCAAGATTGGTTACCGCACTTATTTTTTGTTCCGGTTCTCCGGTTAGATTCACTTGAAATCCAAAGTAGTTGTGAGAGAGGCTTTGACGTATTTTATGAAGCATATCGCGCAAGATTGGATAATTAGTCCCCATAAAAAACGCAGTTTGGTCAAGAACAGTGTCAGCATCCTGTCCCACGTAGGAACTAACGAGTTCAACCTGATGACACTTAAGCCATTGAACAATTTTGTCGGAAGAAGGAACCCTAAACGATTGCTGGGCAGGAGTTTCTGAGTCTTTAGGATTTACTTCACCACCCAGTTGATTGAGTTTTTCGCAACAGATATCTAATCGCTGGCTTAGCTTTTTAATATCTCTTTTTGATTTATCCTCTTTATTTTGTATATTATCAATCTGCTGCTTAAGTTCATCTATTTTATGGTCGTATTGATACTCTAATTCTCTGACTTTATCTAGTAACAAATTGAAGCTAGTCGTTAACTCGTCACTATTTTGGCGATTGTGACCTTTGCGTTGCCCCAACCTATATTTATCATCAACTTGAGTCACTTGTAGCAGCAAAGTTCCTAACGAACCACCTGCCAAGAGTCCCATCAATGCCCCGAGGTGAGACGCATCAGGGGTGATGAGAAAGCCGAGAAGACAGAGACTAAAACTGAGGAGAGTAATAGCACCATAGGGTAGATAGCGATCCTTCATGATTCTTTACAATAAAAAACCAACTGAGACTGTGAGAAAAGTGTTTTTCATTATAACTAGCTTTGCAAAATTGCAACAAGGTCAGCGACTTAGTCAGAGAAGGAGACCGGGAGATGAGAGCGATCGCCGCCGGCCTCAGACCCCTAAAGTGCCTGATTGCCTTCCTCATTGCCTTAGGCGTTCTAGACATCAACGCTGTGATTCCGAGCGGAATGCTGCAAAACCCTTCCGAGGGAAGAGAAAAACGATAGTATCTAGAATAGAGGCATCGAAGTAGAGACGAAATGCGCTCTCTCGTCGCAACTTGTCCTTGGCCCGAGTGCCAACACCCCCCACAGGGGTGATTCAGACAGACTCCGGTTTTATCGGCTACTTTTATCAAGCGTGAAACCCATGTCAGACCCATGAGGATGGTCTTTGCCTTGAAACGACTCAAGAGACTCCAGAAGAACCTGACCTGCCAGATCCTAGCTCTGGTTAGCCTATATATTCTCTTATATTGGGTCATTAGGGCGATCGCCTTAACAGACCTACGAATTGCCCTAATCGGAGTTCCACCAGGCTTCGGACTCGCCGTATTGCTCTTAGGAAGACCGCGACTGGGAATTGGCGTGCTATTGGGGGCGTTCCTGGGGCCTTATTTTCAAGGAATGCCACTCCTGCCGAGTTTGTTTTGGGCCATCGCCCAAAGCCTACAAATCGTCTTAGGGACAGTCTTGCTGCGGCGATCGCACTTTCGCCCCTCCTTAGAACGCTTGAAAGATGTTGCCCTGCTGCTCCTGTTTGGTTGCCTCGTCGGCGCCTTGGTAAGCACCCCCATCGAAGCCGCAATCTTACAGTATCTCCGCCCCGACAGTCTTGCCGACTCCTCCTTTGCTGCAACCGGGTTGCTCGTGGCCCTAAGCAAAATCAGCGGTATCGCCACCGTGACTCCCCTGTGCTTGGCCCTGTGCGATCGCCGCTACGACTTACCCCGAGAGGAACTGCGAGAGCGATCGCTGCAACGCTACCTAGAAATCATCGGACTCCTCATCGCCTCCGTCGCCATTGGTTGGTTTGTCTTTTGTTCTCGCAGTCGGGCCCATAGTTACGAAGTTCCCCTAGAATATCTGCCCTTTCCTATCCTCATGTGGACGGCCCTACGTTTTGGCAAACGAGGAACCGTCTCCATCAACGCCATCATCGCCACCATGGCCGTTTGGGGCATTCTCCGTAATAGTGGGCCCTTTTTCATCCAAGCGCGAACCCTCACCCAAGCCGTCTTGTCCCTGCAAGCCTTTATTGCGGTTGTTTCCATTGCCTCCCTCATCCTAGCCACTGCTCTGGCCGCCCAACGACGAGCGGAAGCCTCCTTTAAACGCAGCCAAGCGCGCCTGCAAAACGCCCAGCGGATTACCCAACTGGGGAACTGGGACTTAGATCTCAGTCACGGGGAAAGTCATTGGTCAAAAGAGATATCAGATATTTTTGGCTGTGAACTCCCCCGCCATCCCAACCGGGATTTTTTAGAATCCTTCCTCCATCCCCAAGATAAACCCCGCGTTGCCCAAGCCTACCAAACCCTCTTAACTGAGCAAAAACCCTTTTCCTTGGACTATCGGATTGTACGCCGTGATGGAGCCGAACGTTGGGTTCGTGAGCGAGCGGAGATCACCGAAAATTATGCGATCGGCACCCTGCAAGATATCACCGAACTACAACGCTGGTCTGAACTCAAAGAAGCCAAAGAAGCCGCAGAAGCCGCCAACCGTGCCAAAAGTACCTTTTTAGCCAACATGAGTCATGAACTGCGCACTCCCCTCAATGCCATCATTGGCTACAGTGAACTCCTCGAAGAAGAAGTCAGCGATCTAGATAATCCTGATATGCGTCAAGATATTCGTCGCATTCACAGTTCAGGACGACATCTTCTCTCAATCATTGGTGATATTTTAGATATTTCAAAAATTGAAGCCGGGCGTATCAATTTGAACTATGACATATTTGACGTAGAAGGCTTAATTGATACCCTAATTTCTAAAGTTAATTTACTCATCACTGCCAATCAGAATACCTTAGAAGTTATTTATAGAAACTCCCCGGGGTGTGTTTACGGTGATGCCCAACGAGTACGTCAAATTCTCCTTAACCTCCTCAGTAACGCCGCCAAATTTACCACCTCGGGGAGAATCCAGTTTATTATTACCCGCAAAAATAACATTGTTCGCTTCATTGTCTCTGATACCGGCATCGGCATTCCCGAGGAGTTTCATCAACGCATTTTTCAACCCTTTGCCCAAGCCGACTCCTCTAGTACCCGTGAACATGGGGGAACTGGCCTAGGACTGGCGATCGCCTTCCAGTTTGCCCAGATGATGGGAGGAAAACTCTCCGTCGATAGTCAAGTTGGGCAAGGATCAACCTTTATCTTCGATCTTCCCACCAATCCACCCGAAGCCAACAATAATCATCAAACGAGTTAGAGGTTCTACTGCCTACTGCCTACTGCCTACTGCCTATTGCCTATTGCCTATTGCCTATTGCCTATTGCCTTCTCCTAAACACAAACACCTCATACCGCTGATACCGAACCTCAAACTGAGGATCTTGCAGAAAATGGAGAACCAACCCCCTCGCCAACTCCTCCGTCGCCTTCCAGGGATAACGAGTGTTAAGAACCACATACTCCGGTTGGTCCAAATCAAGGGGTAAGGGACTCGGATGGCCTAACAATAACAGCGTTTGCCGATGCGTTAAATGGGGAGCCAGGTAATTATCCGTCAACACCGCCGCCTCCGCTGGAACCAGGGCGATCGCCTCCCGCGTGGCTTGCCAAGTCTCCAACCCCTCAAAGCCCCGTAACAACTTATTGGGATTGCCCAAAACCAACAGGGCCGTCAACGACCAGATCATCATGCCACGATTGCCCAACCGCCGCCATAATCCCCCCTTCGCCGCCAGAGTATCCACCACCGCCACAAACAAAAACGGCAACAGCGGTACCCCATATTGATGTTCCAGCGTCCGTTGCAGAGGATGTTCCGCCAACAGATTTAAGCCCAAGGTGGGTAATAGCCCCAAAAACGGGGCCAACTGCCGCCACGAGAGTCCCCAGACAATGGGTACCAACACCAATCCCACATAGACAAAACTCTCACCCGAAAACAACTTCCCCCAAAACAACTGCGGTTGTATCACTAAATTCAGCAAAATCTCCCCCAAAGACTCTCCCAAATAGTCATAGCGAAACAGGGCCTCCACCCCATCCGGCCGAAAGTGGGGAATCACCACCTGAGTCACCAGCACAAACCAGACACCACCCAACCCGAACGCCACCCCCCCATAGCGAGGGCGTTTCTCAAACAGCAGTAACCAAAGTCCCATGGCCGCCACCGTCAGGGACAACACCGCCTTACAGCCCAAGACAAACAGCAACAACCCCGTAAACCCCAACAGCGTCCCCCCTCTACGGGCCAGCCAAATCGCCGCCAACAGAGTCGGAACCGCCATCACCTCCGGGTGAAAGTCAAACAAGTTGACATTAAACACCAAGGGGTAACACCAAAACGCCAGGGCCAACCCGCGAGCAGTGGTTGGATGAATCCCCCGCTGACGGGCCAACGCCGCCACCATCACCCCCCCCAACGCCAACGCCAGGGCCTGAATTGCCAATAACCAATGGACATCGGGCCACAGGCGATAGAACCCCGCCAACAGATAGAGACTATAATCCCCGTGACCCCCCAAGACATGATGACCCCAAAAGGAAATAATCGGAGTTTGGCCGCGACTGATTAAATAGAGGGCTTGGTCAAAAAACCCCAAATCCATAGCCGTTGACTTGAATAAGCCATGGCGGAGACTACTACAGATAAACAAGGCCAACGCCACCCAGGCCGCATCCCACAGCAGCCGCGTCCCCAAATACTGGCCCAAATACCGGCGAACTCGACTAATTCCCCGCATTAGAAATTTCCCCACCTCTGGCTGCCCGTTCCTGAAACTCACCCAACCCATATCCCGTCAAATTGACGCGAATCCTCGGCTGGAACAAACCCGGATTCAGAGTTGAGAACTTAAAACTATAGGTTCGCGGGGGTAACTGTCCCTGAAATAACTCAAACGCCTCCCCATCATGTCGGGGCAGATGACTCAGCCAAACGCCTCCCTCCGCATTAGCCACCAAAATGCGATAGGTGCGTTCCTCTCCCGCCAAATCGCGAACGGTGATGTAAACCGGGGGAACTCGGAATAGGGATTTAGCCAGCCGTCCCCAAAACGAATGTTCAATCTCAATCGAGGCCCGTACTAACTCCCCATCCTCAGGCATAATCTGGGCAAAATCATCCCAAACCACTGATAACTCCCGGCTGTCTTGTTGCGGGCCACAACGGGACTGGGAGAGAGGTTCTAAGAGCATCAAATTGGGTAAGGCCGGCAATTGCACCAACTCGGGGAGTTGAGGGGAAATGCCATAGTGACAGATATAGTGAAAGGCAGTGGCTGGGGCATCGAAAAAGGGATGTCGGGCATCCACGGTATGGAAGTTATATAAGAGGATATCCCGAGGGTCGTTGGCGAGGCTGTCTCGGTTGGCGTTGTCCAGATAGGGGGTATAGGCTGCCTGGGATTGAAACACGGGACGGGGTTTCCAGTTGAGTCCATTGGCTGCCACCATGGAGGTTTCTCGGGGAATGATATCAACAGACCGCGAACCAATCACCTCCCGTACCTCTGGGGGGAGGGTGACGGCTTGTAAGTTTTCCTCGCTTTGGGCCAGTAAGTCGGCTTTGAGGCTGGAGGGATTCCAGAAATAGCTGAATTTCTCGGCAACTACGGCTGGGGTAAGAGGACGGACTAGGTTGGTGTGATAGTAGTCGGAGAAGAGGTTGGTGTAGTAGTGGTGGAAACCTAGACAGAGAATCAGACTATATAAATGCACGCCATAGGCGAACTTTTGCCAAAATCCAGGACGAATCTGGAGGGTACAGAGGGCAACAATTAGGGGCATACTGAAGACAAAGCGTAAGCCATGGGCCCCCTGACGGACAAAGCCATGTTTGAAGGTCAATAGAATCAACAGCACCATGGCCGCTGAGAAGCTGGGATTGCCATCTTTAGCGACGAGGACTAGCAACCAAAATAGTCCCAGAATTTCTAGGAAAACAAAGGCTAATTCGGTGGGTGAGCCGATGTAACTCATGCCCCCGGAATAGCCGGCGGTAATGTGGGAGTAGCCCTGAAGGTAGTCGAGAAGGGAGGGGGATGAGAGGAGAATAATGGCCGTTAAACTCACTCCGTAGAGAATCCGAGGGGTGAATTGGCAAATGGGAGTTAGGTGGGGATGAGTTTTGAGGAGTTTGGGAACGATAACTACGCCGACCAAAACTGAAAGAATCAGGGCAAGTAGCAGGCTGAACCAGTTGTTTAGGTTCTCCACTCGTAGGAAGAGAAAGGCAGTGCTGGCGGTTGCGAGTTGCGAGTCCAACAGGAGTAGGATATTTTTACGAATCCCCAGGCGACTGCGGAATCCCAGTAAGACTTGAATGGCGAAAAAGATAAATAGGGAGGCGGAGGCTTGTAGGCCCATGGAGACTTTACTATGGAGCAAAAAGCCCCCAACAGCACCGATGCCGATCGCCCAGTAGTGGGCGTGCTTACCCTGCCAAATTTCTCGGAATGAGAGCAGGATAACAATAATATAAAGGGTTTGATATTCGGTTTGTAGGGCTTCGTAAAAGTCGGAGATAAAATAGGGGAAACTGACACTGATGGCGATCGCCAGTTGTTCGAGGGCCGTTTTGGATTTAATAATTCGCCAGATAGTGACGGCAAATAAGAGTCCATGAACCAGAGTTTTGAAGATAAAGATATCCCAAAAGTTGCTCTCTAGGACGGCACCGCGAACTAAATAGCCAAAGGCTCCATAGGTAAAGATAATATCTTTGCCGAAAATGACGTTATTTTCAGCGAGTTGGCTGATGCCATATTTCCAGGAGGGATCTAGGCCAATGCCAATGGGGCGAGGAAGGGGGAGAAAGGCGAAGAAGAGATAGAGCGTGACGAGGCCACAGGCAATCTGAATGATACGCTCAGGGTGGATTGTGATTGAAATGGGTTTCATTAGTCTTGCCATTCCGCTTAGGTTGAAACGGGTTCAGAGGCTGGAGGTTGCCTGTGTCGCCAACGTTGGAGTCCAGCCTGTATCCCCATCACCATCAACAGCCATAGGGCCGGTAATAGGGGGCGTAGATAGCGATCGCCCGCTCCCACAGACCAACTGGTCACATCAATATAGGCCACCAGCAGCAGACGCACGAGAATACACAATAGCAGGATTGCTGCCAGAATGAGCAGCTTGGGCGATGGATGGGTGAAACTCCAGATCCAGCCGAGAAGTCCTAAGCCCAAACAAACGGGAAATAGGACTTGATATAGACGGGATATGCCGCGAATTAGGACATCTTTGGCTTGATTGAGGAGGTGAGAACGGGCTTGGAAAAAATCTGCCGCTTCTCGGGTGATTTGCTGATAATAGCGCTCTCGTAACTCGATATCTTCTAGGCCAGAATCGAGCCGTAGGACGAGGGAACTGCGGGTGAGTTGATGGCTTAAGCGTAGAGTACTCATCAACCAGGGCTGGATGAGATCCCCAGATAAGCTGGGAATGAAACTGGCCCGTCTCTGGGGTTGACAGTCTAGCCAGCCCCGTTCACAGGCCCCATTCACTTCCTGGGCGATTTGCCAGTAAAAGCCCTCGGTGTCCGCCACGGATTCATAGAATCCTTGGGCATCGACGGCATCTCGTAAGGCCCAATAAAAAATCCCTGCGACGTAATCCTCACAGACATCTAGGCCACAGGAGGCGGCTCGCCAACCTTCGTCAGGGGCAATTTCCAGGTCAGGTTTTAGGCGGCGAAAACTGGGACTGACGGCATAAATTTCTCGTCGCGTGGCTTCGGGAACGGCAATTTGTGGGCGCTGACGCTCGGGAGAGACCCGCTGTAAACTGCTATAGGCGGCGGTGAGTCCGGGAGTTTTCAGATCATAGGTGTGATAGAGTCCGTAGTTGAGGTAGTTACTCCAGGCTAGGGCTGAGGTGATTAAGATGACTGGAGTGATGCTGAGGAGGGGGCCAGCGGCAAAATCGATGAAATGGGTTCGAGA
Source organism: Phormidium sp. PBR-2020 (assembly GCA_020386575.1). Lineage (GTDB taxonomy): Bacteria > Cyanobacteriota > Cyanobacteriia > Cyanobacteriales > Geitlerinemataceae > Sodalinema. Next base: position 1,156,591 of record CP075902.1, on the reverse strand, counting down.
GCGAAAACACCCCTGTTCCCGAGCGATATAGAGGTAGCAGAGGCTTAATGTAGGCAGTATCCAGACCCCTTCAGGTCGCGTGTTCCAAAAAACCGCTAAAACGAGACCGATCAGTAGGGAATGGAGCAGAAATAACCGGGGGCGATGACAGTCTTGGAGGAGATTGAGACAGCCCCCTAAGAGGGCGGCCGTGAGGGGAAGATAGATCACTTCCTGGAGGGTTTGCCGGTTCCAGTGATAGGAGAAGGGAGCCAGGCTGTAGAGTGCCAGGAAAAGAAACGTTAAGGCGGGGGCTTTGAGCCAACGCTGAAGGCTGAAGCCGAGAAAGACCCCGGCGGCGAGATAGAACAGTTCTTGGGAGAAGCGGAGGGGAATCCCGAGATGGTAACTGGCCAGGATGAAGGCGGGATATCCTGGCTGACGGGCTAAGACGAGGCCGTCGTAGGGAACATCCCCCTGGAGGAGCTGGGTGGCGCGAATGATGTAGCGGAGGTTGTCGTGGTAGGCGAGGGAGGCGTGAATAGGCAAGTGAGCGATCGCCCAGAGCTTAAATAGCACTAGGGCGATCGCCCCCCAAAGCAGCCAAGTTGTCCCTGGAGACTTCCCCAGACGTTTCCACGACACCTTAGCGTAGATGTTCTAGGGTACGGGCACTTCCGGTAAAGCGATCGAGGAACAAGCTCATCACCGTCCGCTCACGAACTTTGATGCTGGCTTCTACCGCCATCCCCGATTGCAGGGGAACTCGCATATCGGAGTTGGGCAGGTCAAAATGTTGGTCTTCCAACTCAATGGTGACGGGGAAGGCATAGAAAGGACGGTTTTGATCCGGTTCCAAGACATCCTGGCCAATGGAGGTTAGGGTTCCGGGGATAGTCCCAAATTCCATGGCCGGGAAGGCGTTAATCTGAACTTCAACTTCCATTCCCGTGGTAATGAAGCCAATATCGTTGTTGGTGACAAAGACGTTGGCAATCAGTCGGGTGTTAGGAACGATGGTGATGACCGGTTCTGTGGTGTTGAGGACAAAGCCAGAACTGCCCGTTTCTTCGTTTTGGCCGAAGTTGGGCAAGACTTCAAAGACGACCCCATCAATGGGCGATCGCAACTCCGTAAAGCGCAATTCCTGTTCAGCAGCGGCTAACTGACTGGTTAACTGAGTGTCTTGTCTCTGATTCTCGGAAATGGCTTGATAGGCCTCCCGTTCTGAGCTGGCACGAACCGTCCGTAACTGGGCTTGGGCCTCATTAATCCCCTCCTGCAGGCGACCTAACTCACCGCGAAGGCGATCTTGTTCGGCGCGTCGGGCCAGTATCTCCGATTGCAGACCTTCAATTTCAGATTCTCGTTGTCGCTGAGTATCCCGAATCTGGGTGATCTCGGACTGTCGAGCCAAAATATCATCCTGGGCACTGGACACTTCTTGTTCCCGGTTCATCACCTGCTGACGTTGGCGAGTGACTTGCAGGCGAGCAATTCCCCCATCTTCGAGCAGTGGCTCTAAATCGGCCAGGATATTACGATCTTCTTCTAGGACTAAGCGGGAGCGTTCTAAGCGTTGCCGAGATTCCCGCAAACGGTCTTCTGACGTCGCTAACTGTTGGCGATCGGAATTTCGGCCATCCTCAGCAATCCCCAAACGACTTTCTAGGCTAGAAATTTGAGCATCGAGGGCAAAAATCTGTCCTTGAGTTTGCGTGATTTGCGTCTCTAACTGGCGGATGCGGCTATTGGTGGCATCTTCTTGGGAGGCTAATTCGGCGCGGCGAGCCTGAACCCGCTGAATTTGGGTGCGATCGAACTCACCGATTCCATCCAGGATTCCGAGATCTAAGCCTTCTGCTTGAGCTTGAAAGGCCCGAGCCTCGCTACGTCGTTGATCGCGGGCCTCTCGTAGGGACTCTACCGAAGCCCGAGACACGGTAGAGTCTAAGGTCACCAGCAAATCTCCTTCATTGACGCGATCGCCCCCGGCGACGTGAACCTCGCGCACCATCCCCCCGGTGGGGACTTTCACTTCCCGCAGGGAGCCTTCAGGTTCGAGTCTTCCCTGAGCCGGGATGGACTGATCCATTTTGGCCAACGAGGCCCAGACCACGCCGGAGGTGGTGATAGCGACAATCAACCAAATCAGGGCCCTGGTCCAAAAGGCGGGCTGTTCTAGGATGACCGGTTGTTCCTGGATAGACTCAATTCGTTCGATATTCATGGCGTTTCCCTTGGCTTCGACAGATCAGCAGTGCCCCATCCTCAGCATGACAGACGTTAACATGACCGACTTCCACTTACAACTGAGACTGACAACGTGAGGCTTACAACTGAGACTGTTGTTGTTCATATAGACAGTAGTAGCGCCCTTTAAGTGCCATCAACTCTTCATGGGTTCCCTGTTCCACCAGAGCTGCGTTGTCCATCATCAAGATACAATCGGCCCCTTGTACGGTGGGTAAGCGGTGGGTAATAAAGAACACCGTGCGGCCGCGGAACTCTTCTACGAGGTTTTGACAAACCAGGCTTTCGAGGTTGTAGTCCAGGGCACTGGTGGCTTCATCGAGAATCAACAGATTGGGTTTTTGCAGCACCGTTCGGGCGATGGCAATCCGTTGTCGTTGTCCCCCAGAGAGGGCTGACCCCCGTTCCCCAACAACAGTGTTATAGCCTTGGGGTAGGGTCATGATGAAGTCGTGGGCGACGGCTACTTTCGCGGCGTTGATAATCTCCTCATCGCTCGCCTCGGGGTTATTGAGAGCAATGTTGGCCTTAATGGTGTTGTTAAACAAGAGGGTATCTTGCAGCACCACCCCCACCTGACGGCGTAGAGAATAGAGTTCCACCTTATTGATGTCATAGCCATCAATATGAATCCGTCCGGTTTCCGGGGGATAAAGCCGCTGTAGCAGCTTCATTAGGGTACTCTTACCCGATCCACTTTGTCCGACAATCCCAACAAAGGACCCAGCGGGAAAGTCAATGTTGACATTGGCAACGTTCAGCGGACCGGTGGGAACGAAGCGGAAGCAGACATCTTCAAATTTAACGTGTCCTTCGACATTTGGCAGGGGAATGTTGAGGCGATCGCTGTCGTTGCTCTCAGGTTCGGAGTTAAGAATATCCCGCAGACGCTCAATCGACATGCCCACTTCCTGGAAGCTCTGCCAAACTTGGACAAAGCGCAGCAGTGACCCGGTCACGTTCCCGGAAATAATCCGGAAGGCGATGAGCTGCCCGAGGGTTAGCTCCTGGTTAATCACCAAATAAGCCCCCACCCACAACAGCAACAGGGAGGAGATTTTATTTAAGAAGCCCGCCACGGAACTGGCGGCAGTGTTCGTCAGAATGGTTCGGAAGCCCGCATTCATATAGCGAGCATAGCGTTCGTACCAGTTCCAGCGGGAGGTCAACTCAATGTTTTGCGCCTTCACCGTCTGCATCCCATTCAGGGTTTCGACGAGATAGGATTGAGCGTCAGCGTAGCGTTCTGCCCGTTTCAGCAGCAGTCGCCGCACAATCGGAGAAACGAAGACAATTAAAGCGGTAAAGAAGGGAACCGTGACCAGAGAAACAGCCGTTAGCAGCCAACTGTAGGTCAGCATCACGGCGATATAAATCACCGAGAAGACGGCATCGAGTACCACCGTTAGGGCGGTTCCGGTGACGAACTGACGAATGTTGGCCAACTCATTCACCCGTCCGGCGATATCCCCCACCCGGCGTTTATCGAAATAGCCGAGGGGAAGCCTGAATAGGTGGTCAATTACCTCTGAACCGAGGTTCAGGTCAATGCGGTTGGTGGTATCGACAAACAGATAGGTTCGTAAACTGGTCAGCAGGGCCTCAAACAACGCCACCCCAATCATGAACACCCCTAAGATATTGAGGGTTTCAATACTGCGCTGACCCAACACCTTGTCAATGATGACCTGGGTCAGCAGTGGGTTTGCCAGTCCAAACAACTGGACAAAGAAGGAGGCGATAAAGACCTCAATCAGGACTTTTTTATAGCGCAGCATGGAGGGGAGGAACCACCACATGCTGAACTTCTCAGACTGGTCGCCGGAGGGAGGTTGTACTAAGACAACCTCGGCCACATCCCCCTCCACCATTTCCGCCACTTGGGCGGGGGTACGATGGAGGACGCCCATTTCGGGCACGGCTAGGACGATTTCCTTCTCGCTAATGCTATAGAGGACGGCATAGCTATCCTCCCATTTCATCATCCCCGGTGCCTGCAGCCGTCCCAGGGAGGTTTTAGGAATGCGAGCCAGTTGAGCTTGTACCCCTAGGGTGGGCATGATGGTGCCACAGCCATAGAGTGAGACGGCCCCTTTCGTTTTTAACTGCTGCTCCAGCAATTTACGGATGGCATCCTTACGGAAGTTAATCCGCATATACTTGCAGAGCATATGGAAGCAAGCCAGGGGAGAGCCGATGGGACCACTGCCGCGAATATGCGGGTAGCGCGGTGGCGGAGCTAAAGGGTCTCGCGGCGGATCTGGCGGTCGTGGCGGGGCTTCTGGGACATTGGCTAGGGCGCTGCTGGGATTGGTAACAATGGTTCTGCGATTGCCGTTGGGGGAGCCATTTGGAGACCCCTCTGAGCCGTCGGGGTCGGTTTGGCTGTCTGTACCCGGTTCAGTGGCTTGAGGGAGTTGAGTCGAGGAAACCCCTTGAGCAATTTTGTCACTCCAGGGAACTCCAACGAGGCGTACAGAGCTATCTAGCCGCATATTCTGATAGCGGGCTAAATAAAGGCGATCGCCCACTTTGGCATCGGGCAGTTCGCCACGACTGACCCACCAGAGGAGATTGGCATCTAAGCGGTTCGGGTCGAACTGTTCTCCTTTGGGAATATCAACGATTTGGGCCTCAGACCAGAGGTCATAGCACAGGGTTTTGAGATCCGCCGTCGCATCGGCTCGCCGTTGCAGTTCGGCGCTACTGAGTTCAAAGACTTCTATCAAGCTCGGATGGTCCCGCACGGCCCGGTTAAAGTCTTTTTCTTGCCGCAGACACTCGCGAAAGTCGTTGACATTGATGCTGACACAAATGGTCTCACTTGAGGCCATTGCGGTTTCACAGGGGAGATCGCGCACCACACTAATCCAGCCGAGGACCTCTCCGGGACCCACTAAGCGCAAACTGGTGGAATGACCATTGCGGCTGTCATAGCCGAGAACCCGCACTTGCCCTTGATAAATGAGCGAGATTTGGGCGGGCATTTTCTCCCGCACTAACAGAGCTTGACCGATACGATAGCGCAGCAGCTGGGCCTTGGCCGCTAATTGCTGCCGGGTTTCGGGGGTCAGGCGGTCAAAGGGTGCCGTTTGGGCCAGAAAATCGGAAATTTGGGGTTGGGAGGTAGTCTGAGTCATACGGACGCTGGGGGTGAAGACATGCGTTTGAAGTAATCGGCCGCGATGCTTTGAACTTCTTGTTGAAGCCAGTTGACATAAAGTTCATCTAACATCCGCTGATGCATGGCCGCATCAAGCTGAGCCGGGTGAAACTCATCTAGGCGAACAATGATAAACCATTCTGCCAGAGGACGAGGGGGCCAAAGTTGTCCGGGTTGGCTCACAGAGAGGAGTTTGCCAATGGCGGGGTGAGGCCGGTTGAGGGAGACCGGGCCGAGTTTGCCGCCCGTTCGAGCCTCGGGCCCCTGGGAATAGTCGCGGGCACAATCTTCAAAGGTTTGTTCCCCTTCCTTAACGCGATAGTACAGTTCTTGGGCTAATCCTTCATCTTGGGTACGGATGAGGGAATAGACCACTTGATCTAAGCTGGCTTTACGGGTCATAAAGTGCGATCGCACCTTGGGGCCCCAGGTTTTTTCCTTAAAGTTTTGTAATAATATCGGTCGTATGGCGAGGGCTTCTAGCTCTTCGAGGGTCATACCATTGGCTTTCAGCCAAGCTTGTTGAATCTCCGGAGAGGTCAACTGGTTTTGCTTACAGAATTGTTGGACAGCAGCTTGTCGCTCTTCGTCAGGACAGGTGAACTCGGCGATCGCCTGATCAATGACTAGCCCCTGCAAAAATTGTGGCAGTAGCTGATAACGCTTGAGCAGTTGCGGGATTTCTGCTGCTGTAATTACTTGCTCGCCGAGGCGGAAGACTTCAGTCATCACTCCTGTCAATTCAATCTAATCGAGTAATCTATACACACCTTAAGACATGAACCGAATTGGGTCATGGCCTCGCCGATGCCACCAGAGGTATTTAGCCGCTGGTAAGGCAATACTAATCGATCTAGTGTCTTCCACGCTAATACTCAAAAATGGCTCGCCATTCAGGACTATTAGGTTCTGGTTCCGCTGACGGGAGCGCTCGGCCAGTTGTTCCGCAAGAAAAATCCCGAACTTCGCGGGTTCTAGCTAGAAGTTCGGGAATGATGACCCGCCTGAGGTGGAAGACCCCCCTGCTGGGATCGTTAGGGGACGCTTAGGAATTGGGGTGTTTGAAATGCCGTAACCGTTGAGAGAGGCTATACATAATCTCTAGGGCAAACATAGGGGTCTCCTGAACGGCAAACAGGAACTTCTGTAAGTCCATGACAGCGAGGGTACAATCGGTTTTTGCCACGGCTGTTGAGGCTCGGGTTCCCTTATCACGGACGAGGGAACCTTCACCGAACACATCCCCAGTATCAATGGTTTCTACGACTCGACCATCCACTACCAGGTCAACGGCCCCCTCGATAATCCCAAACATGGTCTCTCCGGGTTCCCCTTCCTTGAAAATGACCTCTCCGGCTTTGTAACGTTGGGGTTCGGTTTGCCTCTGAAAAATTGCAACGGTTCTAGCGGGTTTTAGCATAGTTCTTAAGGGTGGGATTCAGATAGGACTGGGGGCTTAGGTGATGACGGTGGGAGCCTCCATGCCGGTATACTGACGAATCTGCGCGACATCCTCGGCAATGGCAATAAACTCGGCCAGGGCATCTTGAGGATCGGCACCATGTTGACTCGAATCGGGTTCGTAACTTTCTAGGTACAGCCGCAGGGTCGCACCCTGGGTTCCGGTCCCTGAGAGGCGGAAGACAATGCGGGAGCCATCGGTAAAGCCGATGCGGATGCCTTGGTTTTTGCTGACACTGCCATCGACAGGGTCGGTGTAGCTGAAGTCGTCGGCATAGTCAACCTCGTAGTTGCCCAGGCGTTGGCCGGGTAGGCTTGGCAGTTGCGATCGCAGCCCCTCCACCAGTTGGTTAGCATTCCCCGAGTCGACGCCCTCGTAATCATGGCGGGAGTAGTAGTTGCGTCCATAGGTCTGCCAATGGTCTCGCACAATCTCCTCGACGGACTGCTCACGCACCGCCAGGATATTCAGCCAAAACAGAATGGCCCAAAGGCCGTCTTTTTCCCGCACATGGTCAGACCCCGTCCCAAAACTCTCTTCACCGCAGAGGGTGGCCTGTCCCGCATCGAGAAGGTTGCCAAAGAATTTCCAACCGGTGGGGGTTTCGTAGCAGTTGATGCCTAGTTTCTCGGCGACGCGATCGACGGCGGCACTGGTGGGCATTGAGCGAGCTACCCCAGCTAAGCCGTCTTTGTATCCTGGCACGAGGTGGGCATTAGCTGCCAAAACCGCGAGGCTATCGCTCGGGGTCACAAAAAACTGACGCCCTAACACCATATTGCGATCGCCATCGCCATCGGAAGCGGCCCCAAAGTCGGGGGCATTGTCCCCAAACATGAGTTCGACGAGGTCATGAGCATAGACTAGGTTCGGGTCTGGATGCCCCCCACCAAAGTCTTCGAGGGGGGTTCCATTTTGCACGCTTCCCGGTGCTGCCCCCAAGCGATCTTCTAGGAGTAGATGAGCATAGGGACCCGTCACCGCATGAAGGGGGTCCATACAGAGACGAAAGTTCCCGGAAGTCAGAAAGTCGCGGATGCGGTCAAAATCGAAGAGGGATTGCATCAAATCTGCATAATCAGCCACGGGATCAATGACTTCAACGGTGGTCTCGTTGAGTTGGGTGATCAGTAGGGTATCCAGGTCGATATCCGGGGCTTCCAGGATGTTATAGCCCTCAATGGTCTTACTGGCTTCAAAAATGGCTGAGGTAACTTTTTCTGGGGCGGGGCCGCCATTGCTCGTATTAAATTTAACGCCAAAGTCTCCCTCAGGTCCTCCAGGATTATGGCTAGCTGAAAGAATAATGCCTCCGAAGGCTCCAGTTTTGCGAATAATACAGGATGCAGCGGGGGTTGAGAGGATGCCACCCCGACCGACGAGAACTCGTCCCACGCCGTTGGCCACAGCCATTTTGAGGATAATTTGGATGGCTGTCCGGTTGTAGTAGCGTCCATCGCCACCGAGGACAAGGGTTTTACCTTGATAGTCTTCGAGGCTGTTGAAGATGGCTTGGATAAAATTTTCAAGATAGTGCCGCTGTTGAAACACCGGAACCTGCTTTCTAAGCCCTGATGTTCCGGGCTTCTGGTCGGGGAAGGGTTGAGTCGATACCGTGTGTACGTTCATACGATGGGCAAACTACAAGGGAGATATTTGACAACACCATATCAAACGCTGTGGTCTCTTGAGTGTTTTCTGGGTTTCTCTTTAGATCCCCTGGGGGCTGAACCGTTTGACCTAGGCACGCCGCGACTCCATCACGAGCCAGCCTCGGCGAACACAATGGATCAGACGGTCGATGGCGAGGCGATCTTCTTCGCTCATGCTGTCCGTTAGGAGAACATCCCTGACTTGGCAACGGTCATCTGGCCCGACCGTCCCCGCACACCAAACTTGGAAAAACAGATCGGTGACGGGTGCAATAAGACAGTGTTGGGTAGACATAACCGAAAAATTGTCAATCACGTTTGTGCTTTTAATCCTATTTCTTAATGTTTCGCAAATAATCTACCTTGGGTATGATTATAAAGCAAATATTAAGAGATCTCGATCATTGACAAATTCGGGTAAATCCCCTCTTGACAAAAAGAATTCTGAGCAGTCCAAGCCCAGGATTCAAGCTGAGGCGTCGGCGGGTTTGACTACACCACGGCGGGTTGAAGCTGTTTTTGCCAGGTTGTTAAGCTCTCCAGAGCGCGATCGCGATATTTGCCATACCGATCGCGCTTATTACGAATTCTTATCTCCAAACTGGGGATAATGCCAAAGTTGGGAGGCATGGGTTGAAAATGTTTGGGGCTGGCCGAGGTAACAAACTCAATCAAGGACCCCATCATTGTATCTTTAGGCATAGAAACGGGATCTAACCCCAAGGCGACCCGAGCGGCATTGGTTCCGGCCAACCACCCTCCAGCGGCGGCAGCGGTATAGCCTTCAGTGCCAATGAGTTGCCCGGCCGCCAGCAGGGTCGGACGTTTATGGAACTGAAGCGTCGGCTGAAGTAACTCAGGGGAGTTAATAAAAGTATTACGGTGCATCACTCCCATTCGGACAAATTCTGCCTCTTCTAAGCCAGGAATTAGGCGAAACACCCGTTTCTGTTCTCCCCAACGCAGGTTGGTTTGGAATCCCACCATATTCCAGAGTTGGCCGGCTTTGTCTTCCTGGCGCAATTGAACTACCGCATAAAACCGGTCCGGCGATCGTGGATCGCGGAGGCCCACGGGTTTCAGGGGGCCATAGCGCATGGTATCCTCACCTCGTTTCGCCATTTCCTCGATGGGGAGACAGCCTTCAAAAAACTTAGCCGTTTCCCGCTCAAAGTCTTTCACCTCAGCTTGTTCAGCGTCACACAGAGCCTGCCAGAAGGCGAGATACTGCTCCGGGTTCATGGGACAGTTGAAATAGTCCGCATCCCCCTTGTCATAGCGCGAGGCCCGAAAGGCAATCTCAGTGTTAATAGACTCCCCCACCACAATAGGACTCGCCGCATCGAAAAAACTCATATATTGGCTGCCGGTAAACCGTTGTAGGTCATCAGCCAGGGCTTCACTGGTGAGGGGCCCTGTAGCCAGGATAACAATCTCATCGTCAGGGATACGCTGGACTTCTTCCCGTTCCAGGGTAATGAGGGGATGTTGAGCCAGAGTTTGGGTCAGATCACGACTAAACACACCGCGATCGACGGCCAAGGCCCCACCGGCTGGCACATGATGCTCATCGGCTTTGCCAATCACCACCGATCCCAAACGGCGCAATTCCTCATGAAGCAATCCCGAGGCGCGATCGCTGGCCTTGGCTCCAAAGGAGTTACTACAAACCAGTTCAGCCAGTTCTTGGGAATGGTGAGCGGGAGACTGGCGCAGGGGACGCATTTCCTGAAGAACTACCCGAACCCCCCATTGAGCCACCTGCCAAGCGGCTTCGGTTCCCGCCAGTCCACCACCAATCACTCGTACGTTCGGCATAATTTACACTCACAACTAATTACAGATTCATTGTCGCCCCAGAACCCCCCCCTATTGCCTATTGCCGGGAGAGGGAGAGGGCGACCATAAAGGTACGCCCCTACGTCTTGCCTCTTGCCTCTTGCCTTCTCTCTACGATAAAGCCTGAGTCAACATCTGCGGCACCGGAAGCAAGATAAACGCCAGCAGAAATAGACTGACTAAGCCGAGGACATCCCGTTTATTGTCCAACTCGCTGACATCGTTGAGGGCAGGACTGTCCCGTAGAGGAATCAGGAATAACAGCAAGGCCCATACAAAGAGTTCTGGATGCAAGATCGCCAGCAAGAGCATGAGAACGCGGCTGATTTGCCCGATCGCTAGGGCTGTACGTCGTCCAAACATGGCATGAACCATTTGTCCCCCATCTAGGCGGCCAATGGGCATCAGGGTAAAGGCACTCAAGATTAATCCGAGATAGCCGACGATGGCAATAGGCTGTAATTCGATAGCTTGGGAGGGATCTAAGGAACCGGGGAGTAAAAGCCCACTAGAGAGGGACAGGAGCAGGGAAAAGGTAGGGATGAGTTCTTGAAAGTTCAGGATTCCTGAGGTTTCCGAGGCTGGAACCAGTTGGGATTGGGAGAGTCCCCACAGTAGGAGGGGAAAACTGACGATCAAGGTTAGGATGGGGCCGACGACGCTGGTGTCGAAGAGAACTTTACGGTTGGGAATGGGGGAGCGAATCCGCAAAAAAGCCCCCAAGGTTCCGAGGAAAAAGGGAAAGGGAATGAAGTAGGGAAGACTGGTGTCTAGGTCATGTCGGCGGGCGATCGCATAGCGCCCCAGTTCACGAATCCCTAACACCCCCAACAAGGCACAGGCATAGGGGATTCCTTCGAGTAATAGACTGGGGTCAGCTTGCCAGCGATCGCTCTCAATACCAGCCAGTCCAACGCCGACGGTGGTACTGGTGAAGAGGGTAATCAGGAACAGTCCCAGGGCAATGGCCGGATGTTCGGTGGGATCGGCGGCTGCGGTCTGGGTTTGTTGTTTGGGGTTAGGGGCAAGGACGAATAGGGGTTTCTGGTTTTCTCCTTCTTGGAGGACGACTAGAAAGCGATCGCCGAATTGTTGTTGGATGTTATCGCGTATGGTGCGATAGGCGCGATCGGGGTTCGTACGTAGTTGTCCTCGGCAAATGACAGCTTGGGGTCGATACTCTAGTTGGTGCAGGGCATACACAGACCAGTTAAAGCAGTCTCGCAGTTGAGGTTCCTCCGCCGGGGCGATAGGCCGCAATTGTTCTTTGAGGTTATTTAGGGAAGAGGAGAGTTCTGCCGCCGTCACCTTTGGCTGTGGCTGTTCCTCGGCGGTAGTTCGTCCCCGGTAGAGTAGCCAGAGATAGAGGATAAAGCAGCTTGTCATCAGGGCGATCGCCCCCCAAGCTGGAACGGCCCCATCTTCTGGGGTCAGTTCGGCCCAGATAATCAGCACCACAGCGGGAGTCATCATCACCAACCACAACAACCACACCGGGGTTCGCGTGATGTTGGCAACGCTCCGCTGCAAGATAATGTAGGTAATCAGTCCAAGTATCAGCAGTAACCAAAAAGTCATCACGTATGTCTAAAGAACCCCGTATTGTCCGAGCGAACATTTTTGCGTTTCCCCCCAATCGGGACACCCTGGGAGGAACCGCTTACCTTATTGTAGAAAAAGATGGCAACGTCTTGATTGATACTCCCCCGTCTACCCCGGAAACTCAGGACTTTTTAGAGCGTCAGGGTGGGGTGCGATCGCTCTTCATTACCCATCGCGACAGTATTGGCAAGGCGACCCAGTTTCAGCAAGGCAGTGGTTGTCAACTCATTATCCAGGAACAAGAAGCCTATCTGCTCCCAGAGGCACAGGTCACCTCATTTCAACAGGAGATTCAGATTTCTCCCCAGATTCAAGGAATTTGGACTCCGGGACATACGCCCGGTTCCGCCTGTCTCTATTACGCTCAACAGGGAGGAATTTTATTTACAGGTCGTCATCTGTTGCCCAACCCGAAAGGACAGATTGTGCCTCTACGGACGGCGAAAACCTTTCACTGGCGGCGACAGTTGCGTAGTGTGGCTCATTTGCGCGATCGCTTTTCCCCAGAGACCCTATCTCTAATCTGTCCAGGCGCCAGCACAGGCTTTCTCCGGGGTCAACGAGCGGTTGAGGGGGCCTATCAGCAACTGGCAACCTTAGATTTAGAGGCCTATGAAGCCGCCCCAGCTCTCCTCTAGGAGCAACAAGACAAAAACCCCACAGCGAGTGTGGGGTTTTATGAATCAGAGGGTCAGCCAGCCAAAAACTGACCTCAAACCATGGTCTTAGAAACGAGACTCCTAGAAGGAGAAGGTGGTGCGAAGAACACCCACAAAGGCATCGTCCGCATCTTGACTACCCTGAGGAGCACTCAACCAAATGAGTCCAGGAGTGATGGAGATGTTGTCGTTGAGCTGATAGCGGTAGAACGCTTCAACGTGAACCGGGGTGTCATCAGCACCAGCACCACGAGAGCTGTTGTCATTGAAACCGCCCACGTAGGGTTCAACACCGGCCATCAGACCGAGGAGGTTGCCTTGTCCGCCAAAATCGGGGAGAGCCAAACCTAAACCGTAGTACCAGATGTCCGCGCTATCTTTGCCAGTGGCACGGGAGTTGGCGTTGGTGTAACCACCAAACGCGTTGATGGCAAAGCTATCCGAAAGCTGGTAAGCGGCGGAGAGACCGTAGGAGTTGGTGTAGAGAGCAGCTGCATCACCGAAGGGCTGCACACCACGGGTGGTACCAGGGCCAAGGCCAAAGATGCCATTTTCAGTACCAGAAGCGTTGAAGAAGGCGTGGTTGTAGGTCAAGCCTACTTGCAAGTCACCGGAATCAAAGGTCAACTGACTCATGATGGAGTAGTTACCATTGAATAGACCCTCAGCGCGGTTAGGGCTGAACGCATCAGCGGCGAAGTAGCCCGCAGACAACATGATGCTGTCGGTCAGGTCAACGTTGACACCAACACCAGTTGCATCCGTCCCAATTTTGTAGATGGGGTTGGATTCAGCAAAGCTGGTCAGGGCGTTTTCACCACCGGTGAAGCCTTCTAGGTAGGGGCTAATGGTGGGGACGAAGTCTTGCCAGAGACCACCGGACGCAGGCAGGTAGACTTGAACGTTGTCACCGAGGGGGAAGTAGTAAGCGAGCCAACCGATGTCAACACCACCGCCGTTGTCGAAGTTGTGGGTGAAGACCCCTTGGTCGAGGTTGTTGAAGGTGGCCGCATTACCGGAATCAAGACGAGTCCAGAGTTGGTCACGTCCGCTGAAGCTGGAGACGAAGCCAAGACGAACCCGGTTGTGGAAGACCGTTTGGTTGTCATCGACACCGATGTTGCCACCACCGAAGGCGTCAGCAATGGCGAAGACCGCTTCCCCTTCCAGTTTCGTGGTGGTGGAGAACTGGTTGGCTTCGAGTTCCGAGACGCGAGCCTCTAGACCATCGACACGGCCTCGTAGAGTTGCCAGTTCAGCGGCAAACTCTTCTTGCAGACGGCGAATGGTCGCTAAATCACTGGGATCGAGGGTGTCACCGCCACCGACGATAGCGACGATTTGATCCAAACAGGCGTTCAGACCAGCGGCAAATTCATAACGGGTCATGAAGTTGTTGCCACGGAAGGTGCCGTCGGGGTAACCGGCGATACAACCATAGCGTTCAACGAGGGACTGGAGGGCTTGGAATGCCCAGTCCGTGGGTTGGACGTCGCTGAGCTGGGACACGGAGGTCACCTGGTCGAGCGAGACAACCTCTTGGTTGCCATTATCTTGACGAAGTCTTTGACCTTCGTTGGCTTCGATGAAATCGCCAACAGAAAGTTGTTTGCTGCCAAAGTCAGCATCGGTCAGTTGGTCAGCCTTGATGGGGCTAACACCGGAGTCAACCGTTGCTTCTTTAGCTTGAGCAGGAGCATTGATACCCCAGAATGCCGCTAGTAGCGGGCTGAATAGCAGAATCTGCCATGTTAGTTTACGCATCTTCCCTCACACCTTAAAACACAGGAACTTTGAATTTCGCGAAAAGCAGCCAATGGCTGTTCACACATTTAACCATTATAGTGCGATCGCGACTACCAAAAATATGTAGCCTATGGCACAAAAAATCAAGACGATCGCAGAAATTGGCGCGAACAGGGGTCAGCCTGTGTCTGAGTGAACAGCGGTTTCAGAGCTACCTCCCCCCATTATAGTTCGGGGATACCGATTTCGACAGGTTGCCTAAACTCTTTTAAATCTAAATTGGCGGACGTGAGCCGGGGCAATTCAGGGTTTAGGGGGTCTGGATGAATTTTTTTGCGTTTTTTTGCAGCAACAAGCCGTACTCCAGCCCTTCTACCACAGCCTGGTAGGAAGCATCAATGATATTGGCGGAGACTCCGACGGTTGTCCAACGATCATGACCATTGGTGGATTCGAGCAGCACCCGAGTTTTGGCGGAGGTTCCCGATTGACTGTCTAGGATGCGGACTTTATAGTCAACGAGATGACAGTCGGCAATGGCGGGAAATTGGTCTACCAGGGCTTTTCGTAGGGCAGCATCGAGGGCCGACACAGGGCCGTTCCCTTCGGCGGCTTGTAGGCTATCTTGGCCATTGACGTTAACTTTTACGGTGGCGAGGGAGTTGCTCTCTTCGTTCCCCCCAGCTTGGGTACAGTGAACTTGGAAGCCTTTTACTTCAAAGAAGCGTTCCCGTTGCCCTAAGGCCTCCCGCACCAGTAAGTCAAAGCTGGCTTCGGCGGCTTCAAACTGATAGCCTTCATGTTCAAGTCCCTTGAGGCGATCGAGGATTTCGCGGCTGGCGGGGTCTTTTTTGTCGAGATCAATGCCAAAATTGCGGGCTTTGGCTAGAACATTACTCAGTCCTGACTGATCGGAGATGACAATGCGCCGCTGATTGCCGACGGCTTCCGGGCGAATATGCTCGTAGGTGAGGGGATTACGCTGTACGGCACTGACATGGATACCCCCTTTATGGGCAAAGGCGGAACGACCGACAAAGGCGGCGCGATCGTTGGGGGCTAGGTTCACCACTTCACTGACAAAGCGGCTGGTTTCGGTCAGTTGGGCGAGTTGGTCGTCGTCGAGGCAGTGATAGCCCAGTTTAAGCTGTAGGTTGGCGATCGCCGAGCAAAGATTGGCATTGCCACAGCGTTCCCCATAGCCGTTGATGGTTCCTTGGACCATGGTGGCCCCTCCCAAAACAGCGGCCACGGCATTGGCTACAGCCATTTCACTGTCATTGTGGGTGTGAATCCCCAGGGAAACGGTGTCGCCCATCTCAGCCATCACCTCGGAGACAATTTGGGTTATCTCATGGGGGAGGGTTCCACCATTGGTGTCACAAAGGGTTAACCATTCTGCCCCAGCTTCGGCGGCGGCGTTAAGGGTTTTGAGAGCATAGTCAGGATTTTGTTTATAGCCGTCAAACCAATGTTCGGCATCATAGATTACCCGTCGTCCCTGGCTGCGGAAATACTCGATGGTGTCCTGAATCATAGCCAGGTTTTCCTCCAGGCTGGTGTTTAAGCCTTCGGTGACATGGAGATCCCAGGACTTGCCGAAGAGGGTAATCCAGCGCGTTCCCGCCGCTAAAATCGGTTGCAGCATCGGATCGTCGGCAGCGTTGCGTCCTGGACGACGAGTCGAACAAAAGGCCACGACTTCCGCTTGGGTCAGGGGCTGTTCTTTGAGTTGCCAGAAAAACTTGACATCTTTGGGATTGGCGCCGGGCCAACCGCCCTCAATAAAGGGAACCCCAAGGCGATCAAGTTGATGGGCAATGCGGAGTTTGTCCTCTAGGGAGAGGGATAGTCCTTCACATTGGGCGCCATCGCGCAAGGTGGTGTCGTAGATTGAGAGGCGTTTGGCAGTCATGGCTGGGAAGAAATTCTGGGTAGTTTGGCGTTCACCGTTCTCAAATTTTAGCTTGATGCTGTAATTGAGCCGCCAAGTTGTCACAATGGATATATAAAGCCCACAGAAGATATAGAAGCCAACGGCTATCTCAATAGACGCCTATGACAACTGTTTTTGCTGCCGGACAAACCATTGAGTGCGATCGCGGCGCCAATCTGCGTCGTGTGCTTCTGCGCCAGGGGATTGCTCTGTACAATGGCAAAGCCTCTTTGATTAATTGCCGGGGGATTGGGTCCTGTGGAACCTGTGCTGTGGCGGTTGAGGGAGAGGTCTCTGATGCCAATTGGCGCGATCGCACCCGGCGATCGCTTCCCCCTCATGATGGTCAGCGTTCTCTGCGTCTAGCCTGTCAAACCCAAGTTCTCGGAGATGTCCGGGTGACGAAGTTTGATGGCTTCTGGGGCCAAGGAACGACCCCAGTTTGGACACCCGATTGTCAACAGCCGTAGTCTCGTAATCATCTTGCAACGTATTATCCAGATTATTTTGGGCATCCTGTTGGCGGGCTTCATCTTCTATTGGCTGGTGGAGGGCCAAGTTTTAAATGACTCCTCGTCTCCTGCTGAGTCCTCCCCTCAGGACACTGTCCCAGAGGCAGTTCCCCTCAGTCCCGCTTCCCCCAACGCCAACTCAGCGGAAGAGTCTCCAACGCCAACTCCAGCCCCAACGCCAACCCCAACGCCAACCCCAACGCCAACTCCAACGCCAACCCCAACGCCAACCCCAACGCCCGACACTCCCATTCCTGCCCTTTGGTAAATCCTTTAATCCTTTCCAGTCAAGATCATGACCCGTGAAATTTTAATTATTGGTGGCGGTGTGATGGGTTTATCCATCGCCGTTGAACTGACGTTACGGGGGGCAAGTGTCACCGTGATTAGTCGAGATATCAAACAGGCCGCCAGTCAGGCGGCGGGAGGGATGTTAGCCCCCCAAGCCGAGAACCTGTTGCCGGGGCCCATGTTGGAGTTATGTTTGCAGTCGCGATCGCTCTATCGAGACTGGACTCAGAAACTCGAAAGCCTCTCAGGACTTGCCACCGGCTATTGGCCCTGTGGGATTCTGGCCCCGGTATATGACTCTCCTGAGTCCACCCCAGTCTCGGAGGCGGGCCCCTCGTTATGGCTTGATGCCCAGGCGTTGCAGCATTATCAACCGGGGCTAGGGGCTGATGTGGTGGGGGCTTGGTGGTATCCAGAAGATGCCCAAGTAGATAATCGGGCCTTGATGCGATCGCTCCTCGGGGCAGCCGAGGCCCTAGGGATTACCTTAAAGGAAGGGTTAACCGTCGAGGCGATCGCCCAAGTGGGGACTCGTATCAGCGGGGTACAAACCCAAGCGGGATTGCTAACGGCAGACCATTACGTTCTAGCGGCGGGATCTTGGTCCAGCCAACTCCTCCCCCTAGCCCTCAAACCCATTAAGGGTCAAATGTTCTCAGTTCGGGCCCCACGAGTTAACGGAGAACTGCCCCTACGGCGCGTCCTGTATGGCCCCAACACCTACATTATCCCCCGTGGTCATGGTCAAATCGTCATCGGCGCCACCTCAGAGGATGTAGGATTTGTCCCCGGAACCACCCCCGAGGGACTGCGATCGCTCCTCGACCGGGCCATCCGCCTCTATCCAGCCCTCCAAGACTATCCCATCGAAGAAATCTGGTCAGGATTCCGCCCCGGAACCCCCGACGAACTGCCGATTTTAGGAGACAGCTACTGCGACAACCTCACCCTGGCCACCGGCCATTATCGCAACGGCATTCTCCTGGCCCCCATCACCGCCAAACTCACCGCTGATCTCATCTGCGATAACCAACCAGATCCCCTCCTCAAGGCCTTCGCCTGGGATCGCCCTCAACCGTCATCCACGACTTCAAAGACAATGCTGACTTCTATCCGTCAACCCACTCCTCAACCTGTGCAACTGAACCCCTCTGACAGTGATCCCCTCATGATTGCCGGTCGCTCTTTTCGCTCCCGTCTCATGACGGGAAGCGGGAAATACAATGACTTTGAAACCATGCGCAGTACGATTGCCGCCAGTGGCTGCGAAATTGTCACCGTGGCAGTTCGTCGGGTACAAACCAATGCACCCGGTCATGAAGGCTTAGCCGAAGCCTTAGATTGGTCGAAAATCTGGATGTTGCCCAACACCGCCGGTTGTAAAACCCCCGAAGAGGCCATCCGCGTCGCGCGACTGGGACGGGAAATGGCTAAACTCCTCGGACAAGAGGATAACAACTTCATCAAACTCGAGGTGATTCCTGATCCCACCTATCTCCTGCCCGATCCCATCGGTACTCTCGAAGCTGCTGAACAACTGGTCAAGGAAGGATTTGCAGTTCTCCCCTATATCAATGCCGACCCCATGTTAGCCAAACGCCTCGAAGAGGTTGGCTGTGCGACGGTGATGCCTCTTGGTTCTCCGATTGGTTCAGGACAAGGGATTCAGACGGCGGCGAATATCCGCATTATTATCGAAAATGCCAAGGTTCCGGTGGTGGTTGATGCGGGGATTGGCACTCCGAGCGAAGCAGCTTTTTCGATGGAGTTGGGGGCTGATGCGGTTTTGATTAATTCGGCGATCGCCCTGGCCCAAAACCCCGTCGCTATGGGACAAGCCATGGGCATGGCCGTCATCGCCGGACGGCTGGCCCATCATGCCGGACGAATTCCGATCCAAGCCATGGCCAACGCCAGTTCCCCCCTAACCGGGACCATTTCCAGCTAATCCCCAACACTGTATCGCGGTGTCCTCGGGCAGCCACAAGGGCGTGCCCCTACGTGGTTCAGCCCAAACTCAGAGAAACCTGAGATACAATCAGAGGTACATCGATCAAGGGAGGATTTTCAATGGTAGATCTTGCTGGAACGCGCACCTCAGTGGCGAATCTCCTCTCTTGGATTCTGTTTGCCGTTACCCTCGTTCCTGGAGGGTTTCTAGGCTACCTATTGCGTCGTAATGGGGTCTGGATTGGGGTGGGACTTTGGGCATTTAGTCTCCTGTTACCCTTCCCGACGGCTGAACTTGCGACCATCTCTCATCGCGGCTTTACTGGATTAGCCGCAGGAACCGTCCTAGGCTATCTTGGCCTCATCTGGCAACAGCGTCAGGCACAGGATTCCTCTCCCGATGCGGAATAGGCTATTCCACTTTCGCCACAATTAAACCTCTCTAGGAGATACAGGGTGTTATGTCTGAAGCCAACGGTGTCATGATGCAGTATTTCCACTGGTATACCTCCGCTGATGGGAGTCTGTGGAAGCAGGTTGTAGACAACGCCCAAGCCCTTGCTGATGCAGGATTTACCGCTCTGTGGTTACCTCCAGCCTATAAAGGCACGGCAGGGGGCTATGATGTGGGCTATGGGGTCTATGATTTATTCGATTTAGGGGAATTTGATCAAAAGGGTTCGGTCCGCAGCAAATACGGAACTAAGGATGAATACATCAAGGCCATTCAAGTTGCCCAAGCCGCTGGTCTTCATGTTTATGCCGATGTGGTGTTTAACCATAAACTGGGGGCAGACCATACGGAGGAGTTTCAGGCCACGCCTTTTAACCCTCACAATCGCCATGAAGCGGTCGGTGAAGCCCAAACAATTCAAGCCTGGACACACTTTACCTTTCCCGGCCGTCAGAAAAAGTATTCAGAACTCGAATGGCATTGGTGGCACTTCACCGCCGCAGATTACAACGCCTATGATGGCGATGCTGATGTGGTCTATCTCTTTGATGGGAAAACCTTTGATGACGGCGTGGATTTAGAGAAGGGAAGCTTTGATTATCTCATGGGCTGTGACTTGGATATGAGTCGGCCGGATGTTCAAGAAGAACTGAAATATTGGGGAAAATGGTATGTGGAAACAACCCAAGTTGATGGGTTTCGCTTTGATGCGGTGAAGCATGTCCAAGCGGGATTTTTTCCCCAATGGCTTAGCCATGTTCGCTATCACGCAGGCCGGTCTTTGTTTGCGGTTGGTGAGTATTGGTCAGGCAATATTGAGGCCTTACATCACTTTATCAAGGAGACGGGTGGGGATGTGATGTTGTTTGATGCCCCCCTCCATTACAACTTCAGCAATGCCAGTAATCAGGGCAGTGAGTATGACCTGCGGCAGATTTTTGATAATAGTTTGGTCAAGGAACAACCGGCGTTGGCGGTAACCCTTGTCGATAATCATGACTCTCAACCGTTGCAGTCGTTGGAGTCTGTGGTGGAGGGTTGGTTTAAGCCTTTGGCCTATGCCTTGATTTTGTTACGCCGGGATGGCTACCCCTGTGTGTTTGTCGCCGATTACTATGGGGCCCATTATAAGGATTTTGCCCCTGATGGTCAGGAGTATGAGATTTGGTTGGATAGTCATCAATGGTTGATTGATAAGTTTCTCATGGCCCGTAAAACCTATGCCTATGGCGACCAATATGACTATCTTGACCATCCAAATACGATTGGTTGGACTCGGTTGGGGGATGAGGAGCATCCTGGGGGAATGGCGGTGATTTTGAGTAACGGTGAGGAAGGACGTAAGTTTATGGAGGTGGGGCAAGCCAATACAACCTATGTTGATTTAACGGAACATATTACAGAACCGGTGGTGACCAATGATGAGGGATGGGCGGAGTTTTCTTGTGAGGGGGGGTCGGTGTCGGTTTGGGTTCCGGGTTAGGGAGTTGTTCGAGTGAAAATCGGGATGCCAACGCGGTTGATATGCTCCGTTAATTTGGGTTCGTCAATGCTGGTGTAGTCAATCACATCGAAGAAGTAGGGAAGGGGACTGTCTTCATTGAGTACATCAGCAAGCTGGAAAATTGTGGAGTGGGTGACGGACTCACCCTGAATGGCTAAGTCAACATCTGACCCGGGTTTGTAGTTGCCTTTTGCACGAGACCCAAATAATAGGACTTGGTGAATTTCTGGAAATTTGGCGATCGCCCCTCGGATATGCTCTAAATCTTGGTCTGTGAGTCCATAGCTCATGTTTGGCGTGTGTTTAATTTCGCTTCAAAGGTTTCATGGAGATTTTTTAAGAGGGGAAAGTACTTGTAACGAATTCGCTGTTCAACGGCGATCGCTGTTTTTTCATTGTACGTGTGTGCCATGAGATTTCGATCTTGTAATGCCTCAATCCAATCATGTCCATCAGTGATAATCTCTGCCTGAAAAGCCTGTTTTAGGGTTTCTCTCGGGGTTTTAACAGTGAATCCTTCTAGATCTTGGTAGTCTTTTAAGAGCTTCCAGGATAACTCAAATGCCATTTCAAAGAACTGAATCATTCCCGCACGCTCAACTAAAGATGGAGATTCAATTGTTAGAGCATTTTCGAGGAGGAGAAACGCTCGCTTAAAGTTAGAGAACCGTTGAATCCAACGAATATCTGATTTTGTCATGTCACCCCACGAGTTTCTGTTGCAGTTCCTCTTTAATCTGACTCAAAATTGAGGTTTCATCTAGGGAATCAAGGATTTGCTGAACGACCACTTTCGGCCCCTCTGGCCCCCAGGATGCCCCATTGGCGAGATAGGTTTTGGCGACTTGTCCGATCGCATAGGTGGACACCCCCGCGACACTGGCCTGGGTGATGGCCACGGAGACATAGCCCCCGAACGCCACTCCCCCAGTCACGGGTGTGGCGACTCCTAAGAGACTTTTTAAACCACTTAAGCCTAAATTGGCGAGCAATTCACTGGCACTAATTCCTCCCATACTCAGGGCGATTTTCTGCAGCAAATCGATCGCCCCGGTTTGGGTCATGGGAATGCCATACAGTCGTGAGAGGGATAGTAATAAGACCACATCCACCGTCGCCGCTGTGACGATATCCACCACCGTTACTGGATTGAGGGCGATCGCCAGGGCCTTGGCCATGACCCCATTCCAGATAATTCGGTTGGCTTGGCGATCGCGAATCTCCATCTTCCGCTGCACCACTTGCTCATTCACCTCATCGGCATAGAGCATACTATTGAGAGCCACTAAGGATTTCCCCTCTCGTTGGAGAATCTCTAGGATTTTCAGTTTCAACTCCTGAACTTGGGGTTTCCCGGCTTCCATGACTACCCCCTTACGTCCGTCGGACTTCTCCACCATCGTCGGGGTTAGGGGAGAGGCGGCGGCCATGACAATGCGATCGCTTGTGAGGAGTTGTCGCACTCGCTCATTGCGAACCTGATCATAAATCGCCTGGCGATCGGCATCGGGATATTGGTCAATTTTGTTGAACACCAACAACAGGGGTTTCCCGGCCTCGCGAATCTCCGAGAGTGCATCGTATTCAACTTGGGTGATATCCCCAGAAATGACAAAGAGAATTAAATCGGCTCGTTTAGCGATTTTATGGGCTAATTCCGCCCGAGTTTGTCCGTGAACCTCATCTAATCCTGGAGTATCGACTAATTCCACCCGGGCAGTTCCCACTGTCGGTAAGGAGACTTGTAAAACATCATCGATCCCCTCGCCGACGGCACTGCGGGTTAAGGTCCAATCGACACTTTGCTGCGATCGCGTCACCCCATGCAGCGGCCCGGTTTCAAACACCGGCTGTCCCACCAAGGCATTCAACAGAGAGGATTTCCCCCGGCCCACCATGCCAAAGGCGGCAATCTGTACCACGTCAGACTCTAACTTGTCCAACATGGTCTCTAAGCCGTCAATTTCGGCTTCTAAACCTGTCCGTTCTCGCTCGGAGAGGTCTAACCGTTCTACAAGGTCATGTAATGCCGTTTTCGCCCGTTTATAATTGAGTTCCGATTGAATGTCGGCAAAACTAAAAATAGCTTCATCGAGTTCGCGTTCAAAATTTGAAGAACGGGGGTTAGGCATAAAAAATCAGTGACAGGTAACGGTGGATAGAGATAGGTTCCCCGGACAACCCAAGAGGGGGATTCCCCTTTTGAGTGTCCCCAAACAATTCTCTCACCCCCTATGAACCGAGCGACTGTGAGTCCTAAGATGCGCGGCTGAGAATTGAGAGATCGGCGGAACCAAAGTTGGTACTTAGTGCGACTTGTAAGTTTTCCAAGGATTCTATCAGCCAGCGGACAGCTTCGCGGGTACTTTGATCGTAATGGTCAAAGAGAATGGAAAACCGTTTCTCCAAATAGGGACGCACTTTGCGACAAATTAAGAGGATTTTCAGCAATAGGGCCATAACAAAGGTGGGGCCAATGTTGGAGAGTAGATCAATGAGAACATAGTGGTTAGGATTTTGGGGACTCTCAACCACTAGGAAGTTCAGCAGTTGGCTACAGGTGCGAACCAGCAGAAAATCTGTTGGCTTTTGGTCGTCACACTGAGGCAGGGTATTCATTAAATGCTGATACAGCTTATCGTAAAATAAGCGCCTGCCATAGTCCTCATCAACGCTGGTAATGAGATACTCGAATAAGTCTTCTTTAAATTGGCGATAGGTGCGGGTTTGACTGGTATGAGTTCGGAAGGTCTGAGCTAGGTCTTTATAGGTATAGGGTCCTTCCGCTCGCCCAGAAAACTGTTTGACCGCGACATAGAGTTCGCGATCGCCCAATAACGTGGGATTTCGCACCGGCTGAATAATACGAGGATTATCCAGCAACTTGGGATTTTGTCGCGCTAGCTGGGCCCGTTTGACTTTATAGGAAACATACTTCGACAAATGCACTTCATACTGCTTTTGCCGATGAGCCTGTAGTTTCTGAACCGTTTGTTGATGCTCGTAACTACTACTATCTCCCAACAGTGAGTGAGAATAAAGATAGGGATAACGACCAATTAAGGTTCCCAAGGGCCGCTGTTCAGGAGGTTTGTCGCTATCTTTGCTGCGATCAACCACCTGAACTAACCGCTGAAGGGTTATATACTCGTCACTACTCTTAAACTGCGCCAGCAAGTTCTGAATGCGGCGGGCCTCTCGGGATTGCATCCGGCGCTCGCCTGAGGCGCTAATCAGGTTCACCAACTCAGGAATAGCCGGCTGATGCTTGGTTTCCATCTGCCAATGGTTGATGAGAATATGGCAGCAACGGTTGAGGACACTGTTAAACTCATCCTCAGCTTGGTCCAAGGAGACAATACTCTGGATAATTGAGGCAATTTCTGGATCGGGATACCCTGAACCCTGGACGAATAGGGTTCTGAAGCGTTCGAGCAACCGTTCTGGCGCTTCGACCTTTACTAAATCAAGCAGGTGATCATACAATTCCTGCTCTGCTAGATACAGATCGTTAGATTTAGCCATATTCTATGTAGCCCCCTTGAACCTCAGTAGTAGGCTCAAGTATGCTCCCTACTCCGAGTCAGTTATCGAAACAGAATGTATACACGTATCAATCAGAGCCGCTATTGTTTCTAGCTATACATACCCTGTCATCATCGTAATTGATGGTCTCAGGGTAGTCGTGGGTTCAAGTGTAGTTTGAACAGAGTCCGCTCCTGCGGTAGGAAAACTCCGGTATCGGTCTGTTTTGGGTCTGGGTCTCCGGATGGTGAAGCCCCACCAGTATAATATCCCAATCTCAAGTTGAGACCGCACGCCTCACCTTAATGATACAATATCAAACTTGGATTTGTTAAGTACCCCCGACCCTTGAACCATTTTTTTGAGTATCACACCCAGGCCACCTGTCCGGACACCGGAGCCAGAGCTGGGGTGTTCCAGACGCCCCACGGTATTGTCGAAACGCCACGGTTTATGCCTGTGGGAACCCTCGCCAACGTCAAAACCGTGACCCCCCACCAGCTTCGAGGAACTGGGGCGCAGATGGTTCTGGCCAATACCTACCATCTGCATTTACAGCCGGGGGAAGATATTGTGGCTGAAGCCGGTGGCCTCCATCGTTTTATGGGCTGGGATGGCCCGATGCTGACCGATTCCGGTGGCTTTCAGGTGTTTAGTCTCAGCCAGATGCGCACGATTACAGAGGAGGGGGTGACTTTTCGCTCGCCTCGGGATGGAGCGCGGATTAATTTAACTCCAGAACGTTCGATTGAGATTCAGAACGCTCTGGGAGCCGATGTGATTATGGCCTTTGATGAATGTCCTCCTTACCCCGCAAGCCGCGAGGCAGTGGAGTTGGCCACGGCACGGACTGAACGCTGGTTGAAACGCTGTATTGACCACCATCGTAAGAGTTCTCAGGCACAACGGCAAGCTCTGTTTGGCATTGTGCAGGGGGGGGTTTACCCAGATTTACGAGCGCAAGCGGCGGCATCCTTGCAAAAGCTGGATTTACCGGGATATGCCATTGGTGGGGTGAGTGTGGGGGAACCGCCGGAGTTGATTGAGGCGATTGTTAAGGCTACCACTCCCCTGCTTCCAGAGAATAAGCCTCGCTATCTGATGGGGGTGGGGACTTATCGGGAAATGGCCCAGTCCATCGCCTCGGGGATTGATTTATTTGATTGTGTCATTCCTACTCGTTTGGGCCGACATGGGGCGGCGTTTGTGCGGGGGGAACGCTGGAATCTCAAAAATGCTCGTTTTCGACGGGATTATGCGCCTCTCGATGAGGAATGCCCCTGTTATACTTGTCAGAATTTCTCGCGAGCGTATTTGTCTCATTTGGTGCGATCGCAGGAACTCCTGGCTTATACGTTACTCTCGATTCACAACATCACGGAGTTAATTCGCTTCACACAGCGGATTCGCCAGTCTATCCTCGATGGCTGTTTTGCTCAGGAATTTGCGGACTGGCTCAAACCGTCCCCCTAAGGCATTTTTGACCCTTTCGCTTAACTTAAATTAACATTCTGGGTCAATTCAACGCCTTATGTTAATATTTGTTTGGATTATGAGAAAACTCGAGCGATAAAAGGATTTTAACCCAATGGACGCAGCTTTATTCTTAGCCAAACTCCCGGAAGCCTATCAGATTTTTAATCCCTTAGTGGATGTTCTCCCCCTGATTCCCTTGTTTTTCCTCTTACTGGCGTTTGTCTGGCAAGCCGCTGTGGGTTTCCGTTAAGTCCTCTGTCAATCGGAACCGGCTCGCTGTTCGTTCGGCCTGTGTCCCTGACACGGGCTTTTTTATAGGACATGTTCGGAAGGGACAAGAGGGGAAACTGGACTCCTCCCAAGTGGGGATAGATGTAGGGGCAATTCCTTGTGGTTGCCCTAGCCTTGTGGTCGCCCTACAATTTTCTCAATCACTCTTGCAAGACATCGTCATCGGCGATGCGGGGGAACCTGTGAAACTGACGTTAGACCTTAACCTGTTACAACGGCTCGGTTGGCCGTATCGCCTTCTGGGAGTTGCCATCATGACTCTGTGTTGGGTGGTGTTCCTCAATGGGCGATCGCCCCAAGCCATGGCCCTGAATGTTGAGGCGGGAAGCTGGACTGGGGCCTCCTTCCCGGTGGAAAATTTCCAAGCCTATACCTCGCCCTTTGGCTTTCGTAACTCCCCCACGGGAGGACGCGGCTATGAGTTCCATTCTGGCTTGGATATTGCGGCCCCTGAGGGGAGTTATATCCGCAGTTGGTGGGGAGGAACCCTGGTTGAAGTGATTAATGACCAAGGCTGTGGCGTGGGCTTGGTGATTGAGTCCGGGGATTGGGAACATATCTATTGTCACTTGGCCGGCCAAGTGCAGACGATTCAGGGTCGGCCCACTCTCGTCGATCGCCGAGGGGGAATACAGGTCTCCGAAGGGCAAGCTGTACCCTCCGCCGCTCGCATTGGGCGGGTGGGTATGAGCGGACGCACGACGGGCCCCCACTTGCATTGGGGCTTACGCTATGGCGATCGCTGGGTCGATCCGGCCCTGGTGCTGCGAGCCATGCACCGCGATCGCTAATCGAGCAGGGTTAAGGGCCGTCCTTTGTCGGCCCTAACCTGGGCAGTGATTTTAAATTGAGGCTACCGGCCGGGCGGTGCTGGCCAATTCTGTTTCCGGCACTTGCGCATGTTCAGCGACGATGCGTCGGAACTCCTCGCCGTCAATCTCCTCTTTTTCAATCAGAAGTTCTACCAGTGAATCCATGAGAACGCGATTTTCTTGGAGAATCCGACAGGCTTCCTCATAGCAGCGTTGCGCCAGCGATCGCACATGGCGGTCAATCTGTGTCGCCATTTCCTCGGAATGGTCAGAACTGGGCATCAGCTCCCGTCCCAAGAACACCTGATTATTGGGACTTTCCAAGGCCACCGGCCCCAGATCTGACATTCCATAGAGCGTCACCATTTCCCGAGCCAAGGTAGACACCACTTTCAGGTCGTTCCCCGCTCCAATCGTCACCTCAGCATCCCCAAATACCACCTGTTCAGCGGCCCGTCCTCCCATCGTGATGATAATGCGGTCAATGAGCCAGGCACGGGTGTATAAGCCACTGTCGACCATGTCTTCACTATAGGTTTGTTGGGCAAACCCGCCCACGCCACCTGAACGTGGAACAATGGTGACTTTGTTTAGGGGATCAGAGTTCTTGAGTAGGGTCATCAATAGAGCATGACCCACCTCATGATAGCCAATGATGCGCTTTTTCTTGCTATCGAGTAGGGGCTGTAACTTGAGACCGATGGTAATGCGATCAATGGCATCCTCAATCTCTGATTCACTAATGGCTTCCTTACGACGACGGGCCGTAAGAATTGCCGCCTCGTTGAGTAAATTTGCTAAATCCGCCCCAGAAAATCCTGGAGTGCGACGGGCGATCTTCTCCAGGGAAATGTCATCGGCCAGTTTTTTGTTGCGGGCGTGAACGTCCAGAATTCCCAGTCGTCCGTTATAGGTGGGTAAGCTAACACTCACCTGACGGTCAAAGCGTCCGGGCCGCAAGAGGGCAGAATCTAGAACATCTGGACGGTTGGTGGCGGCAATGACAATCACGCCACTATTGCCCTCAAAACCATCCATTTCCGTGAGGAGTTGGTTGAGGGTTTGCTCCCGTTCATCGTTTCCGCCGCCAATCCCCGTTCCCCGTTGTCGGCCCACGGCATCAATTTCATCGATGAAGATGAGACAGGGGGCATTTTCTTTGGCTTTGCGGAAAAGATCGCGTACCCGGGACGCTCCAACCCCGACAAACATCTCGACAAATTCAGACCCGGAAATACTGAAAAATGGCACACCTGCTTCTCCAGAAATTGCCCGAGCCAGCAGGGTTTTACCGGTTCCGGGAGCGCCCACTAATAACAAGCCTCGGGGAATGCGAGCACCAATGGCGCTGAATTTTTCAGGCTGTTTGAGGAAGGTGACCACTTCTTGCAGTTCTTCTTTGGCTTCCTCAATCCCGGCTACATCGTCAAACACCACGCCGGTTTTCGATTCCATGTGGAAGCGAGCGCGGGATTTGCCGAAACTGAGGGCGTTATTACCGGACTGGCTGGAGCGACGAATAATTAGCATTAGACCACCGATGAGCAAGAAGATAATCATCAACTGGCCCAACATCCCGACGGCGAAACTGTTATCTGGGGTGGGGTTGATTTCCACTTCAACGTTGGGGTTGTTGCGGAGTAACGCCATTAAATCGGGGTTTTCTTCAAATATCTGAACCTCTTGTAGGTCATCTTCCCCTTGCAGACGAACCTGGGCGGTTTGGCGGGCGGGATCAAGTTCAACTCGTTCGACTTGACCACTGCGGACCCGTTCAAGCAATTCACTGTAGGACAAGCCGTTATTTTGGGCTTGGGCTATGACGGGACTCGCCATCAGGGCTTGTAGGATGGCCCAGGTCGCCGCGATCGCCTTCACCCGGGCCAGTGGCTGTTTACGGCGGGAGTCAGACCGTGGGCTGCGGCTGAGGCTGGGACGAAGCCGAGGGAATGTCCGTTGACGAGTCATAGTTGGCGAGTCTCGGTGAGTAAAATGCTACGTTTAGTTTAGCTCATCTGACTTATGGCGGGGGATCGGGAGCTGGCGATCGCCCCCCTTTCTTGGACGAAAGACCCCCGAGACTCAGGTAATAGTTAGCCTCAGGGTTCGTTGGGGGGCTTTAAATTACGGCACTCTCAGAATTTATTTGAGTTTAGCCAATTTTTTCTCCCGCTGCTTTTGTTTCTTTTTCTCCCGCTTAGCTTTTTCTTTGCGTTCTTGCTCTAGCCGTTTAGCTTCTAAGTCGGCTTTGCGATGGGCTTCTTCTTTTTTCTCTAGGTAATAGTCATAATCGCCGTTATACATCAACAGTTCCCCATTGTGAACTTCGACAATTTTGTTGGCAACTTGAGAGATGAAGTAGCGATCGTGCGAAACAATAAGTACGGTTCCATCGTAGTCAATCAAGGCATTTTCCAGCATCTCTTTGGCGGGAATGTCCAAGTGATTGGTTGGCTCGTCTAACACCATGAGGTTGACAGGACGCAGCAACATTTTAGCTAGGGCAAGGCGAGCTTTTTCTCCTCCGCTGAGGGCGGATACGGGTTTAAAGACAGTTTCTCCACTAAAGAGAAATTGACCCAGAAGGGTGCGAACTTCTTCGTTTTTCCAAGTGGGAACCTCATCGTGAATGATGTCAATCACTTTACGATTGAGGTCGAGGGCTTCGGCTTGGTTTTGTTCAAAGTAGCCGGGGATGACATTATGTTTGCCAAGGCTAACCGTGCCGTCAATGGGCTGTTCAATGCCCATGATGAGACGCAATAGGGTTGATTTACCCGAGCCGTTGGGACCGAGGAAGGCAATGCGATCGCCCCGTTCAATCTCTAAATTAGCACCGAGGAACAGTAAATCTTCACCGTCATAGCTATAGCTCAAGTCTTCGATGGTGACCACATCTCGACCGCTGCGGGGGGCTTCGGGAAACTGGAATTTCAGGGTTTTGACCCGGCCGACAGGGGCATCGATTCGTTCGACTTTGTCCAGTTGTTTTTCCCGACTTTTGGCCTGGGTGCTGCGGGTGGCACTGGCGCGGAAGCGTTCGATATAGGCCTGTTGTTTTCCGATTTCTTTTTGTTGACGCTCGTAGGTCGATTGTAGGGTGTTGAGGTTTTCGGCTTTCTGTTGTAGGTAGGCGCTGTAGTTGCCGAGGTAGGTGGTGGAAACGCCGCGCTCGGTTTCGACAATTTGGGTGCAGAGGCGATCGAGGAATTGGCGATCGTGGGAGACAATCACCATGGGGGTGTTAATGCCTTTGAGATAGGTCTCTAGCCATTCGATGGTTTCGAGATCTAGGTGGTTGGTGGGTTCGTCGAGGAGGAGGAGGTCGGGATCTTGGAGGAGGATTTTCCCTAAACTCATGCGCATCTGCCAACCACCGCTAAAATCACTGACGAGGCGATCGCCGTCGCTGGGATCGAAACCCACTTCTGGGAGAATTTTCTCGATCTGGGCTTCGAGGCTATAGCCATCGAGGCCTTCAAATTGGCGTTGCAGGCGATCGAGGTCATGGATGAGTTGTTCGAGTTCATCGGGATCGGCGGTCCCCATGGCTTCGGTGACCTCATGCAGTTGATGTTGAACCGCATTGGCTTCCTCAAACACTGTCCAAAACTCGGCCCGGACGGTTCGGCTGGGTTCAACTTCAAATTCTTGGGTAAGGTAGGCAATTTTGAGGCTGGCGGGGCGCACCACTTCCCCAGCGGTGGGTTCGATTTCTCCGGCGACAATCCGCAGTTGGGTGGATTTCCCGGCCCCGTTGGCCCCTACCAGTCCAATTCGATCGCCAGGTTTGACCTCCCAGGTGACATTTTTGAGAACTTCAATTCCACCGGGATAAATTTTCTTGATGTTTTCGAGTCGGAGCATAAAAACCTTAATCTACGATCGCAGGAGGACGAGTCAAACGCGGTGACGCGATTTGTTTGACGTTGTACGTGAACGTTGCCTTAACTGTAACAAACTGTTACCAACATCCCCAAGGGGGTCAGGGGGGACTTTGGACTTCACCAATGGCGCGCTCGGCCCAGCGGCGATCGCTGGTAATGACCACCTCTAGGGCGAAGGGGTCACTCAAGGCCTCGTTGAGATGATCGTACATGAGTTGACGGATGCGATCGTGAGCCAACACTTGGCGAGTGAGTTCGTTGTCGGGGGAGACCATCAGATAGAGCTGAATATAAATCACCCGCCCAAAGCGGCCGACCCGTAGCCGATCGCTTTCATGGGGAATCAGACGGATAGGGCGATCGAGCAGTTTACGGATGCGCTGTTGTAGGCGGCGATCGCCCGAGCGTTCTAACATCTCAAACCAACCCTGTTTCGCCCAACTCCAGGGGGTGCGAACCGAGAGCCAGACAACCCCCAAGACAAATATAGGGTCCACATACCCCAACAGGCCCGGGTCTCGATTCCCCGCCATATAGACCACTCCAAACACCAAAGCGATTCCCAGTCCCATGGTTCCTTCAACAAACCAATGGCGAGCATCTACCGCCCCTAGGGACAAGGATGGGGAGGGAGGTTCCGCGTCTCCCTGAACTTGTTTCCCCTGATAGTTGGCGAGAATCATGCCACCTAGGGCCACCACAACACCGTAGAACACCGCAAAGGCGGCTCGCACAGACCGGCCACCACTCCCTAACGCGGCGATCGCCGCCAATCCAGCAAATCCATACACCACCACCGACACTGCCCCCCGCAACACCTCCAACAGAGGCTCTAGGGACGCATCAGCAAAGGGAAGCCGGTCGGACTGGGGTTGAGCCAAGCGACGGTTAACCTGTCGGGCCATGAGGGCAATGAGGCCATTTAGCCCTGACAACACGCCATCGAGGAGAATCACGTGCGATCGCGTCAGCAAGCCAAACAGCAGCCCCAGCCCCGCCAACGCCAAATTTCCCCAAATGGCGACCCAGAGAATTCTCTCGCTAGCGGGGTGAGCTGAATCAGGAGTAGAAGGAGGCATAAACGTGCTCGTTCCTATTAGGGTCAAACCCGGAGGGGTCTAACTCCCATGATCCTGAATTTTCACGGGAGCCTCAAACTTATAGCCCACACCGCGCACCGTCTGAATCATCGAGGGTTGATTGGAATCCCCTTCGATTTTGCGGCGGATTTGCCCAATATGAACATCTACAACCCGCTGATCCCCCACATAATCATAATCCCAGACCTCCTGTAGTAATTCTGATCGCCGCCAGACCCGTCCCGGATTACGGGCCAGGAAATGTAGCAAATCAAACTCCAGGGCTGTCAAAAGGATGGGATCATTACCCAGGGTCACCTCGCGGCTACCGGGATCAATCAGCAAATCTCCGAAGACAATGCCATTTTGAGGCGTTGGGGCAACGCTACGCTGGCGTTTCAACACCGCTCCCACCCTAGCCCCCAACTCAACTAAGCTAAAGGGTTTGGTGAGATAATCATCTGCCCCTTTCTCAAATCCACGGACAACATCGTCTTCGTCACTGCGACTCGTCAGCATCATAATATAAACCCCCGTGCGCCTTTGCATTTCCTGACAGAGCTGATAGCCTGTCGTGTCGGGCAAATTCACATCGAGAATGACTAAGTTCGGGTTCAGTCGCTCAAAGAGGGCAAGGGCAGTTTTGCCATCCTCGGCGGCTTCCACGACATAGTCTTCCTGCTTACTTAAGAAGCGGTGGATTAAATTCCGAACTGCGATATCGTCATCAACGACCAGAATTTTGGCGGGAGCCATGACCACACTTGCTTGTCTTAAACCTGAATCAAACCAATTGTACGAGAGTTCGGGCGAGTCATGGAGAATATTACCAATGACACCCCACCGAAAACCGTATGACAACCTGATCAACTTCCATTATCGGACGAATTGAGGCAAACGCACAACCAAAGACCCTATAAGCGGGAAAGTTGTTTGGCATAAAGCCCGCTGAGTTGAACAAGCGTTGAGTTATAGCGGTTACGCAAACTTCCCCATAGATGACTAACATGATATAGCACATTCAAGCCGAATCAAGGGATGTCCAATTCTCAACTCAATCTCAACTTCAGTGAGGGGTCTGTTTCCCTGAGCTTTTCCGGGGATGCCGCCAAAGAGCTGCAAGAGGCCTTGCGAGAGTTACTCACGCGACTAAAAGCGGTTGCGTCTAACCCAACTGGGGGGTCAAACCGTCCTACTCCCCAGAAGCCGATGGAGTACCAGCATCGGGGCGAGGTCTTCCTAGAGGTGTTCTGCAACCCCAACATTTGGCCAAGTCCCTTTGCCGCTAAAATTCTGCTGACTGTCCGGGATGAGCGGATTCGCTTAACCACCGAGGTAGGATTGACCCAAGTGCTAGAAGACCTAGAGCGGTATTTGCAACAGTTCGGGGACTAAGACCCGTCTCGGCGTCAACGCTCGACGCCAGACCCATCGTAACTAGGGGCAATCGAAAGACAACAGATTCCGGAATCGTCCCCTAGTTTTTTGTGCTGTTTTGGGCGAATCTGGGTATAATAAGTTTTGTGCTGGTGTAGCTCAGTGGTAGAGCAGCTGATTTGTAATCAGCCGGTCGCAAGTTCAAATCTTGTCACCAGCTTTGATTTCTCCATTTTTGATGGGGCTGATAGGCTCTGTCCCTTGTGCCGAGAGAGCTTGATTTTTGCGCATTCCACTGCTGGCCCGCCTTGGCATCGATGAGTCGGTGGCCCCTTGAGCGGCCCTGAACGGGGCTAAACTTCCCAAAACTGAATGTGATAGCGATAGCCCTGTTCCGTTAAAAATAACTGGCGATGTTGGGCAAAGTCCTCCTCACAGGTGCGCAGTGACACCAGGCTGTAAAACTGAGCCTTGCGGCCATCTGACTTGGGTCGCAGAATACGCCCTAACCGCTGGGCTTCTTCCTGGCGAGACCCGTATTTACCAGAGACCTGAATTAATACGTCGGCATCGGGTAGGTCGAGGGCAAAGTTGCCGACTCGCGAGAGGATGAGGCCGGAAATCTCGCCACTCCGAAAACTGGCATAGAGGCGATCGCGCTTTTTCTGACTGGTCTTGCCGGTAATTAGGGGAACGTCCACCTCCTGGGCAATAGCTTTGAGTTGATCTAGGTATTCGCCAATAATTAAAACTCGGTGGCCAGCTTCTTGCTCCAACACGGTTTGCACCACATCTAACTTGAGGGGATTTTCGGCAGCGATGCGAAACTGGTACCGTCGTCCCGCGATCGCATAGTCCATTTGCCGTTCCTGGGTTTGAGGAATACGGATTTCGGTACAGTCGGCGGCGGCAATAAAGCCCTGCCCCTCCAATTCTCGCCAGGGCACGTCGTAGCGTTTGGGGCCAATGAGGGTGAACACATCCCCCTCTCGGCCATCTTCACGAATGAGGGTGGCGGTTAACCCAAGACGACGACGGGCCTGGAGTTGGGCGGTGATGCGAAAGACGGGCGCGGGCAGGAGGTGAACTTCGTCGTAGATAATCAACCCCCAGGCTTGCTGGTCAAACAACCCCAGGTGAAGAAAGTCGTCCTCCTGGCTGGCTCGATAGGTGAGGATTTGGTAGGTGGCCAGGGTGACTGGCCCGGTGGCTTTGTGTTGACCGCTATACTCGGCAATTTGGTCGGCGGTTAGAGTGGTTTTATCCAACAGTTCCTGCTGCCACTGATGGACAGAGGTGAGGTTGCTGGTGAGGATCAGGGTTTTCTGCTGGATCATCGCCATTGCCGCCATGCCCACCATGGTTTTACCAGCACCACAGGGGAGGACGATTACCCCACTGCCGCCCCTGGCCTGCCCGGACTGGTAGAACAGATCAGCGGCTGTTTTCTGGTAGGGCCGCAGGTGAAAGGGTTGGCCGCTATGGGTGGTGGTTAACAAGTCCAGGGGCAGTTCATCCCCCGTCATGTACCCGGCCAGATCTTCTGCTGGATAGCCTGCCGTCAGCAGCGCCTGTTTGAGAAGGCCGCGATCCCCCAGGGCGATCGCAAATGTGGTGGGCGACAACCGTTCTCTCAGCAGTGGCCCCACCTGCTCATGGCGCTGCAAGAGTTCTGCCAGGGGTTTATCGGCCACCTGTAACCGCAAATCTCCACCCGTTCCCGCATTTAGAGTGGTTAGGCCATACCGTTGACCCAGGGCCTCGATTTCCTGAGCCACTGACTCGGGCATGGGGTATTTGGCATGGTCTTGCAGCGCTGCCACCATAGCGGCAACGGGCATTCCGGCGGCGCGGGCATTCCAAATGCTGAGGGCACTGAGGCGGTAGGTGTGGATATGTTCGGGACTTTTGACCAGTTCGGCAAAGGGGGCAATGGCCGCCTGGGCCGCCTCGGCTTTGGGGGCGTGGACGTCGAGTAGAACGGTGCGATCGCTTTGGATAATTAGCGCATTGTCGGGAGAATAGGTCATCGGACGTATCTTTGCTTGGAGGGGAAAGGCTGAGACCGTCTCATCTACCCAGTTTCACTATGCACTTGATACTGGGCATAATTTTTCGGTGACGCCTAACGGTGAAGTTGTGCGGCGGCAGATAAACTTGAATGCCCACCGATAACCTATATTCTGCCCGCACCAATGCAATGTTAGACAGCTTAGCGGCTATAGGGTTGCTCCGTACTCAAGCCTGAGATCACTTGGTAGTGCTTCACGTTAAAAGTACAGAGGGTTGCGCTACGCCCAACGGCACAAGCCGCAATCAAGGCATCAATCAGACCAACCTTGTGAGATAGATGATAAGCCGTAAAGTCAGATAGGGCACGGGCGCAGTCAGTTTCAGTGGGCCAAACAATGGCTAACGGCGCTACAAGCTGTAGGACTTTACGCACCTGTTGCTTGTTCTGAGCGTCCTGAATCAATTCCATCACTACAAAACCAGGAATGTTTGGGACTTCCGGGAGAGAGGCAAACCAAGCCAGTGCAGGCCCATAACCCCGCTGAATGTCGATCATGACATCGGTATCGACGATATACATTCGCTATCTAAGCCCGCTTACGGTGTTCAGATTGATCGCGCAACCTGCGTGCGTGCTCCTGACTGTCAGCGATATCGGGCCGAGAGTTGACCACCCCAATGTTTTCCCAGTAAGCAACGAGTTCTAGCCCTGTTTTAGGAGGGTTTTGCAGAAAAGGGCGGAAGGAGAGAACACGAAGAATATACTCTGACAAAGGCAATTTAAGCTGAGAGGCCTCAGCAGAGAGTTCATTTTCCAGATCAGCAGGCAACTCTATACTGACGTTCACTAGCTCCTCCTAAAGTAACTCCTTAACTAGACTGATCATAGCTGATACGGTTAGGAGCACTGTGATTCAATGGCGTACTTCCATTTCAGGGGGATCATTAGCAATGGTTTACGATGGTGGCGAGCTTCCGCAGGCCCAGACCTTCTACGCCAGGACTTGAGGGGACAGGCTTAGACCGGCTCGTCTAGCAAGTTTCGCTGTGCACTTGATACTGGGCATAATTTTTCGGTGATACCTAGCGTTTCTGGTCAGCAGCTGCTGATACCTTGAACTCAGCACCAGCCACTCTCTTCAATCCGCTGCACCAGAATTGTTAGACTCTAACAGCAGAATAACTCAAGGAGTAACTATTCAGGTGTCTCAAACACAGTCATAGTAAGGCTTTTAAATTTTGGGCAAAGCTTAAACAATAGTTTTATTCTCAATAAGCACGAAAAAAAGAGATTCGGCGTTGTCTTGTTGAGAACATAAAAACAGAATAAAATACCTGAATCCCATACTGAGCAAAGCTTAGAGAGAAATTTTAATGACCTGAATAGTTACCTCAAAGATATCTGATATTAGCTGTCTGATTGTTGTTCTGGAGGTAAGCTCACTCCTGCTGCTTTAAGCCGATTCGCTAAGCTTTCCCAGCCAGTTTCATTCCAAACATCAGAAATTTCTGATCCCTTATACCACTTCATATATTTGGAAAAAAGAAATTCAAAAAGTGATTTCCAACTTTCACGTAATTCTGGAAGATCCCGCTCTGTTTTCTCACAAAGCTGATCGAGAATAGCTGGTGTACCAGAAGCATCGTATATTTGGTTATTATCTTCAACAGCTTTAAGAATCTTTTGGACATCTGCTACAGAAAAGCAATTGATCATTGGAAGAATCAGTGATTCTCCTAAGCTTTCCGCACCTCTATAACTACCAGCTTCTGAGTATAGAGATATTGCTTGGTCAGCAAATTCTGAGTGTGGCATGCTTTTAACAATACTTATTTGTGTGCTTGAAGGAAGTTTTTTGAACCCTTGAACAAGAATTGATCTTAAATCATTGACCACAATAGCTTCAAAAATATGTACACTACAACTAGGGCTTCTGATACTTGATTTAGCGACTTCCTTTAAGTGGATTTTAGTAGATTCGTTCAACCAATTCCAACATTTTGGATCAGCTCCAAGCAAGCGAAATGCATTAGATAAACAACCATCATCTAAAGATTCCACAATAGTCAGGAGTTTTGCCCTCATGCGTTCTTCATAAATATCAGGATGGCGTTTAGAAACAGCTTGCAAAGTTAGAACTATCTGCCTTGAATAAGTCAAAGGCAGATCAGGGAGATCCCCACGCAGAATTGCCTTTAAAAGTAAAAGTGTAAGATTCTCGATCAATGACTTCTTCGCACAATCAAGATATCTGGACTTCAGAAAGATATAAGCTAAGTCTGATGTAAGGGGAAAGGCAATACTCTTGATATCTCTTACAATTCTTTCAATCGCATTTTTACCTTGCACAGGTTGATGTTGTAAAAGATGCTTGATAACATGAACTATATGCATTCGAACCCTTTCTGGCTCAGGTTCAAAAAGCATCTCTTCAGCTACAAATGCAGGATGAGCGCAAAGATTACGATCCTCTTTTAATCGAATAAAATCAACCTGCTCCTGATCTGACAGAAATTCAAAATCAACTGTTGCTTTTTTAAGTAAATCTTCTTCAATATTCTGAAGTTGCTTGATTTGTTTAGTTGCAATAGCTTTATCTAGTGAACTTATAAAGTTTTTCGCCATTAGATCGCCTTGGTTTGACAGCTCTCTTATTTTTGAAATGATATCAAAAGTAACGGCAATCCAGGTCGATACAATTGATGAACGGTATGCACCTCCTCGATATGCATCTATGGCTTCCAAAATATAAGAGCGCGCTATTTTATTTCTTACCGTGAGAGCTAATTCATCAAGATCTGTAAGGCGGACTTCTTTCATAAACTAGAACTTCAGACAGTTGGGCTTCATACCTAATCGTACAGTTT
Organism: Phormidium sp. PBR-2020; assembly: GCA_020386575.1. GTDB lineage: Bacteria > Cyanobacteriota > Cyanobacteriia > Cyanobacteriales > Geitlerinemataceae > Sodalinema. The sequence goes on along the minus strand of CP075902.1, from coordinate 1,118,261 downwards.
GCAAGAAACTTTCCATATACTATCCAAATCTGGATCGATCGTCAAGAAACCTTCCACATCTTTTCGGGTTTAGTACCCATAAGCTATAATGTAGTTTAACTACAGAGTTTACCTCTGCTAACTGAGTCGCCTACCCGGTCAAGAAAACCGAAGCAGTTGTCGAAATAGTTCCGAGAGTCGATGGGCTTAAAGTACCATACACCGAACTATGCCTTAACCCTTACTGATCAGCAAACTATACCCCAGCTTACGCAACCCATCACGAAACCGGGTCTCATCGTCTAACAACACCACAAGATGCCGCTGAGTCGGTGGCCCCTTGAGCAGCCCTTAACGCGGCTAAACCTCCCAAAACTGAATGTGATAGCGATAGCCCTGTTCCGTTAAAAATAACTGGCGATGCTGAGCAAATTCTTTCTCACAGGTGCGCGGTGACACCAGGGTACGGTTCAAATCAGCGGCGTCATGGGATAAAAAGACGACCAACGTAACTATTCAGGGGGTAGAGGGAGGAGAGAAACTGGCTCAGAACGCAAAACCTGAATCAAGAACTCCAACAGGGGGCGTTCCTGCAACCGTAAAGACGTAACCACCGTCAGCAAGCGTTCGACAAACTCACTGCCCGCACGAGACCAGGAGCCATAACTCAAGTCACGCCAAATGACCGCCGTGCGTAAAGCGCGCTCGGCTGCATTGTTGGTCGGCTCAACGGATTCGACCTCAACAAACGTCCACAAGGCCGGTTCAACCTTTAAAATTTCCTGGCAGGTGCGTGCGGTTCGGGCCAAGGGCGTTCGCTCTCGGCTCGAATCACAAAGGCTAGCCGCTTCAGTGAGCAACTGGTGAACCCTTTGACGCAGCCGTGCCACGGCCGCCTCGAATAACTCTCTTGATAAGGTTCCATCCCGCACTCGGTGCCACCAGCCGAACAGACGCCGAGCTTGTTTAAGCAGAGCTTCACCAATCTCCTTGGAGACCCCACGGCGTTGAGCCATTCGTTGAAAATCTCGTATCAAGTGGGCCCAACACACTTGCCGTTGCTCAACCGGATATTGCTTGTAGACCCCATACCGGTCACTGGTAACTACACCCGCAAAATTCTTTCCTAATAGAGCTTCGAGGCTCCCGCGACTCCGGCTGAGGCTTACTTGATAGACCGCTACTTGGCAGCCACTGCCACCCACAACCAGCCCAAGCTGTTTTCGGGATTGTTCCCATCACCGTTGTTTTGACTCCAGCTGGTTTCATCCACATTCACCTGGTCACTGGCCATGACATAGGCTCGGGCTTCATTGACCACCTGGCTGAGTTGCTGACTGACTCGTTGACGGATACGGTTAACCGTTCCCGTACTCAGGTGCACTTGCCACAAGTCTGCCATCAGTGTTTTGACTTGATTGTGACTGAGACGATAGGCTCCACTCAGCAGCCCTACCAGACTTTGGAGGCGCTCTCCATAACCACTGGGGTTAACCTCTTCGGGCAATTGGGCGCGAGTGGTTTGACCGCAGCACTGACAGGTCAAGGCGTGAAGTCGGTGTTCGGTCACCACTGGCTCGACTGGGGGAATTTCCACAATCTGATGGCGGTACGGCTGGGGGTCTTCTCCTCTTAAGGGCGCTTGGCAATGCTTGCAAGTCTCGGGTTGATGCTCAATGATCTCGCTGCACTGACTCGGTTCGTATAAGTCTCGTCCAAATCCTTTGTGTCCTTTTTGCCCTCCCCGTTTACGTCCGCTTCCTTTGTCTTTCTTCTCGGCTTTGGCTTGGGGAGGTTGTTTTGAGGGGGGGATGGAGCTGTTTGAGGCGTTGAGTCCCAGACGTTCTTCGATAGCGGCGATTCGTTGCTCAAGATTGCTCACCAAATTTTTCACGCTTTCTGGGGTCTTTTCCCAGTCCGCGCGAGGAATCTTGATGCCGCCTATGGTTATGCTCTCTTCCATGTCCCCCAGTTTACACCATACCCCCCTGAATGGTTACCGACCAACACCCATCCAGGTTTCGATATCCAACAGGATTTCGAGAATGCGATCAACACAACCGTTTCGATAAACTCGATCAGCCAAAAATCGATCCGCATCTCCAATTGTAATGACAGGAAAGGAATCTACTTTATTTTCTTCTCGAAGAACTTGTTCCAGAGAGTCTTCACCTTTCATACTTCGGTTGGCAGTTAACAAAATCATCTTATTTGACTGAGCAGTTCGCCAAACAATTCGATCACTACTGTCGATAGACAATTTTATCTCCTTAAAGGTGATGAAACGAATTGAGACAAGCTCTAACCAGCCTTGACTCGCAATATTGCCCAATAAAATCTCTGCATGGCCCCCCAAGTTATGATCAATCAAGAAATTCATGCTTCTAGTTCATGCCTAGCTTTCTGGGCTAGGAGTTTTTCCCAAAGAGCCTCTCGACCTGGTCTGGGTTGCATTGCTGCAAGACGAGCAACATGCTCACGATTACGTTCCTCCCAATACTGCCGATTTTCCTCAGCTTGCTTTAGAACAAGCTGATATTCTTCTTCGACTTCAGAACGATTTGCGTCAATATAGGATAAAGCAGCTTCAATCTGTTGCTCTGTTAGGTCAAATAAGGAGCGGATAAACTTAGGTGGGTATTGACTTATCACATAGTCCATCACGTCGTACAGAGTGATTCGGGTACCCGCAATGGTTAATCCTCGCTCAGTACGAATAATAGCTTGTTTGTTGGATGTCGAAGTCATAAAGGTAGCCTTCCAAAAGCTGTCTTCATGGTATCTCACAGAGCAATAAGGTAGGTGGATGACACTATCCCTTACTCAACGGCAAAATCGGCGACTCAGTCGTCGTTAAAGCCCAGGTCATCTGCCCTAACTTTGGCATTGATATTAGCGGCTGGCAGGGCCCCCTCTGCGCGATTCAAGTTGTCGTTCGACCTCTCCAGGCTTGCCCCAGAGGACGGTTTCGTGCTTGTAGATCGCCATGCCGGGTTTTGCCCCTTTGGGCTTATAGACGTATTTAGGATCGGCATAAACCACAGGGGCCGCGTCACTATCTCTGGCACGGCTATAGTAGGCGGCAATGTCCGCCGCAAACTGGAGGTCTTTGGGGTCAGGCTGGGTTCCGGGAGGGAGTCGCAGCAGTACATGGCTCCCCGGGATTTCTTGGGTGTGGAACCAGAGGTCGTATTCTGTGGCGATGCGGAAGGAAATCTGGTCGTTTTGGCGGTTGTTACGCCCCACGAGGAGATCGAAGCCACTGGGGGTCTGGAAGTGATGGAAGGGGTGAGGGGCGCTCTCGCGCTGAGGGCGATGTTGGGGGGAGCTGAGATAGTCTTGCTCGACGAGTTCGTCCCGGATGTCTTCGAGGGCGCTGAGGTCGTCGGCCTGTTGATAGGGACCGAGTTGGTCGAGGGCGGCTTCGACTTGTTGGAGGTAGTTTATTTCGGCTTCTGTGGCTTGTAAAAGGGGCTGAACGGCTTGTTTAGCTCGTCGGAGTTTTTGATGCCGTTTATAGAGCGCCTGGGCGTTGCTGACGGCATTTTTTTCGGGGTCTAGGGGGATGGTGATGGGGTCGCCGGTTTCAAAATCTGCTAGGACGATGTCACTCATGCCGGGGGTCCAGTCTTGCAGATGGGCCATGAGTAGGTCGGCCTGGTGTCGGTGTTGGTCGGCGTCGGCGGATTGGTCGAGTTTGTCGAGGAAGGTTTGCCGCTTGAGATTGAGTTTTTTGAGGGTTTGGCTGAGTTTTTGGCTCAGTTGATGGCGCAGTTGTTGGAAGAATTGTTGGTTGAGGCGATCGCTGTAGTAGCGGTCAATGAGGATCTGAACGCTGTCGGCGGGGGTTTGGGCATCCCAGCCGAGGACGGTGTAGCCGCTGTCGGTCCAGCCGGGTTGAAAGGTCTGGGTTTCTAGGATGGTGAGCCATTGTTGCCAACTGTCAAAGAGGCGCTGCCAATCGGCGTCTGAGAGTTGGTCGGTGGAGGTTTCGGGGTTGAGTTGGGCCCGGGCGCAGAGCGATCGCACTAGGGCGGAACTTAGGCCGCGATAGGGTTTGAGGAGGTTGCGCCGGAGAGAGTCGGGAATTAAGCTGATGCGCTCTTGCCAACGCTCGAAGGATTCATCCCGTCGGGGGGTGGCCCCGCTCATGGCTGGGGGGGGGTCGTAGGGTTGTCCGGTGAGAATTGGCCGCACGCGGGACTGTTGGGCGCTGACTTGATGGGCGGCAGTGATAATCAGGTTCTCGGCGTTGGTGAGAATCACGTTGCTGTATTTGCCCATGATTTCCACGTAGAGATGACTCTGGAGGGGATCTCCGGGGCGACGGGCAAATTGAAAGTCTAGGACTCGTTCCCAAGGGGAGAGGGGGGTGACGTCGACGAGGGCTAAGCCTTTGAGTTGGTGGCGCAGTTGGTCGCTGAAGGTGAAGGTGTCGGGAACTTTGGGGGGGGGACTGCTCAGACAGAGATGGGCGGCTTGGGGATGCCAACAGAGGCGCAGCCAGCCACGACGGTCGAGGGTGCGTAGGGCTAGGGCCAGTTGGGTGCGATCGCTTTGAATGACTTGTTCAAGACGAGCGGGTAGCCAAAATGTCCGGAAATCGGCATAAATGGCGCAAAGGGTGGTGAAATCGACGGGTTGCACAGGACGGGTGAAGGGCTGAAATCGTTATGGGAACTTGAATTGGGCTAACGGCGATCGCGATGATGACGGGCAGGGTGAGGGGGATGGGATTTTTTGGGGATTTGCGCCGCCTGAGCCAAAATTTTGGATTCTATCTACCATGAGAGTTAGATACTGTCGTTACTACCCCCCTCACACGAGATAGCCAAGGATTAATCATGGATATTCAGCTTATTAACATCGGCTTTGGCAATATCGTTTCAGCGAATCGCGTTGTTGCCATCGTTAGCCCTGAGTCGGCTCCCATTAAGCGTATCATTATCGATGCCAGAGAGCGGGGTCAGTTGGTGGATGCCACCTATGGTCGTCGCACGCGTGCGGTGATTGTCACGGATTCGAGTCATGTGATTCTCTCGGCAATTCAGCCCGAAACCGTTGCCAACCGCTTTGTTTTCAATAAAGATGGTAGGGAGGCTCATACGTAATGGCCCGGTGCGGCGCGGTCTTCAGCGCGCCCCCGAGTAATTTAGAATCGACCATTCTTTAAGGAATGGCCGCAACGAGATCATGACTGCTGGAAAATTAATTGTCTTGACTGGCCCGAGTGGAGTTGGTAAAGGGACGTTACTGCGATCGCTGCGCCAACGCCACCCGGAGCTTTGTCTGTCGATTTCGGCGACGACTCGTCAACCCCGTCAGGGTGAAGTCGATGGAGTGGATTATCATTTTTTGACTCGGCAGGCATTTCAGGACAAGATTGCCCAGGATGCTTTTATTGAATGGGCCGAGTTTGCGGGTAATTACTATGGAACCCCGCGCCAATCCTTGGAAACACAGATGGCGCAGGGTCATTGGGTGATTTTAGAGATTGAAGTGGAAGGGGCCCGCCAGGTGCGCCGCAGCTTCCCGGATGCGTTGTTGGTGTTTGTTCATCCTCCGTCGTTTGGGGAGTTGGAACGGCGGCTTCGGGGACGCGATCGCGACTCAGAGGAGGCGATTCGGCGGCGACTCAAACGGGCCAAGGAGGAACTTCAAGCGGCTGACGAGTTTGATGTACAGGTCACCAATGGGGTGATTGAAGAGGCGCTTCAGGCCCTTGAAGTGGCGGTGTTTGCTGAGTCTAAAGCTTGAGGAAAACGGGTTTAGGGACTGGCTTAGGAGAAGGCGCTGATGTCGCTTCCGCAGGTGTCGACGAGGTAGCAGAGGGCGCGAAAGCGTAACTCAACGAAGCGATCGTAGAAGGGGTTGAGTTTGCACATGGGAGGAATATGGAACAAGTGATGTCCCCAGAGGCTGATATCGCGCTCAAAGGGGCATTGTGCAGGAATTAGACGCACAATCGCCGTGGCGACTTGGGGACTGTTAATCTCTAGGGATGCCAGCCAGCCGTCGATGGGAGCGAGGAGCCGGTTCACAATACGAAGCATGGCGTTTCTTACCAAAGTGTCAAAGGGCGATATGGAGATAGGAGGCGATCGCCCTTGGGCAACTTGTCCTCCTATCTCCACCCTACGAGATTAGAACATATATTCCGTGAAGAAACCATATTGAATTGGGAAATTTCTGTGAAGCTTATGTAAAGCGAGGAGAAAATCGCCCTTTTTTGTATCTTTAACTACCAATTATCGAAAATTTTGGTAGATGAGGTCAACGTTCAGGGGCGATATGAACCCGAGTCCCCAGCAAAAGACTCCTGTCTCAACCCCGTCTATCGTCGACTTGTGACGATTAAACTAGGATTATCAACAGGAGTCATCTCTGGGTAGCCTCCGTATTGTGTGCGAGTTACCACTTCAATAAGTTGAACTGTTCCATGTCAATGGTGTCACGGTTGCGGTAAATGGCGAGTACAATCGCTAACCCGACGGCTGCTTCCGCCGCTGCGATCGTAATCACAAACACCGAAAATACCTGTCCTTTGGCATCCGCATCCAGATAGTTGGAAAACGCCATTAGATTGAGGTTCACGGCATTTAATAACAGCTCAATGGACATCAACACCCGCACCGCATTACGGCTATTAATGAGTCCATAAATACCAATGCAGAAGAGGGCAGCGGCCAAGAGTAAGAAATATTCCAGTTGCAGTTCCATAAGGCTTATCGAGAGGTTGAATCAGGTCCTAGGCTTACCCCGTCCGGGTAACACCCAGGGGGAACGATGGGGTTTATATCGGGAACAGGCCATTTTAAACAGGCTAAATGACCTGTAAATTCCTTGAGTTAACTGTCAGGACTTAACTGTCAGAATCATCGGGAGCCTCTCCAATCGCCCCAACCGGTTCACGGGGACGTTCAGGAAGCGTAAAAACAAACTCTTTCTCGGCATCTAAATCGGGGATAAATTCCCGGCGAGCCAAAATAATTGCTCCCACCATCGCGATTAGGAGCAGGACTGAGACCAACTCAAAAGGCAACAAGAAATCACTAAAGAAATGTTGTCCGAGACGCAGTGCCGTACTCGAAACCGGTTCAATGGTTTCTAACACAGCCCAGGAGGTCGATTGAACCATCGTCCCCAACAGGGCAAACAAGCCCACACAGACTAAAGCCGTTGCCCCTTTGCGGAACCAGGCATTTTTCATCGGCTTAAAGACCTCGTTTTTATTCACCAACATAATGGCGAAAATAATCAGCACGTTGACAGCACCGACATAGACGAGGATTTGGGCGGCGGCGACGAAATCAGCATTTAGCAGCAGATATAACCCCGCCATACTGATAAACACGCCCCCGAGAAGAAAGGCAGAATAGACAATATTTTCCAGTAAGACCACGCCCAAAGCAGCAGCGATGGTCGTCGCGACTAAGATTCCAAATGAGACGAGTTGAACGCCTTCAGCTAAATTCACAGCTTTTTCCTTGATTTCCTTACAGGCTTTGCAAACACTATCTCTCGGAGTACCTTAACGGGCGAGGTTAGGCCCGCCCAATCGGTACTCTAAGACTCGATGAGATCTGTTCCCCTCGGGAATCAGTTTTTCTCAGAGTCGGCGCTGGCTTTTTCCCGCTGCGCCTTCTCTTGTTCGAGTTCTTCGAGGATATCCTCAGGGTGACGACCCGCACGTTGAGATCCTTTGGGCAGATCGTGGGGGTCGGTGACACCCTTGGGTAAGTATGCCAGTTCTCGCATCGGTTGTACCATCGGATCGAGGGTGACTTTTTCGGGAAGTCGTCCTAGGGCCACGCTATCGTAGTTGAGTTCATGGCGATCGTAGGCACTGAGTTCGTACTCTTCGGTCATGGACAAACAGTTGGTGGGGCAGTACTCCACGCAGTTACCACAGAAGATACACACGCCGAAATCAATGCTGTAGTGGTTGAGTTTCTTTTTCTTCTGTTCTTTGTTAAATTCCCAATCCACCACGGGGAGGTTGATGGGGCAAACCCGCACACAGACTTCGCAGGAGATGCACTTATCAAATTCAAAGTGAATCCGGCCTCGATAGCGTTCTGAGGGAATGAGTTTTTCATAGGGATATTGCACGGTCACGGGCCGACGACCCATATGGTCGAAGGTGACGGCTAATCCCTGGCCGATGAATTTGGCCGCTTGAAAGGAGTCTTTGGCGTAGTCGCCGACTTGTTTGAGAAACTTCAGCATGGTGTTCTCCCGTATGGTCGTAATAGGGCCCACGGAGGGGCAAGTTTAGCCACCAAATGCAACTGGGAAGGCAAGTTTGAGGGCGGCGGTAATGAGCAAGTTGGCTAAGGAGACGGGAAGCAAGAACTTCCAGCCTAGGTCCAAGAGTTGGTCAATGCGAACCCGAGGTGTCGTCCAGCGCAGCAAAATTGCCAGAAACACAAACAGGTAGGTTTTCGCTAAGACCATGGTGATTCCGAGGGAACCGGTGATGACCTGCACGGCGGGGGAAAATTCGTTCACCCCAAGCCATTGGGTTAAGGTTTCAACGGGAATCGGGAGTGTCCAACCTCCGAGGTAGAAGACGGAGACGAAAAGGGCGCTAAGAACCAGGTTGACGTAAGAACCCAGATAGAACAGGGCAAATTTCATGCCGGTGTATTCGGTCTGATACCCAGCCACCAGTTCTTCTTCGGCTTCCGGAAGGTCAAAGGGAAGTCGCTCGGTTTCAGCTAAGGCGGCAACCCAGAAGATGACAAACCCGACGGGTTGTCGCCAGAGGTTCCAACTGAGAATGCCGTAGTCAGCTTGCTGGTTGACGATGTCGATGGTACTGAGGCTATTGGACATCAGGACGATCGCCAACACCGATAAGGCCAGAGGGATTTCGTAGCTGATGGACTGAGCGGCAGCCCGTAATCCCCCGATGAGGGCATATTTATTATTGGAGGAGTACCCGGACATCAGTAAGCCGATGGGGGTAATACTCGATAGGGCAATCCAGAGGAAAGCACCGATACTGAGGTCGGTAATGACGAGGTTCTGTCCGAAGGGAACGATGAGATAGGACAGAAAGACGGGGATCACGACGATCGCCGGGCCAATGGTAAAGAGCCAGGGATCGGCCCGCGTGGGGATGATGTCTTCTTTGAACAGTAGCTTTAGACCGTCGGCGACGGGTTGCAATGTCCCCAAGGGCCCGGCAAACTCGGGGCCAACCCGCTGTTGAGCGGCGGCGGAGATTTTTCGCTCTAGCCAGACGGAGACTAAAACTCCGACGGTGGCGGCTACCAACATCAGCAGCATGGGGACGGGCATCCAGATGACTTTGGCCAACCCGGCTGGGATACCAAAGCCCCCGAGGATCTCGATTACACTACCTTGGAGGTCGATTCCTGATTCCATATCAACGGATAAAATATGAAGATTTCTTACCAATACTGTTCCTATAGTACCGTCAACGGGGAATGGGGAACAGGGGGGAAGAAGGGAACAGGGAACAGGGAACAGGGAACAGGGAGTAGGCAGTAGGCAATGTAGGGGCGTACCCTTGTACCCTTGTGGTCGCCCTTAGGCAGTAGGCAGTAGGGAAGCTTCACGCCTGCAATCGGGAGGCAGAGCCTCCCCAGGGCATGACTTGCCTCTTGCCTCTTGCCTCTTGCCTCTTGCCTCTTGCCTCTTGCCTCTTGCCTCTTGCCTCTTGCCTCTTGCCTCTTGCCTTTTGCCTCTTGCCTCTTGCCTCTTGCCTCTTGCCTCTTGCCTCTTGCCTCTTGCCTCTTGCCTTTTGCCTTTTGCCCTTCCTCAATTGGGATACCAAAACATCCCTTTGATGCCTTCGGGATCAGCGAGAAAGCCTAAACCGCCGTAAAATTTGACCACATGGGGATCGGCGAAGAGGGTGATGTTGCTGATGTCTTCCCGCCGTAGTTTGGAGATGAGATAACTCATCAGGGCTTTGCCTAGTCCTTTGCCCTGGAACTCTGGGCGGATGGCAACATCCCAGACGGTGGCATTGAAGGCACAGTCTGAGGTGGCGCGGGCAAAGCCGATGAGACGCTTGCGGGTTCCTCGCACTTCCCACATGGAAACGACCATGTAACTGTGTTGGAGGGCCTTGCGAACTTTGCGTAGGGGACGACGGGCCCACCCAACGGAGTCACAAAGTTCTTCGAGTTCGTATAAATCGATACTGCGGTCAGTACTAAAATAAATTCGACTTTGTGTTCCCAGGCGATCGCTCATGCCGGGTGCTGAGTACTCCTCTAAGGAGATAGCGTTCGGCGATGGGGAAGCCGAATCCGAACTACTGAAAATGCTTTTCCAAAAACCCATGCAGGTGTCGTAGCGTGCTGATTAGACGTTCTCGGGCTTGAGGACGGCCCGGTATGGTTCATTATATCCGGCGAATGTCCGTTAGACCGGCCGATCGCCAAGAAATCCAACGGATCTAATTTCCCCCCTCAGGCGATCGCCGATCGCCTAAAGTAGAGTAGCGTCTTCTCCTTAGGCGGAGGATGAATGGCGACTCGATTGGGGATTCACCCCGACAGGGGAGTACCCGCCGAGTGCGCGATCGCCCCCATGAGCATCCACAAGCGTCGCGTCTCATGCGATAGATTTTACAAGTTCAGTTAACGGTGACTATGGCTGCGGGCTTAAAATCATCCACTCTCGACCTCCTTAAACGCTTCAATCGGGCTTTTCCCCAGTTTTACGAACAGTTTGTCAGCAGCGAGATCCAACTGCAAAACCTCAAATTGGCGTATCACCTCTACAAAACCCGACAAGCTGTCATCGAATTGCGTCAGGAAGGCTCCAAAAGTGCCCTACACTTCGCTTATCGCAATCAGTCATTTTTGCTTAGTGATATTTTTGGGGTGCTTGCCGCCTATGGTTTAACCATTCATAGTCTCAGTCTCTACGGGCAAATCGCACCGCCGATGTTGGTGTTTGTCAAGCTGATTGTCTCTCGTGGGGGCCAGGCCCTGACGGAAAAAACCGCAGATAATGTGGCCCGGGCGGTTCGGGAAGCCCTCGCCGGACATTTTGAGGTGGAAGAAATGTTGGCGGTGGAGTTTAACCTGGATGCGGGGTTGGAAGATGTGGAAACGGAGTTTTATGTAGATCCGGTTTTCCACCTGCCGGCCCTGTTAATTGAAGCCGATAACCAACCGGGGTTATTCTATAAGGTCATGTATGCCATCTGGCAGGAAGATTTACTGGTGGTTAATGCCAACCTCCTCGTCTGGCGGGGACGCACTCGCTTGATTCTTTACCTCCTCGGGCCCAATGAATGCGCTATTCCAGACTACCTGGGCAACCAAATCGCTGAAAGTGTCCGTCAAAGACTATTGGGAGGCGGGTGAACCCTCGATTGGGGCAGAATTGAGGCAGATTGATTCCTGGACTACAGAAAATATGATGTATCTCTCCCAAAGACTACTCGCTCTCCCTGCGGCTTTCATGCTTGCATCTGGGGCGATCGCCCTCATGGCCCCACCCCCTGTTATGGCTCAAGAACAATCCCAGCGCACCCTGACGGTTCAAGGCCAAGGTTCCGTCTTTATCCCCGCCAGCATCGCTCAGGTGAATTTAGGGGTAGAAGTGGACGCTGAAACGGCTGAGGCGGCCCAACAACAGGCCGCTCGTCAATCGTCGGCGGTGGTTGAACTGTTGCGATCGCGCAATGTGGAGAAACTACAAACCACCGGCGTTCGGCTCAACCCCATCTATAGCCGTCGCGATAACCAACAAGTCATTACAGGCTATCGGGCCGCCAATACCGTCAGTTTTCAAATCGCGACTGACGCAGCCGGAGAACTCCTCGATACCGCCGTCTCCCGTGGTGCAACTCGTATTATGGGAATTAACTTTATCGGCAGTGACGAAGCCATCGCCCAGGCCCGCGATCGCGCCCTACAAGAAGCCACCCTCGATGCTCGCTCCCAAGCCGACGTGGTTCTGGGAACCCTCAATCTCCAACGCCGAGATATTGTCAGCATCAACGTCAACCAAACCAGTCATAGCGCCCCACCGGTTCCCTATCAACGGATGGAAGCCATGGCCATGGATGCGTCCACCCCCATTGAAGGGGGAGAACAGCAAGTGACCGCCTCCGTTACCCTAGAAGTTCGCTACTAATCTCCTTAGACTAGAAATAGAACGCAGCAAGGGAGATTGCATTGTGAAGGGTCAAACCGTCTTACTCACGGGAGGAACTGGAGGACTGGGGATGGGAGTCACGCCGAAACTGGCGGCCCAGGGAGCGAGTCTCACCATTCCCTATCGCAATACCAGCGAAGTCGATCGCCTCAAACAGCACATGTCAGGGGAGGACTTCTCGAAAATTCAGTTTGTCCTCCTGGATTTACTTGATGAAAGTGCTGTCCGCCAACTGATTGAGGATATGGGGCACGTGGATGTCTTAATTCACCTCGTAGGAGGGTTTTCTATGGGCGCCACCCATGAGTACGACTACAACGATTGGCGCAAAGACCTCGATCTTAATCTCAACACCACCTTTTTGGCCTGTAAATACAGTTTGGCCAAGATGCGACAACAGGGATACGGACGGATTGTTACGGTCGGTTCACGGGGGGCCGTCGAGCCAGGGGCCCAATTGGCGGCCTATTGTGCCGCCAAAGCCGCTGTCGTCGCCCTCACCAAGTCCATCGCCGCAGAAACTCGCAATACTGGAATTACGGCGAACTGCGTGCTTCCCAGCGTCATTGATACCCCCAGCAATCGCGAGGCGATGGGGGAAGAGGCGGCTGACACTTGGGTGAAACCCGGTTCTCTGGGAGACGTGATTTGTTTCCTAGCCTCCCAGGCGGCTCAGGATGTCCGTGGCGCAGCGATTCCAGTGTACGGAGATATCTAAGTACGGTACTTAGGTACTCTACCTAGGTATTATTTGTGAGCCATATCACCGTCACCCCGGTAATGGTGTCACCCAAAGACCACGGAATCCATCACCGTCAATCTACGGCAGTATCACGGATACCCCGGACGCTTATCACTGCGTGGGTTGGGCGATCGCTGTCATACTGAGGTCATCGAGTTCAAAGAAGTGCGGAACCTCAGTTCCTCAAGTTCCTTAAAGATTTGCCTGGGTGCAGTACCCTGACTCCGCATAAGGGACTCGGTGAAATTTCCTCTGTGATGCGACAGTTCCTTTTGACTCCTCCTGGTGATGCGGGAGGATTTTTTTTGCCCCCCTCTTGCCCCTTGCCTCTTGCCTCTTGCCTTCTCCCCCCTACTGCCTACTGCCTACTGCCTTTCTTCTGCTATAACAGACGAGAGCGGCCTTAAAAGTCGCCGTTCCCGGAGTCGCTGGCGTTTGAGGATTTCATGTCCGATTTAAAGATCTCTGCAATTATCTGTACTCACAACCGGGATACCTATCTCGGGGCCGCGATTGATAGTCTCTTGAACCAGTCAGACTGCCCGGACTATGAGGTTATCGTCGTGGACAATGGTTCGACAGATACCACAAAAGCCGTCGTTGAAGCGCGATCGCCCCATCCCCGTCTGCGTTATATCTGGGAACCCACCCTAGGGTTATCCGTTGCCCGCAACACCGGGGCCAAGGCCAGCGAAGCGCCCCTGATTGCCTATCTCGATGACGATGCCGTGGCCTCTCCCACCTGGTTGAGTTGTCTATGTCGGGCCTTTGAGGAAAATGATAAATTGGCGATCGCCGGGGGCAAAGTGACCCTCATCTGGGCCGAGGGGATGTCTCAACCCCCTTGGCTCTCTGATGACATGTCCGGCTGTCTGGGGCGTTATGATTTAGGGGAGGAGGTTCGCTTGATTGAAAACCCAGGATTGACCCCCCGAGGCTTGAACTACTGTATCCGTCGTGATTTCCTCAATCAGATTGGCGGCTTTGACCCCAATTTAGGACGAGTGGGTAAAAAACTCCTCTCCAACGAGGAACTCTACATGACGGAAAAAGCATTACATCTCGGCTGGCAAGTCGCCTATCTCCCCGATGCCTTGGTGGCTCATAATGTTGCCCCAGAACGGGTGAACCGTAGCTGGTTTTTACAACGAGGCTGGTGGCAAGGGGTGAGTGAGTGTTATCGGGAACAACTGGCGGGAAACGCTGGGTCTAAACAATTGTTACGAGGAGGGGAACGAATCGCCCGAGGACTTTATAAGTCCGTTAAATTTGTGCGCAACCCCGCACAACGCTTTGAGAATTTGGTGTATGCTTACGGTCAGATTGGCTATCTAGGGTCTGCCATTGAGGGAATGCTCTTTCCTCCCAAAGACCTCCCTGGCGATCGCCCTGAAACCAGCTCTTAACTCAAGCCGTTCCCCCCATCTCGACGGTATCCCCATTTCCATTAAACTGCGTAGGTTAGCTTGTATGTCTTCGACTGATCCTAAAATTCCCGTGTCCGTCCTCATTCCCGCCAAAAATGAGGAATCTAATCTCCCGGCTTGTCTTGAAAGTGTTTCTCGGGCCGCCGAAGTCTTCGTGGTGGACTCCCAAAGTAGCGATCGCTCCTGCGAGATTTCCGAACAATACGGCGCAACGGTCGTTCAATTCCACTTTAACGGACGTTGGCCCAAAAAGAAAAACTGGTCTTTAGATAATTTACCCTTCAGCCATGACTGGGTATTGATTGTCGATTGTGATGAACGCATCACCCCCGAACTTTGGGATGAAATTGCCCAAGTGATTGAGCAAGACGAAAAAGATGGCTACTATCTCAACCGGCGCGTCTTTTTCCTCGGTAAATGGATTCGTCACGGCGGCAAATATCCCGATTGGAACTTACGATTGTTCAAGCACAAACTCGGTCGCTATGAAAACCTAAGTACCGAGGCTGTTCCCAACACCGGCGACAACGAAGTTCACGAACACGTTGTTCTGCCAAGTCAAGCCGGCTATCTCAAAGAAGATATGCTACATATCGACTTTCGAGACATTTATCACTGGCTAGCTCGCCACAATCGTTATTCTAACTGGGAAGCTCGGGTTTATTATAACCTCCTTTCCGGTCAAGCTGAAGATGGAACCATTGGGGCCAACTTATTCGGAGATTCCGTGCAACGGAAGCGTTTTCTCAAGAAAATCTGGGTACGTCTTCCCTTCAAACCCTTGCTGCGTTTTGTCCTATTTTATATCTTGCAACTGGGCTTTTTAGATGGTCGTGCGGGCTATATTTACGGTCGTCTATTGAGTCAATATGAATATCAAATTGGCGTGAAACTCTACGAACTGCAAAAGTTTGGTGGACAACTCAATCAGAATGCTAAGGAGTCCACCTCAGAGAAAACACCGCAATCGGTGGGATAGGGGAAGAAGGCAAGAGGCAAAAGGCAAAAGGCAAAAGGCAAAATGGGAGAGGAGGAGGAAGATGGAACAGGGCCTCTCCATCTTCCTCCTCCTCTCCCTCTTCCTCCTCCTCTTCCTCTGTGTCCTCTGTGACTCTGTGGTTCCCCTCTTGCCTACTGCCTTTTCTTGCCCTAGTTTGCCAAAAATGGGGCAATTCCCTGAAGATACGTTGAGGCATCCTCCAACATCGGGAAATGGGCCGTCTCAGCAATTTCGAGATATTGAACCATCCCCTTTTTGTTCTGTTCAACAGCTTTACGGCCCATCGCAGCAGGAATGATAATATCTCGTTCCCCAGCTACCAACAGCGTCGGAACCCTGATTTGGGCAAACTCACCCGGCATCGTCTCCGCTGCTTGCTTGCTGACAGAGGTTAACACCGTCCCTAATGCTGCCTCGAAATCAGCCATCAAGAAATCTGCCAAAAAGGCTTGACTTTCGTGACTGGGTATGGTCTTGTTCAGGAAGCGAGCCATAAACAAACGATCAACCCAGGGAACCGAGGCCAGCCACTGGGGGCGAAACTGCACCACCCAGCGACTAATCTGGTGGAAGGCGGTAAAGCTGCGTTCGTCGTAGTCGAAGATGCCGCTACAGGTGAGGATGGCCCGGTTGACACGTTCGGGGTAACGATTGATAAAGAGGGTGGCAATGGAGGCTCCCATGGAGTGGGCATTGAGGTAGACTTGAGACGATTGGCGATCGCCCACCAAGGCATCTAGTAAGGCCGCCAAGTCGTCGGCGTAAGTTTCGAGTTCATAATCCAGGGCCGCCTCCAGTTGGCTTTTCTCCGGCAAGCGCGATCGCCCGAAGCCCCTCATGTCGTACAGTAAACAATCGAAGCGATCGCACAAGGCCCGGGCCGTACTCCGCCAATAGCGTCCCGATCCCCCCCAGCCATGGAGAAACACCATCACCGGCTTCTCAACCTCTGACGACGCTTCCGTAATCCATTCGTAGTAATGTTCAACACCCCGCACAGTTAAGTACGCCATCTCCAGCCACTGACCTCGACATCTAACACATCTCAACCTATCATATCCTCTTGCCCCTCTCCTCTTGCCGGAAGAGGGCGACCACAAGGGTACGCCCCTACGTCTTGCCTCTTGCCCTTTCTAAACCATGCCCCCTCGTAAACGATTTGCCCAACATTGGCTTCGCAGTGATGCCGTCCTTGATAAAATTGTCGCCGCGGCCCAACTCTCGCCGCGCGATCGCGTCCTAGAAATTGGTCCCGGCCAAGGGGTATTAACGCGTCGTTTATTCCCTTTAGTAGAATCCTTAGTGTCTGTTGAACTTGACCGAGATTTGTGTAAAAAGCTGGTCAAAAAATTTTCAGATATCGATAATTTTTTATTACTACAAGGAGATTTCTTAGCTTTAAACTTACCCGAAGTTCTAACACAGTCTCCAGATATCTTTCAGAAACAAAATAAAGTTGTCGCCAACATTCCCTATAATATCACCGCCCCCATTTTAGAAAAACTCCTCGGAGATGTGGATGCGCCCAATCCCAACCCCTATGAGTCCATTGTCTTACTCGTACAAAAAGAAGTGGGCGATCGCCTTTGTGCCAAACCCGGTTCCAAAACCTTCGGGGCTTTATCCGTGCGCGTTCAATACTTAGCCGATTGCGAATCGATTTGTCACGTTCCCCCCAAAGCCTTCTACCCACCGCCAAAGGTGGATTCTGTGGTGGTTCGTCTCACCCCCCGTCCACTTCCCGTTCCCGCTGAAAATCCTAAGAAAATGGCAACTTTGATTAAGTTGGGATTTTCTAGCCGCCGCAAGATGCTGCGCAACAACCTCAAAGGACAGGTTGATGCTGATGAGTTAGAATCGATTTTAGAACAACGAAACCTGTCCCCAGAGAGTCGCGCGGAACGCCTAGCTGTAGAAGACTGGGTGGCTTTGGCTAATGGTCTAACATTGAAGGTTTAAGCAATTGTCAAAAATCCGCAACATTTTAGCCAAATTTTCTATTTTGTTTATCTTCATTTTCAATTTTCATGCTATACTTAAGTCGAGCGCCCCAAAAGATACAGCAAATCGGGGGCTGAGGTCTTGTCTAGGACGCAAGATTAAACATCTGCCCTGCAACAAATTATTTTTGCAACAAAAATAAACATAAAAAGGGTTGACAAAAGTCCGGTTAACGCAGAGAAAATTCAGAACTCTTACCAAGAGAAGACCAACAGTGCGCGCCCCGAAGTCTCCCCCTCTCCCCCTCTCTCTTTCTCCGTGTCCTCTGTGACTCCGTGGTTCCCCCCTCTCCCCCTCTCCCCCTCTCCCCCTCTCTCTTTCTCCGTGTCCTCTGTGACTCCGTGGTCCCCCCCCTACTGCCTACTGCCTACTGCCTCTTAACAGACTCCCCACCGATACGGCATAATGGGGAAGTTTTCCAGATTTAACCCTGCACGTTACTCCCTTACCCTGCCACCATGCGAACCCACTATTGCGGCACTGTCCGAAAAGAAGATATCGGTAAAACCGTCACCCTCTGCGGCTGGGTGGATCGTCGTCGCGATCACGGTGGCGTAATTTTCGTGGATTTGCGCGATCGCAGCGGAGTCGTGCAAATCGTCGGCGATCCTGAACGAACCCCCGAAGCCTTCCAACAAGCCGACGCACTCCGCAACGAATATGTCGTGCGCGTTACCGGAACCGTCTATCAACGGCCCGACGACTCCCTGAACCCCAAACTCCCCACCGGCGAAATCGAAGTCTACGCCGATCGCATCGAAGTTCTCAACCAAGTCCATAAACAACTTCCCTTCCAAGTCGGAACCTCAGAAACCGAAGCCGTCCGCGAAGACTTGCGCCTCAAATATCGCTACCTAGACTTACGGCGCGATCGCATGGCCGGGAACCTAAAACTGCGCCACGAGACCATCAAAGCCATCCGTCGCTTCCTCGAAGATCAGCAAAACTTCGTCGAAGTCGAAACCCCCGTCCTCACCCGTTCCACCCCCGAAGGCGCACGGGATTACCTCGTCCCCAGTCGCGTCAACCCCAGCGAATGGTTCGCCCTTCCCCAATCCCCCCAACTGTTCAAACAGTTATTAATGGTGTCAGGGATGGATCGCTACTATCAAATCGCCCGCTGTTTCCGCGACGAAGACTTACGGGCCGATCGCCAACCCGAATTTACCCAACTGGACATGGAAATGAGTTTCATGTCCTTCGACGAAATTATCGACCTCAACGAAGCCCTCATCGCCCATATCTTCAAAGCCGTCAAAGGAATCGACCTTCCCCGGCCCTTCCCCCGACTCACCTATCACGAGTCCATGGAACGCTACGGCTGCGATCGCCCCGACACCCGCTATGGCTTAGAACTCGTTGACGTGTCCGACTTAATGAAAGACTCCGGGTTCAAAGTCTTCTCCGGGGCCATCAAAGCCGGAGGAATCGTCAAAGTCCTCCCCATTCCCAACGGAAACGCCGCCATATCCAACGTCCGCATCAAACCCGGCGGCGACCTATTCAAAGAAGCCAGCGAAGCCGGGGCCAAAGGACTGGCCTACATTCGCGTCAAAGACAACGGCGACATCGACACCATTGGGGCCATTAAAGACAACCTCAGCGACGACCAAAAAGCCGAACTCCTCAGCCGAACCCAAGCTGAATCCGGTCATCTCTTGCTATTTGGGGCCGGCGACAGCGACACCGTCAACAAAACCCTCGATCGCCTGCGTCAAGTCATCGCCGGCCAGATGGATCTCATCGACGAGAGTCAACTCAATCTCCTCTGGATTACCGACTTCCCCATGTTTGAGTGGAACGCCGATGAGAAACGTCTCGAAGCCTTGCATCACCCCTTCACCGCCCCCAACCCCGACGATTTAGCCGACATCAAAACCGCCCGGGCCTTAGCCTATGACCTAGTCTTAAATGGCAACGAAATCGGTGGAGGTAGCCTCCGGATTTACCAACGGGAGATTCAAGAACAAGTCTTCGAGGCCATCGGCTTATCCGAAGAAGAAGCCAACGAGAAATTCGGCTTTCTCCTCAACGCCTTCGACTATGGAACCCCTCCCCATGGTGGTATCGCCTATGGCTTAGATCGTCTGGTGATGTTATTAGCCCAAGAAGACTCCATCCGGGATGTCATCGCCTTCCCGAAAACCCAACAAGCCCGTTGTCTTCTCACCGACGCCCCCGCCAATGTGGACAAGAAACAATTAAAAGAACTGTATGTTTCGTCTACGTTTAAACCGAAAACAAAAGAATAGGGAATAGGGAACAGGGAACAGGGATAAACTCTTCCTTGTTCCTCCTTCAATCCTCCGTGTCCTCGGGCGGCCACAAGGGCGCGCCCCTACGGTGGTTCCCCACCTCCATGCGTCCTCGCCAGGCAATGGGATGACTGGGGGGCATATTCGCCTCTCGGTCTTCCTTGACATAACGACGACTTTCTGCATCCAAAATATCGACCACGTTCTGATAAATCTCATCAGCTTCCTGACGGGAATTACCAATACTGGTTAAACCCAACTTGCCAAATTGAGATAAACAGCCCATGAGATGAAAAAGTGTCCCCGTCTCCGTACTGCTATCAAAATGCAGTTGATGATAGGCGATAATTTCCATCAAATCATTGGGCAATAAACCCCGATATAACGAGTTTTGTAAATTGTCGCTGGCGCGATAGAACTTGGCGCGTCCTTGTTGGCTGTAAAACAAACCACTGTCCAGGTCGTAGCGTCCTTTGGTGAGCAGTTTTAACTCCATAAAGGGGTGAGTAGTTCCCCCTTTTCTTAGGTTAATTTCAATAGCGTGCAACTGCCAATCTCCATCTTGGTGAACCGCAATAAAATCCACCCCAAACCGTTCTAAACAGCCCTTTTCCGCTAAAGCCGCCCCCACCCGTAAGCCTAACTCTTGTAGGCGAACGCGATAGTCGGTATCAGCGGGAAAGACGCAGCCGAGATAGACTTGGCGATCGGGGCCACCGAGGAGTTGGTCGTGGGTTGAGAGGACTTCGACGGTTCCCTCGGGGGTGATGCGACATTGGACACTGGGCGATCGCTTCTCTTCGCCCTCAATATACAGTTCCACGATCGCCCCGAGTTCCGGGATGCGGCTGGCGAAACTGGGCCACTGTTCCCCGTTGGCTTGGAACCGCATCTGGGAGAGGCGATCGCCCACTTGGGCCAGCCGTTGTGGGGGGCTGTCACTGAGTCCGCTGACATCTAATAGGGCGTTTCCTTCACCGGAAAAGCCTTCATTGAGTTTGACCACAAATCGCTGGGCCTGGGGTTGGCGATCGCATAACTCCGACACCGCCTGGGTTAAGTCCTCCACGGAATGGACTAACGCACTTCCGGGGGGATGAGGAATCCCGCAATCGCTGAAAAGCTGGCGAGAACCGGCTTTGGTTCCCCAATAGAGAAGGTCTGGATCTAGGGCCAGCAGGGGAATCCCCAGGCGAACGGATAACTCCCGTTCCAAGGGGGTGGCGTTGAAACAGACCATATAAGATTGTTCGGGTCGTAAGGCCCGCCAGATGCGTTCAATTAAGCGGGGGCGATCGAGGATTTTCTGGGTGAGGGGTTGCGGCGAGGAGTCGTAGGTGGAGAATAAGAGGAGGCGATCGCGGGCGTGGGAGAAGGGAATACCGGGTAGGAGTTGCAGATAATAGTCAATAGTACTGGGGTGGAGGGGTTGGGAGGTGACGTAGATGAGGCGAGTTCGGGGGTTCCGCAGGCGAATCAGAGAATAGAGGTTGCGTTCTTCGTAATGGTGAACCCCGGCGATTTTTTTGAGTTCCCGTTGATCCAGGGTGATGGAGGGAACCACGAGAATATCATTATCATCTTGGTCGAATTGGTCAATGGTCTGCCAGCGATCGCGCAGTTGTTTCTGAAGCGACCTAAAGCGTTCCTGGATCTCGGACTCGGGGATGGATGCACTAAACATACGGAGTTTTGTAGTAATTCTTAATAATTATTTGGAGAGTCGCACCTTGTTATTTTAAGCCAAATTCTGGCAAATTCCGGAGTTAGCAATGGCGTTGAGAGGCAATGGTGGGAAACCGGGCGATCGTCCCCTCGGGTCGTTCTTACCCTGGACTAGCATTCTCATTCACCGCGACTGAGTTATCATCAACATAGTCCCGAATCCTCAAGAACCCGAAGCCTACCTGCAGTGCGATCGCAGATCTTTTGTGGCTTAGGCTGAGCTAGCTTAACCCAACCTACCGTTTGCTTTCTGACAGGTTAAACTGAGAGTAGACAGGTAAGTATTCTCATCAATTGAGTGGGTTGATTTAGACAAACACATGGGCATCGAAGGTCTGTTAGCAGGTAGGCAAAGTGGCGAAAGCCAGCAGTCTTTTGAACGTTGGCTAGCAACACGAGATAATGCTTCACGGCTTGAGAAAGCTAACCCTTCAGATACAGCAGATAGTTGAAAGGAAAAGTAGTTTCATCTATCTACGTTGTCTAACCTTTCCCACTGGCGTCAACGAATTAAGACAATTAAGTAAAGAATAATCTATGGACTACCGAAACTACATCACAATCGAACCCAATAAGCGCAGCGGCAAGCCTTGCGTACGCGGATTACGCATCACCGTCTATGAAGTGCTTGAGTACCTGGCTTCCGAGATGACCGAAGCCGAAATTCTCGACGACTTTCCCGACCTGACGAGAGAAGACCTAAAAGCCTGCATCGCCTATGCTGCGGATCGCGAACGGCGGTTTATGACTGCTCCCCTATCGGCATGAGATTGCTTTTTGATGAGAATCTATCGCCCAAGTTGCCAAATCGCTTGAGCGATCTTTTCCCAGACTCGCTTCATGTTCGAGATGTAGACATGAAAGCAACTATCGACCCAAGAGTCTGGGATTTTGCGAAAGACAATAATTTGATGATTGTCTCAAAAGATGCGGACATGCACGATCTGAGTCTAGTACTTGGGAACCCACCGAAAGTCATTTGGCTTCGCCTTGGCAACTGTTCAACTCGGCAAGTTGAAGATGTGCTGCGTCGAAATTTTGACGCGATCAAATTATTCTATGAAGATGAGAGTTTATCTCTGCTTGCTTTATCGTGATGCACCCATCAGATGCCCCTAATTCATGACATGGAGAAGTCTAATGCAAATCAGAATCGATATCGGTTTGCTTCGGGCAGTCCCCGAAACAGCTCAAACTTCAAATCCATTTACTCAAGACTTTAACGAGATTCTGATAGCCTTCTATTTAAATCTTCAATCTCTATCTCTAGAGATTTTCTATCTTCTTTTAACTTTGATATATTTTGCTCTATATCGAAGTCTAATAGAGGATTGGCGTTGATTATTTTGGCTCTTTCCAATTTACCTATTTTTTGGTTTAACAAGCTTAATTGGCTACACAAATCCTGAAGCTGTTTTTTTAAGATTTGTGAAAGACTATCACTGGTAGTACCTATTTTATTTGTCTCGAAATTAGCCTCTCGTTTTGTCTCAGTTTGTGGTGCTCGGTTACTAGGTTCACTTGTCACTCTCCTTAGTTTAGGACGACAACACACGGCGAAATTATCGTCAATCCCTTCGCCACTTACTAAAATAGGGTTTTGTGGTTTAGTCTTAACTAACTCTGGAACTTTCTCATAAAGATAACTCATAACCTGAAAAAAGCGTATATACTCATCATCAGAATCAGGCAAGCCTTGTCCTTGTAATACTTCAAGAAGACAGGTTGTAAATACACTATTCGTCGCTTCAGGCAAAATATAAGACTTCTGGTTTTCTTTACAAGACGCGATAACCACTCGTCCTGATCCTGAATCTAATCCTTCAAAAATACCTTTCGGCGGTGGTGACTCATGAAAAGGAAGTCCATCTAACTCTTTAGATAGCATTCCTCCAGCATGACAGCAATCTAACCAAACTATTAGTTTTTTAGCCTGAATCGCCCCAATCTTTTCACTTAAGTTTTTACTAGAGATAGAGTCCTCCTTAAGCTGTTGTACTGAATAACCATAGGGAACTAAAAAATACTTTCGAGTTTCCTCACAGAAAAATCCATGACCAGAATAGTAAATCCACACCGTCGCCTCTGGATTTTTTTTAACTTTATCGGCTAAAGCATCTAATTCTACAAGAATATTATTTTTTGTCGATGCTTCTTCAGTCAGAACTTGGACTTGCTGCTGAGGGTAAGCCGCAAATTTAGGATTTATTAACACATCATGTAGATTATTGGCATCGTTGACGGTTGCGGTTAAAGTGTCGTTGTAGCCGACACCAATTAAAAGAGCATAGCCATTTTTGAATTGATTCATGCTTCTCATATTGTTTGCCTGAAAACGAGTTTTATACAAAACCATGATATCATCTATAATATTTTTAATTATTGGTGTTTGTATTGCTTGTATATAAACATAATCCAGGCAATACTTTTCCTGGTAAGTTTTTATGTTATCTTCGGGCATTACTGATTGATTTATTTTTATCAATATCTTCAAGGTATTTTTAAAATTTGATTCTTGATTAAGGTAATCAAATATGTATAAACCTTCATATTCAGGGATCTTATTGTTGATTGATTCTAGGACATCATTTACTAAAATTATATTATAATTTTCATTTTCAAGTTTGTACATAGCATCTTCATAAGATGCAGAATCATGAGTAACAATAGAGCAGAATTTATTACTTTTCTCATAACGATGAAATCCTTTAGAGAAAACTGCCCTCCAGTTAGCTTGACTTTCGATTATAAGAATTTTTATGGTTTCACACATTTTAAACAAGTATTTATTAATCTAAAAGACCAGATACAGTATTTTTGAAATCTGTAATATTAAAAAGTTTATCATCAGGAACTTTCAAAATAAAGGCATCTGCCTCATCCCGTTGCTCTTTAAGTTTGCTAGGATAGGCCGTGGCTAAAATAACTTTAGTTTCTGGATACTCATCCTTAATACTTCTCAATACAAGAAGTCCATCAAGATTTTGATTTTCCTCATCTACCAGTCGTAAGTCCAGAATTGCTAGGTCAAAAGTTTCCTCCTTTAAAAGCTGCGATACTGACTCAAGACTGTCAGACTCAGAGATGGTTAGGGGTAGATCCATTTTTCCTAAAAGCGTCTTAAATATAGTACGCCAGCGAGCTTGATCATCGACAATTAGCACTTTTTTGGATGGCAGCATAATATATTTCTCTTCAGACTCCAATTAAATCACTTGACCGTAGGTAGTGTTACTGTAACTTTTGTTTCAATTCCCAATTTAGACTCAAATTCAATTTGACCTCCCATATTTTCAAAAACGGTTTTAGCACGCCATAGTCCATAGCCTGTCCCCATAGATTTTGTTGTGAAGAAGGGCGTAAATACTTTTGACTGTAACTCTTTCGGTAATCCCACTCCTGTGTCTTGGATTATCACCTTGACGGTATCTGTATTCAAGTTTTGAGCTTGAACTCGTAAGATTCCTTGCCCTTTTTCTAAAACAGCTTCAATACCATTCTTAAGGATTACCTCAAAAGAGTTAGCAATTAGAGATACATATCCTCTGATAAACTTCAAATTTTCGGGATAGTCACGTTCCAACGTCACTATCCCCTGTGTCAAATCCTGGTGATGTAAAAGCTCTATCTCAGTTAGCAGGGAACTCAACAGTGTGTTTAGGTTGATGACTCGTTCGGATTCTGGATTTTTCAGTTGATTGACTTCAGTTAAAAGATTTTGGAACTCATCTTGACAAGACTGAATGTAACTTTGACATTCTGAAATATTTAGGGATTCTGCAACTTGCAGCTCCATCTCTAAGAGTTGAAGCCAAATTGGAATTGTCCCAGCAATACTATTGAGACGATGGATGAAGTCCTGGGCAACCAATGAACGAGTAAGAACATTTTGTTGTTCAGCAACCTTCTCAGTAATCTGGGCATTATACATTGTAATTGCTGCCCAGCGAGCTAAGTTTTCCAAGATACGTTGCTCATTTTCTGTGTAAGTCTTTTCTTTCTCTTTGGTGCTATAAGTTGCGATAACTCCCAAACATTTTATTTCCTTACCTTTCGTGAGTAAAATTGGGACGCCAAGCCAGGGACAATCATTATATACTTTAGTATAATCATAACCCTCTGTGGAATACCAATCTAATGACTCCTCGGAAGTGTGACGAATTGCTGTCTTTGTCCTAATAATTTCTTCTGTTTTGCCACGGCCCTCTTTTAGCTTTCTTGGTGGATAGGGGTCGATTTTCTCTCCCTCTAGGTAAACCATTATGAATTCTACTAAATCTGTGGTATTATCGTATGTGGCAAAGTACATATTGTCAGTATCCATTAAATCAGACGCTTCGTAATGGATGTAAGCTGCGATCGCTTCGGTGTTTTGAGGGCTATCAGAGGTAGTAAATGTAATCAACTCTTCGAGCAAATCTTCATAAAATCTGTTTTTTTCCTCTTCTGATTTAGATGTTTCAATCGCCACAGCAGCTGAGTCAGCTAAAGTTTTGGCAAGTAGTTTCTCATTATCTGAAAAGCCATGTTTTTCTTGACTTTCAAGGTTTAAAACTCCAAGAATATTGCCTCGAAATATGAGTGGTACAACCAACTCAGATTGAGTTTCAGGACTAACCTCAATATAGTATGGATCTTTCCCGTCTGTTACATTAGGGGCATAATAAGGCTTCCTAGATTGAAACACATATCCAGCAATACCTTTACGAGAGTTAGTAGCATCTAAACTAATCGAAGCATTTTTATAATCCCAATTATTTCGACCGCCACATCGACATTCTAGCGTTATTTCATTACGCTCCTTATCATAAAGCAAAACATCGGCATAATCTGCGCCCGTAAATTCCTTTGCAGTCTCTAGGATTTTACTCATAACGGATTCTAAAGAGCTAGTTCTAATCTGTTCATAAATATCCCCTAACTTTTCGAGATTATCAATACGTTGCTCAAAGTTGTTCCGATCGCGCTCTGCAAGCTTAACGTTTTCCAATGCCAAAGCGACGGAATCCGATAACCCGTTTAACAATCTGGCATCATCTTCGTGATAAACACCTTCACGTTTCATGTGATAGGTCACAAAGACCCCAACTACTTGATTTCCGGCTCGCATTGGCACTACAAGCCAACTTTTGGGAACATCTCGGTTAGCATCTTCCACCAAAAAGCACTCTTGAACCTCTTGTCTATTTTTAAGAATCAAAGCCTTCTGGCTATCCAACACCGTTCGTAACACTGGCTCTGGACTATTCGCCCAAACCTCTTGAGCAATGACCGATTCTGATATATTCAATTCTTCACCTCGACGATAAGCTAACGCAATATCGAATCCGTCTTGGTATCTATCATATAGAAATACACACAAATTATAGACGTCAACAAGCTCTGAACTACGCTTTTTTAAAATATCGAAAACTTTATCCTGACTTAAATCAGTTTGATTCGAAAGTTTATTCTCGATTTCAGCTAAGATTTTTGACGATTGTTGCGAGCGGAAGCGATAGATAGCATTCGCAGCTTGATCTGAGAGGATATCTAAAAACTCAACATCTTTTTTGTTATAAACGGACTCAGGGGTTGCCCGATCTGGATCTTCAACGATAAATACGCCAATCGCTCGTCCCTGAATTCGCATAGGAACAGCCATCCATGAGGCAGACTCATTGTCGGGGACATCATCAATCGACAATTTTTTAAACTCATTATTTATTCGTAGCCGAGGGGTTTTGTCCTCAATAATATTAGCCAATACATCTTGATTGAGGGTTGAGAGCAGTTGTACTTGTTCTACTTGGTTCTTAAGATCTTGTGTTTCTCCTTGACTGATAACAACCTTAAAGGGATGGTTTATTTTGAGTTTATCATGTAAAACAATTGATAGATTCTCAATATCGATGTCATCAATTTTTTTAAGTTCTTTGTAAATTTTTCTCAAAAGTTCTACCTCGCTATCGGCTTGAAGTTGAGTCAACTCTTGTTCCACATCCCCAATAATGGTGACGCGATTATGGAGTCGCTCATAATCGATCGCACTCGCAGCAATATCCCCAATCACATCGAGAATATCTACCAACTCCTCACGATAGGCATTCGCTCGCTCTAAGTCTTGTACAATTAATACCCCGAGGGTGTGGTCAACCGTCGTCATGGGAACCCCCAACCAAGACTGTCCCCGAGAACATACCCTCAGATCCGGCCCCTGGCTCTCTTCATAGGCTCGTATCGCTTCAGGATTGGGGAGGTAGAGCGGTGCTTGCTGCTTGATGACCTTTTGGATCAGCGTTGTGCCAATCTGCTGGATAATCTCTTGGGTCTCGTCGTCCTGAAGTTCAATCTTTTGACCATTCTCCCAAAATGCACCCAGTTCAACTTCATCTTGTAAACGATGTTTCAGCACACAATAAATATAAGGAGACCCTGTTAGCTCATAAACATGAGATAACACATATTGCAGAATTCCCACCTGATTGGGATGTTCTTTCAGGTTTTTATTTAACTGAGCGATGATTTTAAAAGCTCGTGTCTGTAACTCTTGAGTGGATTGGGGTTGAGGTGAATTGGAAGCTGTCATGACTGTCCCTGATTGTCTAAAAAGTTACTTACCGGTTCGGTCGGTTCATCGGGCTGATTTAGCGTAACTGAGATTTCCACCTTTGCAGTGCGTCTTGATACTGCTGGCGATTAAAGGGAATGTTCGCCCTCCAAAGATGTAGTTCAATCAGAGGTAGGGGCAACCCCCAGTTTTTCTCAATACCAATGAGGTTCGCCTCCAACGAGGTCTCATGATCCAATTCAACCTGATTAGCAATAAACTGCCTAAGCTTGTCATGGCCCCGCTCAACAGTTTTATGAAAGCGCACCGATTCCGCCTCAATATAGCTCAACAATGTCTCAACCAGGGATTGATTCAACACCGCCTGAGCCTCCCCAGACCCCTGATGCGTCTGCCACTGTTCAACCAGCTTGGCGAGGAACACCGGCAAAAACGTGGCTTCCTCAATCTCTAACACCATCAGACGCGCGATCGCCCGCCGAATCAATAACTTAACAATCCGTTCCCGTCCATTCTTCCCCGGTGGTGGTGCGCCGTCCCCCACTAACACCCAGAGGGCCTTGAGATGGTCGGCAAGAATCCGCTCACTTTCCTCAGCCATCCCCTCCGGTAACTGTTGCGCCTGGCGATACTGACGAATCAACTCAATCAGAGGACGATACTCAGCCGTCTCAAACACCGACGAGACCCCCTGCAAAATCACCGCCACCCGCTCAGTGCCAATGACCGTCTCCGTAAACGGATTCTCCAAAGGGATAATCTGATGATGCTCCTCCTCCAGTTCCGAAGCAATAAATAGGGAATTGGAAAACTCCAAAAAGCGACCACACCGACATTGAGGGCCACAAGCCGCATCACAATCGGGACGCGCTCCCAAATCGTAAAACAACTCTGTATTGGGGCCACATTTGCGAGGATGGTCACCGGTAAAGCCTAACCCCCGACTTTGTTGCCAGTAATTGTCCTCAACCCCTAACCCGACCAATCGCTCAGGCGCAAGTCCTAACTCAAGCCAGGCCTCATAGGTTTCCTCATCGGCGGCTAAAGTATTTCCTTCGAGTTCTCCTCCCGCGAAATAGGACACCCACAACTGCTCTGGATTAATCGTTAACTGCTGCGTCGCCAAGGTCCACATACGGCGAATTGTGGATGCTTTAGCGTTGGGGCCAAAAACAAAGGCTCCCGGCATCTCAAACAGGCTCAGATGACTCTCGTCACGACCAATACTGTCCAAATCAAAATGGCGAAAACAATCTTGTACCAACACAAACTGCTGACCCTGATAATCAGGAAACCGGGACAAAGACAGTTCCACTTGCACCAATCCCGCACTCATGACAAAGGACATGGGAATTGATGGATGCAACATAGGCGCTCGGGGAAGCGTTTGGAATCCCTGAGCTTGATAATGTTGGATAAAGCGATCGCGGATGGTTTGCGTTGAGACATGAAATTCCTCCCTTTGGGACAGGGATGCCGGAGAACTCGGGGTTAACGAGGACGATGAATTTAACAAGGTTTTCGGGGCCAATGCGTCAGTCTGGCGCAACACCAGTCAATGAGAAACACAACGCCATGTCCACTCAACATAAGGGACAATAGACGTTGACGATATCAAACCGACAAGTAATCAGTGCTTGCCGTCTCTCTGGGTCGGAGAGCTAAGTCTTTTACTATCCTAAATTCCCTCAGAGATTTGGGCAAAGGTCGAATGATAAAGGTTTATGACATTTGACCGGATGGGCGATAGATGCCCGCCGATTCGAGCATTTATCGTCACTATCCCTCTAATCAATCATATCCGGGGCAACGATCGCCTCTCGGAAAAACTCCGCCAACCCCGCCTCGCGTCGCTCAGGAGACTCCTCCGACCAATCCCAGAGACTTTGATAGAAGAAAAACGACATCCCCGCAAACCCTTGATTGCGAATAGTCCGCACCTTCTCCTCAATTAACGGCATTTCCGTCGGGCGATTGCGTAACCCCGCCAACACCGCAATTCCCACCGGAATCTGACGACGGGCCGCCGCCACTTCTGGACGGTTCAACTCCCCAATAAACACCTCAATATCACTGCGATAGACCTGTAACACCAACTCCTCGATATAGCCTAACTCCTGCCACCGCTGCCAATCCTGTAAATAGCGCGCATAGGCAAAATGCTGAGGATTTGGGGACACCGAAACCACCACCTGAGGTTTCGCCGCCTTCACCGCCTCAAACGTCCGCCCCATAAACTCGGTGATTTTGTCCGCCCGCCAACGCACC
The DNA here is from genome assembly GCA_020386575.1 of Phormidium sp. PBR-2020. Lineage (GTDB taxonomy): Bacteria > Cyanobacteriota > Cyanobacteriia > Cyanobacteriales > Geitlerinemataceae > Sodalinema. The sequence continues at coordinate 1,088,164 of CP075902.1, read as the reverse complement.
CAGTCCGGGTCATTAAAGTCCTCTGGTGGGTCATTACCATCATGCTCACTGCGATACAACTCCACCGTATGAGCATCATAACCAAACTCCACCGGCAAACCAAAATGGTCGTCAAACTGAATCCCATCAATGTCGTAATTCTCGACAATCTCTAAGACCAAATCCAAGATAAACTCCTGGACTTCCGGGTGAAAGGGATTCAGCCAAACCCGCTCATGTGCCCCTTCCATAATCGTCTGGGTTCCATCGGCTCGTTGCGTCAGCCAGTCCGGGTTCCGTCGCGCTAATTCTGAATACGACGGGGCCTGAAAACCAAACTCAAACCAGGGAATTACCCGCAACCCCAACTCCTGGCCATACTCCACTGCCTCGGCTAACATATCACGCCCCTGCAACCCAGGTTCCGGGTCCACAGCGCGACCAATCACCGGTTCGGCCACCTGACTGGGATAGAGGGTATAGCCCCAATTCCACACCACCGGATACACCGTATTAAAATTGAGACGATGCAGCCGTTCAAAGCCCTCCCGTAGATTCTGGGAGGAAAACAAGACTTCACTGTCCACATTCGTCAGCCAAACTCCCCGCAATTCCGGGACTTCAATCGGGGCCACAAACTCCGAGGGAATTAACCCCATAAATTCAGGCTGATCCAACGCCAGCACTTGACAAAGACTCGCCACCACATCGGCGCGGCTGGCTAAGCGATAGGGATAAAGCCAATCCGCCCCCGAGGGATTCACCACTAGCCCCCGTTCTGCCGCCGCTGCGATCGCCTCTAAGGCCCTGTTATCCTCAACCAGCCGCGCATCCCGATAATGACGGCGGAGGGTTTCCTGAGCGGGGCCAGCCGCCTGATAGCCTAGTTCCTCTGTTAAACTTTCCCAGAGTTGCCAACGGGAGACATAGCGATGGGGATCAACGGTATAGAACTCTGTCCCTTGGCGTTCTGTAAAGCGGGGTAGATTCTCAGCCGAAGTGATGCTGGGAAGGCGAATCTGGTTGAACAGGGCGGTAAACTCTCCCCGCGTCACGGGTTGACTGAGTCCACCACCGGGAACCACCAGGGAATACTGCTGTTGCAGTTCCTCTAAACAGGGTTGTAGCCAGGCTGACCCCTCTTGGGCCATCGCCTGACTTGGCAAAACCAGGCTCACCAATCCCATCACCCATCCCCAGGAGGAGGACAGAGAACGACGGCTGACTTGATGAGTACGAACAATAGAATCCTTATCCTTCATGGCGATTCACGGCGGCGATCGAGAAGTAAATATGTCGTCATCTTACCTTTTCCTTTGACATCAATCACCCCTCGCCGCTCAAATTCAAAGCAATCTTTCAACCGTTGATAGGTGGTCTCGGTCACCTGTATGGTGTTGGCAATTCCATGGGACTCCATCCGGCTGGCCGTATTAACCGTGTCCCCCCAAAGGTCATAAATAAATTTATTGGTTCCAATCACCCCCGCCACCACGGGGCCCGTGTTAATGCCAATACGAATACTAAAGGGTTCATGGTCGCCGCGATTAAACTGAGCCATGCGGTGCTGCATATCCAGGGCCATCTGGGCGATCGCCTCAGCATGATCCTCCCGAGGAATGGGCAACCCCCCCACTACCATATAAGCATCTCCAATGGTTTTTATTTTTTCTAGTCCATTTTTTTCGGCTAATTTATCAAATCCTGAAAAAATTTCATTCAGTAATTCTACTAATTCTGTCGGTGATATTCGTGACCACAACTTTGTAAATCCCACAATATCAGCAAACAAAACACTTACATCATCAAAGCTATCTGCAATCGTTTTAGGATTCTGCTTAAGTCGTTCCGCAATAGGTTTCGGCAAGATACTTAATAAAAGCTTCTCGGATTTTGTTTGTTCAGTCGTCAGCTTTTCTAAATAAGCCTTTTCCTGGTCTCTTAGGCGCTTTTTTTCGAGGCAAGCCCCCAATCTGGCTTGGAGCAAAATCGGGTTAAACGGTTTTGGTAAATAGTCCTCCGCCCCTAATTCAATACATTTTACAACACTTTCAATATCATCAAGTGCAGAAATAACGAGAACCGGAATATCTCGAAGTTCCGGGTCTGCCTTAATCTTTTCTAAGACTTGATAGCCGTTCATTCCCGGCATCATAATATCGAGCAACACCAAATCAAAGGAATGTTCTGCCATCAACTCCAGAGCCTGAAAGCCATCCTCGGCGACCATTGCCTGATACCCTTGACGTTTCAAACGTCGTCTAAGTAAATCGCGGTTAGCTTCATTATCATCAACGACTAAGACTCTAGCAGTTTCCGGCGATGTCATGAACGAACTCCTCTAGTCAGCAAAACACTCGGCAGTAGACTGGGCCAACCACTCAATGAGGCGATCGCTCATGCAGGGCCGTCGTCTTAGTTTAGCCCATTCCCAAAGCCTCAATCTAGGGAGCCTGAGGACTTCAGCGCGATCTCCAAACGGTTGACCATCAGGGGCAACTCCACAGTAAACGTGGAACCCTGTCCCACCTCACTCTCTACTGTAATCTCCCCGCCCATCATCTGGCAGTAGCGGCGGCTAATCGTTAACCCCAACCCCGTCCCTCCATACTGGCGCGTCGTCGAGGCATCCCCCTGGGTAAAGGGTTCAAACAATTGGCGAACTTGCTCCTCACTCATCCCAATGCCGCTATCAATCACCCGAAAGCGAATCGTCTCCGTCCCTCGGCGAACCTCAAGGGTAATCGTTCCCTCCTCGGTAAACTTGGCCGCATTACTGAGCAAATTCAACAAGACTTGTCGAACCTTGGTTAAATCCGCCTGCATCTCGCCCAACTCCCCATCAGCCTCAATGGCTAAACGATTCTGATTTTTCGCGATTAAGGGTTCAACGGTGACACAAACGTCGTCCATTAAGGCAGCGATATCAAAGGACTCCAGGTAAAGCTGCATCTTCCCGGCTTCAATCTTAGAGATATCGAGAATATCGTTAATCAGAGTCAACAAATAATTCCCCGCCGTGCGAATTTTCTGCACATCTTGAACCGCATCCTCATTCCCATCGTCCTCAGCCTCCTCCTGCAAAATTTCGCTATAGCCAATAATGGCATTGAGGGGGGTGCGCAATTCATGACTCATATTGGCCAAAAAGGCACTTTTAGAGCGATTGGCCGCCTCCGCTGCCTCCTTGGCTCGATACAGTTCAGCCTCGGCCTGTTTCGCCAGGGTAATATCCTTCACCGCCCCGAGTAAGCGTCGGGGCCGGCCATCGCGGCTCTCCCCATCCGGGCGAGCATAGTCTCGCAGCCAACGAGTTTGACCCTGTTTAGTCACAATGCGATATTCCCGCATCCCATCCCAATCTCGGGGGTCATCGGTACCAAAGCGACGGGCCTGGGTTTGGTCTTCGGGATGAATCACCCCAGACCATCCCCCCAAGTCCTGGATTTCCTCCATGGTATAGCCGGTAATCTGCTCAAAGGCTTGAGTCGCCCATTGCACCAAGAGAATCCCATCCTCACCCACCTCAGCGGCATAGATATAGTCTGAGGCCAGTTCGGAAATGGCACGATAGCGAGCTTCACTTTGGCGTAGGGCGACTTCTGCGGCCTTACGCTCACTGATATCTCGTACTGCCGTCACTCGCACTTTGTTGCCATAGTAGGGCAGGGAACGGCCTTGAATTTCGACGGAAAAGAGACTCCCATCCCGCCGTAGGCCCGTTAACTCACAGGTTTTCTCAGAGCCTGAACGCAGGGGATCGCGGGCCGCCGCACGACAGTCGGGGGCAAAGAGTTGTAAAGGGTTCATGGCCAGCAGTTCCGTGTCGGAATAGCCAAATAGGGTTCCTAGGGCCTGGTTCGTGTCGAGAATGGCATCATCGGCATGAATGATAATGCCCTCAAAGGTGGCTTCCGAGAGCCAGCGGAACCGTTCTTCACTTTCCCAGCGGGCCACTTCTGCGGAGGTGCGATCGCCCGTTTGCAGGGCCAGAGCCACGAAATCCCCAATCGAGGCCACAAAGGTCCGCTCCTCAACCGTCCAACGTCGGGGAATTTGCGCCTGTTCACAACAGACCACTCCCACCATTTTCGGGCCCAGACGCACCGGGGCACAAAGCACGGCCACAATCTGGTGCGGGGTCAAGTAAGCATCCGCTAGGGCCTGAGTTCGGGAGTCTGATCGCACGTCGGAGATAGCCAGACAGCGATCGCTCTCCAAGGCACGAGTATAGTTAGGCAGGTCACTCAGAGCCAGAGTTGTCCCTTTCCCATGACTGTTGTTATAGCGGCGGTAGACCTCCAAACACAGCAGGCGATCGCCGTCAAACTGCCAGATACTTACCCGGGCCACATTGAGAATCCCCGCAGCGGTTTGAGCAATTCCCTTTAAGGTTGCCGAGACACTACCGGTTTCAAATTGTTGATTGCGGGCCAAATCCACTAAAGCGCGGCTTTGATTTTTCAGGGTTTGCCGTTGTTGCTGTTTTTCCAAATCCCGCCGAGCAATTTGTCGCCCAAAACGATGGGCAACCACAGCACTGAGAACAGGAATCGTATCAATCAGCCACAACACCGGGTTCTCCAGATGACGTTGCAGCAGCCAGAACCCCTCCGGTAAAGGATTAGCCCAGAGATCCAACAGCCAAGCGATGGCCACAAAGCCACAACCGGCAAGGGCCCCGAGTTGAGTGAGCTGCGTCAAGCGTTGAGAATTGGCATCATCAATCATAGTTTCAAGACAAATGGTGACGAAGCGATAGGTCAAGTCAGAGATAATAGCCAATACATCATTGGCAGAGGCTCAGAAGTTGGGCCGCTTAAGGTCTTATCCTCACGATAAGAGGGTTTGAATTTTAGCCAGTAGGCGGGGAAACTCGACGGGCTTCGTATCATAGTCATCACAGCCAGCAGCGAGACATTTTTCGCGATCGCCGGCGATGGCATGGGCCGTCAGAGCAATAATGGGGATATGCTCAGTTTTTGGCTCCCCTTTAATGGCGCGGCTGGCTTCCCAACCATCCAGCACCGGTAGGCCCATATCCATGAGAATCAAGTCTGGCGTTTCCGTCAGGGACAGCTCGACCCCTTCCGCTCCATCCGTTGCCACAACCACATCATGGCCCTTCCGCCTCAAACGACGGGAGAGCATATCTCGGTTCATTTCGTTATCTTCAACCAGTAAAATTTTAGCCATGCTTCGCCAGCCTCCAGTGGGGCAGTCCTCCTACAAGCTGGGAATGCTCAAAACATGGATCAGTTCGACCTAGCACAGTTCGGGATCTCATGATACAGCTCATTCATTCTCCCATTTTCCTGAAGATTCTGTCGGCGACAAGTTGAGACTGGCAAATAATCGTTCCCGAACTTCATAAAGCAGTTCCTCGCGGGTGGCGGTTCCCTTTTCCAGAATTTGCACCACACAGCCATCGAGACGTTGGCGATCGCTCGCGTTTAACTCCATCGCCGTCACCACCACCACCGGGACAGAGCGCCATTGAGGATTATCGCGGAACTCGGCCAAGAAGCCAAACCCATCCATTTCTGGCATCATCAGATCCAGTAATACCAGATGAGGAACCTCAGCCGCCACCGCATCTAACGCCGCCCGCCCATTATTGGCTTCTACCACATTACAGCCAAACTTCTCCAAGGTTCGCCGCATCATTTCCCGGCTCATATCATCATCTTCAACCACTAAAATTCGACGACGCTGTGGCGACGCCTGGCCATCCAACTTCCCTTGATATTTCGCCAGCAGTCGTGAGAGTTGCTGATTGTCAACAGGTTTCACCAGATAATCAGAAGCCCCCAAGGTAAAACCAATGTTTCGGTCATCCAGAATCGTCGCCACAATTGTCGGAATATCCACCAAGGTCGGATCGGCTTTCAGTTCCGACAACACATTCCAACCACTCATCCCCTCCATGAGAATATCCAGAATAATGGCATCGGGGTAGAGCTGACGAGCTTTCACTAATCCCGCCTCGCCATTGGTTGCAGTTTCTACCTCAAATCCATCTTTTATCAAGCGTCGTGAAATTAAATCCAGAGTATCGGGATCATCATCAATGACCAAGATAACCCCAGTCGACTCAGAGGGAGTTTTCTGACTCGTTCCGTCATCAACAGGCTCATCGAGAATATCAATCGGCTCAGCGGGGAGATGCACCGTAAAAGTTGAGCCAACATCCGGTTCACTGGTGGCCTGTAAATCCCCTCCCATCATCTGACAGAAATGGCGGGCGATCGCCAATCCTAAACCGGTTCCCCCATACTTCCGCGTCGTCGAAGCATCCGCCTGACTAAACGCCGTAAAGATATTATCCAACTGCTCCGAGGTCATACCAATCCCCGTATCACTGACCTCAAAGGTAATCCAGGGGCGCTCATTTCGCACCTCTCGCCGGATCGCAAAGGTAATTTCTCCCTGTTGTGTAAACTTAGCCGCGTTGCTAATTAAATTAAATAAAACTTGACGGACTTTCGTTAAATCCGCATACATATTTCCTAAATTCGGCTCACCCCTGAGACTAAACCTATTCTCTTTTTCTTCAATCAAGGGAGTTGTGGTTGCCTCAATTTCCAACATCAACGTATTCAGGTCAAAGGCTTCAATATACAAATCCATACGCCCCGCCTCAATCTTGGAAATATCCAAAATATCGTTAATAAGCGACAGTAGATGTTTTCCCGCCCCGCGAATTTTCTCTAAATCCGAAGCAATCTCCTCATAGCCATCATCCTGAGCCTCCTCACTGAGCATTTCACTATAGCCAATAATGGCATTGAGAGGCGTGCGCAACTCATGACTCATATTGGCCAAAAACGTACTTTTGGAGCGATTAGCCGCCTCCGCCGCCTCCTTAGATTCATAGAGTTCATCTCGAACGGTTTTGGTATGAGTGATATTCCCCATCCACAGCAGCACCCCACCAATCTCATTCGCCTCAGTTTTCCAGGGTCGCATTTCCCAGCGATACCACTCCAAATTGCCCTCACCATGACGTACCGGCTCATCATCCCCCGTTTCAATATTTCCCGCCAAACAGGACTGTTGCCGGCGTCGCCAACGGCTGAGGGCCTCAGGATCTTGCCCAAACAGAGGAAACACCTGATAGTGCGATCGCCCCTTAAGATCCTGATTCTGTAACTGAAACTCACTGCGCCAACGCCGCGTCACCCGTAGATAGTTCATCTGGCGATCGAACATGGCGATCGCCGTCGGTGCATCCGCCACAAACTGCTCCAACAGCATCAGTTCATCCGTCGAACCGAGATCAGCGTCCAACGGCCGACAGGTGAGGACTGAGATGACCTCTCCCTCTAGCACCTCAAGCTGACAAGGAAACGGCGTACCATCCGCTCGTCGTCCCCGTTGAGGTAAAGGGCCGCGACCCCAATCCGGGAATAATCGGCTTAACGGCTGACCCTGCAACGCCTTTTTGGCATAACCAAACAGCATCCGGGCCTCACCATTGAGAACATCAATCCGTTCTCCTTCTCTATAAAACGTCACAATGCTGTTCATGATCACATGGGTTGAAAACGGCTCACACAAGCGGCCAACCAATGGCAGTTCTTGCGATTTTTAACAATTGAGGGCAGATGCTCGTCGTTGGAGTTAGGAAGAGCCTATGATGGGAAATCAGTGACAGTTCATCAACCTAACCACAGGCCAGGGGCAAGATACCGGGAACTCTTAGCATAAGTGCAACGTCTTCCCCAATAATAGGTAGATTCAAGATCGCCCCGATATGCCCATGACACATTCTATTTCATTATCCTGGTCTGCGGTTGAGGCGACCATTCCCCAAACGCCTGTGGTTCCTCCGGCTCAGCTTTCTAATTTAGAGTTAGTTCGTCGTTGCCAACTTGGCGCACGCCCGGATCGGGCCGCTTTCGCCGAGTTACTTCGCCGCTATCAGTCCTATGTAGACAAGGTTCTGTACCATCTGGCCCCTGATTGGCAGGATCGTTCAGACTTAGCGCAAGAAGTCTGGATTCGCGTCTATCGCAATGTGCGGCGACTCCAAGATCCGGTTAAATTCAAAGGCTGGCTCAGCCGCATTACGACCAACTTGTTTTACGACGAACTGCGTAAACGCAAGCGGGTTCGTCCTCCCCTCTCTCTCGATGCCACCTTCAGAACCGATGATGGTGAACGAGAATGGGAAATTGCTGCCGATGACCCCGGCCCCGATGATGCACTGGCCACCGATGAGTTTTATAATAAACTCAGACTGGCGATCGCCGACCTCCCCGAAGCCTTCCGCACCACCATTGTGCTGCGTGAGATTGAGGGCATGGCCTACGAAGAAATTGCCGAAATTACCGGCGTTTCCCTCGGAACCGTGAAATCCCGAATTGCTCGGGCCCGTCACCGTCTACAAGCCGAATTACAAACCTACATCGATAGTTAATCGGGATCAGGAACTTTAGTCCCATCGTTGTACGTCAAGTCTGGTAGTACCGTATTCATACTGGATTAACGCCGGAGCGTACTGACGTCATCCCTGAAACTTTATGACCCGAACTATCGTCGGTAGAATTACGGAAGTGGCGGATTATAACCAGAATACGTCGCTGTTACTCTTGAACAGCTAGGTGGTGAATTGCATCATGACTCTCAACGATTTCGACGACCAACTTAGAAACTTTAACTCATCCCACGACGCAGAACGGGAAGAGGACTTATTTGTTTTACTCAGCTGCTACCTAGACGGGGAAGTGACACCGCAGGAACGCAAACAGGCAGAGCATTTACTGGCCTGTGATCCTCAAGCTCAGCAGATTTACGAGCAGTTATCCCACATCAGTTCCGGGGTGCAACTGATGCCGGTTCCCGAAAGCCCAGTCTCGGCCGCAGAAACCACCGCCAAGGTCTTTGCTCGAATGCGCCAGCAGCGACAAAAACGCCTGGCTTGGGGAGGAAGTGCGATCGCGGCCCTCTTCGTGGCAGTCGTCTCAGGCCTCCAACCCCAACTCGGCATCGGGAATCGCCAACTGGCCCGAACCCCCGCACCCATTAGCGAAGAGTTCGGCGCATCAACTCCCTCAGACCCCACCCCGAACTCAGATCAACAACTCAGCCGAGATGACATCACCTCACGGGCGTTATTTGTTGAGTAATTATTGAGTAAGTAGTTGATAGTTAAGGGTCAAAATCAACGATGAACAATCGGGGTAAAGTTGGGCGAGCCACAGACGGTTCGCCCTTCCGTCGTTCTACGCCTCATTTTCCCTAGCCCCTTATCCCCTATGACTGAAGTAGTTCCCCTACTACCTATTGCCTATTGCCTATTGCCTATTGCCTATTGCCTATTGCCTATTGCCTATTGCCTATTGCCTATTGCCTATTGCCTATTGCCTATTGCCTATTGCCTATTGCCTATTGCCTATTGCCTATTGCCTATTGCCTATTGCCTCAACGAATCGCATTCCTAACAATATCAATCACCGCCGAAACCGCCTCATAACCAAAAATAATAATCGACAGAGTTAGGAGTAATCCCATCACACAAACCATCAATCCTCCTAACGTAATTACCCCATCATCCCCAAATAGACCAAAACCCGTCACAAATACCCCAATCGCCGGCAACGTATTGGTCAACGGAATGGGAGTCATCATCGATATCCCCATCAAGCAGAGGGCAATTCCAATCATTACCCGTCCTTCCAAGCGAGTACAGACAAAACTCCAACGGGGCCGAGAGAGAATTTCAATCCGTCGCAGCCAGGGAAGTCCCTTCTTCAAAATTCCTTGAACCGTCTTCAGCGGAACCTCTTTAGACAGCCACTTTTTCAGTAAATAAGGACGTTTTCGGCCTAAAACCAACTGGCCGGCAAGCCAAAAAATAACCAATCCAAAAGGAATCGAATAGCCCGGCGCAGGAACCGGTAACGCCGAAGGAATCGATAGTAAAACAAATAAAAACCCAAAGGCTCGTTCTCCGGCAATCTTAACTAAGTCAGCTAAACTGACGCGATCGCCACGTTCTTCAGCAAAGAAATAGCCCTGAAGCTCAACAGAAAGTTTCTTAGACACAGGATTAGGGGAACGGGGAACAGGGAATAGAAACAACGTAGGGGCGTACCCTTGTGGTCGCCCGAGGCAAGAGGTAAGAGGCAAGAGGCAAAAGAGGGGAACGGGGATAACTCGCCGATGCTCAAACAAAATAATAGCAGGGGCGCACCATACATGGCTCGCCCCCACAAACAGACCCTGGTGAATCGCCGAAACCCGATTAACGAGTCCTTATTGACGATTCACCATCAACGGGTCATCCATTAAGTTCCCGATTTCCAGGAGTTGATGTACTCATGTTGTTCGGGCGTGAGACTGTCGAGGTCAATCCCCATTGCCACAAGTTTGAGGCGGGCAATTTCTCGGTCAATCTCTTGGGGAATCGAATGCAGACCCGGCTCCAGCTTACCCTTGTTTTTCACCAAGTATTCACAAGCCAGGGCCTGGTTAGCAAAACTCATGTCCATAACGGCGCTAGGATGCCCCTCAGCCGCCGCCAAATTGACCAGACGACCTTCCCCTAAGACCACCACAGACTTACCGCTATTGAGGCGATATTCCTCGGTGAAGGGACGAACCACCTTAACCTCGCCGGACATTTCCTTGAGAGATTTCAGGTCAATCTCGATATCAAAGTGACCGGAGTTCGCCACAATCGCCCCATCGCGCATCACCTCAAAATGCTCGCGACGGATGACGTGTTTGTTCCCCGTCACCGTGATAAACAGATCCCCCAGGGGAGCCGCTTCAGCCATCGGCATCACCCGGAAGCCATCCATCACCGCTTCGATCGCGCGAACCGGATCGATTTCCGTGACGATGACATTGGCACCCATCCCCCGTCCACGCAGGGCCACACCTTTACCACACCAGCCATAGCCAGCCACCACCAGGGTTTTACCCGCCAGCAGCACATTGGTGGCACGAATCACGCCATCCAGGGTGGATTGGCCGGTTCCATAGCGGTTGTCAAAGAAATGCTTGGTATCCGCATCATTAACGTTCATCGCGGGGAAGGTAAGTACCCCATCGTTGAACATCGCCCGCAGACGGACAATCCCAGTGGTCGTTTCTTCGTTGGTGCCAATGAGTTCAGAAAGCTGTTCCTGACGCTCTTGAACCATCGTCGCCACCACATCAGACCCATCATCAATAATAATGTTGGGATGATGGTCTAAGGCGATTTGCACGTGACGCTCGTAGGTTTCGGCGTCTTCCCCTTTGATGGCATAAACGGGAATCCCATGATCCACCACAAGACTCGCCGCCACATCATCTTGAGTCGAGAGAGGGTTACTGGCAATTAACAGTGCATCAGCACCACCCGCCTTGAGGGTGATCGCCAAATGGGCCGTTTCCGTGGTCACGTGGCAGCAGGCCACGAGTTTAATGCCCGCTAGGGGTTTTTCAGCCGCGAAGCGATCGCGAATTTGAGCCAAAACAGGCATTTCCCGCCCGGCCCAGTCAATCCGTTGCTTGCCGAGGGTGGCAAGAGACGGATCTTTGATTTCATGCTTGATTTGTATGGATGTTGCGGTCATAAACTCTGTTGGCTGTGCTTATTTTTCGATGGTCACGGACTTGATTTTGTCGCCCTGGCGAATGGCATTGACGACGTCCATGTCTTGGGTTTGTCCGAAGACCGTATGCACCCCATCCAGGTGGGGTTGCGGTTCATGGCAGATGAAGAACTGACTGCCACCGGTGTCACGGCCCGCATGAGCCATCGACATCGTCCCGGCGACGTGCTTGTTGTTGTTGATTTCACACTTGATGGTGTAGCCAGGGCCACCGGTTCCCGTGCCGTTGGGACATCCCCCCTGAATCATGAAGTTGGGGATGACACGGTGGAAGTTGAGACCGTCGTAAAACCCTTTTTCAGAGAGTTCGACGAAATTTTTAACCGTGTTGGGGGCATCCGCATCGAAAAAATCGATGTTGATCGTGCCTTTATCGGTTTCCAGGATAGCTCGGGTCATAAAGATAATTGTTCCGCGATGCAAACTCAACTATGGTAACTTAAGCTGGCTTTGGCTTCTTGGGGAAACACACGTGGAACGGTATTTTGCAACGGTAGCACCTGGGTTAGAGGCGATCGCCGCCGAGGAATTGACCCAGTTAGGGGCGCAATCAGTCGAGACGCAGTTTTCAGGAGTCGCGTTCCAGGGCGATCGCCGTTTACTCTATCAAGTGAACCTCTGGGGGCGCACCCTCTTCCGAGTTCTCGTACCCCTGACTGAGTTCCCTTGTACATCCGCCAAACAACTGTATCAGGAAGTGCGATCAATCTCCTGGGAGAACTATCTAACTCCCGAGGACAGCCTGGCCGTAGACTGTACCGGCAAAAATCGCGCCCTCAATCATAGCCATTTCAGCGCCCTCCAGGTCAAAAATGCCATCGTCGATCAACAGCGGGAGCAATTTGGCAGTCGTTCCAGCGTCGAACTCGACAGTCCCAACCTGCGGATTAACCTGCACATCCACCGCGATCGCGCCACCCTGAGTTTAGACAGTTCCGGCAGCAGTCTCCATCGTCGAGGCTACCGGGCCGCCGTCGGAACCGCCCCCCTCAAAGAAACCCTCGCCGCCGGGATCTTAAAATTAGCCCGCTACTCCCCAGAACTCCCCTTTCTCGATCCCCTCTGTGGTTCAGGAACCCTCCCCCTCGAAGCCGCCCTACAAGCGGCCAACATCGCCCCCGGACTCTTCCGAGAGCGATTCGGCTTCGAGAATTGGCCCGACTTCGACGCAACTCTCTGGCAAACCTTAAAAGACGAAGCCCAAGCCGCCCGTCAAGACACCTGTCCCGCCTATATTGGCGGCAGCGATTGGGACGACGACATCCTCGAACAAGCCCGCCGCAACGCCGCCGCTGCCGGAGTCAGCCAACAGATTGAGTTTCGCTATCAAGATATCCGCGACCTAGAAGCCCCGAGCGATCGCGGCTTATTAATCTGCAATCCCCCCTATGGAGAACGACTCGGAGACGTCCAAGAACTGCGTAGTTTCTATCGCCTCCTCGGAGATATTTTCAAACAACAGTTCAAAGGCTGGACCGCCTATGTATTCACCGGCAATCGAGAACTGGCCAAAGAAGTCGGATTACGTCCAGCCCGACGGATCCCCCTATCCAGTGGTGGCCTCGATTGTCGTCTATTAGAATTTGAATTGTATTAGGAGAAGGCAAAAGGCAAAAGGCAAAAGGCAAGAGGGGGGAAGAAGGCAAGAGGCAGAAGAAGGAAAGCAATACCTCCTCCTCTTTGTCCCTATTCCTCCTCTTCCTTCTCTTCCTCCGTGTCCTCTGTGACTCTGTGGTTCTCCTCCCTCCCCCTCAAAGGGGCTTAAAATAGGACGAACTCCGTTCAAAAGGCAAGCAATACCTCCTCCTCTTTGTCCCTATTCCTCCTCTTCCTTCTCTTCCTCCGTGTCCTCTGTGACTCTGTGGTTCTCCTCCCTCCCCCTCAAAGGGGCTTAAAATAGGACGAACTCCGTTCAATCCGTCCCTGATTATCCGTCCAGACCAAATCCGCCTCCGTCACCTTCCGTCCCTCCAACGTAATCAGAGTAAAATTGCGACGCCTCTCATCCCCCTTACCCACAATCCGGGGAACCGACGCCACATTCAAATACACCGTTCCCCACTCATCTTGAACAAACCCTTGGCGGAGTCGCTGTTTCGTATGTCGTAGCCGGTGGTGCATATGACCAAACACCACCAACGCCGGGGGCTGTCCCGCCTCCTGACTCGCTCGAATCGCCGCCGTCAAATCCGGGTCACCGTAATCACTACCAATCGGGTTCCAATCCCGACCACAGGGAGATTCTGGGCTATCCCCCAAACCAAACGGGCCATTGTGGGCCAACACCAGGCGGATGGGTTGCGTGGCCGCCATCATCGCCGCCGTAATGCGATCGCCCGACTCCTGCAAACTCCCCACCCCGAACTGAGTCTGATAAAACTCCTGAAGATTCCAGGTACTGCCCCCCCAACTACAGGGACGACCCCCCACCACCGAGACACCCAACTCCGGGTAATCCCGCCGTCCATAGCCCACGCGATCGCCCCCCAGAATCTCCAACTGCCGTTGAAAACGGTTATCCTGGCGGCGATCGTAGGGGCATTTCTTACGTCCCCAAGGAGTCGCCGTATACCAAGCATCATGATTCCCCAAAACCACCGCCTTAGGCAACAACAAACGGGAGACACAATCGACCACCGTCAACGACTCATTGCCAAAATCCCCCACAAACAGAACCAAGTCCAAATCCCAGCCCTGCAAAATCGCATTATCCCGCTCATCCCACTGATCATGAACATCCCCAACCGCCGCAATTCTCAACCGTCTCATAATCTCTCCATGTCCTCCGTGACTCCGTGGTTCCCCTCTTGCCTCTTGCCTCTTGCCTCTTGCCTCTTGCCTCTTGCCTCTTGCCTCTTGCCTTCTCCCCCCTCTTGCCTCTTGCCTTCTTACAATCAAAACCTCATCTGAAACTCCACCGCCCCACGATTATCATCATCAAAATTGGTTGACCCTCGGATAAGCCAATTATCATCAATGCGATAGCGGACACTAAACCGAGTTGAATCACCGCGATCGAGAATCGTCAGGATAGACGCCGAGAAGTCGTCGGTGATATTCACCCCAACTTCCGCCCCTAGTCCCAACGCCGACGTACGAGGATCGACCGCCGGAAACAGTCGAAAATCCTGATAACCCAACGCACGACCCACAATCGATTGTACCTGAGTTAACAGCGCCGAACTCGCCACCACCAACGAGGGGTCCTGTCGGCCCAGGGTTCCCAGGGCCCCACCGCCAATCAGCGAGAGAATTTCCGTCTGCGATCGCGCCGGAGAACTGGTCAACTCCAGGGGGGTTTGCACAATTCCCTCCCCATCCGGTACCCCCTCAAACAAGCGGCTGGCCAGTCCCTGGGCCCGGGCCTCAATCCGGATCGTCTCCACCCCACCCCGTTCAATGGATGGGTCGACAATCTCCGTTCCCGTCCCCAGGCGATCGAATCCCACCGGCGAAACAATCCGGGGGCGCGTTGTTTCCTGAACCGCTGCCCGTAAGCTTACATCCAAGACCGGATCAAGACCAAACTGGGGGTCAAAGGTGGCCGTATTATCGCGTCCCGCCAGGGTAAAGGTGGTGGTAAACAGATTCACCTGTCCATCCCGCAAAAAGATTGTCCCATTCGGTTCCGGGTTTTCAAACGGCCCATTGACTAATAACTTGCCATCGGCCACAAAATTCAGAACCGGGAAACTGACAATCTGAACCCCTCGCCCCAACTCCAACAGTAGGTTGTTGTAACTAATAATCGGGGGCGTTTCCAAATCGGCCACCTCGCCTCCCCTCCCGGCGTTCTCCTCATCAGCAATAAACACCTGCCCCTGCGTCAGCAACACCTGACCCCCCAAATCGGGGAACAACGCCGAATTGGTGACACGAACGACCCCATCAATGCGACCGCTATAGAGTCCCTCTAACTCCAACTCCACTCGGTCAAACGTCACCTCTAAGGGAGTCTCCACTGGTAGCGGCGAAAACACCGGCAACTCCCCGGCCGCCTGAACCGACCCCTGACGGAACTGGCCCACCAACTCCGGAATCACCACCGTATCATCGAGAAATTCCAGGGTTCCATTGACCTGAGTTAAGGGTTCCGGAAGTTGAGGAGAATTAAACTCCGCATCCCGGAACTCCGCCCGTCCCCGAGTGGCTAGGGGAACATAATTAAAGCCTGTGCCGATTTGCTCCCCGGCGATCGTCAGTTCTAGGGACCCTTCGCCCCCCAACCATTCCAGAGCGCCATCTGTGAGCGCCGTTAACACCTCTAATCCTTCATTTTCGGCATTGATGCCAATTTCAAAGCTATTGCTCTCTGGGCGCACTGTAGCGCCGGGAAACAGAATCGGGAGAGTAGCCCGCAAACGAATCGGCTCAGCCTCCTCCCGTAACACCGCCCCGGCCCCGAAGTTGAGGCGGCCATCAGTGAGGCCAAAGCCCCCCTGAGCCGTTTGCACCGCCTGTTGATTGATTTGTGCCTGGTTCCAGCGGATTTCTCCCCGAGCCGCCGGATTCTCCAGACTCCCGGAGAGGGTGGCACTAGAATTAAGATTTCCCGCAAGTCGTACCCCTTCCGGGAACTCAACAAACTCCGAAACAACGGACATGGGTAATCCCGTTAGGACAAACTGTCCCGACTGTTCCGGGGCCCCCAAAATTCCGTTGAAGTTAAGGCGAGTCACTTGGGGGTCGTTGAGGTTCGCCTCAACATTTAGGGTCTGTATATCCCAAACTCCCTGTTCAAATTCTCCTTGGCTGGCAATTTCATGAATTTGATAGGTATCCCATTGCCAATTTTCTCCGGCTAAGTTGAAGTCAAAATCAACTCCTTGTTCGAGGGAACCGGCCACATTCACTTCACCGGAAAACTGCCCCTGTAACTGGGCTAATTCCGGCAGCGGCGAGGCTTCTTCTCGGGCTTGTTGTTGCTGTTGCAGCAGGATGTCGATTTCCACCAGTCGTCGCAGTTGCCGGATGAGGCTGGCGTCTGGGTTCCCTACTCCGACGACTGTTAAGGTGTCCGCTCTGGCATAGGTGGCGGGGTCTAAACCTCGCTGCACGTCATCGAGTTCAAACCAGCGGAGGGCTTCTAAAATTTGTTGGATTTCCCCCCGATAAATTTTGAAGGCCCCGGCAAATTGAGGGTCATCAGTCGCCGTAATGGTGCCATCGAAGCCATAGCGATTTTCTCCCTGTTGAAGTTCGACGGAATCGAGTTGTAGAACTTCGTTAGCCCAGACAAATTGCCCTTGCAAACCATCAGCTTGGGTGAGGCCTAAACGGGGTTCCTGGATGTCTAAGGCCCCGGAGACAAGGGAGCCGGTGGGGGCGGCTCTCACACGAGCGGTGAGATCTCCTGAGAGGATGCCTCGATCCTCCATCGGTTGTAGGTTGAGCATGGCTAAGGGGAAGTTGGCCAGGTCAAGGTTCCAGAGTTTATTCTCCAATGCACCTTCGGCGAGAGTTTCCCCCAGTTGTAGGGCGAAGGCTTGTGGAGATAAGTCAGGAGTCAGACGGAGGGAGAAACCATCCCGAGGCTGACTGGGGTCGGTTTGAGTTTGGCCCGCCAGTTGGACTAAGACTCCCTCCTTGTCAGCGGTGATGGGGCCGGCAATGATAGGGTCATAACGGCGATCGCCCACCTGGAACTGACTCACCTGCATGATCCCTTCTTGAACCGCGATGTTAATGGGGGTAAACTCCTGCCAACCCCCCGTCAGGGCGATTTCCCCATCTAAGCGTCCAGCGACATCTAAGGCGGCGGTCTGGGTCGGCAAGGGTGGTAATGCGGGAACGAGTTGGGCTAAATCAGCATTATTGAGTCGGCCTAGGAGTTGCCAGCCCCCATCCTCTAGGGTGATATCCATTACAACTTCACTCAGGTCTTCAGGACGACTCGGGAGTGAATCCAGACTGCTGAATCCGAACCCGACTTGTAATTGTCCTGAGATAGCTTGGGGGCGTAGGTCGGTTAGGGAACCGGCCAGACGGGCAATTTCCCCGACTTTAATCAGGGGCGATAGGGCAACAGGGGCATCGACAAAGGGATCGAGGGGAATTTGCAGTTGGTCCGCATCGACTTGCCAATTGCCCTCCATTAGTCCGAAAGTACCCACGAGGCCGCCCTCACCTAAGACAACGAGCATCTCGCCTTGGGCTATCAATGTTTCAGGTGAGATGTTGTTGAGAGGAACCCGAAATTGTCCCCGTCCACTTAACAGCGAGGGCATTAGATCTCGGCTGGGGATAAAGGCAGCAATATTAACATTTTGGGCAGTTGCTTCACCACGGATGTCTCCCTGGGCAATTTGACTGGCAATCTCAACTTGACCGTCGTTGACCGTGAGTCGTCCCTGAATCGCGGCCTCAAGGGTTTGGGGACTCAAGGTTTGTAAGCTGGCCACATCTCCAGCCAGTTGTGCCTGGCCGGCAAAGGTTCCCAGGCGAATGTCTTGCGGAACCTCCAAAAAGGGCGATAGGGGAAGTCCTTCGGTTACCAGTTGGGCTTGCCACAGTCCATCGCTGAGTTCGCCATCAAAGCGGAGGAGACCGTCGTTGACCGTGAGTTGTCCCTGAATCGCGGCCTCAAGGGTTTGGGGACTCAAGGTTTGTAAGCTGGCCACATCCCCAGCAAGTTCTGCCCGGCCGGCAAAGGTTCCCAGGCGAATGTCTGGTGGAACGTCCACAAAGGGCGATAGGGGGAGTCCTTCGGTTACGAGTCGGGCTTGCCAGAGTCCCTCGGTTAGTCCGCCATCAAAGCGGAGGGGACTGTCAGCGATGGTTGTGGTGAAGGAGATTCCGACGGTGAGGTTGGCTAGATTGGGGTCATCGAAATCGGCAACGGTTCCATTGACTCGCAAATTGCCCGAAATTGCCCCTAACGGTAGGGCGGCTAACTCCTGGGGCAACAGTCTTGACGGCGGGGTGAGGTTTTCGGCGGTGAAGACTGTTTCCCAATTCCCATTGCCTAACCCGGCTTGCACAGGGATGTCCGAACCTAGTAGTTGTAGGTTTCCTTGGGCAAAGGCTTCGAGTTGGGCTAAATCGGTCACGCCAATGATTCCCCCGAGCCTGAGTTGGCCGCTAAAGCCACCCACTCCGTAATCTTGAACAATATCTTGGGGAACTAGACTCGCCAGAGACACTGACTCCGTGGCCAGTTCTAGCCGCCAGGTATCATCTTGTAATAACAGGCCGCTCTGGGCCCGACCCCCAGCAATTTCAATAATGGGTAGGGCAATTAGAGTTTCTTCGCCGGCGTTTTGTAGGGTTCCTCGGGCATTGACTGGACCAATCGTCCCTGTGGTGGGGAGTTCATAGCGGCGGGCGATCGCATCGGCGGAGACGTTACGGACAATAAACTCGGCCTCCACGACTGGGGCCTCATCGTCCTGTTGCGGCAACTCAACCTGGACCGCCGCCTGAACCTCTCCTCCTCCCTCAGCGGGAGTTGCATTAAGTTGTTCAATGACAAATTCCGAGGTTTCTGTGGAGAGGCCAAATCGGGCTTGGACTTCACTAAAGGGAAGGCGATCGACAATCACCACATCCGTATTCCGCACTTCCCCTAACAGGACTGGATTATCGATATCTCCCATCACTTGCAACACCCCTTCTAATTCCCCGGTAATCTCGACGGGGAACTCCAAATCGAGGGTTTCGGTAATGGTTTGCCAATCGGTGGCGGGGACGACAATGGGGATTTCATAGCCTTGTTCCAGGTGCATTAAGCCCTGGGGAATGGTCATGGGGATATCTTCTCCATAACTGGCGGAAATCTCCTCAAAGGCGATGAAGTCTCCTTGCAACCGTATTCGTCCTGAACCGTCGAGAATGGGTTTTGGAACCCCGGCTAGTTCTAAGTCGAGGTCGTTAAAGCGGAGATTTCCTTGCAGGTTGAGGGGGGCTTCTCGGCCGTCGGTGGTCAGCTGCATGGAGAGCGTCCCAAAGATTTCTCCCCCTTCTAGGTTCAGGGGGGCGGGAATCCAGGGAGAGACTACTTCCCCTTGTAGGAATTGGGCTGAGAGATTTAAGTTAACGGCTTGGTCTGGGTTGCTAAACTCGCCCTGGGCGTTGAGTCGGCCGGTAATGTTGTGATAGCCCGTGGCGTTAAAGCTGATGCGATCGCCGTCGGGGCTAAATTCCGCGTCTCCACTAAACCGCCGCAGGGTGATGGGTTCAGGGGGGGCAATCTCGGAGTTCTCGGCCACCTGAAGCAGCGAGTCAATGCTGGAGATATCGTTAGACCTGTCTGTAGAGAGAGTCGTGGCGATGTTTGGAGAGATGTCTGTAGAACTCTCTGTAGAACTCTCGGTCGAACTCTCGGTCGAAGGCTGCCAATCTAGCAGATTAACCGTCGTCTCCTCCTCAGGCGTTTCGCCATTGGGGAGGGGTTGTGAGGCGTTGAACTCCGGTTTCGGTTGAGGAATCACCGTGAGACTTCCCCCATCGATGCGAATCCGGTTCAGTTGAATTTGAATGAACCCCGGTTCTCCCGGTTCACGGATATCCGTAGTGGCCCAGTTCCCATCCTCAAGCTGGGGAATGGTCACATCCACCTCTTCGAGACGCACATCTAAGGGGAGGGTACGACTCCAGAGGAGGGAGACAAGATTAAACCCTACATGGACGGCTTCGATGCTGGCTTGACTGGGTTGGTCTTCACTGGGGAGAACCTGAGATTCGCCAAAACGAACATGAGTCAGGGAAACTCTGTCCAACTCCCCCACCTCAATCGGTCGTTCTAGGAGTTTTCCTAATTCCTCAGACAACAGTGGGGCCAGTTGGTACTGCACAAACCGCCAACCCCAAATGGTTCCCCCTGCGAGGACAGTAAGCAGGAGGATGGCGATCGCCCACAGGGCCCGTCGGCGGCGGGGGGGCTGGGGTTCCCGTTGAGGGTCTGTGGGAGGGGTGGGGTCAGAGAACTCGGTCATCTGTAGGCAGGGGGGAACAGGTAAAGGATATCCTAGCGGGAAACTTTCCTAGACAACAGCGGCGGGTGACAGATTCGGGGGCGATCGCTTTACGGTAAATTAAAAACGATGGCTGGAGTTTCTATGTGGAGGGTTTGTCATGAAGGTCTATGTCTTATTATTCAACGCTCGTCAGGAGAATGAGGGTATTCACACGATTCGTTTAGGAACCCCTCAGGGGGGAGAACGAAACATTGTCATGATGTTTGAGTCTCAGGATGATGCTGAACGCTATGCCATGCTATTGGAGGCTCAGGATTTCCATGTCCCCACGGCGGAGGCCTTTGATTCCGAGGAGATTGAGGAATTTTGCAACAGTTGCCGCTATGAGGCTAAGTTAATCCCCGAGGGATTTGTGCCGGAGTCTCCCGAGGAGCGGATTTTCCTGTCGCCACCGGAAACCAATTTAGCGGATACTGATTGGGAACGGGAACAGCAACAGCCGGGGAAATCAGCCCAAGAGGAGGATGTCCCCACGGCCCAGTTAGATGATATTCGTCGCCGTTTGGAAGGGTTGTTGTGAAGGAGTTAGAACCGTTGGAGAGTCGCGGACATTTGTTAACGGAACAGAGTAATCCGAACTCGCAGGAGTTGGATCGCTTGAGTTCCCTGGAATTAGTGGATTTGTTTGTCCAGGAAGATGCTCGGGTGTTGGAGGCGATCGCCGCTTGTCGGGAGGCGATCGCCCAAGGGATTGATGTCACGGCTGAGTCCCTGGCCCGAGGGGGTCGCTTATTGTACATTGGGGCAGGCACGAGCGGGCGTTTGGGGGTGCTTGACGCGGCAGAATGTCCGCCCACCTTCTGCACCCCCCCGGAGCTGGTACAGGGCATTTTAGCAGGGGGTGAGGCGGCTCTGGTTCGCAGTTCGGAAGCCCTAGAGGATCGCGCTGAGGATGGGGCGTTAGCCATGGCCGAGCGAGAGGTGACGGCGAAGGATGTGGTGGTGGGGATTTCTGCTGGGGGAACCACGCCTTATGTCCAAGGGGCGATCGCCGAGGCCCGTCAACGAGGGGCCACCACCCTATTTATCGCCTGTGTGCCGGTTGAGCAAGTCCCCAGTCAGGCGGATTTAGAGATTCGGCTTTTGGTGGGGCCAGAGGTGTTAGCGGGGTCAACGCGGTTGAAGGCGGGAACGGTAACTAAGTTAGTGCTGAATATCCTCTCTACCAGTGTCATGGTGAAGTTGGGGAAGGTTTATGGCAATCGGATGGTGGATGTGTCGGTGACGAATCAGAAGTTACGCGATCGCGCCATTCGGACTCTTGTGGATTTAACGGAGTTATCCCGGCCGGAGGCGGAGTCGTTGTTAGACCGCTGTGAGCAACGGGTGAAGTTGGCGTTGTTGGTGCA
This sequence comes from Phormidium sp. PBR-2020, assembly GCA_020386575.1. Classification (GTDB taxonomy): domain Bacteria; phylum Cyanobacteriota; class Cyanobacteriia; order Cyanobacteriales; family Geitlerinemataceae; genus Sodalinema. Next base: position 1,066,252 of record CP075902.1, on the reverse strand, counting down.
TTGGTCTGGGGTGGAGGTTGAGGAGGGGCGATCGCGCTTGCAGGCGGCGGGGGGACAGTTACGTAAGGCATTGGAGGGAGAATAGGCAGTAGGCAAGAGGGGAGAGTTGGGAGAGGTTGGGGGGCAAATTTCCCTCATCCTCCTCCTCATCCTCCTCCGTGTCCTCGGGCGACCACAAGGGTACGCCCCTACGTGGTTCCCCTCTTGCCTTCCCTAACGGTTCTGCGCCTCCAACTCCCGCACCGAATCAATGAGCGATCGCACCTCCTCGGTTCCCTCCGACTTCTCAAACCGGAGAGGAAACTTCCCACAAACCAACATCCGTAACCCTAGAGGCGCCAAACTCAACAAACCGCGCAAATCTTGGAAATAATTGCCCACCACTTGCAGGCCAAACTTGCGTTCATCCACCCAGCCCCCATCCCGAACCAACTCCACCAGAGTTTTCCGGTGACGCACCGCCCGACTGGCACTAGCATCGCGGCGGGAGAGAATGGCCTGTTTCACCTCCCCAATGCGATCAAGGGGGGCCACTTCCATCGGACAGACGGAATTACAGTAATAACAACGAGTACAGCCCCAAACCCCATCGGTTCCCTGTTCATATTGGGCCACACGGGCTTCCGTGCGATCGTCTCGGTTATCATCCAACATCCGCTGGGCCTTCGCCAGGGCGTGGGGACCGACAAAATCCGCATTCACCTCCACGGCGTTACATTCCGAGTAACAGGCCCCGCAGAGAATACAGTTGCCACTATGGCTGAGTTTCTCCCGTTCCTGAGGCGATTGGGAAAACTCCCGTTCGGGAACCTGACGGGCCTGGGTACTCACATAGGGGTCCACGGCATCTAGGTTGTCCCAGAATTTGCGCATATCCACCACTAAATCCTTAATCACTGGCATATTCCCCATGGGGGCAATAGTCATCGGCGGGATGTCCGTCTCCGATAGGCCGTGAATCTGCCGCAGCCGGGCCAGTTCCGCCCCCACATTCTCCTTACACGCCAGGGTGGAACGGCCGTTAATCCGCATCGAACAACTGCCGCAGATGGTGTTACGGCAATTCTTACGGTAGCCCAGACTGCCATCCTGTTCCCATTTGATGCGATCGAGACAGGTGAGAATGGTCTCACTGGGGTCAACATCGAGGTGATAGGTGTCCAAGCGGGGGGCGTTGTCGCGAGTTTGGCGCAGAATTTGAAAGGTAACGTGCATGGTGAGGTCGGTGTCGGGAATGATCCTAACTTCATTGTAGGGACTTTCGGAACCTCAGTCCGGTTGCAAATCCAACAAATCCCCCGGCTGATAACTCTGGGTAACCCGGCCCGCACCTCTGAGAATGCGTCGATAGTTCTGACTCACTTGGCCCCCATCGTCGCCGAGGCTGTCAATGGCAATGCCATTATGACCTAACTCCCGGCCAGAACTATGGATATAACGGTTGTCTCCTAGATAGAGTCCGACATGAGTGGCTTTAATGGGAGTTCCAAAAAACACCAAATCCCCAGGCTGCATCGCCTCCGTCGACACGGCCCGAGTGAAGGCTTCTTGTAAATAGGCATCTCGGGGCAGCCATACCCCCACCGAGGCAAAGGCCGCTTGCATCAGTCCCGAACAGTCATAATCGGGCCCCAGGGTTCCCCCCCAGAGATAATGGTTGGGTTCGGCCATGGCCTGCCGGGTAAACTCAATCACCTGGGGGATAAAGTCGCGAATTTCCATCTCGGAAAAGTCAACCGCCATATAGGGGGAGGTGGGTTCAAGCTGGGCCGCTGCTTCTGGGCCCAGCCAGCCGGGATAGTCATCTTCACAGAGGCGCACCCGCAGGGCGGACTCATCCCCCTTGGGCAGTGATAAAATTCGCAGGTGTCGTCCTGTTGCGGCCTGGGTTGCCAAGCTGTCCCGTTGGGGAGAATCATAGAGATTGAGCGGGGCTAAATTGCGATATTCCCCAGATTCGTGCAACTCGATCGCTCCTGTAGCCATTACGTAGACTCCACCATGACGTTTTTCAGAAAAGACGAAGCACTCGAAGCCGTTGGCGATCGCATCTTAGAGGCGATTTGGGCCGAGTTTCCCCTGCTTGCTAAAAACCAACTGGCCCTAACCTGGATTCCCTATGATCCTCCCATTGCCGTCAATACCGGTGGGGCCCTCAGTTCCGATGAGTTTTGGAAGTACCAACCTCGGGGCTTCCACTATCGGGGGGTGGAACGGATTTATCCGGCGAGTATCGTCAAGTTATTTTACCTGGTCGCCGTCTCGGAGTGGCTGGAGACGGGCATGATTGAACCCTCGGCGGAACTGGATCGGGCGGTGCGCGATAGTATTGTGGATTCGAGTAATGATGCCACAAGCCTAATTGTAGATGTCCTCACAGGAACCACCAGCGGCCCGGAATTGCCCCCCGGTCCCTTTGAAACCTGGAAAATGCAGCGCAACATCGTTAACCGCTATTTTCAGTCTCTGGGTTGGGAGGAGTTGGCGACGATTAATGTCAATCATAAGACCTGGTGCGATGGGGCCTATGGCCGCGAACGGGCCTTCCTGGGGACGATGATGGACAACCGCAATATGCTGACCACCAATGCCACGGCTAGGTTGGTGCATAGTATTGTTGGTGGGGTGGCGGTGTCGTCGGGGCGATCGCAGCAGATGATGGCGTTGATGAAACGCAATCTCGACCCAGCGGCGTTGGCGGCTGACCCAGAAAATCAGGTCACGGGCTTTCTGGGCCAGGGGTTACCGTTGGATACGGGGGTTTGGTCGAAGGCGGGCCTAACCAGTCAGGTGCGCCATGATGCAGCGTATATTGAACTCCCGGATGCCAATCCCTATCTGTTGGTGGTCTTCAGCGAGGGACCGGCCCAGAGTCAGTCCGACGCCTTACTCCCCTTTGTATCGGGACAGGTAGCTGAGGCGATGCGAGGCTTAAGTCAGGGCTGAGAAAAAAATTCTGGGGCCAGGCTTGCAATGTCAAACAGATATGCTATGATGTTTTTCTGTGACACCTGGAGAGGTGGCTGAGTGGTCGAAAGCGGCAGATTGCTAATCTGTTGTACGGTGAACTCCGTACCGAGGGTTCGAATCCCTCCCTCTCCGTTCTTAAGGAACTCGGGCTTGGGTTCCTAAATTCCCCAGATAGACTCTCTCAGACGCGCTGTTATGGCGCGTCTTTGTTGGTTTGAGAAGGCAAGAGGCAAGATGTAGGGGCGTACCCTTGTGGTCGGCCTGGGGAGTCGGGAACCACAGAGTCACAGAGGACACAGAGGTTGAGGAGAAAGCCTGCCTACTGCCTTTTCTTCCTCTCTTGCCTTTTGCCTTTTGCCTCTTGCTTGCTCTTCTAAAAACGATTCGATTCTGGGGCTTTGTTGGTAACTCCGTTTCCGGGTTGTCGGAGGAAGTTGTTATCCTCGGCTTGGTTTTGATAGATACATTGAACGGTGGGATTGTCGTTGATATCTCCCATGAAGCCGAAGGTGTTGAGGCGGTTGCGACAGTTGCGGACTTCGCCGGAGGAGACTACATTCATCCGTTCGAGAATTGACCAGTTGGTGTTGCGGATGACGCAGCCGGGGTGCATTCGGGGCTGGGAGACGTAAACGTTGAAGGGGTTGAGGGTGATGTAGGCGTAGCTTTCTACAACCATGGCACTGGCACCATATTGCACGCACAGTTCCGGGTTGGCAACGCTGCGATCGAGAACTTCTCGGGAGGCGACGTTTTGGGCGTTGACGGTGGTGGTGGAACTGAAGGCGATTCCAATCCCTATCCCGAGGATGAAGACGCCGCCAATGATGGCTAGGAGGGTATAGTTCAAGGCGGACTTGGCTTTACTGGTGGCTCTGCTACGCTTCATGATGGGGAGTGATGGGTCTTGAGAAACAAGAGTGGTTCGCTTAGGGAAATGATAGCCGACTGTTGGGAACTTTGTTTGGGTTGCGATGAGTCAACTGTCTCTAGTTTAATCAGTTGTTCGAGAAACTGGGGCGATCGCTCCCTCAGGACTGCTAGGATTCATGAGGGCGATCGCCAATTCTCCCGAAGTTTGCGCTAAAGTCTTGAAGGACAAAGACAGATTATCGATTGCACCTGACCCCGAACTATCTCACGAGAGGATTGCTTAAGGCTATGAAGTTTCCCCCTGTTGCACTGATCGCATTGGCTGCCGCTGTTCCGAGTGCGGAGGCAGTCATGGCCGCGTCGGTGGGGATTCAACTTCCCGACAACTGTAATGTCGTTGCATTGAGTCCCGCTGAAAGTGGACGGGCCGGTGGAATGCTCGTCTGTGCACCGGAGTCCCCGGATGGCCCGGCTCCCATTTTAGGGAATAATATTGATATTCCTGACTTGCCTGAGTCGGTTGAGTTTGCGGATTTGGGCGATCGCTACGAACGACCCTTTATTGAAGCCCTGGCCCGCCAAGGGATTATTCCAGCGGCGGAGGATGAGAAGTTTAATCCAGATGACCCCCTCACAGAGGCTGAGTTACGAGCTTGGTTAGATAAAAGTTTAGAAATCCGGGAGACGATGAACCCCTCCCTTAAAGAGTCCTCAGAGGAGGCCTTAGAGGATTCTAGTCTTGAGGAAGAGGCTCAAGCAGCTAAGGCGACTGGGAAGGAGATTCATCTGGAGCATTTTGGCAAACGGCTCACGGGTAAGTCCGTTGAGAAAGACGTCGAGCCGGTGGTGTCTCGCTTGGAAGCCCTGGTGGCCCTGGCGACTCACTTTGATTTGGAGTTAACCGAGGAGTTGGAGGCGAATACGGTTTTAAGCTTCACGGACCTCGATCGCGTCCCGGAAACGGCTCACAACGCTCTAAAAGCCATTGTGGGCCATGAAATTATTATCCTGCATCATGAGGAGGAGGATGAGGAGGAAGAACTAGAGGAGATGGCCCTCTATCCTCACTTCTCGGCCACTCGGGCCGATGTAGCCGTGTTGCTGTATAAGTCCATGGTGAAAAGTGGTGGTTTTGCCCCCATCGCCATGAGTTCTCAAGGCTCTCTCGGCGAGATGGATGTTCGCTTCAATGGCTCCGGCGAGGCGATTTACTCTCCTCTGGTTCGCCCTGGATTGATGCAGCAACTCTTTGCAGACTCCTACTCCCCAGGAACCATCGCCATCGGTTTAGCGGAAGGAACCCGCACGGTGGAAGGGGGCAAAACAACCGGCTATTGGGGCCACCGAGATCCGGGTAATGGTAAGCACAATATGGGAACGTTTAGTTACCAGCATGGTGCTAGAACCCCGGAAGAGGCGGATTTACTACAACTGCGACGGATTTATCAATATAGTGCGGCCCTTGAAGAGTATGCGGCGGCTCATAATATGGAGTTGTCGGTGTTGGAGTTTGTGGCTGGCTTAGATTTAGCGAACCAAGCACCTCTGGCGGCTCAGCATTATCTGGCCAACTTACAAGAGGCTAAAGCCCGAGGGGCAACGGGAATCGATGCCATCCTGGAAGCTCGGGCCTATAGTTACTTCAACCCGGCGACAGGACGTTTGGAGGCCGGCGGCTTCCGTAATAACTGGGAGTGGTTACGCTATGACCAGTTGCGTCGGATTCACGCCATCCATCAAACCCTCGCTTACCACGGAATCGAGTAATTGTCAAGAACAATTCGCTAGGTTGCCTCTGGGGTGGCCTAGCGAATTGTTGTTTTGAGGGGAGTTAGAAGTTTTCTAGAATCCGTTGCAAAATGTTGACGCCGGTGACAGCTTGCCAGGCAAACAAACCGACCACAGCAACGTTCAGACTAATATGGCTGTAACGGGCCCAGTCCTTGCCTCGTTGCATGAGGGGGGCCAGGGAGGCGGACAGGGCCACCAGTCCCATCATGCTCAAGCCGACTAACAGGTGGGGCCCAACAAACAGTTTACCGTTGTTGATGTAGGTGACGGACATCCCACCAATGGTGCCGAGAACGACACCAACCAAGAGCAAAGAGCCAATTTTGAAGTGTTTGCTACGAAAATCTCCTTGCGCTAGCTCTTTTTTCTCTTCGCCGGTCGCAGAGCGCAGTTTACGGACTTTAAGTCCCGTGTACAGGGCGTAAATGGCGATCGCCAACATTCCCCACATCAGTAAGGGGTGAATGAAGTTTAGCCAGGGTTTAATTGACTCAGGAATGAAGTCCATTGGGGTTCTCCTCGATATTTGACAGTAACGTGTTCTCTCATGGGGGTTGGGGAAGGCCGCTTCAAATACCCCCCCAAACCGTCATAAAACTTAGCATAGCAAGTTTGGGGACGAGGCTTTGGGTTTGGAGTCATTCCCGTAGCGGCGGCTAGGAGTCTTCTGAAGGGGGGGCTGAGGGGTCGGGAGGGACGGGATCATAGCCACCAGGATGAAAGGGGTGACAGCGTAAAATCCGACGCAGGGCCAAGACTCCCCCTCGCCAGGGACCAAAGCGTTCGATCGCCTCGACGGCGTAAGTCGAACAAGTGGGTTGAAAGCGACAGGAGGGCAACGTCCAGGGAGAAATCAGGAGACGATAGGCCCGAATTAGGGTTAAAGCTGTTTGTTTGGCGATCGCACTCAGCATCAGGGAAACTCTGGTAGATTTGACAGGAACAGTTGTAGGGTGGGGGGCGATCGCCCGTGGCTCGATTCGAGGGGGCGATCGACAATCCTTGATAGGATGAGGGAAATTTCAACGTTTTTTTGCAATCCTGTCCTCCCAACCTCTTGTCTCAGATGCCATGTTAGAGTTCGGTCTTGTCCCCACCACCACACCGCTGTGGTTCTCTAGTGGTTTGGTAGTGGTCTGGTTAGGAGTGGTTCTCGCCAGTGCCGAAGCTCTCTATCGCTATCGTCATCTTAACCCGGAGTTTAGCCGCAAGATTGTCCATATTGGCACCGGGAACGTCATCCTCATCGCCTGGGGATTGGGGGTTCCCGCTTGGATTGGGATTGCAGCAGCGTTCCTAGCGGGGTTGGTGGCTTTACTCTCCTACTGGCTTCCCCTGCTTCCAGGGGTTAACAGTATTGGCCGTCAAAGTCTAGGAACCTTCTTTTACGCCGTCAGTATTGGCGTTTTGATTGCGGCCTTCTGGGAGTCCGCCCCCTACTATACGGCCTTGGGTATCCTGATTATGACCTGGGGCGATGGCTGTGCGGCGTTGGTGGGGATGCGGTTTGGCAAACATCCCTATCGTGTCTTGGGGATGAAGAAAAGCCTGGAGGGAACTGCGGCTATGTTTGGCATTAGTTATCTTATTAGCCAGTTTGTTTTACTGGCCTCAGGGGCCCCCTGGAGCGAGCTTATTCTAGTATCTTTGTTAGTAGCTGCCATAGCTACTCTGCTAGAATCCTTTTCAACCCTCGGGTTGGATAATTTAACGGTTCCAGTGGGGAGTGCAAGTTTGGCTTTTTATGTGCAGTCATTTTTGTTCTCTTGATGTTATCTTTACCCTCAAAAATAACATCTTCTATCCTTGCAAAGTGAGGATAGTATTCTTCATTGCCATCACGTCAAAATAGAACCATGTCTGTATCACCCGTTCAACCGTCTTCTGTGCCTTCTTCTGCGAAAATTGTTGTGTTGGTTCACGGCATTTTTCGCCAATCTAAAGTCTTCTCTAAAATGAAGAAAAGCCTAGAGAATGAAGGTTACATCGTCTATAGTCCAGATTTGTTTCATCGTTGGGGTGCGTTGGGACTCGCTGACCTGGCCCAACAACTGGCGAAATTTATTGAGCAGAATATCCCCGCAGAAACTGAGTTTGATTTAGTGGGATTGAGTATGGGGGGAATTGTCAGCCGCTATTACTTACAACGGCTCAATGGCGCTCAACGGGTACGGCGTTTTATTACCATCGCCTCCCCCCATTTAGGAACTTGGCTTGCCTATGGTTTTCCCCGACGCACAGGGTTAGAAATGCGTCCGGGGAGTCGGTTACTGAAGGATTTAAATCAAGACTTAGAACACCTTGATCTGGATATCACCAGCATCTGGACTCTTTGGGATTTCATTATTGTTCCTTCGCAACATTGCTGTTTACCCGTAGGCGAGGTGATTCAGGTTCCGGTGCTGTTGCATGGCATGATGGCCTGGAGCGATCGCACCATTGAAGTGGTTCAAAACCGGTTGCAAGAACCGGTTTCTTCGCCCAAAACGACGAGGGTTAGCTGAAGGCGTTAGTTACTCGGAGACTCAGATACATGAGCGCGATCGCCCCAACCTTCGAGAGTTTTCTCGCCGATTCCTCGGACACGCATGACATCCTCAATAGTATTAAAGGGACGGGACTCAATAATCCGTTGTCCTAACACCTCACCAATTCTGGGAAGGGTTGTCAACTCCTCCAAACTAGCGGTATTCAAATCGACCGCCTCAGGAATCTCACTACTGCGGTGAATCTTCGTTGGACAGTCCGCTTCTCGTTGACGAATGCGCTGGGCAATATGGGAGGGAAGCCCTAAATCTGCGGTTCGATAAAGACGGTCAAATTCCTGGCGAAAATGAGCCGCCACGGTCTGATTTTGAATCATTAACACGGCTTCATCGTTGCTGACGTTGGCAGCATTTGACCAGTTGTGAGAGCCGGTAATGACCAAGGAATCATCAATGAGGGCAAACTTATGATGTAAGATATCGCCTGGGGGAAGTTGAGCCACACCCACGCTAGAAATGGGGGGGTCCCAGGGTTGATTATCCACCTCATAGCGACATTGGTCATCAGCGAGAGCCACTCCTAACATATCCAGGCCTTCGGAGTAGTGACGAAAGGCAAAGCTTCGGGCAATTAAGGCCCGAACCTCTACCCCCGCCTGGTGGCGTTCAATAAGTTGATTGGTAATCTCTTGAGCGGAGAAAACAAAGAGGGCTAAATCAACCTGATGTTGAGCGGTATTGAGAGCGGCGGCGATTTCCCCATTGGTACTTTGTTCCCAGGGAAGGGTGGTTGAGGTGGGGGAAAATTTCACCGAGACGAGGGTATCGCCGACGGTGAAACTGCGGAGGGGACGATGGGGTTTTCGTAAGCCAAAGCGACTCTGAAGGGTTCCCTCGGGGCCGCCTCCCCACATAAACTCAAATTCTTCGCGAAATACACTCACCAGTTGGGGATTGTCTAGGCGTAGCAGATGATTAGGATTTCCCCGACTGGCGGGTTCTCCCATATCGCCATGGATTCCTGAGAGGGTGAAGTTAGCCGAACCCGTGATGAGGATGTTGTTATCAATGAGGACAAATTTGTGGTGCATGAGACCGCTGCCCTGGGAGCCGTCGGCGGTATCATCGAGAGTGGGAACTTGGGCGTTGCGTAGGACGACGAGTGCGTCATTTTCGGCGATTTCTTCGGGACTCATCACGCCGTCGTTGTTGCGATCAATCAAGCGTTTGGCTTCCTCGTAGCGGGAGCGTTGGCGATCGTCGAATTGCCGAATTTCTTCGGGGCTATAGTCGCTCCAGGGGCGATTATAGTCATGTTCTAGGATCAGGCGGACGGGGATTCCGGCTTGATGTTGGCGGGCGATCGCCTGAGCAAGTTTGGGGAGTCGCAGTTCTTGAATGGCGATATCGATGCGTTCTTGGGCGTTTTCGATGTTCTCGATGAGGAGTTGTTCGAGGTTATCGCCGTCGCGGGAGATGTTGCGATAGGGATCGGTGTAGTGGTGAGCGGGGTTTTGGTTGAAGTAGGCTTCAATCTGTGGATGTTGGGGAAGTGGAGGTGGCCGGTTTATCTGGCCCTGTTGTAGGGTCCAGGGGGAGCGGCAGCCGAGGCTTAGGCTGAGGATCAACCCTAGACTGGCTAAGAGTAGGAAGGAACGACGCACCACAACCATAACGGTTACCTTGGATACAAACGTCAACAGCTGTTTAGGTTTTTATCAGTGTAGCAGTGTTTGTTTTGGCTCGCCGCAAATAATTTATTTTAGGGGTTGACATTATCAATTGAATATTCTAGACTAGATTAGTTTTTTCTTGAAGAGCTATTAAACTCATATAAGCAAAAAACTAGCAGTTGTGGTCTTCGATATTCGATATTATCCTTTGAGGATAGTATTGTTTTTCTGGATAAGAGAGGTTATTTGCTCTTAATCAAGAGTTTCTACGATCGTTAGACTTAGATTTATCTAAGTTTACCAACCTAGTCCACAGGATTGGGGTGCCTACTTTTTTAGGTTCGCTCTTGATAGTCTTCATACGCTTTAGTTGTCTTTGGATTTATGTCATGTTGAAGCCGGTCAATCCTGAACAGTTTGTTCGTATGAGAGAGCAGATGTTAAAGGCAAGAGGCTATAGAGATAGACAATCTTATAAAAATAGAAATCCAATTGATTTTAAAGATGTTGCATACCTAACTATGGCTAGTAATTGGAATGAGCTTGGATTCATGGTTCCTAGAGAAAAATGCATCTGGGGTCACGGTTGGAGATGCTGTCCTGGAGAAAGCCCATTTGTTAATTTTTATAGATTGGAAGAAAGTCTGGATGAGTTTTATAATCATCATTGTCCTGATAATTTTTTAGAAGCTATCACCCTAAGTTATGGTAATAAAAAATCGAACTTTGTTCCAAATCCAGAACCACTTAAAGCACCCTGGTCTTATACTATAAATAGTATGAGCTATATAGATGGCCAATCTAAAAAGGGTGAAAAAGGATTAGGTATTGAGCATGGGCATCAACATAATGGTCCAGTAACACTCGAAAAATTAAGCTTAGAAAAAAAACGTCTAAGGAATGTTTTTAATTCTATTCAAAATCGCGGATACAACATATCTCGGTATGGAGATACACCCATTCGAGTGCAGTTTTTAGTTAAAAGAAAAGAATTTCTTTGCGTGATAGGAAGTGCACAGCATCGTTCATCAGCTTTATCTGCTTTAGGATGGCAATCACTACCAGTTATCCAACATCCTAACGTTCCTCGATTAATTACAGAACAGCATCTCGACTTACTCGCTGGAAAAGCGTATCCTGAAGAAAGTTTACACGTTGTTAAAACTGTGTTTGATGCTTATTTTGATGAAACTTTGAGAAAAAAGCGGAAACAGGCACTAGAACATTGGATGAAACTGGCAGAGGCTAAAGTGTCTCAGTGCCAACCTACATCTAACAAATCCAATTCTATTGTTGAGTTCTAATACATTTTTTTGTAAAAGATTACTCATGCAGTAGATATTAGGTAAGGGCAAACAGTCATCCCCTCCTGGGTGGATTCAATTACGGTTATCTATGCCATGAACTTTAAATAAAACCTTATCAAAACGACCAGTCATCTTCTAACGAACCTCAATTCCTCGTTCAACGGCGATCGCCACTTGACGCTCTGTAAATAAAACACTCTGGGGTTTATCTTTTTCAATCCGTTGAATCGTAATTCCGTCGGAACTGGGATGTTCAGAATTGGCGATCGCCGCCAAACTTTGCCAACAATCACTATTATGAGTTGTTGCAAATACTTGAACATTCAGCCGTTTAGCTGCATCCCAAATAAGTCGCCACATATCCGACATTGTGCTAAAGTGAAGTCCTGTATCAATTTCATCAATCAACAAAATACCATCTTTGGCATTGGCAATAGCTAAGGTTAACCCCAACATTCTCCACATTCCATCCCCGAGACTCCCGATGGGAATCCGTTGGTCTAAGTCTGAGAGTCGAACGACAAAACCTTGACGGGATAAACCCGACTCAGAGATGAGTTTTTCGGAGGAAACAGAAGCGATACGTTCGAGACTCGGTTCAATGGTTCGGAGAGCTTCTGTTAAGAGAGTTTCTTCTGGAGTTAAAACGACCTTGTCAAATAACGCCATCATCGCCTGGCTGGTTAAGGACGATGTTTTAATAAATTGAGTTTTTCGGCTATTGTTGGTCAAATAAGATTGATGTCTTGGAAGAGAGTTTAAGGGTAGCCCATTCTGGGGTGATAAAGGAATTTTTAACTTCTGTTCTTGAGGACTTGACCAGCAAATGTCAAGCCCCCATTCAGGTTCGCATGGAAATGTATTGACGTTTTCGGAGCCATTTTCTTTGATTTTTGCCTTAAAAATGTGCTGCTTGTCATCCTCGTAAGCTATTAGGTTAAAATGGCAACCAATATCAAGTTGATGTCCTGTGAATAAATGACAAATATCGAGTTCGTCATCGCGAGTTGAGTCATTATTAACCAGGACTTCGCCCCGATTCAACATTGACCTTGTCAAGGCATCAAACTTAGAGCCAGTCGTCAGGAGGTTTATCGCTTCTAAAATTGAGGTTTTACCACTATTATTTTCGCCAACAATTAAATTAACTCGACCCAATTGCGTGAGTTCAAAGTGTTTAAAGCAACGAAAACCTTTTAGGGTCAGAGTTTTCAGCATCGTCTTCGATATGAGAACGTTTAAACGGATTGCCGGGCGATCGCCCGAGCGAGTTGAGTGAGTCGCAGTTCTTGAACGGTGTTCTCGATATTCTCGATGAGGAGTGGTTCGAGGTTATCGCCATTGCGGCAGATGTGGCGAGAGGCATCGGGAACGACACACCACAACCCTGGTTGTGACCTTGGATAGAACCTATGATACAAGCATCTCGGGACTTGTGGGTTGGGAAACTCCCTTATCCCTAATGCTATCCTTGAACCAAGGTGTCTCATCACAGAGCCTCATCTCATAGGATGACCCAGTGCCATGACCATTGCCCAAGACAAGACCCGCGTTATTTACCCCGACTGTGACGGAAATCCCATGTCCGACAATACCAAGCAGTTTCGTTGGATTGTCGTCATCAAGGAAAATCTGGAAATTCTCTTTGCTGACAATCCTGATGTCTTTATAGCTGGGGATCTCCTCTGGTATCCCCAGGAAGGGAACAACCGGATACGCCAAGCACCTGATGTGATGGTGGCCTTTGGACGACCGAAGGGCGATCGCGGGTCCTATCGACAATGGGAGGAAAACAATATCTCGCCGCAAGTGGTCTTTGAAATCCTCTCCCCCGGAAATCGCCTCAAGGAGATGGCCAAAAAACTTAAGTTCTATGACCAGTACGGGGTCGAGGAGTATTACATCTTTGACCCCGATCGCCTCGACTTCCACGGCTGGCTACGGAATCCCGATGGAACCCTCGGCGTGATTGAACAGCCCGAAAATTGGCAAAGTCCCCGTTTGGGAATCCGCTTTGAACTCCAGGATGAGCAGTTCACGATCTATCATCCCAATGGCGATCGGTTTCTCACCCCGACGGAATTAGCGAAACAGTCTGAAAGCCAGCGTCAACGAGCGGAGGCGGCGGAGGAACGAGTCCGGGAATTGGAGGCTCGTTTGCGCGAATTGGGTGGCGATCGCGATAATGAAGAAACGTAAACATCCCGTGACCCTATAACGCTCCCATGACCGTAACTCCCCTCGATCGCCCTAAAGCTAGACCCAAAGTCAATGACTGGCGGCTATTTCTACGCCTGACTCCCTACGCCAAACGCAATCAAAAACTCCTCTGGATTGTTCTAGCCCTCTTACCTCCCCTGGCCTTAGCCGGTTCCGTCCAACCGGTTCTGGTGGGACAAACCATCTCCTTCATTCGCCAAGAACCTACTTATTTCTTCCTGGAGGGACTGACCCTCTCCCAAGGAATCACCCTCTTAGTCACGTTACTCCTCTTCACCATGGTGGTTCGAGCCATCCTGGATGGGATTCAAGGCTTTCTGGTGCAAAAAGTGGGTCAGCGGATGACCATGCAGATTCGCAATGACCTGTTTGAACGGGTGACCTCCCTCTCGTCGAGTTTCTTCGATCGCACTCCCGTCGGACGACTCATCACTCGCCTCACCAGTGACGTGGATGCTTTAGGGGATGTCTTCTCCACGGGGGCGATCGGGATTGTCAGTGACTTAGCCACCATCCTCGTTCTCATCTTGGTCATGTTCACCGTTCAGTGGGAACTGGCCCTGATGCTGCTGTTGATGCTTATCCCCACAGCGGCGATCGTGATTTACTTCCAACAACAGTTCCGCAAAGCTAACTATCGCGCTCGTGAGGAACTCTCCCGCCTCAATTCCAACTTTCAGGAAAACATCGTTGGAATCAATATCGTGCAATTGTTTCGCCGGGAACGCTACAACGCCGAAGCCTTCCGCAGCATTAACCAGGACTATATCTCCGCCGTCGATCGCACCATTTTTCATGATTCCGCTGTCTCGGCGACCCTGGAATGGGTGTCCCTGATTGCGATCGCCGGTGTACTTTGGCTCGGAGGATTGCGGGTGATTGAAGGGGAGATGAACTTCGGACTCTTGGCTTCGTTTATCTTATTTGCGCAACGTCTCTTTGACCCCTTACGCCAATTTGCCGATAAATTCACTTCCCTACAATCGGGGTTTACCGCCGTTGAACGGATTAGTGACCTCCTCGATGAACCCATTGATATTCAAGATCCAGCTGGGATTGACACGCGCTCCATTGAACCGGGCCATAGTGGCGAAATCCGCTTCGAGAATGTCAGCTTCGGCTACAAACCCGATGAATATGTTTTGCATAATCTCAACTTCACCATTCATCGCGGCGAAAAAGTGGCAATTGTTGGCCCCACGGGAGCCGGGAAAAGCTCCATGATTCGTCTCCTCTGTCGTCTCTACGAACCCCAACAGGGTCGCATCCTCATCGATGGAATTGATGTGCGAGATTTACGTCAGGCGGAACTGCGTCAACATGTGGGGGTAATTCTCCAAGATGGTTTTGTTTTCGCCGGGGATGTGAAAAGCAATATCGCGTTAGGAGAACATTACGACTTTGAGACGATTCAAGCCGCCGCCGAACAAACCAATGTTTCTCAGTTTATTGAACAACTCCCCGAAGGCTATAACACCCAACTGCGGGAGCGGGGAACCAACCTCTCAGGGGGAGAAAAACAGTTATTGGCTTTCGCACGGGTGGCGGTGCGTAACCCGAAAATTATGGTCTTGGATGAAGCAACCGCCAATTTAGATGTGAAAACCGAAGCCTGGATTCAGGAGGCGTTAGATCGACTTTTGGAAAGACGGACGGCGATTATCATCGCTCACCGTCTCTCGACGATTCGTAATGTCGATCGCATCCTGGTCTTGAAACGGGGCGAATTGGTAGAATCAGGGAGTCATGAGGAACTGTTGCAGCAAAATGGACTCTACGCGGGTCTCTATAAGTTGCAATTGTTGGAGAGTTGACCCTCAGACCCCGCTCCCTAGAGACGGACGGGTTTGTTGCTCGCAAATCACCACTTGAGAGTCAAAACCATGGTAACTACACCTCAGCCAAAAACAGTCATTTACCCCGATTGTGACGGAAATCCTATGTCGGATAATACGCGCCAGTTTCGTTGGATCGTGGTCATTAAGGAGAATTTGGAGATTCTCTTTGATGACAACCCCGATGTCTTCGTGGCTGGGGATTTACTCTGGTATCCTGAGGAAGGCAATAATAAACTCCGTCAAGCTCCCGATGTGATGGTGGCGATTGGACGGCCGAAGGGCGATCGCGGCTCTTATAGGCAATGGGAAGAAGGCGGTATTGCTCCCCAGGTGGTGTTTGAGGTGCTATCTCCGGGAAATCGCCTCAAGGAAATGGCTAAGAAACAACAGTTTTACGATCGCTATGGGGTGGAGGAGTATTATATCTTTGACCCCGATCGCCTCGATTTTAATGGCTGGCGACGGAATGAGGCGGGAATCCTGGAGGTGATTGAGCATCCAGAAGATTGGACAAGTCCCCGACTCGGGATTCGCTTTGAACTTCGCTCAGACCAGTTCACCATTTATCGTCCTGATGGTCAGCGGTTTTTAACGCCAACGGAGTTAGCTAAACAGGCTGAACAACAACGTCAGGAAGCCGAACAGCAACGTCAGGAAGCGCAACAGCAACGTCAGGAAGCCGAACAGCAACGTCAGGAAGCGCAACAGCAACGTCAGGAAGCCGAACAGCAACGTCAGCGGGCCGAGTCCGCTGAAGCTCGGCTTCGGGAACTTGAAGCGCGTTTACGAGACCTTGAGGGCGATTGAGGAACGCCCTTGACTCGGGTAAGATCATCGAGATTTGTCCCCTATAAGGGCTTCGTCGGGAATGCGTCTCTACTATGTTCATCGCCTCCTCGATTTTGAGCCGTCTTCGTTTGAGGAGACGGCCCGCACGGGTTCGCCGCCGTTTGAGATGGCTGGGACTAACTCTGCTACTGGTGCTGCTTCTGGGGAGGGTGGGATTGGGAACCCCCCAGCCTCACTCCCCGCAAATGGTCTTTGAACAGTGGCGATCGCACTATCAAAATCAAGCCTATGACGCTGCCTTAGAGAGCTTAACCCTCCTTTTGGACTCCGAAGACATTTCTGCGGCCAACCGCGCTCTGGCGTACAATTATCAGGCACTGACGCAACAAAAACAGGGGGACTGGCAACAGGCACGCGCAGCCATTGAACGGAGTTGGCAACTGCTAGACCCTCAGCAGGACACCACGTCCCTCAATCCCACTCAACAACGCATCCTGGCGGCGATTCTCACTACCCGAGGTCAGGTTCAGTTGGCCCTGGGACAGCCGGACTTGGCCTATGAGAGTTGGCGACGGGCTACAGACTATTATCGTCAGTTAAGCTATGAGGAGGGGGTGACGGGGGGACTGTTGAACCAGGCTCAAGCCTTGCAGGAGTTGGGATTTACGGTTCGAGCCTGTGATACGTTACTCTCCCTATTGGGGCGATCGCCAAGCGTGCGGGAACCGCAATCGCCCATCTCCTCCTGTCAACGTTTACAGGGTCAATCCCCGGCCCAAATTCAGGATTGGCTCGCTCAGATGACTCTGGGAACTCCGCCACACCTACAAATTCCTGTTTTACAAAGTTTGGGGACGGTGTTGCAGGCCCTGGGGGACTTAGACGCCGCCGAGGGAGTTCTACGTCAAGCGGAGGATCGCTTGCTGGCTCAGGCGGAGGGGGTCGGCCCCAGTTTGGCTTTGGATTTGGGCAATCTCTATGGTGCTAGAGCCAGACGCTATCAGCAATTGGGGATGTTTCAAACCCCGTTCCGCGAGGCTCGGACTCGGAGTTTAGAGTATTATCGTCGCACCTCGGGACAAACTCCGGAACAACGACTGCGATCGCAACTGAATGAACTTCTCTTATGGGTGGATTTGGATCTCAGGGGGGATAATCCCAATCCTGATCCCCAGGCCTTGGAAACGGTGCAAACCCTCCTGGCTACGATTCCCCCACAACTAGAGCAGCTTCCCCTCAGTCGCCAACGGGTGTATCACCGAGTCAGTCTCGCCTGTGTGTTGTTGGCTTGCGATCGCCCCCAAGACTCCCCTCATCTCCCCGATTGGGGGATTCCTCTTCAAACGGTGGAAGGACTATTACAGCAGGCCCAGCAGGAGGCGGAACAGCTCGGAGATGACCGGGCCGCGTCTTATGTTTGGGGGGCCTGGGGTCGGTTGGCTCAGGTGCAGGGAAGACTCTCTGAGGCTCAAGAGTATAGTGAGAGGGCGATCGCCCGAGCGGAGGCGTTGGGGGCTGATGAGTTACTCTATCGCGGGTATTGGCAACTCGCTCGCCTGCAAACGGCCCAGGGGTTGGAGTCTCTCGCCGCCTATGACCGGGCCTTTGAGAGTCTGAAGCGGTTAGAGGCCAAGGTGATGACCGACGATGGGACTTGGCGTTTTTCCCTGCAAAATCAGGTGGCCCCACTCTATCAAGAGTATGCGCAACGGCTGTTTGCGATCGACTCGATGACCCAAGGGAATTTAGAAAAAGCCATTGAGGTGATGGATGCGTTGCAAGTGGCGGAAATCAATGACTTTTTTGGCTTGGCTTGTCTGGAGGTGCGATCGCAGGATTTACGGGATTACCCCGATACCGCTGTCATCCATATTTTTACCTTCCCAGAACGCTTTGAACTCATCCTGGAAGAGAGCGATGGAACCCTAAACCGTCAGCGAGTGGAGTTCCCGGAAGACATTGCAACGTTTTTAGATTCTCTTCAGTTGAGTCTCCAGACGAACTTCGACTATCAGGAGTCTTTAACTCGCCTCTATCGCGCTTTAATCACTCCAATTGAAGCCGATTTAGAGGCCCTACAGCCCCAGCAACTGGTGTTTGTACTCTATGGCAAAATCCGCCAGATTCCCATTGCGGCATTGTACGATGGCCAACAGTATCTGATTGAGTCCTATCCCATTGCGATCGCCCCCAGCCTCGAACTCCTTGAACCTCGTGGCTTAGCGGTTCCCCAACTGCGGGCGATCGCCGCCGGCCGCCAAAACTTTGAGACCCTGGGCGATTCCCTTGACGAGATGTCCTCCTCCCTGTCTTGGCTTCCTCTGGATGAAGTGAGTCATCTCAATCTCCATTTTGTGGAACAAGAACTGCGGGTAATTGGCGATTTAATCCCCAGTAAACTCTTATTTGACAAAGATTTTACCATTGAAGCCTTAGAGCAAGAGATTCGCTCGTTGAACTATCCCCTGGTTCATATTGCGAGTCATGGACGCTTTAGTAACTTTGCCGAAGATACCTTTATTTTAGCCGATCGCCCTCTGGGAATTCGTCAACTGGCGGATATCCTCAATGTCCAGGATCGAACCCGACGCAATGACATTGACTTATTAGTCTTAAGTGCTTGCGAGACGGCCCGAGAGAGCGATCGCGCTCTATTAGGGATGGCGGGAATGGCAGCTCGGGCGGGGGTTCGCACGATTATTGGCAGTTTTTGGACGGTCGATGACCAGTCCACGGCCTTAATGATGCAACGGTTTTATCAAGGCTTAAAAGAGGCACAAAATGACCGTCTCGATATTAACAAAGCAGAGGCCTTGCGCCAGGCTCAAATTGCCATGATCCGTGGTGAGTTCGGCCAGGTTTACAGTCATCCCTATTTCTGGGCCCCCTTTGTCCTTATTGGTCATTGGAAGTGAGGGTCAATTCCCCATTATCCCATCCTGACTCACAGGTGACTCCAAGATCTTCAGCCGCTTCCTGCAAGGGTTGGTAGACATTGAGACGGCTTAATTCGGGGTAGTGCTGTTGATAGAGGGCGGCCAGACGACAATAGAGTTGGGGTTCATCGGGAGTCGTGGCGATCGCCTCCGAGAGAAGATCAATACTATTGGCAAAGGCTTGCACCTGATCATACAGCTCTACCTTCGCCAATATCGTCTCTAGCCAGCCTAAGTTGGCCGCCTCAACCGCCCGCAGACGCTCATCCAACGCCTCCTGTTGGGCCTGACTCATCACCACAAACTGAGATTCTCCCACCGCTTCCCCATTATGAGCGTCCACCGTCACCACCACCCGAGTTCCCGGTTGCAACAACTCCCCCTGATAGGTGAAGCCAGGTTCAGAAACCCGAGTTTGCCAGGCCTCTCCATCACGACGGCGGCGTAGAATCAGCGTATATTGCTCAACATCCTCCGGTTCATACCAGCGTAACTCCAGGCGATCGCCCGCCACTTGGGTTTGTCGAGGGGTAATCAGATGGGGAACATTGCGGTTAATGAGCGGCCGGGGACAGCCACCGGGATCACAAGAGGGAGTCTGTCGTCGGGGTTCATTCTCCAACTCTCGGGATTCTGTAACGAACAGCGGTGATATCTCTCTGACGGCGGTTTCCGCTTGACTGGGAACCGGATGAGGGGCCAGACTGGCGATCCCCCCTAGGGTGAAATAGACACTTACATAGATCCCCCCCCGGATAAACCTTTGATATTTCCGACTCATTCTCGCTCCACTCCTCGCATTGTTAAGAGACGTTGAACCTGGGTTTTCCAGCGGATTTCTTCCGGCAAGTTGTTGCGGATGTTATCCACACAAGTCCAGCCATGATCGGCAAACTGTGAGGTTTCCAAATCCGGCGATTCTACCATGAGTTTTACCATCAGGCAATGGGCGGCCCCTTCCTGGGGTTTTAACTCAATTGCTTCTTGTAAATAGCTTTGGGCTAATGGGAATAATTCTTGTTCTAAGGCTACCCAGCCTCGATTTTTAAGAATGGCATATTCTGTCCAAGGTTGATTCCGTTTGAGAAGTCGCTGACATTGCCTTAGATAGTTGCTCGCAGCCTCAAATTCATTTTGCAAAATATGCAAGCGACCGAGATTATTGCAGCCCACAGCGTTGTATAAGTAAAATGATTCTTTATAGTGTTTTTTGGCTCGCTCATTCTGACTCATATCTTGGTATAGATTGCCTAAATCTACATGAGCGCCGGAGTGACCTGGATCGAGATATAAAGCTAAGCGAAACCAGCGTTTGGCGGCAACCCAGGGACGCTCAACACCTGAGGGGGTTTCGATTTCTGCTTGGCCTTTTTGATGAAAATAATTTGCTAAACTCGGTCGGAGCCAAACTTGTCCGACAATAACACCGAGGAGCATTACGGAAAGGCGAACACGATGTTGAGAACATTGGACAGTTAGCCAACTCAGAAGAGGGCGAAAAGAAGGCAGTAAGATGGGCAAAGGCTCAGTTTTTTGGCTTCTCAACTGTTGATTTTTGGGTGTTAATTTTGGCTCAATAAATCCCTGCCAGGTGGGTGATAAATTGGGGCAGTTTTGATAAATCATCGGCAACCAACTGGCACAAGGAAACCGCCCTTCTAAGCCTTGTAATTGCTCCCGCGCTTGCCGCACGGACTCGCGAAATGATTGTCCTTGGGAGAATTGAGCGAGAAAGGATTTGAGAAAGGCTTGAGCCACCTGATCGGGGACTAATTCTCGCATAATGATGGCGATGGGAATTTGCCAATCTTCGATTTTCTGAACTAATCCCAAACCATCACAGGAGTTAAAAATAGCGAGGGTTAAACCCCGTTTAACGGCTTCTTGAAATCCATAGCTGAGGTCGGAAATTTCGAGTCCCTCTTGGGGATTGATATAGATTTTTCCGGTTTCATTTTGGGTTTCACTATGACCGGCAAAAAAGATAATATTCCAGGAGTCTTGCCAGAGTTTGCAGTTGATATCATGACGTGAAGGTTCAACCAGAAACTCGACCTCAGCTTGGGGAAGGGTTTCTAAAAATTGGCGATCGCACTGGGTGTTAATTCCCTGAGCGTGACCTAAAATAGCCAGGATTTTGACCGTTGAGGTGGGGGAAGGTTTGGCAATATAGGGAGGGGACGCGACTAACGAACCGAAGGAGACTTCTGTTTTTTGGTAACTCTGAGAAAAACTCCATAAATGCCACGGGAGTTTCTTGATTTCAGGGCGATCGCAACGAATCAGTAGCTCAATTTCTTCGGTTTTACTCAGTTCTTCCCGTAAACACAAATCGAGGCGATGAAACTCGGGAGACTGAAGCCACTGACGAAACAGATGTGCCACTTGTCGAGCCGATTGTTGACAGGCGACGAAGCGGCCTTCGTGGTGACTCGCGAAACTGCCTTTCGGCTTAATACGATAGTTGCTGAGGGGTTGGGGGTCGGAACTGTCTGTAGAAGGGGAATCTGGGGAAGAGAAGTTACGGATATAGGGAGCGCCAATGGCGGGATAGTGTTGTTGCCAATGGTGCTGTAGCTGTTGCGCCAGGGGAGGATTGGCGGGAAGATAGCCCATCATCTCGACTTGAGGTAATTGGTCATCTACCCCAATTTCTAGGAAGACTTTAAACCCATGATCCTCCAAATCTCCATCTAGTTTGAGGACAACGCGATTGTTTGGAGTTGTCATGGCAATCACTCAGGCACAAACCCCTTCATTCTAGACGACCGTTGGGGCCACTGAGGGAAAGTTTTCAGCTTCCCCCCAGGGGCGATCGCCCAGATGCGCGCTAGGGGCCAGATTAGGCGTTCAACAATTGGATATTGCTGAATGTAAAGACTTCCGGTGTCTCACTATCAGCACTATGGATGGTGCGTTTGCTGAGAATCCAGTAATCGCCGACTTGGGTGTATTCATCCTCAAAGTCACTTTTCACGCCTTTCTGTTCCCCAGTTTTAGGATCGTGATAGACGGAATCGTAGCGATGGGAGAGATAGCCTTCGCCAGTGTCGTGGCTGCTTTGGGTGTGGATGGTGACGACAACGCCGTGAATATGGCGGTGAACCATGCAGACTTCGTTATCTCGGAGTTGGTAGCGATCGCCCTCGCCTTTTCCACCAATGTTAATCCCCACGGCCCCGCTGTCGTCCGTCTCACCGTAGCTGAAGGTGTTATCACCATGAACCGACTCAAACTCGCGACGCACGCGGTGGATGGCGGTTTCCCAGAGTTGGCCATGAATGGCTTTTTGGACGGTGTCATCCTCGACATCGTGAACTTCGGCTTTCATATCGGCGCCGACTTTGGCTTTCCCGGTGACGACGGTATCGCCCTTTTCATAGGTGACATCTGCCGTATAGCCGGGGAAGTTGGCATCCCAGGTATAGCGATTGTTGTAGGCGTTGCGGAAGAGTTCCCGGGCAGAGACTTGGGTAGCTGTCATAGTTGATTGCGTTTGATGATGAATCGTCTTCTTTCCAGGATAGGTGGTTTGGGTGCTTGACCCCAAGGGAGGGTTTCCCGAGAGTTGGCGGTTCGGTTGTTCGGCGTTGGCGGGTTGGAGAGGCTGGGTTGGGCTGATCAACCTGCCTCTTTTCATTCATGCTTACAGTTTCACTGGCTTCTTTCGTCTGGTTTTTGGACTTGACACTTTGTTAGACTCGCTGCCTTTTTAATGAATTTTTCGTCAAATGTGTAGAACGTCTCACAATTTTGACTTTGTGCTAAATGAAAAGCATCAGCAAAATCCAAACCGCTTTCATGCCATACCAAAGCTTGATGAACTGACATGGGATTTGCTATGTAAACATTTTGTAGCCCCAAAAGGTTTCGTAAGGCTGAACAAACCTGGACAGGCTCAAACCGATACGCAAACCTCAAAACCCATTCGGTTTCTAGTATTACAGTATCTGGGATAAAAATTTCAGGATTTTTGAAAACCTCCAAAGTTTTTCTATACTGACTTTCATCGTCTTGAGTCAAAAAACGAACCACGATGTTTGTATCAATCGCAATCATGCCATTGCTCCTGGATTCCTCTGCTAATTGCGGTTTCCATATCCTCCAAGGATTTCGGAGGCCCTTGATAGTTTAAACACCCGGCTACTTCATCTAACGTTGTGGGAGGGAAAGGACGCTTGGGTTGAATTAGAATCCCTTGACCAGTATCAGTTAAGATTATTTCTGTTTCTTCATCCAAGCCATAGGCTTTCCGCATTTCGACAGGAATCACAATTTTTCCTGTTTTTGATAGTTTTGCAATTTGCATGAGTTAATAATGTGATTATTCTGCATGAATCTTATTTAGATTTATGCCGGAGAAGGATGGCAGTACTCTTCAATTCTACACTAAGTCAAAAAACTAATCCCTGAGCTTTCAACTTCTACTGAGAAACTATGGTTCTCATTCTTTGAATAGTACCCGAAATCCTTGCTTGAATCAACCCTGGTATAGTCAATTCAAAGAATTTTTCGAACCGTTAGAAGGCAAGATTAAAGGGGAATCCATCTCCGACCGCAGAAAATGCACCACTCCCGACCAATCCCCCACCACCACCGTCACCCCATCAACAGCAACCGCACAGGAACCCATCGCACCATCCCCGGTAAAGGTGACTAACACTTCCCCCGTAGCCAAATCCTAAAGTTTCAGGGTGTTATCCTCCGATGCTGAAACCGCTTGTTTCCCGTTGGGGGTGATGGCTACTACTGCCCATACTGAGTCACTATGCCCCCTGAAGGTGGCCAGTTCCAACCCCGTAGCCAAATCCCACAGTTTCAGGGTGTTATCCTCCGATGCCGAAACCGCTTGTTTGCCGTCCGGGGTGATGGCTACTGTATTGACCCAGCTACTATGCCCGATGAAGGTAGCCAGTTGCGACCCCGTAGCCAAATCCCACAGTTTCAGGGTCGTATCCCCCGATGCTGAAACCGCTTGTTTCCCGTCCGGGGTGATGGCTACTGCATTTACCTCGTCACTATGCCCAGCGAAGGTGCGAATCAGTGGCCCACCGGGAGGGGTGAGATTGGCAGTTAGGGGACGGAACCAGGGTTTTGCCTGGGCTTGTTTTGCTTGTTTTAGTAAAGCGACAATCTCTGGATTATCAAAAGACAGCAACCGCCCCCAAAGTTGCCCCGCCAGTTGAGTTGTATCCGATTCTAAAACATGGACCGATAGCCGCAATGTCCCAGCGATTAATTGCAGGGTTTCCGTCTGTTCCGGGTTCAGCAAGACATCCGAACTCATCGCCAAATCGTAATCTTCAATTAAGGCTTGCACCCCCAACTCCACCAGTTTTGCTTGGATAAAGTCAAAATCCGTCAGCAATTGCTGTAGCCGCTCAGTTTGCGCGGTGTTGGCGAGATGACTGGGCAAGGTATCCAGGGCATAGCGTCGCTTTTCTGGGGAAAGTTTGTTGAGTCTTTGGCTGAAGTTGTTCATAAGTTATTGCTGGGGATTGAAGCCAAAATGGTCTTACTTGCCTGAGTACGGGGCAAAACATTAAATATTGTCGGACAAGTTCATAATTTCCTCGGTTGGGGGGCGGGATAAGGACATCTAACCCATTCGGACTCTAGGCTGGCTACGCTGAGATTTCCTCCTCCAAGCCAATACATTAGGCATTTCCCTCATCTTCTCCATATAAATCTTCCCACAAATTATCAACGATCGCCTGTTCAATATCCCGTAAAGAAATTCCCGCCTTTTGGACTGTCCTCTTATTAAATAAAAAGTCCTGAAAACTCTTATAATAAATACTATAAACTTCCTCATCTTCCATAATTCGATGGCGCAAAAACTGTTCCCAGTCATCCAAAACCTCCTGTACCATTAACGGGTCTTCCTCAGCAAAATCCGCCAACAAATCGCAGGACACCGGCTTACGGGTTTTGGACAATAAATAGATAATCTTCAGCTTCATCCGAGGTAACGGCTTCGTCACCATCCCCATGCGCTGCCAATGTTGCTCATAATATTGCTGCAAACCTTTGGGCAAATTACCTAAATCTAAGTCTGCATATTTGCCATTTTCAATATCATCGAGAACATACTTTAAATACATAAAATTGGTTTCGCTGTTCTCCGCCAAAACCTCAGTAAATTCCGCCTCCGTTACCCCTTGTTTCGCCAGCCAGCATTGGATAGAGTCCCGTTGGCTGCGATCGCCAATAAAGCCTCGGATATCTGCTAAATTGGCTTGATAATGGTCAGGGGACATCATATTAAACTCCTGCTGCGGCGCGGAGACAACAAACGGGAAAAACTCTGGGCGTTTGGTCAGGATAAAATAAACCCCTTTAGGTAACGTCTCAGGCAGATAGAGGACATTTTCTCCTGAATTTTGGCTTTTCAAATCCACCTCATCTAAGGCATCCACCGCAATCACTAACCGGTCAGTTTTTTCTGCTGCTTCGGTCAAAAGCTTCCTCAAGAAATTGCCATTTTGTATATTGTCAGGATGCAGGGGTAATTCATAGGCTAACCCATAGCGTTCAATCAGTTGAGCGCAAATACTTTTCAGGAAATCTTCGGTACTGGTGCGGTTTTCCGACAGGATATTAAAATAAGCCAGACATCCCGTTTGCTGCACATATCGCGCTAACAAGGCACTTTTGCCCACTCCTGGATCGGCTTCTAGGATGAAATAACCCTTGGCTTGCGTCTGGAGAAATGTGTCAATCGCCTCAAATACAAATTCTCTGCCCCAAAATTCTTGAGTCTTGTCTTCAATAAAAGCCGCAAAGTCTGATTGCCAAAGCGATGACTACAAACTTAGAGTGCTACTGTTTCAAAGGCAACGGGTATGGGATGATCAGAAGGAGGTAAAAAATTAAGCTTTTCAAACCCAATCACTTGCCCATCTTGATCCTTCATTAAAATCACCTCATTGCCGGTTTCTTCAGCTTCAACCTCATCTTGAGGATTTCCAAACCAGACAACAAGTGTATTGCCGGTGCGGTCATAGAATACTTTTACTTCTGCCATAATTGCTCTCCTTCCTTAATAGCACTGGTTCGATAGACTGTGATCAAAAATCCTTCTCCATTTAAGCGTCTCGTTACAGCACAGACCCAACGTTTTGTACCATCATTACGGTAAAATAAGTAAACCTGAGCATCAGTGGTACTAAGACGAACTTCGTCTGGATCGCTTAATGTATTTTGTACGTCAGTCAAGCGGTTGCTCATGACTGGATGCTTAACGGTGACAATAAATTGCCAATACTCGGTAGTTGTGCGAACCCGGAAGCCAAGAGGGGTGACGATTTCAAAGAGGATTTCAGAATTTGATGAGGAGTCATCGTTCATAAACCGATTCGGAGATCGCCACATTCATGGAAAAATCTGCCCCCACATCAAAGTTGGGATCAATACTAATCAGATCCACCTTCGTCGGCCTGGGTTCATCAATCCTCTCAATCTCCTCCCAGACCGACTCTGTCCGGAGCGTCGAAAGCAGATGCGGGTTGTGGGGACTGTCGGTGGGTTGCTGACTCATAAAAACACCGGAGAGCGCACTGCCCATTATAACCTCTTCCGCAACCCAAACCTGATATCGAGCTAAAGCAGGGATTTCTTAACCCGATTGAGGTGAGGCGGCAAAGACTAGGGAAGCAACTGGGTTTCTACCCATGAAAATTTTGCTCGCTACCCATATTTTTTATAGTTTATTCGTGCCAATACTTGTTGATGTATAACGGATCGCGATGCCATTCGCGATCCAAATAACGGAGTTTATGTCGGTTCTTCCTATCGACCCAACCGTTTATGATGATCAGCATCGACCTAACCTATAGCTTCTAATATCATGCTTCATCGAGATTGGCACCCCGTCGCCGAAGCCATCGAACCCGGTACAGTCCGTTCTGTGAAACTCCTCGAACGGGAGTTTGTTATTTGGCGGTGCGGCGATCGCATCCTGGCCTGGGACGATCGCTGTCCCCATCGTGGGGTTCGTCTCTCCGGGGGAACCGTGGAAGAGGGAGGACTCCGTTGTCCCTATCATGGACTGGTGTTTAATAGTCAAGGACGCTGCGTTGAGGTTCCCGCTGTCCCTGGATGGACTCCCTCCCCCCAACTGGCCCTCTCCGGTTACCCCGCCGAACTTCGCTATGGTTTAGTCTGGCTATCCCTCAACCCTGATGCAGACCCCCAAACCATCCCCAGTTTCCCAGAATGGAGTGACCTGAACTACCGTAAATTCCTTTGTGGGGCCTATCGCTTTCGCGCCAGTCCCCTGCGGGTGATGGAGAACTTCCTCGATGTCTCCCACTTCCCCTTCGTCCATGATGGCTTACTCGGCGATCGCCGCCACACAGAAGTCCCCGAGTATCAGACTGACTGGAATGACCAGGGATTATTCATTAAAGATGTACAAATTTGGCAACCCAACCCTGACGGAACCGCAGAAGGGGCCCAGGTGACCTATAACTATCACGCGCCGACCCCTCTGTGTGCCGGGTTCGAGAAACTCTACCGAGATCGCCGCCTCAGCATCTTCTTCACCATCTGTCCCCTAGAACCGGAACTGGCCATAGGTTGGATGTGGATCGCCATGAACTACGGCTCAGAAGTCCCCCAAGCCGAACTTCATAGCTTTCAAGATCGCGTCGTTCGACAAGATATTCCCATAGTAGAGTCTCAACAGCCCAAACGCCTCCCCCTCACTCTCTCCCAAGAGGGACATCTCCCGAGCGATCGCGCCTCTATCGCCTACCGTCAGTGGCTACAACGGCGAGGGGTCGAGTTTGGGGCGATCGCCGCCTAAACTCCTCCTACCGAACCCCCAAACCTCTCTCGAAGGACGGTTTTTTCTCTATCCGCTTGACTTGACAACAAAGATTTGTATAATACATCACCTTGTTGTCAACTTTTTTTAATAAAACGTTGCAACTCCTAGTTGGTTGTGTTAACTTTTGAAAAGAAGCAGCCAAGGCAAGGAGATACTAACCATGGAAAACCAAGAAAGCAAAGTCGGCTTTACCCAATTCGCAGAAACCTGGAACGGTCGCCTAGCGATGCTCGGTTTCGTTATCGGCATCGCCACCGAAGTCCTGACCGGACAAGGGATTCTTTCTCAAATCGGCTTAATGTAATCGCCTCGAACGCCTACATTAGTCTCAATCGCTAACCTCACTTTAAGGAGATACCCATCATGGAAAACCAAGAAAGCAAACTCGGCTTTACTCAATTCGCAGAAACCTGGAACGGTCGTCTAGCCATGCTCGGCTTCGTCATCGGCATCGCCACCGAAGTCCTGACCGGACAAGGGATTCTCTCTCAAATTGGCTTGATGTAATCTCATCAATCAGCCAACGCCATTTTTTAAATCATATAAAGCAGAACCGGGAGATAAATTTTATCTCCCGGTTCTGTTGATGTCATAGGTTCACACCGCAACCTTCACGAACCCACTTAAGAGTCTAACGTGAACTCCTCAGAAGACACCGCCTCTAACTCCTCCTGACTCAAAATCGACTTCATCCCCTCCAGCGTCGCAGGAATACTACGAGGGTCCATAAACATCACCTTACTACTGTCACTGGTGCCAATCTCAGACCCCATTTCCAGATACTGTTGGGCCAACAAGAACTGAAGCGACTCGGCCATTTTGGGATGGACTTTTAAGGTCTTGGCAAGGATTTGCATCGCCTCCGCTGTCGCCTGGGCTTTCAAGACTTTCTCCTGACGTTGCGCCTCAGCTTTTAGCAAAATCGCCTGTTTTTCCGCTTCTGCGTGCAAAATCTCGGCTCGTTGACTGGCTTCTGCCTCCAATACCTGGGCTTCTGCCCGTCCTCTAGCGGAGTTCACCGCTGACTCTCGTTCCCCCTCCGAGGTCAACACCGCCGCCCGTTTACGCCGTTCCGCCGACATCTGTAACTCCATCGAATCCTGAACCGCCTTCGAGGGAATAATGTCCCGCAGTTCCACCCGAGTCACTTTCACCCCCCAGGGGTCTGTCGAAATATCTAACTCTCGCAACAGCAGTTCGTTGATTTCCGATCGCGCCGTAAAGGTTTGATCCAACTCCAGTTTACCCATTTCTGAGCGAATTTGAGTTAACACCAAATTCTGCATCGCATTCCTCAAATCTTCAACCTTATAATAGGCTTTCTCCATATCCATAATGCGCCAATAAACAACCGCATCCACGGAAATAGCCACGTTATCAGAGGTGATACAAGGTTGAGCGGGAATATCGAGAACTTTCTCGCGGACCGTTTCTTTGAAAACAACCTTATCCAAAAAGGGAATAATGAAATTCAAACCCGGCTCAAGTTTTTTACCGCTGTATTTACCGAGAGTTTCTACCAATACCTCATTCCCTTGGTTGACAATTTTGACGGAACTGTTCGCCACAGAACCGCCTAAAATAACCACAACAATGAATGTCCACAACGCGTCCATAACTTTCTCCTAAAAATGCTGTAAAACTCAGTTTAACGCTTCTAGTTTAATGCCAAATTACTCCTCAAAGTCTTCTGGCAAAACTAATAGGGTATTGCCCTGACGACCCACCACCAAAGCCTTAGAGTGGGCTGGAATTAAAAAGTCTCCCTCACAGCGAGCTTGCCAAGAATTGCCTTCAAACAAGACCCGTCCCACTTTTCCTGGCTCGATCGCCGTCAGGGTTTGGGCCTCCGTTGCTTCTGCCAGAATATAGGAACTTTTCTTGGGAACGAACTGTTTGAGGGCAAACAGGAACAGCAACGCCAAGACCATCCAGAGGAAAATCTGAATCGATAGCTGGGGAATCACCAATGAGAGCAACGCCACAACAAACGCTGCCAATCCCATGGAGAGTTCGACAAACGCTGTCGGTAGAAACAACTCCATGAGACAAAACAGGATACCGAGTCCCAGCCAGAGTATGGTGAAGCTCTCCATAGATGTCGGGAAACCCATAGATTATGTTAAGAGGGAACAGGGACGGAAGAACAGAACTGCCATCCTCTTCCATCATAGGCAAGGAATCCTCAACTCGGGAGTTTCCTTAATTGTCCTTTACCGCTCGTTTTAGTTTAGAGAGGCACTATACTGAAACTGATTCATGGCCCCGAGAAGCCGCTCCGGTGGCTTGCAGTTGCTTTCCCTGAGGATGTTTAAGAGGATAGACCGACGTGCTCTTCCGCGAATTTGCTAACCGCATTGACCCCCCCGAGACCACTCTACCCCACTATCTTTGGGCGGTGGGGCAATTGGCTGCTCAGATTCCGGTGGGGGAAACCCTCGGCGATCGCTATGAGGTCATTCAGCCCCAAATCTGGCGCGATCGCCACCCCGATCGCGCCCCCGAGTTGCCAGCCGAAATTAGCCTCAGCCATCTCCCCTACCTGCGGCTGGTGCGTCAGAGTCTTCATGTACCGCAAATTTACGGCTTTTGTCCCCAAGATAACAGCTCCAGCGACCCAGTTTTACTCCTAGACAACGCCCCCATCACTCCCCAGGGCCAACTTTATCCCAGCCTACGGGAGTCTTGGACCCACGCCCCAGCAGTGCGTCAAGTCTATTGGCTCTGGCAAAGTTTGCAACTCTGGCCCATCCTAGATGAGCAGGGGGTCGCCGCCAGCCTCCTCAACCCAGAAAACCTGCGGGTTCAAGGCTGGCGCGTCTGGTTGCTACAACTCCACAGTGGCAACACCGGCCATCAACTCACCGACTTAGGCTATCACTGGAGCAATTGGCTCAGTGGCTCCTCAGCCATTGTCGCTGAACCGATGCTGCAAATCTGCCAGCGGATGCGTGACGGGGAATCCTTACCCAACATCGAAGCAAGCCTTAATCAACTGCTTCTAGAACTGGCTGCCGAACGACCCCTGCTGCTAGAGATGTACGGGGCCAGCGATCCCGGTCCCCTGCGATCGCACAATGAGGATGCCTGTTACCCCACCGCCAGAGATCTCAACGATCCCGAGCGTTATGTTCCAGACCTAGCCATTCTCTGCGACGGCGTCGGTGGTCATGACGGGGGAGAAGTGGCCAGTCAAACCGCCGTGCGAACCCTCACCCTGCAAGTCCGAGAACTCGGCAAATCCATCCAACACGAAGCCAACCCCCTACCGCCACAGGTTATCTCAGATCAACTGGCCGCCCTCGTTCGCGTCGCCAACAACACCATTGCCCATCAAAACGATAGCCAAGAGCGCGAAGCCCGCCAACGCATGGGAACCACCCTGGTTCTCGCCTGGCAACTGGGGCAGAGTCTACGCAATGACTCAGGAGTAGTGCGCCCCAACAGCCATGAATTATATCTGGTGAACATCGGCGATAGTCGCGCCTACTGGCTCACTGCCCACTACTGTCAACAACTCACCGTTGACGATGACGTGGCCCATCGCGAAGTCGAATTTGGTCGCAGTTTCGCGCGCGAAGCCTCGCAACGGATGGATGCTGGCGCGCTCACCCAGGCCCTGGGAACCCGAGACAGTGAATTTATCCATCCCTCGATTCAGCGATTTGTCATTGAAGAAGATGGCATTTTGCTACTGTGTTCCGACGGACTCAGCGATGAAGATTGGGTCGAGAAGTCCTGGCAACAGGTGGCGCCGGCTATCTTAGCGGGAGATTGTCCCTTAGAGGATGCCGTACAAGCTTGGATTCAACTGGCCAACGAACAAAACGGTCATGACAATACCTCCGTGGTCATGATGCTCTGTCGCGTCTCCCCGCCACCCCGCAAACCCATTGACCCGGTTGAAACCAACCCAGACTTCACCCAGCCCCCCACAGACTCAGAGTTCTCAGAAGCCTCCAAAGCCTTGTTATATGACCAAGCCACTGATGTTCCCGGTTCAGTCGGTCGCCGTCGTCGCCGCCGCCCAGCTTGGCCAACTTGGTTGGGAGTTATCCTGATGATTGTTTTAGGAGTGGGGGTCTTTGTGCTGGCGTACCAACAAATGCGACCCCAAGAGGACTCTCCCGACGCTTTCCCGGAAGCCCCAGCCCCGGAAAACTAAAAGATAACAATGTTGTCTTCGTTGAAAAAGGAGGTAACAGCCGGGTTGTCCAAAAATGCTAATGGGATCTGAGGTTCGGGACCATCGCCATCGGGGTCATAGAAGAGAAGTCCTCCATCAGACTCTAGTTGCAAGATAAAGCGATGTTCATCCGTTGACGCGCTAAAACCGAAGATAAATTGTTCTTGCGAGACCGTTCCAGGAGTTAGTCCACCGCCGAATCCATCGGCAGAAATAAAAATCAAATCATCGACATCGAAGTCCACCAAGGTATCTATTCCTTCATTCGGACCATTGAAGACAATACTATCTGGGCCAACGCCGCCAAAGATGAGATCTGCCCCAGGACCACCGGAGAAGAAGTTACCGTCATTCCCACCTCCCTTCATGGTATTTTGTCCCCCAGTTGAAATCAGAGAGTCTTGTTCTGGACTTCCTGTTATCAGATTATCCCCCTTACCGGTAATGAGGACTTCTACATCATCCGGCATGAAGACAGACAGATTATTGTCACTCTCAATAAGCCATGTATCAATGCCATCGCCCCCACTCACGAAATCTTCAGGGCTAGCAATAATCAGGTCATCATCATCCCCACCCTGAATGGTATTTGTGCCATCTCCTCCAATCAAGGTGTTATTACCGGCAACACCTACCAGATAATCATCCCCCTCATTCCCGATTAGCAGGTTCGAGTTCTGATTGCCACTCAGGGTATCATTACCTGGAGAACCAAAAACATTATTAAAGTTGAGGATGGTAATGGTATCGTCGAGGGTTTGGTCTTCTGCTTCGCCCAAATCGACGAAAACTGGCTCATTGAGAATCAGAGTATTATTTCCTCCGCGACCATCAATCACTTGAGGTGGGGCATTGAGAACCGTTACCGTTGCCGTTGCGGTTCCCTCGCTTTCGTTAATGATGGTGTATTGAAACTCTCCAACATTCCCACTAAAAAATCCCTCATCTGGCACAAAAATAATCTCATCATCTTCTAGGGATACAGCCCCGTTTACAGCTTCAGAGACTCCAAATAGGGTTAATATCTCACTCTGAGGGTCGCTGTCATTGTCTAATAACTCCTGCGGGTTAACTAAAATCCTATTGACTTCACCATAGGTCAGGGTATCGTCATTGGGGGTTCCCACGATGGTGTCAGAGGTGACGGTATCGTTCTCGGCGATAGGATTGTCTGGCTCAGGTTCGGGTTCCGGCTCAGGTTCTGGCTCGGGTTCTGGCTCAGGTTCTGGCTCAGGTTCTGGCTCAGGTTCTGGCTCAGGTTCGGGTTCCGGCTCAGGTTCGGGTTCCGGCTCAGGTTCGGGTTCTGGCTCGGGTTCTGGCTCGGGTTCCGGCTCGGGTTCGGGTTCTGGCTCGGGTTCGGGTTCTGGCTCGGGTTCGGGTATGGGGATTGGCTCAGGTTCCGGCTCAGGTTCTGGCTCAGGTTCCGCAAAGGTTAAACTTAAGTTGAAGTTATCAATTCCTAACTGATTCGCAAAACTGCCAATTAACAGCGATCGCCCATCACCATTAAACTCAAAGGTAACCGTTTGAAAGCCATCAAATTCCCCACCAATAGCAAAATTTACGGGAGTTTTCGGCAGGACAAAACTATCAATAACAGCCCCATTACCATCGAGAACTTGAATAGCATGGTCAAGGTGAGGGGATGTATACCGTAGGGTCAGTTGTGCTGAGACGATCGCCGGCAGGGTCTCCAAAATCCCAACTTGGATGGCCTCATCTCCGGTATAGGTCATCAGGGTTGGGTTGGCCGGCTGAGTGAAGTTGCCCCGCCCCCCCTGATTGCGGCTGCGTAAGGCGATCGCATTTCCCGAGAATGTCAACCCCTGACCGGCATACCGAGTCCCGATCGCGGCCAAATCCACAACATCTGAAAAGTTAAGTTGAACATCCATCGGACTTAAAGTGTAAAGAGGACAAGCCGAACTATTTAAAGTTTAGCATGGGGGTAAACCTAAGTAATCTTTAGTGGAATTTACTCTACCCTTTGCTTAAATTTCACAACTTAAGCTGAATGCTTCAGGACGTGTTAAGACCCAAAGATAGGCGATCAAATCTGCCATCAAAACTTCGACAGCAGACTGAGTTCTGCCTCACTAATGTTGAACTTCCCTAAAAGACCATAATTGACGTTTCACTAAAGTCTAAGAGAGTCAAATCCCGGAAAACGAGAATGGGAACCTGAGGTTCGGGCCCATCACCATCGGGGTCATAGTAAAGAACGTCATCGCCGAGACCCAGAAGTGGCTTATGCAAGATAAAGCGATGATTTGGATCAGAGGCACTATTTCCTACGGTGAATTGCTCAGAAGGGAGAACACCTGGAGTGAGATCCCCACCAAAGCCGTCAGCGGAGACCAGAATCACATCATCGTTCGTAAATCCAATCAAAGGCAGCAGGTTCTGATTCAGCAGTGTATCGGGGCCATCAGTGGGATCTTGGAACGCGAAAGTATCGGGGCCATTGGCTGCAATAATCACATCGCCTCCAGGTCCCCCCATGAAGAAGTCACCACCGCCGCCTCCATCTAATGTATTGTTGCCCCCGGCGGAGATAATGGAGTCAGAGCCTGGGGTTCCAATCAGGCTGTCATCGCCCTCCCCAGTAATTAAGACCTCGATATCATCAGGCATCTCTACCACAACATCCTCATCCCCATCGATAAGGAGAGTATCGACACCTTCTCCCCCACTGACTTGATCCTGAGTGCCCGCAATAATTAGGTCATCGCCGTCTCCCCCAATTAAAACATTGGTCCCGTCCACACCAACGAGGGTATTGTCCCCATCGCTTCCGATGATGGTATCGTCTCCCTCACCGCCGATGAGTAGATTATCGTTGTTATTACCATGCAGACTATCGTCTCCAGACGACCCGATGACATGAGTAAAATTGAGGACTGTTAAGGTATCCTCAGGGGTCTGATCCTCTGCCTCACCCAAATCCACGATCATCTCGTTCGTCAGTTGCAGCGTATTATCCCCGCCTCGTGCATCCAACACCTGGGGAATGGTATCGAGAACAGTCGCTGTGGCGATCGCCGTTCCCCCTTGTTCATTACGAATGGTGTAGTTAAAGGCTCCAGAGCCTTCAGTGGCAAAGCTTCCATCGGGGATAAAGATGATCTCGTCATTGTCGTACAACACATCCCCAGGCACCGCCTCACCAACGTCGATAATGCTAAACGCCTCATCGTTCGGGTCACTGTCATTGGCCAGTAGATCCGCCGTATCAACTAAGAGGCGATCGCTTTCTCCATAAACCAACGTATCATCGCCAGCAGTTCCGATCAGAGTCTCCCCAGTTACGGTGTCATGTTCTGCGATCGGATTAACTGGCTCGGGTTCAGGTTCAGGTTCCGGCTCGGGTTCGGGTTCGGGTTCGGGTTCGGGTTCCAATCCAGACTCAGGTTCGGGTTCAGATTCAGACTCCAATTCGGGTTCAGTCTCGGTTTCCGGTTCTAATCCAGATTCAGACTCCAATTCGGGTTCAGTCTCGGTTTCCGGTTCTAACCCAGACTCAGACTCCAATTCGGGTTCAGATCCAGACTCCAATTCGGGTTCAATCTCGGTTTCCGGTTCTAATCCAGACTCAGACTCCAATTCGGGTTCAGATCCAGACTCCAATTCGGGTTCAGGTTCAGGTTCTAATCCAGACTCGGGTTCAGGTTCTAATCCAGACTCGGGTTCGGGTTCGGGTTCCGGCTCGGGTGCAGACTCAGGTTCCGGTTCAGTGTCACCCCCTAGTTCAGGCTCCGGTTGAGGCTCCGGTTCCGATTCAGGCTCAGGCAATCTGACATTCAGCCCAATCTTATCAATTCCAAGTTGATTGGCAAAACTACCAATTAAGAATGATCGGGCCTCGCCCGTTATCTCAAATGTTATGGTTTGTAAATTATCAAACCTGCCCCCCTTCTGCAAATCCACAGGAGTTTTTGGGAGTTGAAAGTCATCAATAATGTTCCCCTCTGCGTCAAGAACCTGAACCCTATGATCCAGATGCGGCGAGGTATAGCGAAGGGTCAACTCTGCTGCCACAATCGCTGGAACAGTATCCGCCAATCCGACTTCAATCGCCTCACCATTACCATAGGTGACGAGGGTACAATCCGTGCCATTGCCGGTAAAGTTGCCCTGTCCACCTAGTTCGCGGCTACGGACGGCGATCGCATTTTCTGAAAAAATCAAACCATGATTAGCATATTGGGAGCCAATCACAGACAAGTTAGCAGCATCCGCAAAGCTTAAAGTGATATTCATCAGTGGTTAACAGAACGATCGAGTTTCTTATCTTCAGTTTTCTCAAGATAAGAACAAGTATCCGGAATACCAGACTCTTGTTCCTGCTTTAATATGAAACACCCACAAACAGAGTTTTTCAGAAGATCACTTCAAACCTAACATAGCTCAGAAACTAAGTTTTTAGCGTAAATTCAGAGCAGGGCTAAGATCCAAAACAAGAACTATCGAGTCATCCGTAGAACCTGTCCTGAACTGGGGGCTTGTACAAAGGAGACCGAAGAGTGATTAACTATTAAAAACCCCCGAGCGTTCACTCAGCCGTTCTCAGTCCATGGCCGTCTCTCGTCAGAAATCTTTTAAAAACCGCTATCAAGGCAATTGGCACAACATCGCCGCGCGCACCCGTCGTTTCAGCCGCAACCGCTGTATTCTCAATCCGTTGCACAAAGCTGAAGCCGTGCATCATCTACGCTATCGGGATATGCGAGGGAAAATTGCCGGGCGAGAAGTCCCCGGCTGGGATGTGGTTCCTCTTTGTCGCCGCTGTCATGGCCGGGTGCACCGCCAAGACTACTGGCATAGTGCGAAACGCCACCCAGCAGTGAATAACCGCCAATATTTTGCCGTTCTCTGGCGTTTACGACTGCGATTTTGGCTCTGGGCTGGGCTGTTAAATTTATGGTGGATTCCTGCCTTAAGCCTCGCCTTGGCCGCAGGCTGGTTTACCTATGGCAGTCAAATCAGGGAGACTCTACCGCAACTCAATCCGCCGTCTGAGCATGATTTTCATGAGCCAGATGCCCCAGATTCCTTCTGAAACCTCCTTTTTTCGGGATATTAAGGTATTTGAGGGCCTCCGTAAGCAAATTTTTCCGGAATTACTCCGTCGCAATTATCAACAACAACAGCTCAACATTTGGTCTGCGGCCTGTTCTCGGGGACAAGAAGCCTACAGCTTAGCCATGTTGCTCGATGATGCCTTTCCTCTGATGGTAGACCGATGGACCATTCAGATTCTCGCCAGTGATATCTCGGATGAGGTTCTGCATCAGGCTCGTTCAGGGGTTTATAGTGACTTAGAAATCAAACGTCGCCTGCCCAAGCGTTTTCGTGACCGTTATTTCCACTGTCGGGGCAACCATTGGGTGATTTGCGATGAAATCCGTCTCATGGTGCAGTTTCGCCGCATTGATCTGCGTCAACCCCTGCCACCTCTGCCTCAAATGGATCTAGTCTTCTTACGAAATCTCTTGATTTATTTTGAGGTTTCCCAACGAACCCAACTGGTGAAACGGCTACAGCCGATTTTCAAACCCCAGGGGTATTTGGTGTTGGGAGCGAGTGAAACCTTAACTAGCTCAATCGAGGGATTTCGAGCCATTCTCCGGGATGGGGCCGTTTTTTATGAGTTCTGTCCCTCGGGGGATGCGTCTGGGGGCGATCGCCCAATACTATATAAGGTATAGATAACGTGATCCCCGTCCCTGTAACAGCGACGCCCCGAACAGTTTGGCCGACATTATCTTAACCACGGTGTCAAAGACCGTACCCTTTAGGGCGGGTAATGCGATAGCCTTTAGCTGATCGGGATTTAACAAAACGTTACAATAGAAACAAGTTCACAGCGACTCGGCTCGTCAAACTCAGTTTGTAGCATCATTCATCGCCGCAAACCCCATCGCAATCATCCTTTGATCACCCCCCGAACGTCCTTGATAACGTTCCTTGTGTTTCGACGGTTCGAGTCTCGCTTTACGTAAGTTGTATTCAGGAGATTCTCTCTATGAACGGCTCGTTCCGTGTCGGAAACCTCTTCGGTATTCCCTTCTATCTCAACGCATCCTGGTTTTTGGTTCTCGCGTTGGTCACCTTCAGCTATGGTGGTGGTCTCGCCAGTCAATTTCCCGAACTCGGTGCGGTTCTGCCCTGGATTTTGGGCTTAGTCGCTGCCTTGCTGCTGTTTTCCTCGGTCTTGGCTCATGAACTCGGTCATAGCTTCGTTGCCCAAAGCCAAGGCATTGAAGTCAAATCCATCACCCTCTTTCTCTTTGGTGGCTTAGCCAGCTTAGGGCGAGAGTCCAAAACTCCGGGAGAATCCTTCTGGGTGGCGATCGCCGGTCCCTTAGTGAGTTTCGGCCTGTTTGGTCTATTCACGGCGATCGTGCAAACGGTCCCCCTCTCCGCCCCCATGGCAGCGATCCTGGGACTGCTAGCCACGATTAACCTAATCCTGGCCCTGTTCAACCTGATTCCTGGACTCCCCCTTGATGGCGGTAACATCCTGAAGTCCCTGGTCTGGAAAGTCACCGGTAACCCTTATAAAGGAACCGTCTTTGCTAGCCGAGTGGGACAAGTAATTGGTTGGTTGGCGATCGCCTCCGGTGTGTTGCCCCTGTTCTTCAACGGAGGTTTCAACTTCTGGAACGTTCTGATTGGCTGGTTCCTCCTGCAAAATGCCGGAACCTCCGCCCAATCGGCCCAAATCCAAGAGAAACTCGATCGCCTCACCGCTGGCGACGCTGTTACCCCTGACAGCCCCGTGGTTCCCGCTGACCTCTCCCTACGAGAGTTTGCCAACAACTACGTTATTGGTCGTCGTAACTGGCGCAAATACCTCGTCACGGACGAGAACCAACAACTCATCGGTGCCCTATCCGTCGATGCCATGCGTCAAGTTCCCACCTCCGACTGGAACGATATCCAAGTCTCTGAGTTGATGGAACGGGTTGATTTACAAACCGTTGAATCCAATCAATCCTTACTCGAAGTCGTCACCCTACTCGAAAGTGAGAAAATCACTGAACTTCCCGTTATTGGTGAAAACGGAACCGTTCTGGGACTGCTGGAGAAAAACTCTGTGATTCGCCTACTCCAGAAGAAAAACGATAGTCAGGCGAAACCCGCTTAGGGTAACCCAACCAATACCTGAATCGGGGAGGTCTTCAACGAACTTCCCCAAGCAAAAAGGCGGGCATGACCCGCCTTTTCTAGTATGCCTAGTGCTATCCCTAACCCTTACTCTGGGTTTTGAAACAGGGTTTCGAGATAAACGCGGGCTGCCCGGCGATAGTTCTGAGACGCTTCTGGCGTGCTGCTATCGCCATTTTGCAATAGGAATAGAGACAACGCTGCCGCGAAAATCCGATCCTGGTCCCAGTCGGGATGAGTATCGAGATAACTTTTTAGGGATTCATGTAGGTCTTCAGGGATTTCTGCGAGAATACTGACGCTGGTGTTCATAACGGCCTCCGGCATGTAGGGGGTTGGGGAAGGTTGGGTGTTAATTTGTTGAGGCAACCTCGACCCGTCGCATCATTGTGGTCTGATCAGGGGTGGGCTTGTCAATGTTGCGAAAAATGAAGTTTGCTCTTTTCGAGACCCAAGTCCTACGAGAGAGTAAGGGTTTGGGGCTTGTTTTTGTAACTTAACGTTACACAGTATCGAGGATTATGAGTCTCCAGCGCTAGAGCCGAAGAAATCCCCAACCTGACCCAGTCGTCCCCAACCCGCGCGATCGCCTGTGGAAAACTGCCAACCACCTGTGGAAAACGTCCGAGAGAGTTGTGGAAACGTTGTGGAATCTTTGGGGAAAGAGGGTCAGAATGATAAGAATTGCAACGGCTCCAAATTTGGGAAATTGCTTTAAGATGACAGGTGCAACTTAACCTCGTTGTTTAACTAGTGCGCTTTCCCTGGCAGCAATCCTCCAACGCCAACCCGCCCCCAGACGATGATTCAACTCCCGGTTTGGGGACATTTGGCGGTGTCTTTACTCCCTCGATTCTCACCATCTTGGGGGTGATCATGTATCTGCGTTTCGGTTGGGTGGTGGCCAACGTTGGTTGGCTGGGGAGTTTAGTTATCGTGACCCTGGCGACCTCTATTACGCTGCTGACAAGCCTTTCCATCTCGGCGATCGCCACCGATCGCGTCGTGCGAGTCGGGGGGGCGTACTACATGATTAGCCGCTCCCTCGGCATCGAAACCGGAGGGGCGGTTGGCATTCCCCTCTACTTCGCCCAAGCCATATCCGTGGCCCTCTACACCCTGGGGTTTGCCGAAAGTCTCAGTAATAGCTTCCCGGTTCTGGCAGACTATCAAACTCCCATTGCCCTGATCACCACCCTAGTCGTGGCGGGGTTGGCGATTCAGTCTGCCGACTTAGCCATTCGGGCCCAATACTTCATCATGGCGGCGATCGTCCTCTCCCTCCTCTCCCTTGCCCTCGGCGGCCCCATCGCCGAAAGTGACATTGGCATGTGGAATGTCGGCGATCGCATCGGGGAACCCTTCTGGGTCGTCTTTGCCGTCTTCTTCCCCGCCGTTACCGGAATTATGGCTGGGGTCAATATGTCTGGAGACCTCAAAAACCCCTCCAAATCCATCCCTGTGGGAACCCTAGCCGCCGTGGGGACCGGCTACCTCATTTATATGGTTTTGCCCCTGTTCCTCGCCACCCGAGCCGATTACACGGCCCTGACCGAGAACCCTCTGGTGATGCGGGATATTGCCATTTGGGGAGATGCCATTCTTCTCGGGGTTTGGGGGGCGACCTTATCGAGTGCCTTAGGGAGTATTCTCGGCGCGCCTCGGGTGCTACAAGCCCTCGCCCGTGATGGTGTACTGCCCCCCATCCTCCGTTGGCTAGGCCAGGGTAAAGGAGACACTGATGAACCCCGTTTAGGAACCTTCCTGACTCTGGGGGTGGCGTTGGCTGCCGTCAGTATTGGCGATTTGAACCTGATCGCCCCGGTGTTAACCATGTTCTTCCTCAGTACCTATTTGGTGTTGAACATGGCCGCCGCCATTGAAGGCTTCCTAGAAAGTCCCTCCTTTCGTCCCACCTTTGGCGTTCCCTGGTATTTCTCAGCCCTAGGGGCGATCGGCTGTCTTTGGGTGATGTTGCTGATTAACCCCATCGCCGCTGTGGTGGCGGCTGTCTTCGTCTTGGGGGTGTATCTCTGGCTCGAACGTCGGGAATTACAAACCGCTTGGGGAGATGTCCGTCGCGGCTTATGGGTAGAACTGGCACGCATGGCCATCCTCAGCATGGGGGATGACACGGACACCAAAAACTGGCGACCTCATCTGCTGGTCTTATCCGGTGCGCCGATGCGTCGTTGATCCCTGGTGGAATTGGCAACCGCCCTCACCCACAACCGAGGCATGGTGACCATTTCCAGCATTCTTCCGAGTGGTTCTCGGGATATGGCACAACAGGCGGGGTTAGAGAAGAAAATTCGCGAGTATCTGGAAAAACGGGGCGTTCAAGCCCTGGTGCGTCTGGTGACTGCCCCAGATCCCTTTGTGGGGGCGGAACGACTGGTGGAAGCCTATGGGATTGGCCCGTTGGTTCCCAATACGATTCTCCTTGGGGATAGTGAACAGGAGCATTTACGCCATGACTATTGCCGCCTGATTACGAAAC
This sequence comes from Phormidium sp. PBR-2020, assembly GCA_020386575.1. Lineage (GTDB taxonomy): Bacteria > Cyanobacteriota > Cyanobacteriia > Cyanobacteriales > Geitlerinemataceae > Sodalinema. Next base: position 1,024,680 of record CP075902.1, on the reverse strand, counting down.
TCTATCAATCCCGCCGCAGTATTATTATCTTTCGGGAAAATCCTGAACGGGAGTTTGGTAAACGCCGCCGCATTGATGTCTGGTGGGGGGGGTTACAAGCCAATGGCGGCTTGATGTTGCTGCTGGCCTATTTGTTGCGAACCAGTAACCAATGGCGGGGAGCAGAAATCTTTTTGAAGCTCGTGGTTCCCAATGAAATGGCAGCTCAAGCAGCACGAGCCAATATTGAGGGGATGGCCGACAGGTTACGGATTGGCGCGAGAACTCAGGTGATTATTGCCGAGGGCCGTCCCTTCCCGAAAATCTTGAAGGAATCGTCAGCCACTGCCGATTTAGTCTGTTTGGGAGTCGCAAAACCGGGTGAGGATTTGGATGGCTTTGCTGAGTATTATGGCCGCTTACAAGAGATGGCGTCAGGATTACCCACCACTCTCTTTGTTCTAGCAGCCGAAGGGACATCGTTTGAGGATGTGTTGCAGCAAGATGCGCCTCAAGCGAGGCGTTAGGACGAGGCAAGAGGCAATAGGCAATAGGGGAACCACGTAGGGGCGTACCCTTGTGGTCGCCCGAGGACACGGAGGAAGAGGAGGAGGAGGAGGGCCCCCTTTTGCCTTCTTCTCCCCTTTTGCCCCTTGCCTCTTGCTTTTGCCTAATCTTCGCTGAGTCCTTCGTCTAACTCAGTTTCCTCAGCGGCTGGGGGGACAATGGCCACAGCGGCGATCGCATCATCTTTGTCGAGTCGCTGCACCCGAATCCCGGTAGCTGAACGAGATTGGGGGGTGATGGCACTGGCGGCTTGGCGGATGATAATTCCCCGCATGGTGACCATCATTAATTCATCCTCTTCGTTGACGACGATTAACCCCACCACACTGTCCTCTTTGAGATGAGATTTAAACTTGGTGGAAATGGTCCCTTTACCGGCCCGGCGTTGCAGGCGGAATTGAGAGACGGGAACTCGTTTTCCGTAGCCTCCGGTGGTGACAATTAAGACCCAAGGCCCTTCACCGTTTGAGGTGGCCTCATCGTTTTCATCGCCAGTCTCATCGCCAGTCTCATCTGTTTCGGCTATGTCATCGACCTCACTTTCGTCGGTGTCCTCTAGGGTTGCGACAACACTACTGGGCAAGACATCCATGCTAATGAGGGTGTCGTCATCCCGTAGGTTCATCGACTTCACCCCACGAGTTGCCCGGCCCAGGGGCCGGAGTTGGTCATGATCGGCTTTGAAGTGAATGGCCATGCCCAGACGGGAGCCGATAATAATACTATCTTCAGCCCGAGCTAGACGTACCCAACGTAATTCATCTCCCTCACTTAAGGAAATAGCAATTAAACCGTTGGCCCGAATGTTAGCAAAGGCAGAGAGGGCGGTTTTCTTAATGTTGCCTCCCTGAGTGAGCATGATCAGATAGTTGTCATCGCTAAACTCGCTGATGGGAACCACGGAGGTGATTTTTTCATCCCGAGGAATGGGCAACAGTTGCACAATCGGGATGCCTCGGGAGGTCCTAGAACCGGTGGGGATTTGGTAGGCTTTGACGCTATAGACGACGCCGCGATCGCTGAAAAAGAGGATGTGGTCATGGTCGCAACAGGTGAGGAAATGGGCGATGCCATCATCCTCTTTCATCTTGGTTCCTGATTTACCCCGAGTGGCCCGGTTTTGGGCTTCAAAGGTGTTGACGGGCATCCGTTTGATATAGCCCTGTTCGGTCACCAGGATTAAGGCCTGTTCGTTGGCAATTAAGTCGGTGTCGTCGAGGTCTCCTTCGTCTCTGAGAATTTCAGTCCGGCGAGGGGTGGCGAAGATTTCTTTGAGTTCGAGGAGTTCGGCTTTGATGATTTCTAGGACTCGCTCTCGCCGGGCTAAGATATCTTCTAAATCGGCAATGGTTTCTTGCAGGGCCTCATGTTCTTGTTGGATTTTGTCGGCTTCTAAGGCTGTCAAACGACGCAACTGCATTTGCAGAATGGCATCGGCTTGATAGTCGGAGAGATTATAATCCTGGATGAGTTGGGTTTTGGCGGAGGCACTGTCGGGGGACTGGCGAATCAGACGAATCACGCCATCGAGATGTTCGAGGGCGATGAGTAAGCCTTGTAGGAGGTGATCCCGTTCTTGGGCTTTACGCAGTTCGTAACGGGTGCGACGGGTAATCGTCTCGATGCGAAAGTCTAGGAAGACTTGTAGGAAACGACGCAGAGACAGTAGTTGCGGTTCGCCGTCGACTAAGGCCAGCATGTTGGCCCCGAAGTTGTTTTGGATGGGGGTTTGTTTGTAGAGGTTGTTGAGAACCACCCGAGGATAGGCATCTCGTTTGAGTTCGATGACAATCCGCATTCCGTCGCGATCGCTCTCGTCGCGAATGTCGGAAATTCCCTCTAGTTTTTTGTCGTTGACTAAGTCGGCGATTTTCTCGATTAGGGCCGCTTTGTTGGTTTGGTAGGGTAGTTCGGTGACAATGACGGCCTCGCGATCGGGGGCCCCACGCCGTTCTAAGGTTTCGATGTTGGCGACGCCTCGCATGGTGATGGAACCGCGTCCGGTGGTGTAGGCATCGCGAATGGTACTGGTTCCCAGAATTTGACCCCCAGTTGGGAAGTCGGGCCCGGGGATATACTCCATTAAGTCCAGATCGCTTAATTCGGGGTTATGAATTAAGGCTACTAAGCCGTCTACGAGTTCTCCCACGTTATGGGGAGGGATGTTGGTGGCCATCCCCACGGCAATTCCTGAGGAGCCGTTGACGAGGAGTTGGGGGATTCTGGCGGGGAGAACGATGGGTTCTTGTTGCGAGCCATCGAAGTTGTCGGCGAAGTCAACGGTGTCGGAGTCGATGTCTTGCAGCAGGGATACGCTACTAAACCGTTGCAGGCGGCTTTCGGTGTACCGCATGGCAGCCGGGGGATCGTTATCGACGGAGCCGAAGTTACCATGACCTTCGATTAGGGGCGATCGCATGGAAAACGGTTGAGCCATGCGCACCAGGGCATCATAGACGGCGGTGTCTCCGTGGGGATGGTATTTCCCGAGGACTTCCCCCACCACACGGGCGCATTTACGAAAGGGGCGATCGTGGTAGAGGCCCAATTCGTGCATGGCATAGAGAATGCGGCGGTGGACGGGTTTGAGTCCATCTCGGGCATCGGGTAAGGCTCGACCCACGATGACGCTCATGGCGTATTCGAGGTAAGATTGGGACATTTCGTTCCCTAAATCTGTTGGAACGATCCGCTCTTCAGCAATGGTCATACGGTAAAATTCTCCCTTAAAACCGCAGTTGAACAGGGTTGTGTTTGCACCAACCGGCTACATGCGGGTTACTTTTTTTTAACGGCAATGACGCAGGCAATTTGCGCCAATTATGTCCATTATTTTAACATAATGCGATCGCCTCTGGATATTTTAGAGTGCCGTAAAAAGGTGGGGATTGGCTCGGGTGCTTTTTGGCGTTAAGAACGGGTCCTTTAGGACTGTCAAATCGCGGCAACGATCCCTCTCGATAATTCCCCTTCTCTGGGGTCACCTAAAATGATAAAATAAAGCCGTCGGTACGGGTGTGAAATCAGTGGGCGATCGCCAGATTCCTGAACGCTTCGCATCTTGAACATTGGGGTCAGTCATGTTTCCTATTTTCTATGCCGAGGCCTTCCTCGATCATCGCACGGGAGCCTATCATCCAGAACGCCCGGATCGGCTCCGGGCCATCGTCCAAGCTCTAAAATCCCAACCCTGGGCGGAGCATCTCCATTGGCAACTTCCTGGCGATCGCCCTGAATTGCTCAACATCATCACGCAAGTGCATCCCCGTGACTATGTCGAGTCCGTGAAACGGATTGCCAGTCGTGGTGGTGGACGCATTGATATGGACACGTCTATCTCGCCAAGTTCCTATGATGTGGCACTCTTAGCTGTGAGTGCTTGGTTGGATGCCGTTGATTTAGTGGTTCATCAGGGACAGCCGAGTTTTGTCTTGGCCCGTCCCCCGGGCCATCATGCCGAACGCGATCGCGGTATGGGATTTTGCATTTTCTCCAATGCGGCGATCGCGGCCCGTTATGCCCTCAAGCAATTTACAATTGACCGAGTGGCGGTCTTAGATTGGGATGTCCATCATGGCAACGGCACTCAAGCCATTCTAGAAACCCATCCTCAACTGGCCTATTGTTCTCTCCATGAATCCCCCAACTACCCCGGAACCGGCTCAGCCAATGAAACTGGCTATTATCAAAATGTCTTAAATATCCCCCTTCCCCCTAACACCACCTCAGACACCTATCGTCAGGTTTTCCAGGATAAAGTCCTTCCCTTTCTCAGCCATTTTCGCCCCGACTTGTTAATTATTAGTGCTGGCTATGACGGCACAAAAGCTGATACGATTTCACAAATGTTGTTACAGCCGGAAGACTATCGTCAATTCAGTGAATGGTGTCTAGAGATTACCCCTCATCTCATGTTTGGTTTAGAAGGAGGCTATGAGTTAGAGAGTCTCGCTGAGTCGGTCGTGAAAACCATTGAACCCTTTATGACTGCTCAGGGTTAATTTATCCGAGTCATAAAACTGAAGATCGGATAGATAGTGCTTGGAACTTATCCCTGGAACTCCTCGGGATTGATGCCCAATTGTTGTAGGCGATCGCGCAAACGTCGCACCTCCTCTTCAGCCCGATTTGCCCGTTCTCGTTCCAACTCCTCCGGTGTCAGAACCCAATGGCCTCCCTGGCGATACCAGCGTAGCCAGCGGCGACTAATGCCCTGATAGGTTCCCTCCCAGAGTCCTAAGCCTAACTGAACCTCCTCCAACCAAACCCCCAAACCATCCAGAGGTAGGGGTTGATAGGCATTCGTTATCAAGCCAAACGCTTGAAACTCATCCGTATAGCGATTAAAGACGAAATAATAAGGAATCCGTAAAATCTGCTCATACACCGTCCATTTATTCGGCGGGCGACTGGCATCTCGTAAACTGCGCCCCAAATCCTCCGCCTCTGTTCCCGGTGACAACAACTCAACCGCCACAAACGGATACACCCCCTCCTGCCAGGTGACATAACTCAACCGCAAATCCCGTTCCTCATAGAGTTTAGGAACCCCCAACACTGCGAACCAATCGGGGCGTTTATACCATTGCGGGTGGCGAACATCGTAGTAGAGATTGAGGTCACTGGCCGTAAACAACTCATCCTCCCCATAGGTGGGGGGACGGAAGGTTAAGCGCAATAACTCCGGTTGGCGTAGATGGAACTCGTCGGGCAAACCAGGCTCCTCCGGATTCTCACTGGGTAAGTCATACATCGTCGGTAAGACATCACGAGGAGGTAACGGATGAAACTCTTGAGATACCATACCCATACACTCCTAATCCGACTGAACAACGACTCTCAACCTCTTGGGGTGAGTTGTCCCCACCCCAGTCTCGCCAATTAGGGACAGTCCCTTACACATCCCCTAAATTCAGGTAACGAGCCGCCGTCTGCACATCCTTATCCCCCCGGCCCGAACAATTAATCACCACCGTTGCCCCATCAGGCAGTTGGGGGCAGAGGGTGTCTAAATAGGCGAAGGCGTGAGCCGTCTCTAGGGCGGGAATGATGCCCTCTAAACAGGACACCAACTGAAAGGCTTGCATGGCCTCATCATCGGTGACGCTGTAATACTCGGCCCGTCCAGTATCTTTTAAATAGCTATGTTCGGGGCCAACTCCGGGATAGTCCAACCCGGCACTAATGGAGTGAGCCTCGGTGACTTGGCCATCGTCATCCTGCAACAGATAACTCATGGCCCCATGTAACACGCCCACTTTGCCCTGGGTGAGGGTGGCGGCGTGTTTGGCGGAGGTAACGCCCTCCCCAGCGGCTTCAACGCCAATCATGCGTACAGAAGCATCGTTGACAAACTCATAAAACAGTCCCATGGCGTTGGAACCGCCGCCGACACAGGCCAGCAACACATCCGGTAAGCCATCCCAGAGTTCTTGACATTGGCGGCGGGTTTCTTGGCCGATGATGGCGTGGAAGTCCCGCACCATCATGGGATAGGGATGGGGGCCGGCCACGGAACCGAGGATGTAGTGAGTGGTTTCCACGTTCGTCACCCAATCGCGAATGGCCTCGGAGGTGGCATCTTTGAGGGTTCCGGTTCCGGCACTGACGGGTTCAACTTTAGCTCCCAACAGGCGCATCCGCACCACGTTTAGGGCTTGCCGTTTCATGTCTTCGACGCCCATATAGACGATGCACTCTAAGCCAAAGCGAGCGCAGGCCGTGGCGGTGGCGACGCCATGCTGTCCGGCCCCGGTTTCGGCGATGATGCGCTGTTTGCCCATGCGTTTGGCGAGGAGGGCCTGGGCGATCGCATTATTAATTTTATGAGCACCAGTATGGTTGAGATCTTCCCGTTTCAGGTAAATCTTGGCCCCAGTGCCGTCAGGACGGGCATAATGTTCGCTGAGTCGTTCGGCGAAGTACAGAGGCGAGGGCCGGCCGACGTAATCTTTGAGGAGTCCATTGAGTTCGGCATTGAACTCGGGGTCATCTTTGTAGCGGGCAAAGGCTGTTTCCAGTTCCGCCAACGCCGGCATCAGGGTTTCGGGGACGTACTTACCGCCGAACTGTCCAAAGCGTCCGAGGGCATCGGGAACGGTTGCAGGGGTTGCGGAGGAGGGGGAAACGGGAGATACGGTCATATTGGCTTGATGGACGGCTTACCCTATTCATTATAGGTGGCCAGGGGGCGGCATTTCTACTGGAGCGATTGAGGGGTTATCATGAGGGTTGATATGTTGAAGAAACGGTTGAATCGAGAGCGGCCCATGACAACGATTACGATTCGGATGCCAGAAGATGTGATTGCAGATCTCAAGCGTCTCGCGCCATTATTGGGGTTTTCTGGATATCAGCCCTTGGCACGGGCCTATATTGGTCAAGGGCTGCGTGCTGACCTTGAGCGATTGGAGGCAGATAGCCTCTCTGCCTTGATTGCCAGTTTGAAGCGTCAGGGTGTGAGTGATGACGTGCTTCAGAAGGCGCTAAGTGAAGCGACTCAGCGTTAGCTTAAAGCCCAAAGTTTGCCCAACACAGAGTTGGTGCGGATGGAATAGAGGTGACTGGTGGAAGTTCAAGGTGATTTGCCGCCACACAACCTCACCGTTAGAACTCATCAAGGCGTTAGGAATTGAAATGGATGTGAACCCCGAGTTTGGCCAGTTCATCGATGATATCTTCGACTGTTTCCGGCATATCCTGTTCAGAGTAAGATGGACCGCGCAAAAACTCTTTGATGGTTATCTTTTTGTCGCGAAAATCTCTGATGAAATTCCGTAAATCTTCCAAAGACTCGAGTTCCTCTTCAAATTCTTCCAAGGACTCTTCAACTAAATCTGTTCCCTCCCGTTGAGCTTTGCGATACTCCTTAACCATCATCCCTTGGGGCGTATTGCGGGCTTGGCGAACTTGGCTTTTTAATTGCTCATATTGCTGTTCGAGAATTTTTAGATCCTGTTCGAGTTGCTTGCACTGGCGATCGCGATCGTTCTCTGAGGTTTCGATGTCTGCTTCATCGTCGCTTTGTCTCTCGATTTCCAACAAGCGGGCAAAGTCACCACTTTTATAGGCAATATTCACCTCTTTCATGATTTCGGTATAATGCTGATGTTTTTCAGGATCAGCGATTTTATCTGGGTGAAAGCGATCGGCCAATTTTAGAAAGAGTCTTCTCATATCCCTTGAGGGACGAGGGGTGTGGGTGTTCTCAAAGGGAGAATGACCGCCCCAGTCTGAATCGCCCTGGTCGTTGAAAAATCCTTCATCCTCCCCATCGGGATGCGATCGCTCAGCTTCAGCCTCTTCCTCACGGGCGAAGTCTTCATCGTCTTCATCAAATTTGGGACTGATGCGACCTGTAAATTGCAGGATTTCGTAAACTTCACGGATTTCGCGTTTTGTTTTTTTACCAAGTTTGCGTTTCGTGAAAATGTCCTGAAATAACTCGTGAATTTCACTGTCGAGCTTTTGGGCTTGCTCGTAAATCGGTTGACCGTGAGAAAACATCGATCGCGCAATCTCTTGAATCTGCGTGGTTAAATTTGACAGTTCCGTTTGCTTGCGCTTAATTAAGGTCAATACCTTTTTTTGCCGTTCTTGCAGAAACTCAAAGCGAGCATCTGGAGAAGTGGACGCTAGAGTGGCCTCTGAAACCTGATGATTGCCTTGTTGTTGTTTCTTTTTTTTAGCCATTTGTTGAATTTTCTCCGGTCGTTTCTTACTATACCGCTAAACTATACAGGCAAATTCTTAACCTCAGGACAGAGATAACAACCCCAGCACCAGAGGCAAAGTCCCAAACGCCAGCACCGACGACATCGCCACCACTCGCGCGGTGCGGACTGTATCCCCGCCAAACTCCTTCACCATCAAGAACGAACTCACCGCAGCGGGCATGGAACATTGCAACACCAACACCTGCAAGTCTAGTCCTTCTAAACCCAGCACTTGCCCCACAGCATAGGCGACAGCCCCGCCCCCGAGAAGTCTCAAGCCACTGGCAAAGAGGTCATAGCGAGTGAGTTTCAGGGAACTTTGGGAAATTTCAATCCCCAATACCACTAACGCCACAGGAATGGTTCCATCGGCCAAGACTTGGAGGACGCGATCGAGTTGAAACGGCAGTTCAAAGGGAAGCAGTCGCAGGGCCAGTCCCATAAGCATGGCCCAAATTAAGGGCAGCTTCAGGGTAAATTTGAGGGCATTGGTGAACCCACCTCCTTTGAGGATAGCGGGACCGGTGGAAAAGACCAAGAGGCTGGAGATAATCAGGACGATCGCCGCTCGATTCAGTCCTTCCTCGCCAAAAGCAAATAGACTCACCGATAGGCCCATGTTGCCAGTGTTAGGGAATGCACTGGTGGCGATCGCACTTTTACGGACAGAGGCCGAGAACCGCAAAAGACCACTCAGCCCCCAGGCAATGGCTCCCATAAGCGCGTACGTCACGGAAAATGCCAAAAATAACCCTTTGGCGTTGGCCAGGGTGATGGGGCTGCGATAAAGGGACTCAGCCACTAGAGCGGGAGTAAAAATATAGAGGGTAATCCGCGAGAGACTAACCCGGTCCAGGGTAAAGGTTTTCCCGGCCCAGAAGCCAATCAGAACAATGGTGAGAACGGGAAGAATGGCTGAGAGGATGGCAGTCATTACAAGGGCTTGTCAAGGAAGAACGGTGAGTTTGGCACACTAGGGATAAGCTTGTCACCCATGATGGAGGAATTTTAACCATGGCGATCGCCACCGCACCCATATCAACTGAACCAACCTACACCGCCGAAGACTATCTCCAACAGGAGGTACAACAAGAGACTCGCAACGAATATCGCAATGGAGAGATTGTGCCCATGAGTGGTGGAACCCCGGCCCATAATGAAATCACGGGCAATTTGTTTGTATTGTTGAAGCTGGCTCTAAAACGCCAGCCCTATCAGGTCTTTATCACTGACCAACGCCTCTGGATTCCTCAACGCAACACCTACACCTATCCCGATGTGATGGTGACAGGGAAACCTTGCCAATTGCAGGCGGGACGCAACGATACGGTCATTAACCCCATTGTGCTGGCGGAGGTTCTCTCTCCCTCAACTCAGGACTACGATCGCGGTGAAAAGTTTGTCGCCTATCGGACCCTTGACACCGTTCAAGACTATCTCCTGATTCACCAAGACCGTCCCCAGGTGGAACATTACGTCAAGCAAAAGCCCCAACAATGGTTGTTGACCGACTATGAGGGCTTAGATGCCACCTTAGCCCTGGAGTCTCTGTCCCTGACCTTGAGTTTGAGGGATTTATATGAGGCAGTGGATTTCCAGACCTCCGTTGAGACTCCCCCAACTCAGGACAATCCCCAGGCAGAAGACCCCTCTGTCTCTTCGGGAACTTGAAAAATTTCTTGAAACAACGGCCCAGCCTCATGCTATACTGGGATGTAGACCCGGACTCATGCAATTACAACGCCCAAACCTTGTCAGGACCGGAAGGTAGCAGCAATACGGGATGCTTGTAATCGGCGTGATCTCCGGGTCGCCTTCTTTGACCCTTCATCATCACTTCGTCACATCAACGCTCTGTTAGGGTCTTTTGTTACATCTCTCAATGTTGATTTTTAAATCAAGTCTATCGCTCCAACCCGTCGCTGTTCAGGGGCGGGAGTTCGGTTTCCCTCATCTACCCACCGACGGATGAGGGGTTCAACCCCCCACCCAGTCGTCTATTCAGCCAATTTGCCATCACCCCAACCCTCAAAAACTCCCCTTGAATGAGTCAGAGATTCCTCAAAAAACCTGCCTTAATTTGTACGGTAGAACACAGTTTTCATTAAAGTTCCCGGATTTCAAAAATTTACAGATTTGCTCCGGATTTTAGTGAAGAAACATTACAGATCCGGGCAAACTCCCGAAAAATGGGGACAAAGTGATGAGGGTTAACACAATGGTTTGACGCAAATCACTAAAGCCAAATTAAAATCTCTCTATACTGACGTTAGTACCTCAGTTCGTGGTGATTTCAATCATATAGGTGCCGTCAGCATCCAAAGCTGACAGACAAGCGACTAATTCAAATGGGGGTTGAACGAACGAGGTGACGCAGGATCATATCCTGCGATCGGAATCACAAAATTAGGGATAACTTCCGAAGCATCGGAATCCCTTAACCCCCAGTTAACTCAAAGGGATTGAGACGAGCGATCATGTCTAAAACAACTTCTTACCAGCCAGCTAAATCTGAGCATCGCCCCAGCAAAACGGGAGTCAGCGACCCCATGACAGCCCAGACCGATGCCCAAATCTCGAAGGATTCGAGCCTCGAAGAGAGTGAGTTAGACGCCACCTCTGGGATGGAAGTGGAGTACGCTGAAGCCGATGAGTCGATTCGCGGACACCGAACCACCACCGATCTGGTGCGCTTGTACCTGCAAGAGATCGGCAAGGTTAACCTGTTAGGACGAGATGAAGAAGTCTCCGTTGCTCAGAAAGTGCAGCGATACGTTAGCTTGCTAGAGGTGCGACAAACCGCCGCCGACGACGGGGACGAGATCATGCAGCAGTATGTCCATCTCATGAACACCCGCGATCGCCTCAGTTCCCAACTGGGCCATCGTCCATCCCTCGAACGCTGGGCCAACGACGCACAAATTCCTGTCTCGGATCTCAAACCCACCCTCAGTCAAGGGAAACGCCACTGGGCCAAACTCGCCAACATCTCTGTTGAGGAACTCGAAACCATCCAAACCGAGGGGGTGTATGCCAAAGCCCATATGATTAAGGCGAATCTGAGGTTAGTGGTCTCCGTGGCCAAGAAATACCAAAAACGGGGACTTGAACTCTTAGATCTCATTCAAGAAGGAACCATCGGCTTAGAGCGGGCCGTGGAAAAATTCGACCCCACCCGAGGCTATCGATTTAGCACCTACGCCTACTGGTGGATTCGCCAAGGGATTACTCGGGCCATCGCCACCCAAAGCCGAACCATCCGCCTCCCGGTTCACATCACCGAAAAGCTCAACAAAATCAAAAAAGCTCAACGTCAGTTCTCCCAAGACAACGGCCGGACTCCCACCATCAACGACATCGCTAACGAACTGGATATGACCCCCGAGCAAATTCGGGAAGTCATGTTACGGGTTCCTCGCTCCATCTCCCTCGATGCCAAGGTGGGTAAAGAAAAAGATACCGAACTCGGTGATCTCCTAGAAACGGATGACGCCTCCCCAGAAGAGTTGTTAGTGCGTGAATCCTTACAGCGGGAACTGCACCAACTCCTCGCCGACCTCAGCAGTCGGGAACGGGACGTCATCCGTTTACGCTATGGACTTGGGGGAGAAAGCCCCTATTCTTTGGCAGAAATCGGTCGGGCCCTGGATTTATCCCGCGAGCGGGTGCGTCAGATTGAAGCCAAGGCCCTACAAAAGTTGCGTCAGCCGAAACGACGCAACCGAGTTCGTGATTTCTTGGAAGCCTTAGGTTAAACCGGGGTTGCGAGTAAGCCCTCGAGTTTACCGAGAAAGGCATCGGCCTGGTCAAACCAAAACTCTGCGTTCCAGTAGACAAAACAACTGGTTTCGCAGACGAGGAGGAGCTGGCGGGCCTCATCCCAACTGGGGTCTGAGGGACTGCCTTGTTCAGCCACCTGACGACTGAGGGCTTCGATTTTGAGGGCGATCGCTCGACGGCGATCGCCCTCGTTCCAACTTTCATGGCCGCCAATCCAGGAGCCGCCCGTTGTGTTCAGAGATACCGGCGTGGCTTGAGTTGAGCCTAGATGGCGATCGAGATATTGGCTCACTGTCAGCATCTCCACATCTGCCAACTGAGGCATCATCTCCACCAACGGCACAAAGGTATTTTTGAAATACTCAAACATCATCACATTGCCGTTTTCCCCATCGGAGGTAGGCACAATTAAGGGAGGAGAAGAGAGCTGTTCGCGCTCAAACACCCCCAAGCGATAGCGAATATCATTCAAACAGCCATCGGCATTATGGCCACTTTGCTGACGGATGCCCATATCCGTATCCCGAACCACACAGAGGATACGTTCGGTTTCCCCATCGGCCTGCACCTGTAACTCATGGACTTGATTTTCCAACTGAGGCGTTGTCCAGCCTTCCGGTCGAGACAAGGCTGAGGCGGGCAGAATCAGCCATTCATAGCCACAGCGTTTGAGACATCGGATCAGGGCGATCGCCCGTTTCGGGTCTCCCATCATCCCCATTTCCGGCAACCAAAACCCCCTCACTCGTTCGAGGGCCGCCTCACCGAATAAATCTCCAAAGACCTGTTTCCAGCCCATAATCTGAGCCTGCCAATCCCGTTCAGGGGTGGTGGGGAAATAGCAATGACTGTAGGCCGTTCCCGTAAACTCAATCGCATCGGGATAGTCATTGAGAGCCTCTCGCCATAGGCCAACCACATCCCCGAGGGGGTCTCCATCGACATGACGACTGGCAAAGGTTCCATCCTGAGAGAGTTTCGCCAACTCCTTGAGTAGAACCCCAGAATAATCCACCATCATCCGTGGCTGAAGGCCCCGTCGAGACAACTCCAGGGCATACTTAGCCGGGTTCTTATAGGCCTGAGCAAACCACTGAGCGTTCCATCCTTCCTCCGAGTTGGGGTCACCGTTGAGCATTTTCTCTAGATTTCCCATCGGCCGGTGATTCCACCAAATCGGGGGTTGGTGCATATGGAGCCAGGGAACAAAGGTTGCTTTCATGAGGAAAATAGGGAGTAGAGTGAATTCTGCCCAAAAAATTAGCTATCCCCAGAGCCGAGACGACTCCAAGAATAGCCAATCCCAAATTGGGAACCGGAACGGTCTAAGCTTGACGAGAGTAGTACTCAATCACTAGCAGTTCGTTAATTTGTAGCGCGATCCATTCCCGCTCAACCACGCCATTGACCTGCCCTTCGAGCTTGTCTTTATCCAAGACGAGGTGGGAAGGGATGTTGGCCAAGCCGGGAGAGTCAAGATTGGTCTTAACCATCTCGCGGGACTTCTCAGTATTTCTCACGGTGATGATGTCACCGGGACGGCAGTTATAACTGGCAATATTGACGCGGCGACCATTGACACAAATATGTCCGTGATTTACCAACTGACGAGCCGCTGGGATCGTCGGAGCCATACCGAGACGGAATACCGTGTTATCTAGGCGCATCTCCAGCAGTTGCAGAAGCACCTGTCCGGTCGAACCGGGGAGACGACGGGCTTTTTTCACATAACGGAGCAGTTGTTTCTCCGTCACGCCGTAGTTGAAGCGAAGTTTTTGCTTTTCTTCTAGCCGAACGGCGTATTCAGAGCGTTTGCGTCGTCCCTGACCATGTTGACCGGGGGGATAACTCCGCTTTGGATCTTTGCGGGTTAGGCCGGGCAAGGTTCCCAGACGGCGAACTACTCTCAGACGAGGTCCTCGATATCGTGACATACAGCTTAACTTTTGGATTCCTTTGGTGGTGTGCTGGCAAACAAAATTTCACCCAAGCACTCTATTATAGAGCCTAACATGGCAGCAGTTCAAAACCCCGGCCGGAAATTTCCTGGGACTTGGGAACCCACGGGGCTGCCGATCGCTCCTCAATTCCAGTACGCTAGCCATTAGTTCACTTACTTTTTTGTTGGAGACAGGATTCATGAACCCAATTGCCAAGGGTCTCCTGGCCAGTATTGGTCTTAGTACCATCTTGGGGGCCGCGGTTCCCGTGGCTGCCTCACCCTTCTATCCCAGTCGTTATCGCGGCGGAACCCTTCGAGACTATGAAACCTGTACCTCCCAACTTCTCGATGTAGAGTTAGGGGAGGAACTCGCCGCCATTGCTTGTGGGACTGCCTTCCGACCTCGGGATTTATCCGACTGCGTCTCGAACATTGTCACTGAGACGGATATTACCGCCACAACGGCCCTCGAAAGCTGTCGCCAAGTGCGTCGTCCCCTGGATTTGGCCACCTGCACCGTTGGCATTGCGGAAGCGACGAACGGGGCTAACCTGCCGAATGTCCTCGATAGTTGCCGTCGTAGCCTGCTACCAGAACGCTATGCCAACTGCGTTTTGGGGATCACCAACAGTTCTGAGGTTGCCCCAACCGCTGCGATGAGCAACTGTCTCGATGCCACCGATCGCATCCGCGACACCTATCCCACCTTCATCCGCAGCCGCTAAGAGGGATACCTCGGATCAACAATCCCCCCAGTTTGGGGGGATTTTGGGTGATTACCCAACAAAAGTGACCTATCGTAATTCCGTGTTGACCTCATTCACGGAGCGACGTTTCAATTCCACAGACTCAGAGCGGGGTAGAAGCTCAAAAATCTCCCGAAAGACTGAATCAAGGGCTTCAAAAGCCACTTGTCCTGACTCATCAAAGCGAACAGTTCCCGACTCATCAAAGATGACCGATTGGGGGACACGACCCTTGTAGTAATAGCCGGGTTCCGTCTCACTGTAGTTTTGGTTGGGCAAGATACTGTCGCTGTTGACCGGTACAATCGTGGCGACGCGACCATAGTAGGATTGCAGTTCAGAAACCGTCGTCGAAAACTGTTTGCAATCCCGGCTGTCATCGAGATAAAAGACCAACAGGGTGGGACGATGAGCGGTTAACGATTGCGCCAAGCTTGTACTTGGGGGAACAATGGAGCCATTGCCCGCATAGAGGGCAAAAATGTTGCCATCATACTTATCATCGTTTAGAGCCGCCGAGACGGGGGATAGACAAGCCATCCAAAGGGCGATCGCCAACCCGAGAGTAGCCATCCAGCGTTGCCAATTTCGAGAAAAGAGCGTCATATCCTCTGTAAATTTAAGAGCGTAGGGATTAGGGGTGCATTGATGCAACTCTCGATCTAGAGTATCAGCTCCACCGGCTCGCCAACGACAAAACCGGTTTGTTACCCTCAAAGAAGAACCCATCCCACAGCAATTGGAGGTGATATCAGAGGTAGGATCGTTGACAGTGGCTCGACCGTGGTTCTGAGAACTTGTTTTGCCGTTTCTCAGTCCCCTTGTGCTATCGTAAACGGTATCAAGGCTAAATCAGGCCATGTCAGCTTTTGGGCTTAACCTCGAAGGTGCCACCCAGCGATATACAACCATGGATCAGTTTGGGCAGACGCACCTCAACATAACTGGGCAATCTAAGCAACGCGCTACGAGACTGGCGCGTTGTCTTGTTCACCCTCGGCATCGGGCCACCCGACTTCGGCTCATCGGGGCGAAGCTCGTGAACAATGCTGTCAGTCTGATTTTTAGGGGCCAAACTCCCTCGAACTATGGTACAACGTTCAAAAAGTCTTCGTCGACTCAATCTCATGTCTGTTGCTATGGGGTTGAGTTCGGCCGAGACTCCCCAGCCACCGTCAACAGTCCGAAGACGGGATTCAGTACGGTCAGGCAAACCGAAACTCTAGGTAGTTTACCTAGGAACGCTTCTGGAGATTTGTCAAGGGCTGCTGTTGTTGGAAATCAACCTCAGCGTCATCAATCGTGGAAGGAAGAACCCTGCTATTTTGTAGTCTGGGAATGCCAACTGTAACAGATTCTGGAGAATGATCACGTATGACCCAAATTATTGTAGGTGAAAACGAAGGTATCGAATCAGCACTGCGTCGCTTCCGTCGAGGCGTTTCGAGAGCAGGAATTTTCCTAGATCTCAAGAAAAACCGTCATTTTGAAACTCCAATTGAAAAGCGCAAGCGCAAGGCCGAAGCGTTACGCAAACAGCGTCGCCGCCGTTATCGTCGGCGCTCATCCTAGCGGGGAGTCTCGCAATTGGCGCTGGCTCCCGAGTCAGGTCATCTAACTTTAGCCGATTTCTTCATTACTGCTCTAGTTTTGATGGATTGCTCCATCGGACTGGGGCATTTTTCATGACTCACCGCCAAAATGGATCTTATCTGGATGTAGCTCTGACGCTTTACTCGGTCGGGCAAAGAGAAAGCCTTGGGCAAAGTTGCAGCCTAAACTGCGTAGAATATCCCGCTGTTCAGTGGTTTCAATGCCTTCGGCAATGGTTTCAATATTCGTGGCCCGAGCCAGATTCAAGATGGCTGGAACTAGACCTTTTCCATCAGGAGAGTCACTCATGCCAACCACAAAAGCTCGGTCGATCTTGAGGGTATCAACGGGAAAGGTCTGGAGATAACTTAAGGATGAATAGCCTGTGCCAAAGTCATCAATGCTAATTTGAATTTGTTTGGATTTTAGCTGTTTTAGGATAAAAAGAGTCGATTGGGAGTTCTCCATGAGAGCCGTTTCGGTGATTTCTAATTTAAGAAATCGTGGCTCAATTCCGGTGTTGATGAGAACTCGATCAACTTGGTCGAGAAAATCTGGCTGGGCAAACTGCCGTACGGATAAATTGACACTCATCACGAGCGGTAAGTTCCAGTCTTGATGCCATTGCTTAAGTTGTGTACAGGCTTGCTCTAACACCCATTCCCCAACTTTATCAATGAGTCCCGTCTCTTCGATGGTTGCAATAAAGTCAGAAGGGGCAACCCAGCCTCGTTCAGGGTGATGCCAGCGCAGTAAGGCTTCAAAGCCGAATAACTCACCGTTTTGTAGGTCCAGGATAGGTTGATAGTAAACTTCAAACTCTTGGCGCTCATACGCGTAGCGTAGGTCATTCTCCAAGGCGAGGCGTTCTAAGGCTTCTTGGTGGAGAATTGGATCGAAGAGGTGATAGCGATTTCCCCCCAGGGCCTTGGCCCGATACATGGCAGCATCGGCGTTCCGTAATAGCTCTTCTGGGGAAAGGTCTGCCACACAAAAGGCGATGCCAATGCTGGTATTGACGAAGACTTCATGGCGAGAGAGTTGGTGAGGTTCCGATAAGACCGTTAACAAGTCTTGGGCGATCGCAATCACCTCGGCTTCACTGTTATCATAGAGCAAGGCGACAAACTCATCTCCCCCCCAGCGAGCGACAATCACCTCAGCATCTAAATTGTCCCGAAGTCGTTTGGCTAAGGATTTAATCAGTTCATCCCCAACCGCATGACCGAGAGAATCATTGACCACCTTGAAGCGATCGCAGTCAATAAATAAGACGGCTAAATCCACCTCAACTTTCTCATCTTCTAAGGATTCAGTGAGTTTAATCTCAAACTGGGCCCGATTGGGAAGATTCGTCAGGCGATCGTGAAAGGCCAAGTACTTCAGACGTTTCTGAATCCGCTCTCGCTGGCTAATTTCATCGAGTAGCTGACGGTTCGCAGATTCTAACTGGCGAGTTCGCTCCCGAAGTTGACTGGTGCGTTCATCCACTCGTTGCTCTAAATCTGCATTCAGTTGGCGAATTTGTCGTTCAGCGGACTTAATTCGCAGTTGATGATGAACACGGGCTAAGACTTCCTCGATCTGAAACGGCTTGGCAATGTAATCGGCGCCCCCGACGGTAAACGCCTTAACCTTATCAAAGACATCATTGAGGGCACTGAGAAAGACCACCGGAATATCTTGGGTGCGTTTATCCTCTTTAAGGCGATCGCACAAGGCATAGCCGTCCATATCCGGCATCATGATATCCAGTAAAATCAAGTCTGGCGGCAAGGTTTGCACCGCCGTTAGGGCCATAGACCCACTAATCGCCTTACGCACCCGATACCCTCGCCGAGACAGCATATTCGACAGCAGCCTCAAGTTTTCCGGGGTATCATCAACAATGAGAATATCGGCTTGTTCCAGGTCTTTAGGGGTATCTTTCATCAGGGTTCTGTTCTATCTTTACATCTCTCAAGAGTGCTTTATCGCTCTTGAGAGTATTGTGTCATGTCAAGGATTCGATCAAACCGGAAGTCTTGGGCCCAAGTCTTGAGAAGCTGGCGACAATCCCCATCGAGGTCTGCCTCCTCACGGACTTCCTCAATAGTGGCTAATAGGTCCAAAATTTGATCATCACTTCCCTGCAAGGCTGCCTGATGAAGCTGGTTAACAAGCGCCTGGGGTAGCTGACTAATCCAGTGCTGCACTTGCTCCACACTCGGCTGAGTTGACTGGCGGCCCGGGTTGACAAAATCTAATTGAGGGTCTTGAATGCCAAGCAGACTGCACGCTTCTAACTCGGTCGGCATCTGTATATCTCCCTCATACTCGTAGTCCACTTCAAGATACTGCTGTATCTTCGTTAAGATCTCTACCTCACGAAAGGGTTTTCGGATAAAGTCATCACATCCTGAAGCTAGAATGGCAGATCGTTCTTCTTCAAAGGCACTGGCCGTGAGGGCAATAATAATTGTATCTTGACAACTAGGCAGCGCTTTAATTTGGGGAGTGGCTTCATAGCCATTGAGTTCCGGCATTCGCATATCCATCCAAATGAGGTCAGGCTGCCATTGGGGGGCGATCTCAAGGGCTTCACGGCCGTTACTCGCGGCACGAACCTTAAAGCCGATGGATTTGAGAAATTCCACCAGGAGCAGTTGATTGGTGGGTTCGTCTTCAACCACGAGAATCCGATAGTCCCGCTGGCCTGGGGTTAAGCCTTTGACCCGGCCGGGCAACTGGGATTGTTGTTGAATAGCACTGGCTGATCCTAGCTCAACAGGAATCTCAAAACTAAAACATGACCCCATGCCAATGGTACTTTTTACCTGAATTTCGCCTCCCATCAACCGCACAAACTGTTGAGAAATTGACAGTCCTAGTCCTGTTCCACCTCGCGATTGTAGCCCCGAGTTCGTTTGTGTAAAGGGTTGAAACAAGAGTTCAATTTCGTCAGCGTCAATCCCCGGTCCCGTATCTTCAATGGCAAAACTTAGGTGCGATCGCGTTGACTCTGGAACCCTTGGAGTTATAAATTCAAGGGACTTCGCCATTACCGTCAAGGTCACCTGTCCCTGTTCAGTGAATTTCAAAGCATTTCCCAACAAATTGAGGAGAACCTGTTTTAGTTTCCGCTCATCAATTTTGAGGTAGCGGGGAACATCATTGGCGATATTAAAAAACAAATCCAGGTTCTGTCGTTCAGCTTTGAGCTTTAGGAGACGATAAAGGCTATCCAGAAGTTGATAAAAATCCACATCCTGGTAAGTTAGGGTCACCCGTGCCGCTTCAATTTTAGACATCTCTAAGACTTCATTGACTAATCCTAGCAAATGTTCCCCACTCGACAAAATCGTTTTCAGATACTGCTCTTGCTCCGTGGCTGAGAGTCCGGGACGTTGCAACAGTTGAGAAAAGCCTAGGATAGCATTGAGGGGAGTTCGCAGTTCGTGGCTCATATTCGCCAGAAACTCACTTTTGGCCCGGTTCGCCATATCCGCTGCTTCTTTGGCCTGCTTGAGTTCTAAGGCTTGTTCACGGGTGCGAGCTAGGAGTTCCGCTTGCTGAACGGCAACCCCTAACTGGTTACTGATTTGTAGGGCGATTTTAATATCTCCCTGAGTCCAATGACGGGGTTGACCATTTTCATAAATAGCGAGGAGTCCCCAAAGGTGCTTACCGCAGAAGATGGGCACGATAATATAAGCGCGGGCCTGCAATTGTTCCAATAGGCCCAGGTAACAGTCATCGAAACCGGCTTCATAAATATCGCTGACGGCTCGGTGAGTTTTGCGATCGCGGTAGGGATAGCCATAATTTTCTTGTAGATAGGTATCTTGAACTAGGTTATCGGTGCTTTCTAGTTCACTGGCACTACAGTCGAGTCGTTTGGTTGCCACCCGCGTTAGGTTAGGGTCTTGGTTGGCTGTTTGAATGAGTGGCTCCCAAGGGGAGGT
Source organism: Phormidium sp. PBR-2020 (assembly GCA_020386575.1). Lineage (GTDB taxonomy): Bacteria > Cyanobacteriota > Cyanobacteriia > Cyanobacteriales > Geitlerinemataceae > Sodalinema. The sequence continues at coordinate 1,004,414 of CP075902.1, read as the reverse complement.
GACGGATTCGGCCACATAGGTTCCACTCCAATCGGGGAAGAAGCGATAGACGAGAACGCGATCGCACTTCAATACATCCCGTAGTTCGTCGGTGGTGGCACTAAAGATGTCCTCGAGATCGAGGGTTTGCCGCATTCGGGCAATGGCCCGGGCCAGGGCCCGTTCTCGGGCTGCTCCCTCCCGCAAAGCTGCTTCAGCCCGTTTGCGATCGTGGATGTTCGTATGAGACCCGGCCATGCGTACCGGTTCCCCAGTCTCATCCCAAAGGGCCTGGCCACGGGCGAGAACCCATTTGTAGGTTCCCTGTTTGCAACGCATCCGAAATTCCTGGGAGTAAATGCGGCTTTTACAGTTGAGATGGTCCAGGAGGGCTTGTTTAACGGTTTCCTTGTCGTCAGGATGCACCAGTTGTAGAAAGATATCCGGGTCGTTGGGGATTTCGTCGTCACGGTAGCCGAGGATATTTTTCCAACCGGTGGAATAAAAGATGCGATCGCCCTTAAGATCCCAGTCCCAGATGCCCTCATTACTCCCTTGAATAGCCAACTGCCAGCGTTCTTCACTTTCTCGTAGGGCAGCTTCGGCTGCAATGCGATCCTGGATTTCTTTTTCTAGGCTAATGTTGGCATCAATCAGCTCATTGGTCCGTTCTCGCAGCCGTTGGGTAGCTCGACAAACGCTTTCTTCTAAACTGTCATAGGCCTGAAGTCGAGCCTGTTCAGCTTGTTGGCGCAAGAGTTCCGCTGCCGCCCGCATCGCGAAGATGTTGATAATAGCGAGGACGGTTTGGGGGTCGTCTAATTCAGTGTCATGATGGATACAGAGGACGCCAAGCACGTTTTGTTTTCGGTCTAGCAGAGGACAGCCCAGGTAGCAGGCGGCCTCGATCGCCTTCATAGCTGTAGCCTCGGGAAATTGCTCTTGAACGTCCTTGAGAACGCATAGAGGTTCCCCTTGACGCATCACTGGTTCGCAGGGACTGCCACTGATGGCATAGGTGATATTCTCCCGTAAGGAGTCGTTCTGCCATATCGCCAATGTCGTCAGCGAGTCGGGGGCTTCAGCAGTCTGTTGAGCAAGACAGACTTGGCGCACCTTGAGGGTTTTGGCGAGATGTTCCACGAGGGCGGTAAAAAAATCTTGCCCTGTGACGGCCCCAGTGCCTTGGAGAATATAGTTCAATTGAGCTTCTACCCTCTGACGCTGCTCAATTTCTTGTTCTAATTCGCTGTTGAGCGCTTCGAGTTCCTGGGGACTCCGGAAGGCCAGGGCTTTGGGGACGAAGGAAATCAGGCTGAGGGCAGTATAGAGAGAAATGAGAGCGGTGATGGCTTTGAGGCTACCGGAGAGCCAATAGCTGGGATGCCAAAGGGTCCAAATTTCTAGTAAGTGGCTAGTCCCACAGGCCAAGATGAAGGCGCAAAAGAGCCAGAGAATGCCTCGGAAGGGTAAATCCTCTCGTTGGCGGCTAAAGTAAATGAGAATGAGGGGAATGGAATAGTAGCTCAGGGCAATCAGACTGTCACTGATGACATGTAGCCTGACCAGGGAGGATTCCCAGAGATAACAATGGCCATGAGGAATATAGGCAAGGAACACGAACCATGGTGCGATCGCAAACCACATACAAGACTCTACCTGGCAACTAAAGTTCAACTCAGAACGCTTATCCCTATGATGTTAACGAAGTTTAGACTGACCAGGTTTAATCGTGAGGGGAGAGACCCCCCAGAACTCAAAGCGCCGACTTCCCTCAGGAAGCCGGCGCTTTTACTATGGAGCTAAGCGGATTCGAACCGCTGACCCCCTCAATGCCATTGAGGTGCTCTACCAACTGAGCTATAGCCCCACGTCACTCAACAGGAGCGAGATCTATTATGGCTTTATTTTTTGGGATTGTCAACCCCTCGGGGAAATTTTTGGCTGAGGCGAGAGGATAACCTCTTTCAACTACAGGGCATCTGATTGAGATAGCCCACATAATGGCTCATTAGGAAATAAACGGTCATCATGGCCGCTGCGGCGGCGGCCACGAGGGTACCTGCCAACATCAGGGAAAATTCCTGGTGTTCGACGGCTTCTTGCATCAAGTGGAGTGACCAGGCAACCAGGCAAACCACGATGAACAGAATGACGATCATGAGTTTGCTGCGATCGTTGTTCATTTACTTTGCATATCTTAACACAAAGGTTTTGTGGCTGACCGTTGAATGTGGGGATTTTTTAGGCTTTCAATGCCTTATCGCTTGGGGATTTGCACCATTAGGGATGACTTAATTGCCGTACTGGCACTTGGTGAGACTCTAAATATTTCTTAATCTCAGCCACACTTAACTGGCCGTAATGCAGTAGAGAGGCGAGGAGAGCGGCTTCTGCCTTGCCTTCAGAGAAGGCCTCGTAGATATGTTGGCAATTTCCTGCGCCCCCGGAAGCAATGACGGGAATTTCCACGAGATCGGCGATGGTTCGGGTTAATTCCAGGTCATAGCCGGCCTGAGTGCCATCGGCATCCATACTGGTAACGAGGAGTTCGCCGGCCCCCCGTTGGGTGACCTCTTCGGCCCAGGCGATCGCATCGAGACCCGTATTTTCCCGTCCCCCGCGCACATACACATCCCAACCCGGATTGCTCGGGTCCTCACGGCGACGGGCATCGATCGCCACCACAATACATTGATTACCAAAGCGATCGCTAGCGCGGTTAATCAACTCCGGGTCCCGAACGGCCGATGAGTTGATACTCACCTTATCGGCCCCGGCTCTTAACAATTTTTTAATTCCCTCTAAGGATTGAATCCCACCGCCCACGGTGAGGGGAATAAACACCTGTTCAGCGGTGCGATAGACCACATCAAGAATAATATCCCGTTCCTCATGAGTGGCGGTAATATCGAGAAAGACTAACTCATCAGCCCCCGCCTCATTGTAGGCCTGGGCCAACTCCACCGGATCTCCCGCATCTTGTAAATCGACAAAATTCACACCCTTGACGACTCGCCCTGCTTTGACATCTAGACAGGGGAGAATCCGTTTTGCTAAGACCATAATTGTTTAGGACTGGTTAGGTTTATCGTACGTCGAATTAGTGATTGACGAGGCTGAGGCGGTCCATCAGTTCATCGGACATCTCAAAATTTGAGGTGACACTTTGCACATCATCGAGATCTTCGAGAGCATCCATCATTTTAAGCAGCGATCGCCCCTGCTCCTCATCGGTCACCTCCAAACTGTTCCCCGGAAGCCAGCGTAACTCCGCTTGCTGAACCTCAAACCCAGCGGCTTCGAGATGATTACTCACTTGTTCGAGATCCTCAAGGGCCGTGTAGACGAACGCCGCCGGGGTATCCTCCTCTAAGTCTAGAAGTTCATAACTCTCGGCTCCCGCATCTAATGAGGCTTCTAACAGGTGGTCTTCCTCAATCTCCCCGCCGAGGCTAATCACCCCCTTATGGGCAAACATCCAACTGACACAGCCCGTTTCCCCGAGATTACCGCCATTTTTGCTAAACGCGACGCGAATATCCGCCGCCGTGCGGTTGCGGTTATCGGTGAGGGCTTCGATTAAGACGGCGACACCACCGGGGCCATAGCCCTCATAGCGAATGGCCTCATAGTCATCCTCCCCGCCGAGATTGCCCGCTCCCTTGGCGATCGCGCGATCGATATTATCATTGGGAATCCCCGCCGCCTTCGCTTTGGCCACAGCGTTGCGCAACTGGAAATTCGCTTCAGGATCAGGGAGACCCTGACGAGCGGCCACAATAATCTCACGAGAAATCTGCGTAAAGACCTTACTTTTAGCCGCATCAACGCGGGCTTTATGGCGTTTGATATTAGCCCACTTACTATGTCCAGCCATAATCCTCGAACGTTAACGTGCAATCCATCTGGGTTAATAAAAGAGTAACAGCCGCAGGACATAAGCGAGAACCGCTGCCGCACAGGCGATCGCCAACTGGCCCGGTAGCGGTTGCCAAGAATACTGTAAAACCAAGCGTCCGAATTCCCCCGAAGCCCATTGACTTAGTAGTAAATAGAGCAATCCCACCAGATGCACGGTCAGCAAGCCTAATAGACAGCTTAGGGCCAACAGTTCCAAACGGCGACGTCGGTGAAACGCCAACCAACCGCAAAGCCAAGCCCCCGGAATAAAGCCGAGGAGATAGCCAAAGGAGGGATGGGCCAGATAGCTCAACCCTCCTCCTTGAGTAAAGACGGGAAACCAGGGGCTTAAGCCTAAACAGAGATAGGCAATTTGCGACAAGGCCCCAGCATTTTTGCCCCCGAGACACCCCACCAGTAACACCGCTCCCACTTGGTAGGTAACTCCGAGGGAAATGGTAGAACTAGCGCGATCGCCCCAACTGGCCAGGGGATTGGCAAGGGAAGCTTCCACCATCGTACCGAGGATGGTGAGAAATAAGCCAATCACGGCCCAGAGTGCCTCAAGGGGTTTATTCAAGGGATCTCGAAGTTAGGACTGCGTCTTGTCGTCAGAGGGACTATCGGGGCTGTCGGTTTTCAGATCCGGGACGATATCAGGGCGTTCAGCATCTTCCCAACCGGGGGGACGTTTGGAGTTATACCAGGCGATGGAACCGCCAATGACGGCGGCAATAAATCCGACCACATACACCAGGGTAAACAGAGATAATCCCGATGACCCAGATGCACCGGCCACATCCATGAAAATGACACTATTCATAATCTGTTTGACTCCCAAACATTAAAGAATTGCTGCCATGTTAGGTCTCACCCTAGATCACAGCAGAGTTAAGGATCAATCCTATCAAGATTTTCACGGTTCACCCTCAAGGGCTTCTAAGGCCTCAGGAATGACGATCTCCTTTCGGGGGGGGAGAAGGGGGTCAGACTCAGAGGCGGAGGGGGTGGCCTCCCATTCACGGACCGGTTCAGACGGGGCTGGGTCGAGTCCGTAACGGCGGCGGAAGTATTCCTCCGTTCCATATTCTAGGGCGCGATCGCGGGTTTCGCGGTCGGGTTGCTTCTGTGAGTTTCCAGAGGCTGATCGGCTCGGGGGTGCTAAGGGGCGATCGCCCCAGGTGAGTTGCCAATCGTCTCCCGACTGGCGAGGTTCGGGAGTGGGGGACGTTTCGGGTTCCTCCGGTTGGGGTTTGAGGGTAATGGTACGGAAGGCTAAATCGGGCAAACTGGGGAACTCGGCGATCGCCATCCCCTGTAAGGCTTCGGCCATGAACAGCCGCCAGACTCGGGCCGCTGTCCCACTACTGCCATAGGTGGGGGCATTATTGTCGTTCCCCAGCCAAACCCCTACGGTTAATTGGGGAACATAGCCAATAAACCAGAGATCGCGGGAATTATCTGAGGTTCCGGTTTTACCGGCTACCGGGCGATCGAGTTGAGCCGGGCGACCCGTTCCCGAGTCCACCACTTGGCGCAACATAGAGGTCATAATCGCCGCACTATCGGGGTCAATGGCCTGTTGGGGGCGAATGTCATCTTGAGCATCAAAGAGAACCGTTCCATCGGCGGCTAGGATGCGGCGAATGCCTCGGCTGGGGTAATGTTGCCCCTGATTAGCCAAGGTTCCATAGGCCCGGGTCATCTCTAATAAGGTCACTTCAAAAGCTCCCAAGGCCAAGGGATAGACTTCTCCCAACTCCGACTCAATCCCCATCTTTTGGGCCACCTCCAGGGTGGGTTCAAAGCCGATATCCGCCAGCAGTTTCACCGCCACAATGTTAATCGACTGAGCCAAGGCATTTTGTAGAGTCACTTTCCCCGCATAGCCACCGCCGTAGTTTCGCGGTTGATAGCCGGCAATACTATAGGGAACATCCTCATAGACATCATGGGGAGAGAGTCCAGCGGCGATCGCCGTGGCGTAGATAATCCCCTTAAAGGTAGAACCGGGTTGACGTAGAGCCTGAGTCGCCCGATTAAACTGACTCTGTTCAAAGCCAGTTCCCCCCACCAGAGCGCGAATTTCCCCATTGCGAGGGTCGATGGCCACTAAGGCCCCTTCCGTAAAGCCCTCTTGCCAGCCATATCGGGCCACCCCTTGGCGGACAACCTCTTGAGCAAGTTCTTGTAAGTGAGGGTCGAGACTGGTTTCGACGGTTAACCCCCCGTTCTCGATTTCCTCATCACTGACATAGTTGGGCAGTTCTTGCTGAATATAGCTGGTGAAATAGGGAAGTCGGACTTCGAGGCGTTTGGGAAGTCGCAGATTCAGGGCAATAGGTTGGGCGATGGCCTTGTCCGCTTCCGTTTCACTGATGTAGCCCACCTCCGCCATGCGCCGCAAGACCGTATTACGCCGTTGCTGGGCTAACTTAGGGGAAACTTCGGGAGAATAGTCACTGGGAGCAGCGGGAAGTCCGGCCAGGAGCGCCATTTCCGGTAGAGTTAGCTCCTGGGGAGATTTGGCGAAATAGACCCAAGCCGCATCGGTGACACCATAGGCCCCAGACCCGAGATAGACGAGATTGAGATATTTCTGAAGAATTTCCTCTTTGCTGGTGGTGCGTTCGATTTCTTGGGCCAGACGAGCTTCTCGCAGTTTTCGCTCTAGGGTGAGATCCTGGGTGAGAAACACCATGCGGGCCAACTGTTGGGTGAGGGTACTCCCTCCTTCGAGCCAGGCTCTGGCCCGCCAATTGGTGACAGCGGCCCGGGCGATGGCCTGATAGTCCACGCCGTCATGCTCATAGAAACGATGGTCTTCAGCAGCGAGGAAGGCTTGAATTAACTGGGTGGGGGTGTCAGCGAGGTCCAGTTTTTCGTGAGTGACATCGCCAATTTGCTGCAAGATACTGCCATCAGCGGCTTTGATGGTGATGGTTCCGCCGCGAGCGTAGGTGAGGAGTTCACTGGGATCGGGGAGACTGTTATCGATGGCGGCCAGTTCTCGTCGGGCCCAGGCCACCCCCCCCAAGGTCAGTCCCCCGAGGGCAAAGATTGACCAAAAGAGGCTCCAGAGTTTGAGCCAGGGGTTGGATGGGGGGCGATCCCAGTGCATGATTTACTCGTCCTTAAAGTCCGGCATGACCGATGGCTAAACCGGTGACCAACATTCCCAACACAAGGAAGGGTTGGGCGCTGGCTTGGTATTTGACATCGTTTTCCAGGGGATCTCGCAAGAAATACATATCTTGGAAGGTGATTTGGGGAATAATCAGCAGAATCAACAGCACCGCGTAGGCGTTTTGTTGGATGCTCATCAGATAGGCGGCGATTCCGGCTTGGAAGATATCAATGGAGAGGACGCAAATCCAAGCGGCGGTGGTGACACCGAACATGACGGGGAGAGATTTTAGCCCCAGTTGGCGATCGCCCTCAACGCTCTTAAAGTCATTGACAATGGCGATTCCCAGGCCGGCGAGGCTGTAGAACATGGTCAGGAAGACAATGGTGAGGTTGAGTTCACCAAAGAGGGCATGGCCGGCACACCAGGGCAGGGTGATATAACTGGCCCCCAGGGCGTAGTTGCCCAGCCAGCCGTTTTGTTTGAGTTTCAGGGGTGGGGCGGAGTAGATATAGGCCAGGAAGGCTCCGACGACGGCAATGGTGGTAATGGTGGGATAGTCATTTTGCGCCCAGACATCTAAGCCATAGGCGAGAATCCAGCCGCCAATGAGTAGGATGAAGACTTGGGCTTTGACTTGGGGGATGGAGATGGCCCCGGAGGGGATGGGGCGATAGGGTTCGTTAATCGCGTCGATTTCGCGATCGTAGTAGTCGTTGATGGTTTGGGTGTATCCGGTCATCAGGGGCCCTGAGAGCAGCATACAGGCGGCAGCCATGAGAACATTTTCTAGGGTCCAGGTGTACGATCCGGATGAGGCAGCCCCACAGACGACTCCCCAAATCAGGGGAATCCAGGTGATGGGCTTCATCAGTTGTAGGCGAATTTTCCAGACGTTGGTTTCGCCGGACTGAGCGCCCTTCATGCCCATGAGTTGACGCGCTTTAGACCCTTTCACCTCGGGTTTGGGGGCGTCATTATTAGCGGGGGATGGGGTTTGTGGGTTAGACATAGTTGAGAATTTCAGCGTTGAGGAGAGTCTGGCTCGGTGAGCTGATTAGGATGGATAGTTATGTGAATCCTGTCTAGTTTAATATGCGATCGCCGATGGGGTGGCTTGGGCTTCTACAATAGCGGTTGACGGGTGTCTTGAGGGATGGGCAACAACGGTGAGGGGACGACCAACAGCGATCGATGTATTCGCCGGGGCGGGGGGGATGAGTCTGGGCTTTGAGCAAGCGGGGTTTGATGTCATCGCGGCGGTGGAACTGGACCCGATTCACTGTGCGGTGCATGAGTATAATTTCCCCGATTGTCTGGTCATCTGTGCCAATATGAGCGAGATTTCGGGCCAGGACATTTTAGAGCGGGCCGGGGTGGAGGCGGTGGATGTGCTGTTTGGCGGCCCTCCCTGTCAGGGCTTTTCCTTGATGGGAAAACGGCTGTTAGATGACCCCCGCAATGCTCTGGTGTCTCATTTTATTCGTCTGGTGAAGGAGATTAGCCCCCGCTATCTGGTGATGGAGAACGTCAAGGGGATGGCGACGGGGAAACAGCGTCAGGTTCTGTCTGAGGCGATCGCGGCCTTGGAGGCGATCGGCTATGGTGTGGTTCAACCGCCCCAGGTGCTGAATGCAGCTCATTATGGGGTTCCGCAACATCGCGAGCGTCTATTTTTGTTGGGCTATCGTCAGGGGGAAACGCCGCCCCAGTATCCCACTCCCTTGACGCATCCGGCGGGGAAAACCCGGCTTAAAGCCCATTTGTCGAAGCTTCGTTCGTCGCCAACGGTGCAGGAGGCGTTGCAAGACTTGCCCAAGATTGAGCAATATAAGACGTTATGGAAGCAAGACTCGGTTGAGGCGGAATTTGGGATTCCGAGCCAGTATGGGGCGATTTTGCGCGGCTTAGAGGTTGATTTGGGGGACTATAGCTATCCTCGGCCGCTGAAGGAGAATTGGCTGAGCAATAGTGGGCGATCGCATCATCGGGAATTGTCTATTGAGCGATTTCGCAAGACCAAACCGGGAGAGAGGGAGCCGGTGAGTCGCTTTTTGCGCCTACATCCCCAAGGGGTTTGTAATACGTTGCGAGCGGGAACCCCCAGCAGTCGGGGGGCGTTCACGTCACCTCGTCCCATTCACCCGCAGCTTCCCCGCTGCATTACGGTGCGGGAGGCGGCGCGATTGCACAGTTATCCTGACTGGTTCCGCTTCCATGTCACGAAATGGCACGGGTTTCGGCAAATTGGTAATTCGGTTCCGCCTTGGCTGGCTCGGGCGGTGGCTCAATCAGTGCGGGAGTCGTTGGGGTCTGGGGTTGAGCGTCCTCAGATTATGTCTGGGTTGGGGGATGAGGGGCTGTTGTCCCTGACGATGACGGAGGCGGCGGCGCGCTATGGGGTGGGGAGGGATGCGATCGCGCCCCGGCGGCGGCTGGTGGATTCGTCGCCGGAAAGGGCTGCGGGCGATCGGCTACACTAAAACGGTCAGCAAGACATTAAAAAGGTATGAAATGTTGCTCAGAAGCTATAGCGAAAAACCCTGAACATGATGACCAAGATTGAAACACAGCTCTCGCAACTCCCATTCCGGAGCCATTGGCCGCCACTACATCTGCGAAGATCGCATTCAGCGCAGGATAAGCAAAACAACAAGTCAGTATCGCCAAGCACAGGAGTTGCCACACCCTCCACCATGGCTTCGTAGCAATTCTCATTTTGGCACTTCTATATAAGTTTAGGCGTTCTGAAGGCACCTGATTCAAATGAAATAATCAGCATTTAAGCCCTTAATATGGGCCAACAAATGAGAGAAGTTCTTATAATGAGAATTCCTAGCTACAAACAGACTTGGATCTCTTCTAAGATTGTTGATTTTGCCGCTCCAACGCAATGTTAGACAGTTGTTTCAGCATCCTAACGTTTGTCAAAAGCTCTAGCGGTGGAGTTCCAAGTAGTTGTCGGAGCCATAATGCAGAGGATCTCCAATCAATGTTGACTGAATCTGGTCTAGGATGAGCACTAGCATTTCGCAAATCTACTATACCCATCTCTGAGTCGCGAGCTAGAAAGCAGTTTTCTATGTGAGTCAAAAGTTGCTGAAACTCTGGAAATAGAGTGTCAAGGACAGATCGAATTCTAATAAAAGCATCAGTACAATTATCCATCAAATCGTCATCAAAGTTATTAACCAGTACTTGAAGTTGCCCAAGGGTCAGTTCCGGCCCTGTCGTAGCAGCCTTTTTGATAGAAGTGAATAACTGTTTGCGTCTTGCAAGTTTCTTTTCCTGTTTTTTGCTAGAAACCGCAGGCGCTTGAAACTCGGCTGAAGCAAAAATATCTCGCCAGGGTTTAATAAGGATATGATTCAACTCAGATTCCACAACTTTAGTTATTGCTAAAACAACAGGTGCCCATATTTTAAGAACCCTATATTCAATCATCCTTTGGATTGAGTATGCATCAACTAGCTCAATTCTTGCCTCATCGGAAAGCATCTGCCAGTTGTCAACTCCTAAATATTGAAACCAAGCTCTCTCGCCTTCTAACCTCAAATCATCTAGTACTCCATCATGGCGAGCATTTCTTAGACCATTGGCTCTGTTTTTAATTTCTAAAGAGATTTTCTCTGCTTCCTCTGGTCGTCCAATCTTTTTCATAGCTCTGCAAAGCCGATCTCCAGAATATTCTAGTAATACTTCCTCCTTGACTTCGCCACAAAAGTAGTAAGACAAAAAGAAATCTAAACCTTGCCCATCAAAAATTTGTGAAACGACATTTGAACCTGGAACTACACTGATAATTTCTTCAAGAAGCTGCTCTCCAAGTAAGAGATATTTAACATGCCCTTCTACAAGATCATATGCATTTTGCATCGCATACAAAAAAAACTGGGAATAAGTACATATCCAGTCATAATAATGCATCGATTCCATGTGCCCTGCAACTGCAGCCCATAAATCAAGGAATGTAAGCACCTCCATTTGCAATTCTCTAGGAGTATTTTTCTGCCTCTGTAATTGCTTTATATATTCAATAGCTTTTACGACAATCTGAGAGTCATTGTAGCTTAATCCAAATGACTCATATACAGGGGTTAGAGACTCTTCGCGTGTATAAACTGGTATCTTTACTCCGTTCTCTAATTCAATATATTCCATAACTTAATATTTATTTCGAGACTGTTTATAACTTTTCTGATTTGGTCTATTCAACCATATATTAAATCGTACCCAGAAGACAACTTGCTCTGAGGGGGGCTAGCCTTGGCGGTCTAACTCCAACATTATAGGTGGACTGCCAAGGCTGAACACTCCAATTGAGAAACTTTTACAGTAGCCAGCATCATAGAAAGTCCACAGCAACCTAAACTTCTTGATCACGTGCGCCAAACTGCCCACCTTCGGTATCTCAGTCGTAAAACGGAGAAGTCCTACCTTCTACTATATCCGAAACTTCATCCTGTTTTACTAAAAATGCCACCCCAGAGAAATGGGAGCACCAGAAGTCCGCGCCTACCTGTCTCACCTCGCTGTCGATACAAAAATTGCCGCTTCCAGTCAAAACGTTGCGCTCAGTATCCTCCTCTTTACTTTACCGCCAAGTCCTGCACCTCGACCTACCAGACACTGTAAGGAATCGAGCAACCCCAACGCCCCAAACGCGACTGCTCTTCCTAGAGCGTCTCAAACAGGTTTAGAGTTTTGGCTTGTTCGGCCCATTGCAGCCAATAGCCCTCGATGTGATTGGCAAAATCGTCTAACTGGCTTTGAATTTCGGGGTAGTGGGGGCTGACTTCCTCCTCCAAAGTCTTGACCACGTCGTCGCCAGAGGCTTTAGCAATGTCTTCGTTCAACATTTGTGCTTACTCCCGACTCCTCTCGCCGCCTTGGAGGCGTAGTTCAACCACCCCAGGTGCTGAATGCGTCTCATTATGGGGTTCCGCAACATCGCGAGCGTCTCTTTTTGTTGGGCTATCGTCAGGGGGAAACGCCGCCCCAGTATCCCACTCCCTTGACTCATCCGGCGGGGAAAACCCGGCTTAAAGCCCATTTGTCGAAGCTTCCTTCGTCGCCAACGGTGCAGGAGGCGTTGCAAGACTTGCCCAAGATTGAGCAATATGAGACGTTATGGAAGCAAGACTCGGTTGAGGCGGAATTTGGGATTCCGAGCCAGTATGGGGCGATTTTGCGCGGCTTAGAGGTTGATTTGGGGGACTATAGCTATCCTCGTCCGCTGAAGGAGAATTGGCTGAGTAATAGTGGGCGATCGCATCATCGGGAATTGTCTATTGAGCGATTTCGCAAGACCAAACCGGGAGAGAGGGAGCCGGTGAGTCGCTTTTTGCGCCTACATCCCCAAGGGGTTTGTAATACGTTGCGAGCGGGAACCCCCAGCAGTCGGGGGGCGTTCACGTCACCTCGTCCCATTCACCCGCAGCTTCCCCGCTGCATTACGGTGCGGGAGGCGGCGCGATTGCACAGTTATCCTGACTGGTTCCGCTTCCATGTCACGAAATGGCACGGGTTTCGGCAAATTGGTAATTCGGTTCCGCCTTGGCTGGCTCGGGCGGTGGCTCAATCAGTGCGGGAGTCGTTGGGGTCTGGGGTTGAGCGTCCTCAGATTATGTCTGGGTTGGGGGATGAGGGGCTGTTGTCCCTGACGATGACGGAGGCGGCGGCGCGCTATGGGGTGGGGAGGGATGCGATCGCGCCCCGGCGGCGGCTGGTGGATTCGTCGCCGGAGAGGGCTGCGGGCGATCGGCTAGACTGAACATTAGGAATCATGATTGAACTGCGTCAAACTACGATTTACAGCCGTTGGTTTAATTAGTCGCGAGATAATTGAGCAATAACCAGGACACCAAATCATGGATAGCATTTTACAAACCCTTCAACAGCACGCCGCTGCCTTGCCGCCCACATTGCAAGCGGAATTACTGAATTATGCCATCTACCTGACGCAAAAAGCGCTGAATAACGCCGCCCCAAGCAGTGCTAGAAAGCAAAAACGGGAACGCCTTTCTGAGGCATTGGCGCAGGCGGCTGCCTTAAATCCCTATGGCGATATAGCCGATCCGGTGGCATGGCAGGACGAACAACGCCGCGATCGCCCTTTGCCAGGAAGAAACCATGCTGATTGACAGTAATTTGATTATTTATGCCACCCAACCACCCTATACAGGCTTACGTGATTGGTTGGTGGATTATGCTACTCACTACTCTGCTGTCAGTCGCTTGGAAACCTTGGGGTATCACCGGCTAAGTGATGCAGAAAAGCAGGTAATTATGGCAATTTTGGATAACTTGGATATTTTGATGATCGGCACAGTCACAATTGAGCTTGCCGTTGCACTGCGCCAACAACGGAAAATGTCATTGGGTGATGCCTTGATTGCAGCAACCTGCCTGGAATATCAACTACCGTTGACACCTGCTAATGATAAGGATTTTGACTGGATCGATGGTTTGACAATCCATAATCCCATCAAAGAAGAAGAGAAAGGTCTTAGTACAGGACAAAAACGCTGAAAGTCTTACCCCAAGGGAAATCTGGTCGCAAATGTTCAAGAAGGCACTCCGGGCTGAGGTGAAATTTGGGATTCTGAGTCAGTTGAGAGGGAACTCTTGATTACATAACGCTTACCCTCAAACAAACAAAACCCCCTCTCGGGTGAGAGGAGGTCTTGTCGATTATCCTAAGCGTCGGAGTTCAGATTAACCGAACTTACCAGCCGTCGAGGCAATCAGGAAGGCAGCATAGGTGAAGATATACCCCACAGTAAAGTGAGCTAGACCCACAACCCGAGCCTGAACGATGGAGAGTGCAACGGGCTTGTCTTTCCAACGAACTAGGTTCGCTAGAGGAGTGCGCTCGTGTGCCCAAACCAAGGTTTCGATGAGTTCTTGCCAGTAACCCCGCCAAGAGATGAGGAACATGAAGCCTGTAGCCCAAACAAGGTGACCGAACAGGAACATCCAAGCCCAAACCGAGAGGTTATTGACACCGAAGGGATTGTAGCCGTTGATTAACTGGGAAGAGTTCAACCACAGGTAATCGCGGAACCAACCCATCAGATAGGTGGACGACTCATTAAACTGGGCAACGTTACCTTGCCAAACGGTGAGGTGTTTCCAGTGCCAGTAGAAGGTCAACCAACCTAAGGTGTTCAACATCCAGAACATGGCGAGATAGAAGGCATCCCAAGCAGAGATGTCGCACGTACCGCCACGACCGGGACCATCACAAGGGAAGCTGTAACCGAAGTCTTTTTTGTCCGGCATCAGCTTGGAACCACGGGCATCCAACGCACCTTTGACGAGAATCAGGGTGGTGGTATGCAGACCGAGGGCGATCGCATGGTGGACTAAGAAGTCACCAGGACCAATGGTCAGGAACAGGGAGTTGGAACCACTGTTGATGGCATCCAACCAACCGGGGAGCCACACGTTGGCATGGTTGGGCCAAGCGGTGGTGGCAATGCTGTCGGGGTTCGACAGAAGAACGTCAAAGCCGTAAAGGGCTTTACCCGATGCAGCCTGAACCCATTGGGCGAAGACCGGCTCAATCAGGATTTGTTTTTCGGGGGTTCCGAAAGCAACGACGACGTCGTTGTGAACATACAGTCCCAAGGTATGGAAGCCGAGGAACAGAGACACCCAGCTCAGGTGAGAAATGAGAGCCTCTTTATGATCCAGCATCCGAGCCAGAACATTGTTTTTGTTCGTTTCGGGATCATAGTCACGGACAAAGAAGATTGCGCCGTGAGCAAATGCCCCAACCATCAGGAATCCAGCAATGTACTGGTGATGGGTGTACAACGCTGCCATGGTGGTGTAGTCCTTAGCCATGAAGGCGTAGGGAGGCAGGGCGTACATGTGCTGCGCGACCAGGGAGGTGATCACACCTAAGGAGGCGAGAGCCAGACCCAGTTGGAAGTGCAGCGAGTTGTTGATGGTGTCGTAAAGACCTTTGTGGCCTTCACCCAACATTCCGCCGAAAGGAGTGCCTTTGGGGGGATTGTGAGCGCCGAGGATCTCTTTAATGCTGTGACCGATACCAAAGTTGGTGCGGTACATGTGACCTGCGACGATGAACAGGACGGCGATCGCCAGATGGTGATGCGCCATATCCGTCAGCCACAGGGACTCGGTTTGCGGGTGGAAGCCACCCAAGAACGTCAAGATAGCAGTTCCTGCACCTTCAGATGTGCCAAAGACATGGCTAGCGGTGTCAGGACTTTGAGCATACACGCCCCAGTTACCGGTGAAGAAGGGCTTCAGTCCAGCAGGGTGCGGCATGGTGCTGAGGAAGTTATCCCAGCCCACATGCTGACCACGAGATTCGGGGATGGCGACATGCACCAGGTGACCCGTCCAAGCCAGTGAGCTAACTCCGAACAGACCCGCGAGGTGGTGGTTCAGGCGAGACTCAGCATTTTTAAACCAAGAGAGGCTCGGACGATATTTCGGTTGCAGGTGGAGCCAACCGGCGAACAGCATCACGGCTGCCAAGAGCATCAGGAAGATGGACCCTTGATAGAGATCTGCATTGGTCCGCATCCCGATGGTGTACCACCAGTGGTACACGCCGGAGTAAGCGATGTTTACCGGGTTAGATGCCCCGGCTTGGGTGAAGGCATCAACGGCGCCTTGACCGAATTGGGGGTCCCAAATCGCGTGGGCGATGGGACGGATGTTGAGGGGATCTTTGATCCACTGCTCGAAGTTGCCTTGCCAAGCGACATGGAAGAGGTTGCCTGAGGTCCACAGAAAGATAATGGCGAGGTGTCCGAAGTGGGACGCGAAAATCTTTTGGTAAAGATTCTCTTCCGTCATACCATCATGGCTTTCGAAATCGTGCGACGTAGCAATCCCGTACCAGATCCGCCGTGTGGTTGGATCCTGGGCCAAGTCTTGGCTAAATTTTGGGAATTTCGTTGCCATAAGTCCTACAAGGAGATGCGTGCGAGTATCATCCTACTGAAATGATCCGTGCCAGGAAGAATGCCCAGGTTGTGGCAATCCCACCTAACAGATAGTGGGCGACGCCAACGGCCCGACCTTGAATGATGCTCAGGGCGCGGGGTTGAATCGCGGGAGCGACTTTGAGCTTGTTGTGAGCCCAAACAATCGACTCGATTAGCTCTTGCCAGTAGCCACGTCCACTAAAGAGGAACATGAGGCTGAATGCCCAAACGAAGTGAGCACCGAGGAACAGCAGTCCATAGGCGGACAGGGCTGAACCGTAGGAACCGATTACCTGAGAGGCTTGCGCCCACAGGAAGTCGCGCAACCATCCATTAATGGTAATGGAGCTTTGAGCAAAGTTGCCATAGGTGATGTGAGACACTGAACCGTCTGCACCAACTGTTCCCCAAACATCGGATTGCATTTTCCAACTGAAGTGGAAGATGACGATGGAGAGGCTGTTGTACATCCAGAACAGACCTAGGAACACATGGTCCCAACCAGAGACTTGGCAGGTACCGCCACGTCCCGGACCGTCACAAGCAAAGCGGAAGCCCAGCTCGGCTTTGTCGGGAATTAGGCGAGAGCTACGAGCAAACAGAACACCTTTGAGCAGAATCAGCACCGTCACGTGAATCGTGAAGGCGTGAATGTGGTGAACCATGAAGTCAGCTGTACCCAGTTGAATGGGCATCATGGCGACTTTTCCACCCACAGCGACGACATCGCCGCCAAAGGCAGGACTAACACTCGCTAAGGCATTGGGGGCAGTGTTGCCCGGTGCCAAGGTATGTAGGTGTTGAACCCATTGGGCAAAGATCGGCTGAAGCTGGATCCCCGTGTCGGAGAACATATCTTGAGGACGACCAAAGGCACGCATGGTGTCGTTATGGACGTAGAGTCCAAAGCTGTGGAAGCCCAAGAAGATACAAACCCAGTTCAGGTGAGAAATGATTGCATCTCGGTGGCGGATGACCCGATCAAGCAGGTTATCCACGTTTTTAGCAGGATCATAGTCACGAACCATGAAGATGGCAGCGTGAGCGCCTGCACCGACAACTAGGAAGCCGCCAATCCACATGTGGTGGGTAAACAGCGACAGTTGTGTCGGGTAATCCGTCGCAATGTACGGATAGGGAGGCATGGCATACATGTGGTGAGCCACAATGATGCTCAGAGAACCCAGCATCGCGAGGTTAATCGCGAGTTGAGCGTGCCAGGAGGTGGTCAGGATCTCATAGAGTCCTTTGTGACCTTCTCCGGTAAAGGGTCCTTTATGGGCTTCCAGGAGTTCCTTCATGCTGTGACCGATACCCCAGTTGGTCCGGTACATATGACCCGCGATGATAAACAGGACGGCGATCGCCAAGTGATGGTGAGCCGTATCGCTGAGCCAGAGACCACCGGTTTGGGGGTTCAAGCCACCTTTGAAGGTTAGGAAGTCTGCATATTCACCCCAGTTCAAGGTAAAGAATGGGGTTAAACCTTTGGCAAAACTGGGATACAGTTCCGCCATTTTGCTTGTATCAAGGATAAACTCGTGCGGCAGGGGAATATCCTGCGGTGCAACACCAGCATCCAGAAGTTTATTAATGGGAAGGGAAACGTGGATTTGGTGACCGGCCCAACCTAAGGAGCCAAGTCCGAGTAAACCAGCCAGGTGGTGGTTCATCATCGATTCCACGTTCTGGAACCATTCCAGCTTCGGGGCGCTGACATGATAATGGAACCAACCGGCAAACAGCATCAGGGCTGCCATAACCAAACCGCCGATGGCGGTACAGTACAGTTGGAACTCATTGGTAATGCCGCTAGCACGCCAGAGTTGGAATAATCCGGAGGTGATTTGAATCCCGTGGAAGCCACCGCCAACATCAGCGTTGAGGATGTCTTGACCCACGATGGACCAAACTACCTGGGCGCTCGGCTTGATCCCGGTGGGATCGCTTAACCAAGCTTCATAATTGGAGAAGCGCGCACCGTGGAAGTAGGCACCGCTTAACCAGATAAAAATGACTGCCAGTTGACCGAAGTGGGCGCTAAAAATTTTGCGCGATACTTCTTCTAAGTCGTTGGTTTGACTGTCAAAATCATGAGCGTCTGCATGGAGGTTCCAAATCCAGGTGGTGGTTTTTGGACCTCGGGCCAAAGTGCGATCGAAGTGACCGGGTTTGCCCCACTTCTCAAAGGAAGTTGGAACCGGGTTCTTGTCGACCTCGACTTTGACTTTTGCATCCCGCTCTTGGGGACTAATCGTCATCGAGTCTCTCCTCTCTCTAGACCATTGACATACTCACCAGCCTAAAGGCGTGGGGATGTTCTAGACCTTGCGGCGCTAGATTCCTGGTTCAGCTTCCTGAGTCCTAAATGTCAGTTGCCCAACATTAGTCATAATGGATGCTTGGCCAGGCATTTCTCTCAAAGCTTAACGCATAATGCGCCAAATTTAAGATGAGTTCCCGGATGCCCTCCGGTACTACGTGAAAAGCATTCTACCACAGATGATTCTGCCTAGAATGTCTCCCGAAAGTAGGGAGGCTTTTAGACTCGCTTTTCTGAGTAACGTCTGACCACAAAATGCCCGAATCAACTCCCTCAGTCTTGGATGTGATAACTTGGGACCCGAAAATCCCATATTACGTTTTTTATCTTTTATGTCGCTTGCAGTCAGCTTCATATTAGGGAAGTTGATCTTTTGTTGATCCTAAACCGGGTGGCTTAGGAGCCAGACCGAACATTCTGCGGCTGTTACCGAGAATCTATGTTTGTGATTATAGGTCTTCTTTCAGAATAATTCAAACGATTTCTTCGCTTTTTTTGTTAAGTGCGCTAGTAAAAATTGCCCGCTAAGTCAAGCAACGTAACATTAAGTTTACAAAAATTAAATTCTTTTAATAAAATGAACGAAGACTGAGGCGATCGGGATCTATATATATTACAGAGTTTATGAAACAACATCTTAGCGGATCGAGAGGCTTCTCTCAAGCCCAGTCCTCTCAGATCAGATTTTCCCAGAGTCCCGAGGGAGTTTGAGCCTTAGGAACTGACGCAGTTTGGGCATTTTCCGCTATAGTGGCTGGCAAGTCCGGTAATCTGTAATTGGACGTTGTTATTTTGAGGGAGTGTTTCCGGCGTGCTGAATCGAGACGATCGCCCATCACTGTGGAAGACGTGGCTGTCCCTACCGCTGGTCCTGCTGCTCATGCTTGGACTCTGGGGCTGTAGCCAACCGGACTTAACGATTGAGTCCGGAACCCGTGCTAAGCGAACCGCTGAGGCGATCGCCCCCCCGATGGAACTAACCGAAGTCTCCCCCCCCGAGGCGATCGCCCAGCTCAAAGTCGCCCTCGATCGCTACCGTCCCCAAGTCCAGATTCGCCAACCCCGCCCCGATGCCATCCTCCGCGATAGCAGCGTTAAGGTGGAACTAAAGGTTCAAGACCTGCCCGTCTTCCAAAACCCAACCCTGGGACTCGGCCCCTATATTCAATTAATCGTCGACGATCGCCCCCTCGACCCCATCTACAGCCTCGAAGACCCCATCACCCTAGAGGGACTCGATGCCGGAACCCATACCTTGCGGGCCTTTGCCGTGCGTCCCTGGCATGAAAGCTTCAAAAACGAAGGGGCCTACGCCCAAACCACCTTCCACCTCTACACCAAAACCGGCAATCATCAACCGGACCCCAACCGTCCCCTCCTCACCTACAACCATCCCCGAGGGACCTATGGAACCGAACCCATCCTGCTGGATTTTTACCTGACAAATGCCCCCCTGCATCTCGTCGCCCAAGAATTTGAGGATGATGAAATTCCCGATTGGCGAGTCCGGGCCACCGTCAACGGCTATAGCTTCATCAGCGATCGCTGGCAACCCTTCTACCTCAAAGGCTTCCAACCCGGAACCAACTGGGTCAAGCTAGAATTTATAGATGCAAGCGGTGAACCCCTGCAAAACACCTTTAACACCACTGCCGAACTCATTACCTATGACCCAAGCCTGAATGATTCCCTCTCCCAACTGATCAACGGTGAACTCAGTTCCCAAGAAGCCGAAAGTCTGATTGACCCCAACCTTGTCTTACAACCTGAGCCTGAGCCAGAACCCGAACCCGAACCTGAGCCAGAACCTGAGCCAGAACCTGAGCCAGAACCTGAGCCAGAACCCGAACCCGAACCCGTGGTAGTTGAACCAGAGATTGAGCCGGACCCTGTCCTAACCCCTGAAGACACCCTGCCAGAAATTGTCGAACCCGAAGCCGCACCTGAGCCGATTATTCCGGAGATTTCGAAGGAGACAGACAGCTCACAACCGGAAGCCCCCAAACCTGAAACACCCGAACCTGAAGCAAGTAGCGACTCCAGCGCAGTCTCAACGCCCCCAGAGTCTCCAGAGACTGCGACAGATTCTCCAACTAGCCCCAGCGAGACCGAGTCTGATAGCTAAACTCGGTTCCCCAACCTTGACGTTAATAGCTGTGCTTAATCTCGCCGTGGCTCAGGGGGTTGCCCATCCTCAACCGGCCCGCGACCCCCTCAACCTAGACCATCTCGATCGCCCTCCCGATCGCTTTGAAGAACCCATCATTCGTCCCGAGACGGTCTCCCAAGAGGGTCTAACGGAACCGAGTTTGTGGTGGGCGGCCCAACAATTTGGCGGGTCCTTGCTCAACACTTGGCTGGCCTATCCCGAACAGCAACGAATCGACCTGGTGATTAACCCACAATTTTGGACTCCCCTGGATTACCTAGAACGCTATCAATTTGTGCATCAAATGGGTCTAGTGGCCCGCTCCCATGGCTACAACCTACGCGTCTTCAATCGTCAACAACCGGAGCGACTGCTGGCCGCCTACACCTGCGATTTTCAGCAGTCCCCGCTTCGCTGTCGGCTAGACATCGAACGAGGCGGCCCCTCAGGCTTACGTCGTCTGATTCCCTAGCCGCCCTGTCGTGAGTTATATCTATTGATTATGGTTAAAGTTCTGCATCTATCTGATATCCACCTCGGGAGTGGCTTCTCTCACGGCAAACTTGACCCCGATACAGGACTCAATACCCGTTTTCTGGACTTTATCGGCACCCTTAGACGCTGTATCGATCGCGCCCTAGAAGACTCCGTCGATCTGGTTCTCTTTGGTGGGGATGCCTTTCCCGACGCCACTCCCCCGCCCTATATTGCCGAAGCCTTCGCCGTGGAGTTTCACCGCCTGGCCCAAGCCAATATCCCCACCGTACTGCTAGTCGGAAATCACGATCGCTACTCCCTCGCCGATGGAAGTGCCAGTCTAGGAATTTACCGAACCCTGGCCGTTCCTAACTTCATTGTCGGCGATCGCCTGGATCTCCATTCCATCCCCACTCGCAACGGAACCGTACAAGTCATCACCTTACCCTGGCTCACCAGTTCCACTCTTTTAACCCGTCCCGAAAGTCAAGGCCTCTCCATCGCCCAAATCAACGAACTGCTGGCCGAACGCCTACGCATCGCCCTAGAAGGAGAAATCCGCAAACGCGATCGCACCTGTCCCACAATTCTCCTGGGTCATCTGATGAGCGATAAGGCTAAATTTGGAGCCGAACGACTCTTAGCGGTGAGTAAAGGCTTCACCATTCCCCTCTCCCTGCTAGTACGTAAGGAATTTGACTATGTGGCCCTAGGCCATGTCCACAAACACCAAAATCTCAACCCCAGTAATGATCCCCCCGTGGTCTATCCCGGCAGCATTGAGCGGGTTGACTTCAGTGAAGAGAAGGAAGATAAGGGCTATGTTCTAGCAGACGTTGAGGTAGGTTCCTGTCGCTGGGAGTTCTGTCCCCTACCCGTTCGCCCGTTCCTGACCATCTCTGTTGATGTTTCTGAGGCGGATGACCCCCAAGCCATGCTGCTCAAGACGCTCCAGAAAAAGGACCTGTGCGATCGCGTCGTCCGCTTACGCTATAAACTGCGAGCCGACCAACTTGATCGCATCAATACCTCAGAACTTCGCAAAGCCCTAAAACCCGCCCACAGTGCCACAATTCAACCCGAGTTAATCAGCCAACTCAGTCGGCCCCGCATTCCCTCCCTCAGTGGACGGGCCATTGACCCCCTCGATGCCCTCCATGCCTATTTAGACAACCGCGAAGACCTCCGAGATATCCGCGAGGATCTCGTTAAAGCCGCCGAACACCTCTTACATGAGGATGAGTTACCCTTATTTCGCGAGAGTTAATCACGGGGGACGTAGCTTAGAATCTGACTAACTACAGCCTCCACCGTGAGATCATCGGTTTGGATTTCGATCGCATCCTCGGCTTTTTGCAAGGGAGAGATAGCCCGAGTGCTGTCTTGCTGGTCTCGCTGAGCAATGTCGGCTTCCAATTGCGAGAGGTTCACCTCATAACCCTGTTTCTCCAGGTCTAACTGGCGTCGTCGGGCCCGTTCCTGCACAGAAGCGGTGAGAAAAATCTTGACATCGGCATCCGGGAACACCTGAGTTCCCATATCTCGCCCTTCGGCCACTAAGCCGCCAGCGGCTCCATACTCCTGCTGTTGTCGCACCAAAAATTCACGAACGGCGGGGAAGGCCGCCACGGTGGAGACTTGGGCGGTTACTTCGGGACTGCGAATGGCTTGGGTCACATCATGCTGATTGACCCAGACGCGACATTGGGGACTGTCTCCCTGGGGTTCTAGGCGAATCTCGCAGTTTTTCAGGGCTTGGGCGATATGGGCTTCATCGTTGACAGAGATCCCACATTCGAGGACATACCAGGTTACAGCCCGGTACATGGCCCCAGTATCGAGGTAGAGTAAGCCGAGTTTGTCTGCCACTTTTCGGGTGACCGTGGATTTTCCAGCCCCCGCTGGGCCATCGATGGCAACAATGGGCTGACGAACCGTTAACAACATAGTATCAATGAGGCGAGTGGAACCGAGGTGGGCGGCGATCGCCAGTCGTCCTTGCTCCTTAATGGTGGTCAAGGGGACTAAAGACTGGGGATCGACTAATTCTACATACTCGGGCTGCACTTGGGGAACCGGGGCTAGTTCGTCACGCACGATCGCCAACAGGGTCTTGGCCTCTCGTTCCCCTCGCTGGAATTGCGATCGCGCGGCCGCTAATCCCCGATACAGGACGCTGGCTTGCTCTCGTTGGAGATCGCTCAGATACTGATTACGAGAACTGTAAGCCAGTCCAGACTTCTCCCGCACTACCGGACAGGGGATAATCTCGATGGGGAAATTGAGGTCAGCGACAAGACGGCGGATAATCACCAGTTGCTGGGCATCTTTCTCGCCGAAATAGGCCCGATGGGGTTGGATGAGGTTAAACAGCTTGCTGACGATAGTAGCCACCCCCTGAAAATGTCCGGGACGCGATCGCCCACAAAGGACGGAGGTTAGAGCTTCGGGGGGACAAATTTGGGTTAAGGAGGAGGATGAGTCTTGGGATGAAATGCCCAGTTCCTCGGCTTGAGGGCAAAAGACGGCATCCACGCCCGCTTCTCGACAATGCTCTAAATCGGCATCGAGGGTTTGAGGATAGCGAGCGAGGTCTTCGTTGGGCCCGAATTGTAGGGGGTTGAGGAAAATACTGACAATAACCTGATCATTGTGCGATCGCCCTTGCCGAATCAGGCTCAAATGCCCCGCATGAAGGTTGCCCATCGTCGGGATCAAGCCTAGGGTCTGGGTTGATGAGACACCTTGTCGGTAATCTCGTAATTCGGCAATGGTTGTCAGGTGTTTCATGACCCCTTCGGACGTAACAGTAATCGTGTGCTAGGAACCCGATCAGCCCCGTCAGATGCACCCATGCAAACGATCTACTGTCAACGATTCAGGCCCAACTGTCAAGGGTTAGTTCGCGAGAACTTCCACCACCACAGGAGCAGTTCCACTGTGGATCATCCCCAGTTCGCGCGCGGCACCGGCGGACAGGTCGATAATGCGATTCCCGATGTAGGGACCGCGATCGTTAATCCGCACCACCAGGGAGCGACCATTGTTGAGGTTGGTGACCCGCACATGGGTTCCAAAGGGAAGTTCTAAATGAGCGGCGGTGATGTCCTGACTGTTGAAAATCTCACCGTTGGCGGTTTGGTTTCCTTCAAACCCCGGACCGTACCAGGAGGCTATCCCCTGTTCTTCGTAGAGCACCGCTTCTGATTTGGGGGCTGGATCGGGTTTGTTGGTGGTTCCAGCGTCACGGTAGGCCTGATGGGTTGCCGAAGCAAATGTTCCCAAAACTTCCGGTTGCGGGGGAGCGAGGGCATCTAGTACACTAGAGTTATCTAGAATCTGACTCGGAACCGATGATAGGTTTTCAACTCCTGAGTTAGCATTCTCGATTTGTCCCTGATTCGCAACATACCTCTCCTCAGCCGTTGGAGAAAGCGTCACGGTCTCAGCGGCTTCGTCAGTCCCTTGCACAAGCTCCGAAACAGTGGCTTGCGCGACTCGGGAAAGGTGGCGTGCTGAGCTGCCTTCGCTGGCATTGGCAAGGTTAGCTAAGCTGCTAACTCCGGCAATTGCTAGGGCGACCGTGAAACGTCTCCAAAGTTGGTAACTCATAAATAAGGGCTTCTCCTGAGTGAGTACAACACACGCAGTGGTGTGTTTGGGAGTACGAGGTCAGTGTGATCGCCTCTCTCCAATGGAGTCTGCCTAACTCCAAGGAGGCTGGCTGATGTCGAGTGGCAGGTTTTACTCCCTCGACCACTAACTCATACTCATTTCGTGTTTAGGTTGTAGGTGGAACTGCAACAGAATAACACGAAGATTTTGAATCGGGGATCAGTGACCCCTCGAAAAACGGTGTAACTTTACCAAAACTTTACAATCCGTTTTTCGAGGCTTTTTCGCTGTAATCTTTTCCCTGCAAGAGGTCTAGCGTTTTTCGTGGCTCTACAAATCTTTACACAAAAAATATATAAAAAGGAGTACAAGTGTGGTAAGGGGCTAGGGCGGATTTCTAGAAACGGGCAAGCTTAGGCTAAAATGCAGCTTGCAGTTGCGGTCTTGGAATCGCAGCCCCTTATCACCTCATTAGACAAATCTGCCTCATGGACTATCGGGACGCTGGAGTCAATATCGAAGCCGGTCGCGCCTTTGTGAACCGCATCGAATCCCTCGTGAAAGAGACCTATCGTCCTGGAGTTCTGGGAGGACTGGGAGGATTTGGGGGCTATTTTGAGATTCCCCAGGGCTATCAGCAGCCGGTTTTAGTATCGGGAACCGACGGCGTGGGAACTAAACTCAAACTGGCCCAACATCTCAACCGCCACGACACGGTGGGAATTGACCTGGTGGCCATGTGTGCCAATGATGTCCTCACCAGTGGGGCCGAACCACTGTATTTTTTAGATTATCTAGCCACCGGAAAACTCGACAGCGAACAACTGGCCCAAGTCGTGAGTGGGATTGCGATCGGCTGTCGTGAGGCTGGATGTGCCTTATTGGGGGGAGAAACCGCTGAAATGCCAGGATTTTACCCCGATGGCGAGTATGACATGGCCGGATTTTGCGTGGGAATTGTCGAGAAACAGCAACTCCTCGATGGATCTCAGGTGAAGATTGGCGATGTGGCGATCGCCCTTCCCAGTTCCGGGGTTCATAGCAACGGCTATAGTCTGGTGCGGAAAATTATCGCCGATGGGGGCTATTCCTGGAGTGACTGTCCCTCTATTTTCAACGGACAATCGTTGGGAGAGGTCTTTCTCACTCCCACTCAACTTTATATCGAACCCATCATGGAACTACGCCGTCAGGGGATTGAGATTCACGGGATGGCTCATATTACTGGCGGCGGACTCCCAGAAAACTTGCCCCGTTGTCTGGGAGACAAGCAGTCTGTCCGCATCAATGAGGCTAGCTGGGAGATTCCTGCTGTCTTTCAATGGCTGGCGGAGGCGGGGAATGTGGCTTCTGAGGCCATGTTCGACACCTTTAATATGGGGGTAGGATTTGTGGTGATTGTTGCCCCTAGAGATGTGGAGGCGACTCTGGCCAGTCTGGAAACTCAACAGCAGGCAGCTTGGGGTCTAGGTGAGGTGGTTGAGGCTGAAGAAACCATGTATAGCAAGTGAAGGTTCGCTTAGGACAATCTTTGCCGGAAAAGGGCACGCCACTTGCGGATTGCCCCTACGTAGGGCTTGCTGAAAAGAGGTGGAAAGCTTACAGCGTGAGGCTTAGAAGGGTTTGGAGCTGGCGTCAAAAACCTCAAAAAAGAGGTACAATGGGAAACTACCGTGCATCCGGAACAATAAAATGTATCGAAAATCACAAAATCCCGACTCACCCGATGAAGCCTTTGAACTTCCCTTTGAGGGACAGTTGTGTGTAGAAAATCGTTGGGTGGTTCTGGCAAGCCTAATTCCCTGGTCAGAATTTGAGGAAGAATATGCCCAGAATTTCTCCGAAGAAATGGGAGCGCCAGCTAAACCCTTTCGTATGGCACTGGGGGCTTTGATTATCAAAGAAAAATTGGGAATTAGCGACCGAGAAACCGTCGAGCAGATTAAGGAGAACCCTTACTTGCAGTATTTTATTGGAGAAAAGAGGTATCAAGATGAAGCTCCTTTCGACGCGTCAATGATGGTTCATTTTCGGCAAAGGATTGGTCAAACTCTGCTTCAAAGAATCAATCAAAAAATTGTCCAGCAAGGTCGAGGATTTCAGGAGGAGGTGGTCAGCCCAAAAAAGTCAGAAGAAGCCGAAAAAAAAAAGAAAATAGAGGCAAACTATTAATTGATGCAACCGTAGCACCAGCCGATATCCAATACCCCACCGATGTCGCGCTGTTAAATCAAGCCAGGAAAATCACCGAGTTGGTCATAGACGTTTTATACAAATCTCTGAAAGGCAAACTGACTCAAAAACCCAGAACCCACCGCAAACTCGCCCGAAAAGAGTATTTGAAATTTGCCAAAAAGAGGAAACCTTCTCGAAAAGACAGAAGACATGCTGTCAAGAAACAACTCCAATACCTCAAACGAAACTTTGGACATATTGAGAAATTGCTCGAAGAAGGTGCTAGCCTAGAAGGCTTAAACAGAGCGGAATACAGGAAATTATTGGTCTCTAGTGAAATAACCCGTCAACAGCAGTGTTTGTGGTCAAACAATGAAAATAGAATTGAAAATCGTATCGTTAGTCTAACACAACCTCATCTTCGTCCAATCGTCAGAGGCAAGGCAGGAAGTCCGACAGAATTTGGAGCTAAGTTGTCAGTCAGTTGTGTAGAAGGATATGTACTCCTAGAAAGAATTAGTTGGGATAACTATAATGAGAGTGGAGATTTAATCTCACAAGTAGAAGCCTACAAAGACTATACAGGAGTTTACCCTGAATCCCTTCACGCTGATCGAATTTATCGAACTCGAGCGAATCGAGCCTGGTGTAAAGAAAGAGGAATTCGACTCAGTGGCCCACCTTTGGGAAGACCTCCCAAAACGAGCAGCCGAACCGCCAAAAAACAAGCTCAGGAAGACGAGCGTATTCGCAATGAAATTGAGGGTAAATTTGGACAAGCCAAAAGAAGATTTAGCTTGAACCGTGTTATGGCTAAACTTCCTAATACTTCGGAAACCTCCATAGCTCTCACATTTTTAGTGATGAACCTGGTGAAACTGCTTAGGCAGTTTTACTGTCCTTTTTTGTGTCAACTTTTCCAAAACCTCATGATTTTTTCAAAACCCATAAATTTGAGTTATGACGTGAATGAGTTGAGTGAAGTTGGGGTTATCTTTTAAGAAGACCAGCTTCTTGTGCATTTTACCCCCTACCTTTTGGTAACTTTTTCAGCAAGCCCTACGTAGTTTCTGTCCTATCCATCCCTGCTATTGCTATAGGGTGTCCTCCCATCGCAGTGGCATCACGTTACGCCAATCGGGGAAACAGCAAGAAAGCCGCCACAAGGGTGGTCAACCACTGGGTTATTGCCAATTTCCTACTAAGACAAAGGGCGACCAATAGGCAGGATGGTGATAATCCTGAGAGTGTAATAAGGCTAACTGAGCCTGACGCAGACTCTCGGCTTTTTTCTGACCCCCATTGTGCCAAAGGTTCTCATAAAAGTGAACCATTAACTCCGCTGTGGGGTCATCTTGCACTGACCATAACGTGGCTAAGGTACTCCGGGCGCCCGATCGCAGCGCAAACCCGGCAATTCCCAGAGTCGCGCGATCATCTCCCGTCGCCGTTTGACAGGCACTTAAAACCAGTAAATCAATGGGATTGAGACGAGTGGGCGATCGCAACACCAAATCCAAGTCTTTCACATCAATCCGTCCGTTCCAGGTTAACAGGAACGTATCATCAGCCCGAGAACTGAACTGGCCATGAGTCGCCAAATGAATCACATTAAAGTCCATATTGCGGCTTTGAGCCACTAGAGCCTCCCGGGTAAAGTCTTGATTGAGCAGAGATTGCGTCCCCGGAATCAACTCAGCAATATGACGCACTTCTGACTCCACCGCAGGAATAGCGGTGAATCCTTGATGGGCCTCGCTCAATCCCCCCAGTAGGGCTTTAAACTCTCCCTGGGCCAATGTTCCCGTTTCCAGAAGCTGAAGACTCTGGGTGAGGGCGATCGCATACTGTTCAATCAAATACTCCCCCGACGTGCGATCGTACAACGCCCCCAGGGGAATATTCCGCAAACTCCCATCGGGGACAAACACCAGGGTTTTAATCTCATGCTCCTCTAAGACCTCCTGAACCGGCCGAATCAGCCAATCATAAGCCTGGGCCGATCGCTCCAAGCGGTCTTCCTCTGCCACCCCTGGATTAATGGACTGCAACATCAACGCTAACCTCTCCTCCAATTGAGAGCGGGGTTGCTGAGTTTCATAGACAATCGGTAACTCCCCGGCAATCGAGAGAATCACCGCCAGGCGATCGCTCAAAATCGCCGTATAAAACACCGCCGCCGACTCATCCAAGGCCTCTAAATCAATCGCCTCGGCCGCTAGACAGGTTTCACGGAAAAAATTATCTAACTCCGACAGCCGCAGAGAAATCAGAGTGCTTTGAGCTTCGCGCAAATAAGCCTGTTTCTGAGCTGGCTCCGCCTCCTCCGCTGACTGGAGTAATAGCCGCACCAACCCGTGATACACCGGTTCAATCTGCTGACGATAGGGAAACTGAAGCTCAGGATCTAACCCCAATAAATCCAAACGCAACTGACTCAAAACCTCCACCGTATCTCGGTAAAGAGCAAGTGCCGGCAATCGCTCCCCCCGAGCCGCCAGAATCCGGGCCAGTTGCCATTGCCACAACACCGTTAAATCTCGTCCATCCAGACTTTGAGCCAAACTCAAGGCCCGTTGCGTCATCTGTAATGCCGCCGGCCACTGCTGCCGCGTCTCATACAATTGTCCCAAACGACCCAGAGCATAAGACTGCGCCCGCACATCCCCCAAACTATCGGCCTCCGCCACCGCTTGGCTTAACTGTTCAACCGCTACCTCCTGATAGGCGATCGCATCCCATCGCAACAAACTCTCACTCAAATTAATACGGCCATAACTCGTCAGACGAGAGGGCGATCGCAATTGCAAATCCGCCTCAATCTCCCCCAACGCCGCCGCCGCCACCGTCAACTCCTTCCGTAACAGCAGAATCCGCAGCCGATTCAAACGAGCTTGCAACGCCCAAGACTCCAACGACTCATCAGAGGCGGACAGCTCAATCACCCTCTCATAGGCCCGAATTGCCTCCAAGAATTGCTGACGATGGCTGTAACCATTGGCCAAACCGAACTGAAGTTGCGGTTTCAGCCGCGAGTCTCCCAACTCCTCAGCCAACCTAAGGCCCTCTTGCAACATCGTTTGGGACTGCTCCGGTTCCGCCATCATCTGCAACAGTTCCCCCAACAGCCCATAGGCCTGAACCGTCACAGGAGAAGGAGATAACCCCTCCAACTCAGGCAGAATTGCAATTAACCCATTGAGAGCCAGGGGATAGCGTCCCAATGCCCTCAATTGCTCAATTTGATTGAGGCGGCTGCCCCAACGCCCGGTTTCCATCCCCGCCCGTTCATAGGCCTGTTCCGCCTCTTGCCAAACCTCCAACGCCGCCAAAGACTGACCCCGTTGTACCAACGCCTGACCCTGACGATTGAGATCTCGCAACTGAGCCAGCGTTTCCCCAGACCCGTCTTGCCCCAACTCCTCAGGAAACTCATCCAGCCAAAGAAAGCTCCCCCGCAACAGGTGCCTGGGATCAGACGGAACCCCACCCCGCCCCGAGAGAACTAAATGATTCCCCTCATCCGCCGCACAGGCGGGCATCAACGAGAGGGTCGGATCAAGCGTATCCCCCAACTCCCAGGATGGCCGGTTAATCGGCAACCCCAGACGGGGGATACTCGGACTAGCTTGTAAGAAACCTGGAACCTCCTGAGGCTGGACTGTTGTGGTCGTCCAAAACCCCAGCATCAGCAGCATTGTCAACATGACAACCCGCCACACCCGTTTTCGTACCATTATGATTGTTGTGCTTGGTAGTCGACTAAAAACTCACACAAGGCCCGTTCCTGATACTGACTGGCCAAATGCTTCAAATGGTCTGCAAAGGGACTCAGATGAGGCTGTTCGTCTTGCAATTCTTCGGCGCGGCGTTTCAAGTCTTTCAAATTTCCTTTGCGAGCTAAATGTAAGAATTCTTCTAATATAGACTCTGGAATCAGAGCCGGGGGACAAGTCTCCTCAACTCGCTGCACCTTATTAGATGAGTCAGTGGCTGACTCCTCTTGCAAGACCCAGCGTAACTGAAGATGACGCTCCAGAGCTACTAAGACCTCATTACGATGGAAGGGTTTGGTGAGAAATGCCGTCGCTCCTGCCTCTAAGCTACGTTGCTTAGCATCACTAAACACATGACTAGACATGGCAATAATGGGCAGTTTACAGTTGAGGGGAGGCTCCCGTAAGCGCTCAATAACGGTGACACCATCGGAGTCCCCTAACTCTAGTTCCAGGATAATCGCATCGGGGGTAGCGCGGCTGCCCTCGCCCCCGGGCTGAGCGCAGCCGAAGCCCAAACTCGTCCCTCGCAGATGCTCAACGATCTCCTGGTCCGTGGCTGCTTCTAGGATCGTGAAGCCTAGGGGAGTCAACAAGGCCGCTAGAATGCTACGACTATCAGCGGAGGAATCAACGATTAGTAAACAAGGGGCAATCCCTGAGACCGCTGTGATTTTGGAATAGTCCCGCGAGAGAACTGGGGTACTAGCGGTATCTAGGATGGGTAAGGTCAATTCAAAATAAAAACAACTCCCTTGTCCTGGCTGACTCTCAACGTTGAGCGTTGACCCCATCAAACGAATCAGTTGGCAACAAATGGCTAAGCCTAATCCAGTCCCTTCTGCTAGTTTCTGGGCTTCTTTGACTTGCTCGAAGGGTAGAAACACGGTTTTTAGCTCTTCTGCCGTCATGCCAATTCCTGTATCAGAAACAGAAAACTTTAGGCAAACATGGGTTGTTTTTGATATGTCTGAATTGGGGACATCAAGAGTTTCAACTTCAAGGCTGACTGAGCCTTTTTCTGTAAATTTAACAGCATTACTCATTAGGTTGACGAGAACTTGCCGCAATCGTTTGTCGTCGGCAACCACCAATTTAGGGATTTGGGGATCGAGGTTAGAATAAAAAGCAATTCCCTTTTTTTCGGCGGCAGGTTTAAACATTTGAGCTGCCTGTATGAGAAAGGGCTTTAGAGGAATCGGTTTGGGGTTAAGTTCGAGCTTGCGGGCCTCAATTTTAGAGAGATCGAGAATGTCATTAATAAGTTCAAGTAGATAGGTTCCACATTGATAAATTACCCCAACCCCCCGACGTTGACTGTTGAGATCCTTTGCCTGTTGCAGGATTTGAGCATAGCCGAGAATGCCGTTGAGAGGGGTGCGCAACTCATGACTCATGTTGGCTAGAAACTCACTTTTAGCCAGATTGGCAGAGTCGGCCGCTTGTCGAGCGGCTTCGAGTTCCTGGGTTCGCTGGCGGACTTGCTCTTCTAAATCCGTGGAGTATTCTTGGAGTCGTTGGGTGAACGCCCGCAGTTGCTGTTGGTGATAGGCGTTACTGCTTAGGGCCGTACTCAAGACGAGGGCCACGAGGGGCGAGACGGTGGGAATGAGCCAACCCCCGAGAAGACTAAGATAGGCGATCGCCCCCAGGATTAGAGATCCCGAGATCATCAACACCACAGGATACAGCCAGGCAGACCGCTCTTTAAAGGGCTGTCGTACCAGTCCAAACCAAGTTCCATAGGTTCCCGTCATCGTCCAAACGAGAATCCAAACCCATTCAGCCGTTTGATGCCAAAAGCGGATCAGAGGGCGACCATCCAAGGCACTACTGAGAATTTGACTGACTCCATGGGCGTGAATTTCCACCCCACTCATCTGATAGTTGGGAATCGGACTATTCGAGGGGACTGGGGAGTCGAGGCGAGACTGATAGAGGGCTTGGCTATAGGGAGTCTGAAAGAAATCGTTAATACTCTCGGCGTTTGAGCCGATGAGGACAACGCGATCGCGAATCAACTCCGGGGCCACAGCTCCTTCTAACAGTTCTGAAATGGAAATCTGATCAAACTCATGAACGGGATGGCGATAGTTGAGAAAAATTTGATAGCCCCCCAAGTCCCGAGCGGAATAGCCCCCTTCTACCCCGGTTAAGGGGACAAATTGGGCCTGTCCCAGTTGATAGTGGTGCTGTTGTGGATCTGTTGACTCTAGGGTAATCCCCAGTTGTTCTAGGTAGAACAGACTCACCTGGGTGGCAAATCCCAGTTTAATTTCCTCATCCACAGGCGCAGAAACAATCATGCGGCGAATCGTACCATCTCGGTCCTGGGGGACATCAGCTAAGGCCACGCGATCGCGCTGGGCTAAAATTGGGGGTGGGGCCACCCGTCCGCTTCCTAACCCCTTTTCCACGCCGATGAGGTTCGGTAACTCCCTCATCAAGGCCTGTAAACGCTCATGACCGGGGTCTTGGGGCAAATCACGATAGAGATCTAAGCCAATCACACGGGGAGACTCAGCAGCTAGGGTCTCCAGAACCTCAGCTAAGATGGCATCGGATAGGGGCCAGCCCCCCAACGCACGAATATCTGTTTCTTCAACGGTGACGAGCAGAATACGGGACTCAGAGCTGTCCGAGGGACGTAAGACCAACAGGGTATCAATCGCCACCCATTCCAGTAGTTCTAGGGCGCCCAAAGCAGAAGCGAGGGCAACTGTTCCGCTGACAATAGCCACAACACTTTCTCGCTGAAAGCGTTTAAACCAACGGGAAATACCCATCATGGGACTCGTGCATCTGAGAGATCAAAAACGGGTTGATTGGCGATCGCGGCGAGGCCCACTTGCTCTAACAGAAAGTCCCAAGACTGATGAATCTCCGCCGCTTCAGGACGCTCCCGTCGTAAGTTCGCCAAGGTACTCAGGGCATCATACCAAATTCCCTGACGACCATAGGCACTGGCCAGGGCCAGCGATCGCCGTCCTTTGCTTTGCTCTTCCGCCTCTTCAATGTCTGAAGGAGGAGCCACCCGAGTCACCCAGCCGGAGACTCGTGGACTGTCCGGACGCAGGCGCTCTTCCGTGACCAGGGCAAAATGCCATTGATAGGTTTTCCCCTCTTCGAGTTCTGGGGCCTCCTTGGGAAGCTGTACCTGCACCACACCCATGTCAGAAATGGGGAGATAGGCCTGATAATGATGTTGGCCGCTTTCACTGAGAACACTGAAAAAAGCCAAACGAGCTGCTGTGTCTGGCACGTAGACTAGAAAACTGGGATGAGAGCGGGTTGTTTGGCCATAGCGATCGCCGGGCAGTAAGGCCGTAAGACTCGAGTGGGTATCCCGAGAGCCAGCGCCACTGGTATTGACCGGTGGATCATCGTTTGGGGGAACAAAGGTCACCCCCCCTCGGGAGGCTCCCCCTCGGGTCTGCTGGGGTGCCTCCTGATTGGGAGGGACAAAGGTCACCGCCAAAACCTTAGCAGAGGCCGGCCCCACTAATCCCAAGATTAATGTTAAAAAAAGAATACGTAGAAAATTCATGATTGTTAAATAGAAGCATCCAAAAGGATAACGAAAAACTGGGGAAACGAACCGACACACCTTGCCTCAATCTCGACCTTGCCCCCTATCTCTATCCCTACAATTCTGGATGATTGATCGCCTCAAATGATTGATTTAGATCACACTTGAGAGCGTTAACGTACCCAGAATGTCTCTTTAATCCTGAGTGCCCTCAGTTCTGTTTCCCAAACCATTAGTCAGTCAGAAAAGTACATGGTTTTCTTGCGGGTTCTTGGCTGCTCGGGAATATTTTCGTCATTAGTCGTCCATTTTTAAGTGTCTGCTGTTTAAGTTTATAGGAGTCCATCATGGCCCAATCAACCCGTTGGAAATTCTGGATCGATCGCGGGGGTACCTTTACCGATATTGTCGCCCAACGTCCTGGGGGAGCCATGCTTACCCACAAACTGCTCTCAGAAAACCCAGAACGCTATCAGGATGCAGCCGTACAGGGGATTCGGGATCTATTGGAGTTAGCCGGAGGAGAACCCATTCCCGACCCCAAGATTGGCGAGGTACGCATGGGGACCACCGTCGCCACCAATGCCCTATTAGAACGCAAGGGCGATCGCACGGTTCTAGTTGTAACACAAGGATTCCGAGATGCCCTACGAATTGGCTACCAAAATCGCCCCGACATTTTTGCCCGTCAGATTTGCTTACCCAGCCTGCTGTGCGAACGCATCCTAGAAGCCGACGAACGGTTCAGTGCCGATGGAACCTGTCTGGCTCCCCTCAACCGCGAGGCCCTGATTCCCCAACTACAAGCGGCTCATGATGCCGGCATTCGCAGTTGTGCGATCGCCCTCATGCACGGCTACCGCTACCCGGATCACGAAGACCAAATCGCGGCGATCGCCCAAGAGATTGGCTTCACACAAATCAGCCGCTCCCACCAAGTCAGCCCCCTGATTAAACTCGTCAGTCGCGGCGATACCACCGTCGTCGATGCCTATCTCTCCCCAATTCTACGTCGCTACGTCGAACAAGTCAGTCGTCGCCTCTTTGCCTCAGAAACAGACCCCCGCCTACAGTTTATGCAGTCCAATGGGGGACTCACCGCCGCCAGTCAATTTCAAGGCAAAGACAGCATCCTCTCCGGTCCCGCTGGCGGCATCGTCGGAGCCGTACAAACCAGTCGTCGCGCCGGATTCTTTAACATCGTCACCTTCGATATGGGGGGAACCTCCACCGATGTCGCCCATTATGCCGGCGAACCCGAGGGAGTCGTCGAATATGAACGGGAATTTGAAACGGAAGTCGCCGGGGTGCGACTGCGAACTCCCATGATGGCCGTGCATACCGTCGCCGCTGGGGGAGGCAGTATCCTCCATTTCGACGGTTCCCGCTATCGGGTGGGGCCAGACTCCGCCGGCGCCAATCCCGGCCCCGCCGCCTATCGACGAGGCGGCCCCCTCACCGTCACCGACTGCAATGTCATGTTGGGCAAACTGCAACCGCAATTCTTCCCAGCGGTGTTTGGCCCAGACGGGAATTTACCCCTAGATGAAGAGCGGGTTTGGCAGCAGTTTCAGGAGTTAACCCAGGAGATTCACCAGCAAACGGGAGATGAACGCAGTCCAGAAGCCGTGGCCTCAGGCTTTCTCGCCATCGCCGTGGAGATTATGGCCAATGCCATCAAGAAAATCTCCCTACAACGGGGCTATGACGTTTCCAACTATACCCTCTGCTGTTTTGGCGGCGCGGGAGGACAACACGCCTGTCTGATTGCCGAGGCCCTGGGAATTTCAGAAATCTTCTTACATCCCTACGCCGGGGTTCTCTCAGCCTATGGGATGGGATTAGCCGATCAACGGCAGCTACAGGAACAATCCCTCGAACTTCCCCTAACGCCTGGGAACTATCAACAACTCCTCTGTGCCTTTGAGGAGTTAGAGCGTCATGTCTCCCCTGACGGCCTAGGTGAAGTGTCTTCTGAGTCGAATCGCCCCCCAGAACTGTTACGCAAAGTCCATCTGAAATATGAGGGGACTGATTCCACCTTGATTGTGGATTTTGCCAACATCCCCTCCATGCGAGAGGAATTTGAGAGCTTCCATCGTCAACGCTATGGCTTCATCATGGATAACAAGCCCCTGGTGGCGGCGACAATTTCCCTAGAAGCGGTGTTTATTGGCGATCGCCCCCAAGAACCCCACGTCAGCCGTCACTCAGACACCCCCCCTGAACCAGTAGCCCAAGTCTCCACCTACTTAAAAGGGGATTGGCGGGAAACTCCGGTTTATGAGCGAGGAGATCTACAACCCGGCGACGTGATCCAAAGCCCCGCCATTATTATCGAGCCAACGGGAACCAATGTCTTAGAACCTGGTTGGGAAGCCACCCTAACCGAACAGAATCATCTCATCTTACGGCAACGTCAATCCTGGCCCGATGTCGAGGCAGAACTCACCGCGCGGGAGATGCAGGCCGCTAACCTAGGCAATCGCCCTGATCCGGTGCTGTTAGAGATTTTTAATAACCTCTTTCGGGCGATCGCCGAACAGATGGGAGTCACCCTACAAAACACCAGCACCTCCGTCAACATCAAAGAACGGCTCGACTTCTCCTGTGCCATTTTTGATGAAACCGGGCAATTAGTGGCCAATGCGCCCCATATCCCCGTCCATCTCGGCTCCATGAGCGAAAGTGTCCGGGCCCTAATTGAACAACCCAACCTCTCCCTCGAACCCGGAGATGTCTATGTCTTGAATAATCCCTATAACGGCGGCACTCACCTGCCCGATATTACCGTTATTACCCCCGTCTTCGCTGAGTCAGATTCCCGTGGAACACCCCTGTTCTATGTCGCCTCTCGCGGACATCACGCCGACATCGGTGGCATTACCCCCGGTTCCATGCCCCCCAACAGCCGTCATGTTGACGATGAGGGGATTCTGCTCGATAACGTGCAACTGGTAAAACAAGGAGAGTTCCAAGACCAAACTCTGGTGAACCTATTGCGATCGGGCCCCCACCCCGCCCGCAACATCGACCAAAACATCGCCGACTTGCAGGCCCAAATTGCCGCCAATCAGAAAGGAGTCGATGAACTGCTGAAGATGACCGCCCACTATGGCTTAAACACCGTCAAGTCCTATATGCAGCACGTTCAAGACAACGCCGAGGAGTCCGTCCGTCGGGCCATCTCCGTCCTCAACGATGGTGAATTTACCTATCCCCTCGACAGCGGCGAACAGATCCAAGTCCGCATTCGCATCAACCCCACAGAACGCAGTGCCACCATTGACTTCAGCGGCACTTCCGCCCAACTGCCCAATAACTTCAACGCCCCAGCCGCCGTCTGTAAGGCCGCCGTTCTCTATGTCTTCCGCACTCTTGTCGACGATGATATTCCCCTGAATGCCGGTTGTCTCAAACCCCTAGAGATTCGCATTCCCGAGGGCTGTTTTCTCAATCCTCGCTATCCGGCAGCGGTGGTGGCCGGCAACGTGGAAACCTCCCAGGGCATTACCGATGCCCTCTACGGGGCCCTTGGAGTCCTAGCTGGCTCCCAAGGAACCATGAATAACCTCACCTTTGGCAACGCCACCTATCAATACTACGAAACCATTTGTGGCGGCTCAGGGGCCGGTCCTGGATTCCACGGAACTGATGCGGTGCATACCCACATGACCAATTCACGGATGACCGACCCAGAGGTTCTAGAATGGCGCTTCCCCGTGCTTTTGGAGTCATTTGCCATTCGTAAAGGAAGTGGCGGCCAAGGGCAATTTAAGGGGGGCAATGGGGTCATTCGTCGGCTGCGCTTCTTGGAGCCGATGACCGCCTCGATTCTCTCCAGTCACCGGGTTGTCCCCCCAGCGGGGTTAGCGGGCGGCGAGGATGGCCAAGTGGGGCGCAATTGGGTTGAACGTCATGATGGAGAACCAATCGCCCTAGGCGGAACCGCTACGGTCGAGATGGAAGTGGGGGATGTCTTTGTGATTGAAACTCCCGGCGGTGGGGGCTTTGGCTCGCGCTAACTCTCTCGGGAGAGCCTTGAGGCAGCAATGTTAACCTAGAGGGGAAGGGGAGTATTAGACAGTCAGGACCCTCACCCCAAATCTCTCCCCTGTTGCCTACGGAGGGCGACCACAAGGGTACGCCCCTACGACCCAGGGCGACCACAAGGGTACGCCCCTACGACCCAGGGCGACCACAAGGGTACGCCCCTACGACCCCCAAACCATCATGAAAAAGCTATCCTTAATTCTAGCCAGTTTGTTGGCCATCCTCTCAGTCAACAGCGTCAGCATTAGAAACTCTGCCGTCAACTTTCAGTTGGAATGGGGGTTGGAGATGGCACAAGCGCAACGGCGGGGGAGCGGTGGACGGAGTCGGGGAGGGTCCTTTAGTCGCCCAAGTCGCACGTCTCCGAGCCGTTCTCGCGGCTCGGGTGGCTCCACTGGGGGGCGATCGCCCTCGCGAACCACACCCCAAACCCCGTCACGAACCACACCTCGCAGTACTCCCGCCCCCGCCCCCACTCCCGCTCCCGGAGGAGGCTCAACGGGGGGACGGACGCGCGGTGGTTCCTTTAACACCCCCGCCCCGGCTCCCACCCCTGATAGTCGTCCGAGAACCACTCCGGCCCCAGCTCCGGTTCCTGAACGCAGTACCCCCCGAGCTGATTCGTCGCCGAGGGAGTATCAGCCGCGCGTGGAACGCTCTCGCTCGTTCTTCTTTATCCCAATTCCCTTCGGGGGTGGGGGGCGATCGACTCCGGTGAATCCCACGGTTCAATCAGAACAGCCGCTGAGTGGCTCTGAGGTGCAGGCGGAGGACCAAACCGCGCAACAAGCCCAGACCGGGTCTCAGCAGCGTCAGAATGACGGTTCAGGGCGTATCTGGCTATGGTTGATCCTCTTGCTGGGAGCGGGGATTCTCATGTGGTGGTTCCTCGGCCGTCGCTCGGCTGCGGGGGGTTCCTCGGAGCAGTTGACGGTGACGAAACTCCAGGTGGGGTTACTGGCTCAAGCTCATGAACTCCAGGCTCAGTTGACGGAGTTGAGTTTAGAGGCGGATCTCAATTCTGCGGAGGGATTAAAAGAGTTTCTCCAGGAATGTTCGTTGTCTCTGTTATCTCATCCCGATTATTGGACTCATGTTCAAGGAGAGTCGCAAGTCTATCCCAATTCAGAGGAGGCGGAGAAGGCGTTTGATCAGTTCTCGATTCAGGAACGCAGCAAGTTTAGTGAGGAAACCTTATCCAATGTGGGGGGACGGGTTCGACAGCGATCGCTCTCGCAAGATGAGGAGTTAGATCCTGGGGAGTATATTGTGGTCACCTTCCTCGTGGCGACGCAAGGGAATCAACCCCTGTTTGAGACCATCTCAGCCGCCGATGAGTTACAGACGATTCTGCAGAAACTGGCGGCGGTTCCCACGAACGATCTCTTGGTGTTTGAGTTACTCTGGACGCCTCAATCACAGACGGATTCCCTAACGGCGGATGACTTGCTGAGCCATTATCCCGATTTGGTGGTTCTCTAGGACGCTTGGCCATGGTGGGTGCGATCGCCTCTTTTTTGAGTGCGATCGCACCCATTGTGCTAAAAAATAGCGACAAAATATGAGAACTAATGTGAGAACTATGGTATAAAAGGTAAAGTTTTATAACACTAGCTGAGAGCGCATCTCCTGCGGCGTGGCTATCCCTTCTGGGAACTGGTCAACTCAGGGTGCGATCGCTTTTTTTTGTCTCAAATTTTCCGGGCCAGGTTATCACGGATAGCTATGCCATTCCCAGAAGCTCTTGACACAAAAATATTGACAAATCTCAGGCTCTAGTGTAGTCGTCAGCAGAGACCATTTTATGACAGCATCGTTGAGCCAAACCTCGGTATCAAACTCCCCTTCACTGGATGCCGATCTTCGTATCAGGGACATTCTCAACACATTACCGAAATCCGTATTTCTCAAAAATCGCTATCGGGCCTGGGCAACCGTAGCCCTCGATCTCACTCTAGCGGCTGTAGGCTATCTAGGAATTGCGGTGGCTCCCATATATCTGTTGCCCTTGTTATGGGTATTTCAGGGAACCGTGTTAACCGGGTGGTTTGTGATTGGCCATGATTGTGGACATCGCTCGTTCGCCCAACGCAAATGGGTTAACAATAGCCTGGGCCATCTCATGTTTCTGCCCCTGCTATATCCCTTCCATGGTTGGCGGATTCAACATAATCATCACCACAAACATACCAATAAACTTGGGGTTGACAACGCCTGGGACCCCCTCACCGTTGAAACCTATGAGTCTCTACCAGGGATCATTCGCTGGCTTTATGGCCAAGTTCGAGGGCGCTTTTGGTGGGTGGGTTCCATTGGCCATTGGCTCAAAGAACATTTCAACTGGACCGACTTTTCCGGACAAGAACGACGCCAAGTGCGATTCTCAGCCCTATTTGTCATCCTAGTGGGCGGTTTAGGCGTAGCGCTATTGACTATAACCACAGGTTGGTGGGGACTGGTGAAGTTCTGGTTAATGCCCTGGATGGTCTATCACTTTTGGATGAGTACGTTTACAATTGTCCATCACACAATTCCTCAGATCCATTTTCAGCCAGCGGAAACCTGGCATGAAGCAACGGCTCAACTTTGTGGAACCGTTCACTGTACCTATCCCCGCTGGGTCGAGTTCCTTTGTCATGACATCAATGTTCATGTCCCCCATCACCTATCTACCGCAATTCCCTGGTATAACCTGCGATCAGCCTATGAGGTGATTCAACAGGAATGGGGCCAGTACACCATTGAACGAACCTTCTCTGTCGCCTTGATGCAGGAGATTACTGAACGGTGTCATCTTTATGATTCTGAAGAGGGGTATCAGGGGTTGGGAAGGTAAGGCAAAAGGCAAGAGGCAGAACCCACCCTTCACTCCTCTTCCTTCCCTCCTCTTCTTCTTCTTCTTCCTCTCCCTCCTCCTCTGTGTCCTCTGTGACTCTGTGGTTTTCCCCATCCTCCTATAACAATTCCGTGAAAATTCCTAAATTGGGGAGCTTTTTGGGGAACTACCACGTCACAATAGATGTGATTCAATCCCAGGAGGTCAACGATACATCTGATGAAACCACTTACAAAATGGGCGATCGCCGCTTTGGCCGCCGTCCAACTCCCCTTTCTCGCCCCCAGTGCAGCCCGGGCTGACTCTTCAATTGACTCGTTCCAATGCCGGCAAACCGATGGCGTTAACTTTACCGTGGCCCTCTCTCGGGGGGGACGGGATTCTGACCCGATGATTGTCTGGACCAGTGATGCCTTCACTCGCGCCGGTTATCCTCCGGCCCGACGCTGTCAGGATGTGACAACCCGCTTGAATAGCCTGTTACAAGAGAATGGCAATAGTCTTGAAGGACTCCATCTAACAGCAGGACGAGTGAATCGGCAATGGGTCGTCTGTGCAGTTGAGAGTACTCGTTTAGGCTGCAATGCTGATAATGTCCTCTTTACCCTCAGTAGTCAACAAACGCCTGATCAGGTCATGGAGAGTTTGCAGGCCCGTAGAACCGGGACCTCCATCCAACAATCGGGGGGCAGACCGTACGTTAACTTAGAACAACTCGTCAATAGCCTATTTGAACGTTAGACCGTCGGCTTGACCGGCGATCGCACGCCCCTTCGCGAACGTCTGGCTGTTCAGACGTGATGTTTTTGTTCGCACGGTTGCCTGCTCCTTATGAGAAAGAGATTCACCCGCCCCCTGGCGATACTAATGGCGATCGCCTTATCCCTGCCCCTGACAGCGGCTCAAGCCCTGACGGAAGAGGAAATTGATGCCGTTGCCTCCATGACGACGGTGGTCATTGGTGAAGGCCTACAACAAGGGGATGTGGAGGCGCGGGAGGAGTGGCGACCCGGTTCCGGAGTCCTAGTGGCTCGGGAGGGTAACTCGTATTATGTCCTGACAGCCCTACATGTCGTGCGGACTCAGGGGGTTGAATATGGCATCCGAACCAGTGATGGCAAAGTCCATCGGGTTGACCATGTTCGGCAGCAAAATAATATTCTCTACTTCGGCGAAGAAATAGGAGAGTATGGAGAGTCCATTGAGGGCTATGATTTGGCCATGATTCGCTTCGAGAGCGATCGTGATTATCCCCTAGCTGTGATGGGTCATGGGGTAAACCTGAGTCCCGGCGATCGCCTCTATGTCTCCGGTTGGCCCGATCCCGGTCCCCAAGAAGCTCGACGCACCCGCCGCACCCTAAGCGGTGAACTCACGGCCATCCATCCCCCCGTCGAAAATGGCGGCTATAGTCTCCTTTATACCCATGACACTGAAGTGGGGATGAGTGGGGGTCCGGTGTTTGATGGTCAAGGTGTCCTAGTTGGGATTCACGGCCAAGGAACAGCGAATGGTTCCCAATTTTGCATCGAGCCAGAATTAAGTCGTCACAATAGTTGTGGTCTGCGTAGTTTCGATGTTGTAGAGCAGTTAGAACGTAAAGGCATTTCCCTAAGCTTTACTCGGCCCCCCGTTGACCCTGATGTCATTGCCCGAGGTCTGGAGAACTTAGAAACCGCTGATACGATTAACGATATTTATGCTGACTTTACCAATTTAGAGTCGTTACTGCGAGATGGCCCCTCAGGAGGCTGTGACAGTATGCTGCTCGGGGACCCCTGTGATGGGTTGTGAGGCAGGCTGTAGGATAGGCTTCTAAGGAAACAATATCGTTAACCTGTTGGTGTGTGGAGAACTCGGGCTTATGCAACGTTTGCTGATGGATGTCTGGGGGCAAGGGGGCCCTTGGCTTACCTCAATTGGATTAAGTCTGATCGTCTGTCACG
This sequence comes from Phormidium sp. PBR-2020, assembly GCA_020386575.1. Classification (GTDB taxonomy): domain Bacteria; phylum Cyanobacteriota; class Cyanobacteriia; order Cyanobacteriales; family Geitlerinemataceae; genus Sodalinema. The sequence continues at coordinate 961,557 of CP075902.1, read as the reverse complement.
GGGCCTCACCCGCACAGGGCAAAGAGATCGATCCCCCGTTTCCTCTCAAGTCGATTACATCGGTCTCTGAACTCTCAGATGTAGAACCGACGGACTGGGCCTATCAGGCGTTGCAATCATTGATTGAGCGATATGGCTGTGTGACCGGGTTACCGGGAGGCCGGTTTGAAGGGGGGCGATCGCTGACACGCTATGAGTTTGCAGCCGCCTTAAATCGCTGTTTCGATTTTATCTCGATACTGCCCAACCACTTGTCTGAGGAAGACGTAGCCACCTTAGAACGATTACAACGGGATTTTGCGGCCGAACTCAGCACCGTTTCCGGGAGAGTTGAGGATCTTACTCCCCGCGTCGCCGCCTTAGAAGCCCAGGAGTTCTCCCCCACCTTAGTCATGGGGGGAGAGTCTATTTTTGCTCTTTCAGGGGGATTTGGTGGCGAGACAGGACAGGATGGAGCCACAAATCCGGTTTTAACTCATTTGACTCGGTTGGGCTTTGTCTCCTCCTTTACCGGGCGCGATCGCCTACGCTTTGAGTTTCAGGCCTCGAATTTCGCCAATCGTGGCTTTGCCAGTCCCTCGGGGTTCAATACGGATATGGCCTTATTGTCCTTCCAGGGAAACACCAATAATCGGGTTCAACTCAGCCGCCTGGAATATCGCTTCGCCCTGAGCGATCGCTTTGTCGTCACGGCCCGGCCCGTTGGCTTTAGTCTCAGCAGTGTTCTCACCGCCAACTCCCCCTATTTTGATGCTGGACGAGGGGCCATTTCTCGCTTTGCCGAAGCCAGTCCCGCCTTTAAACTCGGTCGCCTCGACGCCGGCGGCGGCTTTGATTGGTTGGTCAGTGATAATGTACGACTTCAGGCGGCCTATGGAGTTCGCAACGCCAATCGTCCTGAAGAGGGCCGGGGACTCTTTAATAGTGACCACTCCGCCTTCGGGGTGCAACTGTTCCTAAAGCCGGCCCCAACCGTCCTCACCGGGATTTCTTATATCAACGCCTATGCCGGAAATGGTCGTCTAGATACCTTTACCGGTAGTTTTTTGGCCGATACCAACTCGTTTATCAACGAACCGGCTCGCATTCAAGGGGTCAATGCCACGTTACAATGGCGGCTAGCGGAACGGGTGACCTTTTCAACTTGGGGAACCTGGCTGTTTAGCAATGCCCTCAACTCCGATCGCTCGGCAACGACGACGAGTTACCTATTTGGTTTAAGCTATTCTGAACCGTTTGAGCGACCGGGGGATTTGTTGGCGTTATTGGTGGGTCAGCCCTTGCGAGTGGTGAGCGGGACGGGCCTACCCTTTGGTGAGGATGAGGATACCTCCTTACATTTTGAGTTGTTTTATCGGTTACGGGTGAATGATCGCATTTCCATCACCCCAGGCGTGTTTGTGGTCACCAATCCTGAACATAATGCCGATAACCCGGCCTTAGTGGTGGGCACGATTCGCACCACTTTCCGCTTTTAAAAGTTTGTTGTTTGGCTAGGTGAACGATGAAAACGGGTCTATTGGGATTGATCGTGCTGCTGACGGCATCTCTAACAGGGGGATGTCATCTCATGGAAACCTCCATTGGCGAACTCTCCCCAGGGGGTCAGGTTCTCACAGCGACTTCTGAGGAAGACCTTCGGGCCCTGGAGGTGGCGGCCCATGACCAAGTCAATGCCTATCGCCAGCGTCAGGGATTATCCCCCCTCGAACTCGATGAACGCATCAGTGCGATCGCCCGCTATCACTCCCAGAAGATGGCCTCGGGCGAGGTTCCCTTCAGTCATGACGGAGTCGAAGACCGCTATGCGGCCATTGGAGACGTGATGCCCTATCGCCAAGTCGCCGAAAATGTCGCCTATAACTTTGGCTATTCTGACCCCGTTGAGCAAGCCGTCGAAGGCTGGATCGAAAGTCCCGGCCATGAACAAAATATGAGCGGGAACTATGAAATCAGTGGCATGGGAATTGCCGTTAATGCTGAGGGAGAATACTACTTTACACAGCTTTTTGTCCGTCCTCGTTAGTCCGAACATTCCTTAACTTCATCTAATAACCAACCCATCCCAATACAGCGTAACAAATGAGGCTTGATTGATATCCTAGCAGCAAGACAATCCCCCCATTTCTATGACCTTCGTCTCAATTCTCTATGGTTTATTCCTCCTCAGTACCGTCATTCTGTACTGGGGAATCCCCAATCGACGCTTTCGCCTCGGACTCATTCTCACCGCAAGCGTCATTTTTTATGGTTCCATTCAACTGCAATCCCTGCCCTTTCTTCTCCTCATGGCTTGGGGAACCTTTGCCCTAGGAAAACCTCTCTCAGAAACTACTCCCACTCAGCCCACAGACCAAACTAAAACCTTAAGTAACGAAGCCTGGAGTCAACTCGAACTCCGTTGGCAACAGCAGCGACGCTGGCTCCTCACCGCCGGAATCACCCTAAATGTCTTAATTTTAGTGGGGTTTAAATATGCCCCCTTTTTATTCCCCAATCTGGGGCAAGAGTCTCCAGTTTTAGCCCCTTGGTTAGACCCTTATTTTGTCATGCCTCTGGGGATTAGCTTTTTTGGCTTTGAATGTATCGCCTACCTCATTGACGTTTTCCGAGGTGCGCCCCCCAGTCAAAACTTCTTTGAGTTTTCCGCCTATAAATTCTATTTCCCAAAACTCATCTCAGGCCCAATTACCCGCTTTCATCAGTGGTTTGAACAGTGGCAACTGCAACATCCCCTAAAAATTGAGCAAGTCACCGATGGCTTATGGCTCATTGCCAGTGGTGCCATTAAAAAGGGATTACTCGCCGATAACTTGGCGATTTTTGTCAACCTCTGCTTTGAAAACACCCAACGGGCCGGAAGCATCGATTTACAGTTGGCCGTCATTGGCTATGGCTTACAACTCTATCTCGATTTCAGTGGTTATGTCGATATGGCCCGAGGCAGTGCCTTGTTATTGGGCTGGACGTTACCGGAAAACTTTAATTTCCCCTATATCTCCACCAGCATCGCTGACTTTTGGCGACGCTGGCATATTACCCTCGGCAGTTGGCTGCGCAATTACCTCTATTTCCCCCTGGGGGGATCTCGTCGTGGCTTACTGAGAACCTGCATTAACTTAATGGTGGTGATGCTGATTGCAGGCTTGTGGCATGGCAGTGCAACCGCAGGGATGAACCCAGCGGGATTCCTAGTTTGGGGGGCAATTCACGGCGCGGGGTTAGTCATTCATCGTCTTAACGATGTCCTCTCCCAACGTTGGCAGGGGTTGGCAGCGTTGTGGCGTAGTCTGCCTGGGGTGGTGTTGGCGTGGCTACTGACCCAGGGGATGGTCTTTTTCTCCTGGATTTTCTTCCGTCTCCCCGATTTGCAGGTATCCGGTTGGGTAGTGCGCCATCTCTGGGGCCAGTCTCGCGATGCCCAATTCTTGGATTTAGTCTATCTAGAAACCGTCGGTTGGATGCCAGAACAGTTAGCCATCGCCTTTCTGGGAATTTTCGCCGCCATGTTCCTGGCCCATTTCTTCCGTCACATCCTCAAGGTGCAACTCAACTGGCATGTGAAAATTGCCCTGGTTCCCATCTGTTGGTATGCTGTGCTTCTCTTTGCCCCAGAAGACAGTCTGCCCTATATCTATTTTGATTTCTAATCTCGGAGGACAGACCATTAGGCCGATTTGCCCAAGAAAATCTAATTTCCAGAGACGATGATGCAGACAGTGTCTTAAGATGGGGATGTATTGCCACAATTGAACTGCGTTTGCACCGCGTTGGGCTGCCACTGCTATAGAAACAAGCCATGAGTACGATTTTAGTCGTTGAGGACAGTACCTCCCAACGGGAGATGATTGCTAACCTGTTACGAAACCAGGGAATGCAGGTGGTGCCAGCGCGGAGTGGCGTGGAGGCCCTAAAGTATCTCAAGGCCAATACCCCCGATTTGGTGGTGTTGGATATTGTGATGCCCAATCCCAACGGGTATGATGTCTGCCGCAAAATGAAGGCACATCCCCGTACAAAGGATATTCCGGTCATCATGTGTTCCTGCAAAGGGGAGGAGTTCGATCGCTACTGGGGCATGAAGGTTGGGGCGGATGCCTATATCGCAAAACCCTTCCACCCAGATGAGATGATTAACGCGGTTCGCCAACTGCTGACTCTGTGAGGCGGGAAGGCAAGAGGCAATAGGCAAAAGGGGAGAAGAAGGGAACACCGGAACAGGGAACAGGGGGCCCTCTTCTTCCTCGGTGTCCTCGGGCAGCCACAAGGGCGTGCCCCTACGTGGTTCTCCTCTTGCCCCTTACCCCTTGCCTATTGCCTCTTGCCTATTGCCCTCTCCCCTCTTCCCCCAACAACTCCTCCAATATGGACAACAACTCCGGTTGCGAGAGAGGTTTCGTTAGATAGCCGGTACAGCCGAGTTCTTTGGCGATTTGGCGGTATTTTTGGCTGCTGTGGGAGGTCAGCATGACAATGGGGAGTTGGGCTAAGGGACCGCCCTGACGACAGTAGGTGAGGAACTCAAAGCCATTCATGTGGGGCATTTCAATGTCACAGAGGGCTAGGGCAATCTCAGGATGCTCTTGAAGTTGGGAAATGGCTTCCTGTCCATCTCGGGCCTGGATGACTTCATACCCGGCATCCCGTAAGGTGGACGTCAGGGTGTGGCGAAGGTTAATGGAGTCATCAATCACTAACAAAGCGATGGACTGACTCGGAGAGTTGCCGGCCACAGGAGACAGGGACGGGGGCGAAACTCTATCATCTAGGCTGGCCGACGAGGCGGGACGGTCTGAGGAACTCAGGGCAACAGCCGATCGCCCCTGGGAACTGCGGCTAAACTGAGGTTGAGATACGCTGGTTTGCGGCAAAGTTGGCCCCGTTTGGCTTTGGAAGATTTCCCCTCCATCGATTACCAACGCCAGACGACTATCACTGAGGATACTACAACCATAAACGTAGGGCGGCGGGGCGATCGCCTGCCCCAGAGGCCGAATCACTAACTCCTGTTCCCCAATAATGCGATCCACTTCTAACCCCATCAGCCGGCCAGCGTGACGCAGTAAGAGAATCGGCGCACTTAAATCTCGGGAAATCGAGAGTTTGTTGGTGGTGGGTTCCTGTTTATCCTCAACCAGGGACGATTGATAATGCAACAAATCGGCTAACTGACGTACCGACACCATTGTCCGGTTGTCGTCTTCGGTGTCGAGTTGCAAGACACGATGATTTTCAAAATGCTTGAGATGGCCCGGTGGCGGCATGACAATTTTATCGATGGAGTCCAACAAGAGACCATAGGCCGACCCTCCCGCCTGAACCACCAACACCTTGGCGATGGTAATCGAGAGAGGAATTTGCAAAATAAAGACCGTTCCCTGGCCCGGCTGAGACTCCACCGCAATTCGGCCCTTCAGGGTTTGGAGTTGCGATCGCACCACATCGAGGCCCACACCCCGCCCAGAAATCTCATTCACCTGGCCCGCCGTGGAGAACCCTGGTTCAAACAACACATCGAGATGTTTCGTGGAAATCATCTGTCGGGCCTCCTCTTCCGAGAGAAATTTTCCCTCCACGGCTTTGCGACGAATCCCCTCTAAGTTCAATCCCCGTCCATCGTCCCGCACCTCAATCGTGGTCTGAACCCCCTGATTGTAGGCACGAATGGAGATAGTCCCCACCTCCGGTTTCCCCGCCGCAAGACGGTCTTCCGGGGACTCAATCCCATGATCAAAGGCATTGCGAACCAGATGTAGGAGCGGTTCATAAAGTTTTTGGGCGATACTCTGTTCAATCAGGAGATCATTCCCATCCATTTCCAGGGTCACCTGTTTTCCCTGAATGCGCGACAGTTGCTGCAACATTAACGGGAACCGCTGTAACACTTCCCGGAACGGCAACATGCGAACATCGACTAAATCATCTTGCATCACAGAAAGCAGTTGTTGTTGTTTTTCCATTAACTGGGCCAGTTCCCGACTGCGACCATAAATGTCGTCGGTGTTCTGTTCGAGTCCCGTGACTTGACCGAAGGCAGTTTTGAGAAGCAGATGCAAATCGGCAATGCTATCGAAGTTAAAGCCATCCCCGGCAATTGGGGTGCTGAGGGGATTACCGCCAAAGGGATCATGTCCTATGACTCGGGCCGCATCTCCCGTCACCATGAGGGTTTGTTCTGACCAGTCCAAAAGTTGACTAATCGTATCTCGGTGTTGATGGAGTTGCGATCGCAGTCGCACCGCCGATTGTTGTAGGGCTTCTTCTTCGAGGGCCTGACGGTTGCGATCGACCAGTAACTCCCCCAAACGGTGATTGAGACGTTCGAGTCCCTTAATATCGACACTCACTAACTGCCGCGTTGTTCCCTCCGCCGCCGTTCGCGTGCTGTCTTGGGTTTTTGACTTGGATGCCGAGGGGGTCTCCTCAAAAAATTCCCCCTCCTCAACCGGATCTTCGACGACATCGGAGGCCGTTGATTCAGAGGCTGGAGTGGTCAACGGGGCCTCTGAAGCTTCCTGGGGTGAGTCGGTTTGGGACTCCCCCTCTGCTGCTATCTCTGCCCCTGTCTCTACCCCTGTCTCCGGTTCTGGGATTTCCGACTCAACCACCGCCTCTAGGGTTGATTCATCCCTTTGGGGGATCAGGTCATCGTTCATGGCCGCTGGGGCGTCATCTAAATCTCCCCAAACCCCTTCTAGGAGATCCTCATCCTCCTGCGATTCCTGTTCTAGGGCGGCCTTCCGCAACTGCTCGATGGCGGGGTATTTAAGCCAGTTTTTTTCCCGTTTCGAGACGGGGGGTAACTCCTGATAGCGATCGCCCACGGCCCGATTGAGACGGCGTAGGGCTTCGACTAACATCACGTCTTCATAGGTTTTCGGTTGCTGGGTATCACTGGCATATTGAAACTTAGCCAACATCACCAGCATCGAGAGCATGGTCCAATGGCGATACAGCTTGAGACTCTCACTATCCTTAGGTTGCTCAATTGAGGCTAAAAAGGCCTCAACCCATTTCTTAATCCCCGACGCTGTTTTCACCACAGTTTTTTTATGATTCGCCTTCTTGCGGGGCAACTTGGGAACCATTAACTCAAAACAAAAGTTCGCCAGGGGAATCTCTTCCTCCCGGGCAAACCAAGCCGCCACAGTGCGAATCGCCTCCTCAAAAAACTCAGCCACCCCAGGGGAGACCGGTTTTCCATAGCGTTGGTCTCCCAAAAACTTCCGAAACTGCCCTAGTTCCACATCTAACGCCGTCTCCTCCTGATGGAACTCCTCAGTCGGCAACGCATCTACGGGCCCAGGGGAACTGGGAACTACCCCCCGCGTCCCTTTCGCCTCGGGAACCTTTCCCTGGGCCAGGGCCAGTAACCCCGCCGATGGCGATCCCCCCGAATCGCGATCGCCCCCCAACACCTGCCGTTGTCCCTGCTGGTAATCGGCTAACGCCAACTCGCCAATGGTCTGAACCTGTTTCGGACTCTGCCCCAAGGCTTGTAAAACCGTCTCAGCAATCTGACTCCAACCGGGCAAATTCAAGGATTCTCCTAAGCCAATAAAAACCTCAGTTCCTGACCTCAAATTTTCCTCAAGTTCTTTAATATCTCCCTGTTCAACACAACGTTGAAGGTCATCCAAACGCTGTTGAACACCCAGCTCAAAAATAGATTTAGCAATATCAAATCCCAACTCAGATGAGGTTGGTATATACTCTTTTTGCCCAAAATCATCCCCCAACTTATCCCGCAAACGAGCTAACACATCTGCCGCTCGATTTAACAAAACCTCCTCATCGATAGGGGTCTGATTCATCTCTGCCGTTAAGGCATTTCGCAGACATTCATAGCCCTCAAATAAGAGACCTTCCAACTCATTATCAATGGGAATCTCTTCATTATAAAGGGCCTTAAAGGCATCCTCCATCGAATGAGAAATGGATTTCAACCCCTGCAAGCCTACATTGGCCGCCGCCCCCTTTAAGGTATGAGTTGCCCGCATCATGCCATGGACATTCTGAACCCGATTTCCCTCATGAAGTTTCAGCAGACCATCTTCCACGGCTTGCAGCAACTCCGGGGCTTCACTCAGGAAATAGACATATCCTTGATCACGACGGCTGTTCATAAATGAAAATTAGTGTTAATCGTTATTGCCCCGGCAACAGGGATGAGTTCTGGCTTATCGAGGAACTTACCCCTATTGCCTGTTGCCTGGTGCCTGTTGCCTCTTTCCTAACTCACCTTAAACTGTCCCGCACTCGATTGTAACTCCTGAGCTGTGGTCAGAGCATCCTTAAAGCGGGAGGAAATCGCGATGGAGTTTTCCGAGGTTTGGTTGGCAATTTCTGCAATTGAGCGCATCATCTCTGTCACCGATTGAGCTTGTTCGGTTTGCACCTGAGTCGCATGGGTAATTCCCTGCACCAGTTCCCCAATTTGGGCCGTCGCCGTCACAATCTCGTTGAGAGTTTGTCGGGTTTCGCCCACCAGAGTCGTTCCCTTCGTCACCTGTTCCGAGGCCATTTCCATCGCCAGAGTCACATCCTTAGTTTCTGCCTGAATTTCCTGGACTAGATTCTCGATTTCTGTGGTCGCATCCGCTGACTGACGAGCGAGGGAGCGCACCTCATCGGCGACGACGGCAAAGCCGCGTCCATATTCCCCGGCCCGGGTGGCTTCAATGGCCGCATTCAAGGCCAATAAGTTGGTCTGAGTGGCGAAGTTGTTAATCAGGTTCACCACCTTGGCGATGTTTTGCGAGGACTGGGTGAGGCGAGCAATCCCTTTGGCGGCGGCGGCCACGGTTTGGCGAATGTCGGCAATCCCCTCGACGGTGCGGTTCATGGCATCATCCCCGGCTTCGAGGGTGCGGTTGGCCCCCTGTAGTGCCACTTCCACCTGTTGGGCGTTGTTGGCGGTGGTTTGGGTGAAGCCCACCACATCCTGAATGCGATCGAGGGTTTTACTAATTTCCTCGAATTGCTTTTGCGCTTGATCTGACAATTCCATCAGAGACGCGTCACTACTTTGGGAGCTTTGCACCACCTGTCCGGCGGCGGTTTGCACCTGCATGACGATTTTACGCAAGCTTTGTAGGGTGTTGTTGAAGGAGTCGGCCAGGGTTCCCATTTCATCCTCAGTCACGGGAATCCGCACCGTTAAATCTCCGTCGAGGGCCGGGCGGACGGCCATTAGCAGTTCCAGGGCCCGTTTTTGCAGTTGTTCTTTGGCGGCCTTATCCCGTTGGGCGGCGGCTTCGAGTTGCAGGGATTGGTCTTGCAGTTGTTGCAGGTATTCACTCTGCTGAATGGCGACTCCCAGTTGAGTCCCAATTTGCCGCAGCAGGGTCACTTCTTCGTTTTCCCAGTCCCGTGGCCCGTTGTTCTGATAGGCGGCCAGGAGTCCCCAGAGTTTAGAACCCTTGAAAATGGGGACAATGACATAGGCGCGACATTGATATTGTTCGAGGACTTCGAGATAACAGGTGCTAAAGCCCGCTTGATAGATATCTTCAACGGCGAAGGCCTGTTCAGTTTGGAAGCGTCCCCCTTCGGTTTCTTGCAGATAGGTATCCCGACTGGCGGGGCCGCTGGCTTGGGGGGCAAGTTGATCGGACTGTTGCCGCTCAATCAGGCTGGTCATATTGTCGCATTGGCTGACGTTGCCTTTGAGGGCGGGAACCTGTTCTTGTCGCTGCACCAAGGGGGCCCAGGTCCCCCCGACGGACTCGGCGATAAACGACCCACTCCAGTCTTCGGCGAATTGATAAACACAGACACGATCGGTTTTGAGGAGTCGTCGAACTTCGGTGGTGGTGGTGTCGAAGATGGTGTCTAAGTTCAGAGATTCCCGAATCCGTTCGATGACCTGAGCAACGGCCCGCTCCCGTTCGGCGGTGCGGGCAATTCGTTCGGACTGGCGGCGCAGTTCCTGGACGGTTTCGGCTTGTTGTAGGGCGACCCCAAGTTGGTCAGCGATGCGGACAAGGAGTTGCACTTCGTCCTCTTGCCATTCTCGGGGGCTGTCGTTTTGATAGGCGGCAAGAATGCCCCAGAGGGTTTCTCCTTGGAAGATGGGAACTAGGGTATAGGCCCGGGCCTCAAACTGTTCGAGGAGTTCGACGTGACAGGGGTCATGGCCGGCTTCGTAGATGTCGGTGACGGCGTAGGTTTCTCGGTAGGCGTAACGTCCGCCTTGGTTTTCTTCGAGGTAGGTGTCTTTCCAGACTCGTTCCACTTCGGGGCCGACGAGTTTACCCCAGCCGGGGGTGACGGATTCGGCTACAAACTGACCGCTAAAGTCGGGGTTGAATTGATAGACGGCGATGCGATCGCATTGCAGCAACAGTCGTACTTCTTTGGTGGTGACGTTGAAGATACTGTTGATATCGAGGGATTGACGGATGCGGTCGATGACTTGGGCTACGGTGCGATCGCGCTCGGCGGCTTGGCGAATGCGATCGGACTGACGACGCAGTTGGGTCACGGTTTCGGCTTGTTGCAGGGCAACCCCCAACTGGTCAGCAATCCGTTGCAGCAAATCCACTTCGCTGTTTTGCCATTCTCGGGGGCCGTCGTTTTGGTAGGCGGCGAGAATCCCCCAGAGATGTTCTCCTTGGAAAATGGGAACTAGGGTGTAGGCCCGGGCCTCGAACTGTTCGAGGAGTTCGACGTGGCAGGGGTCATGACCGATGGTGTAGATATCACTGACGGCGTAGGTTTCATGGTTGGCGTAGCGTCCCCCTTGGTTTTCTTCGAGGTAGGTATCTTTCCAAACCCGTTCGACCTCCTCGCCAACGAGTTTCACCCAGCCGGAGGTGACGGACTCGGCCACGAACTGACCGCTAAAGTCGGGGTTGAATTGGTAGACGGCGACGCGATCGCATTTCAGCAGTAACCGGACTTCTTTGGTGGTGGTGCGGAAGATAATATCGATATTCAGGGATTGACGAATCCGCTCAATCACCCGCGCTACGCTGCGATCGCGGTCCTGAACTCGGTCAAAGGAGTTGCGCAACCGTTCCAGCACATCCTCGACCTGCTGGGGGTTGGGGTCCAGCATGGAGGTGCTATGACCGTTGAGACTCTGCTGGAAACTGATTAACTCGGTGGCCACTTGTCGTAAAATGGCGATTTCCCGTTCAGACCAGGAATAGGGATTACGACAATGTTGTACCGACAAGACCCCCCAGAGTTTTTGACCCAGTTTGAGGGGAATGGTCAGGGCCGCTTGGACTTGATAGCGGTCGAGGATTTGCTGCTGGTGTGGGGTGAGGTTGGTGCGGGATTTATCGGCAATGGAGATAAACCCTAGGTTTTGATAGTCGTCTAGGGTTTCAAAGCCAAAGGCGGCAATGTGCAGGCGATCACCCAGGGCAGGTGTCCAACCTCGTCCGACGGCTTCAGCGACCACAGTCCCAGTAAGATTCGCTCCATTCGCACTTGTTAGAGGAAGTTCTGATTCAATTTCGTCAGTTAAATTAGGACGATTTATTCCAAGTCCTCCCCCATTACTTCCCCCATTGAGGGCCAGTCCAGATATGGGATTTTGGAATTGGTCAATAAAGGCATCAATACTGCGATCGCAGAGGCGGTAAATGAGGGCGCGATCGCACTCAAACACCTGCTGAAGTTGCACGACAACCTCCTGACAGGCCGCCTCTAAGCTGCGGGCCTGTTGGAGGGGTTGGGTAATCTTGGCCGCTTGCTGGCGAATCGCTTTGAGTTGTTCTTCTAAGCTTTTAGCAATGGGGGCCGAGAGGTTGGCTGTGGCTGGGGAGGTGGATTCGCGAGGAGACATAGCTTAAGACAGAAGAGAACAAGAGAAGGGGGAAGGGAAGGGGGAAGGCAACAGGCAACAGGCAACAGGAGAAGACAGGAATAGGGAACACCGGAACACCGGAACACCGGAACAGCGAACAGATACCCCCCTCTTGATCCGACCTGTCCTCTGTGACTGAAATGGTTCTCCCTCTTGCATGGATGCCTCTTGCCTCTTGCCTAAGAATACGGGGTTGTCGGATGTTGCAGTAACCGGAAGACTTCGGCAATATCGATGACAATGGCTAACTCTCCGTGATCATCAATAAAATACCCTTGTAAATAGGGGACAATGGCGGGGGGAAACAGTTGCACGTCAGCAGCTTGGAGATGGGCCAGATTATAAAGGGCCAAATCTAAAACCTGGGGAACCATAAAGCCGATCACCTGTTCATTCCATTCCACAACAATCGCCACCGTTTGGGCGATCGCACCGCTGGTGAGAATATCAGCCCCACGGCGGGAACTGCTACTACGCAGGCCATACAGAGGGGGATAGCCGAGGAGTTCACCAAAATCAACCACCCACAGCATCTCACCACGCCAATTGTAAACCCCAAGAATGCACGATCGCATTTCTGGGACGGGCAAGACTTCCGACAGACGCACCGTGGCAATTTCAGCTACCGTCTCCACGGGAATGAGGGCAAAATCTCGCTCCCCGATATAAAACTGCAAAAATTTACGAGTTTGGGAGTCGGCCGCCTCAACCGCGCCCGGTGCATCGATATTTAATGAGAGATTAGGATAATTCAGGGATGAGTCCACAGGATAAGACAGGAACGAGGAACAAGCTTAGAGGTCGGCCGGCATCATCCTAGAGGCGGATCAGCCAGTCCCCCTCCGAAGAGGGGAGACCATCGGAACTAGGCTTCGAGTTCAGCCAATCAATTTATGAACGGTTTTCAGGAGAAGATCTTCATCCAGAGGCTTGGTGAGATAGGCATCCGCCCCCAGCATATTGCCCCAGGTCTTATCCACATCGGTATCTTTGCTCGAACAAATAATGATGGGGATGCCTTTGGTATCCGGATTGGTCTTAAACTCACGACACAGTTCAAAGCCGCTCTGTCCAGGGAGAATCACATCCAGAACAATTAAATCTGGACGGCGTTGTCCCAGCTTACTTAAGGCTTCTTCACCATTTTCGGCGTTGATCACCACGGAACCGTCTTGTTTGAGATAGCGATTAATGGTTTCGCGATCGGTCATGCCATCTTCGACGACGAGAATCGTATTGCTCATGAACTCTGTTTCTGACTCCTAAGACTCGGGGTTTATCACCGATTAAAATCGAACAGGAATTGGTCAATCAGCGCGATCGCTTAGAATGACCACTCCATCCATGTCCTACCGTAGCAAAAAACGACTCTCCCCACCCAAATCAGCTCCCCCCCCACCTCGGTGACCGGTGAACGCCATCGGTGGCTAAGTCAGGAAACCTGGACTTGCAAAAACTTACGCACCGTTGCCAGCAGTTTCTCGGTATCAATGGGTTTCCCCAAAAAATCTGAGGCTTTGACCATTTTCGCCCGCACGCGATCCACCACACCATCATTCCCCGTGAGAATAATGATGGGAGTCTCGGCAAACTGGGACATCCGCCGCAGTTGCGTACAGACCTCATAGCCATTGGCCACCGGCATCACCAAATCCAGAAAAATCAATTGTGGCCGTTTTTCCAGCAAAATCGGCAAAGCTTGCACCGAATCGGTGATACTGATGAACTCATAGCCCGCTGACTCAATAATCTTGCCAAGTTGTTCGCACAACTTCGGACTATCATCGACACAGGCAATTAGGGGTTTTCTCTCAGACCCCGGTTTCGCGTCTGGCTTTTTCCTCGGGGGGGGGAGTTCCGGTTTCTCAATTTCCTGACTCGGGACTAAATCAATCCAGCGTTTGCGGATATAGGGAGCCAACGATTTGGTCAGCCGAGTCATGTCAATCTTGGTTAGAATCGATAACTCCCGTAGGCTGCGCTGGCCGTTGATCTTCTTGCGTAACTGCTCAAAGGCTTTAACCGGCACATTCTCTCGTAATTCCTCCGGGTTGCGAATGACGGGGATGAGATTAGGAGACACTTGGGCCAAGCCAGCCCCCCTCCACTCATCAAAGGCCAGCTTGGCCCGCTTGACGGCCTGTTTGAGGTTGACCGCCACAATTTGCATCCGTAAAATGCTAAGGGCTTCATGGTGAATCGTCTCAAACTCAAGGGGTTCCCGGCGTTCTTGCTGAAATAGGTCGAACAGAACATCGGTAATCGTCTGCTCAATAATGGCGATCGCCGTATCCTTATCTAAAATATTGCGCTTGAGTAAGACCCAAACCACCTGATAATTCCAACAGACAAATCGATCCGATTCACGAACGGCAAGGCTCTCGAAGTCGAACTCAGGACAATAGGCATTCAATTGTCGCCGTAGGGAACGCACGGGGTGAGAGTGGTTGGTCGCCCAAATCAAACGACCCACGCAAAAATATAGGCTCCACCGTTCACCACTGGCGGCGCTAACGTTCAGTTGCCCCGTCAACTGGTCTTGATTTTGGATAGCGAGTTGCTGGATTAGGCGAGTCGCCGTGCTATGTTGTACCACCGTTGCTGTCATACCCTAAACAGTCCATTTTCTGGCTTCTACATTCAAAAACCAGCGTCTTTTTATATGTTTTTTAGAGTTTTCATTAAAAAAATCAAGCCAACCTGACCCAAGTCTTCATCAGGATGGGTTTGCTTGATAGCTGGCTTTCTCTACTGTTTTTAGTATATCAAGCCCTGTCGGCAATTGCTTGGCCTGATCCCCAGACTATCTGTAAAGAGATTGTCAAGGCAGTTATAAAAGTTTATGTGCTTAATTGCCGTCGATATCCCAGCTACCGTTCTTACCCAGCGAGCTGTTTTGCTTCTTAGTTAATGAGACCGCCTTAGAACTGGAAAAAAAACAAAATCTTAGGTAAAAATACCGAAAAATCGCCCCAAACAACGTTTTTTAGCTAGCACAAAACTAGCTTTTTTTCCTTAAAGCTATGATAAAGAAGCGAGCCTTAATTGTAAACAAAACTTAAGTTTTATTGCAAAAGCTAGGAGATGCACATAAAACTTAATGAAAACTCAGAGCTTGGCCGCGAATTGAGGTCTTAAGTTCCCCATTATCAAGCACCACTTGCCCCCCAACAATCGTAAAACGGGGGAATCCCGTCAACGACCAGCCCTCAAAGGGACTCCAACCGCACTTCGTCGCCAAATCCTTCGCTTCCACCGTGCGATAGGTCTGCAAATCCACCAGCACTAAATCAGCGTCATATCCCGGCGCAATTTGTCCTTTATTGGCAATCCCATAGCCTTTAGCGGGATTGGTGGACATCCAACGGGCCACCTGAGCCACCGTGCAGCGGCCCGCCATGGCCTGCGTCAGCATCAGCGGTAACGACGTTTCCACCCCCGGCATCCCGGAGGGAGTATCGGGATAAGTTCGCGCCTTCTCCTCTAGGGTATGGGGAGCATGGTCAGTCGCAATAAAATCAATAACACCATCATGCAACGCCTGCCAAAGCACCTCATTATCCCGGGCCGACTTCAGCGGCGGATTCATCTGGGCCTTCGAGCCAATCTCAGCATAGGCACTGGTGTTGAGCAACAAATGCTGCGGGGTCACTTCTGCCGTCACCCAGTCGGGTTTGTCCTGACGCAGTAACTCCGCTTCCTCTCCAGTGGACATATGCAGAATATGTAAGCGGCGGCGATAGGTTTTCGAGAACCGTAGGGCCCGTTTCGTGGCGATGAGTGCCGCCTCATTGTCCTGAATTTGTGAATGGACAGCGGGGTCCGTGATCCCCGCAAACTGTTGTCGCCGCTGTTCAATGCGGGTGCGATCCTCAGCGTGAACCGCAATCAGGCGATCGCCCTCACTAAAAATCGCATCCAACGCCGCCTCATCATCCACCAACAGCGGCCCCTTCATCGATCCCATAAAAATCTTGATGCCACAGGTGGGGTTCGCCTCCCGTAAATCCGGCAGATTTTCCTCCGTCGCCCCAATAAAGAAACCATAATTGACCAAGGATTTCTCCGCCGCCAGGGCCAACTTCTGATCTAACGCCGCCTGAGTTGTCGTCAAGGGTTTGGTGTTGGGCATCTCCAGATAGGAGGTGACCCCCCCTCTAGCACAGGCACAACTGGCGGTAAATAAATCTTCCTTATACTCCAAACCCGGTTCCCGGAAATGCACCTGGGGATCAATCACCCCCGGTAACAGGGTTAAGCCCTGAGCATCAATCTCACGATAATCCCCCTCAGGAGGGCTGAAATTCGCCTCCACCGCCGCAATACGCCCCTCCTCAATCCAGACATCGGCCGGCATCAGGCGCTCATCCGACATCAAAACTTGAGCATTACGAATTAGCAGGGGGACAGTTTGTGACATGGAACCAAGAGACGACAGGACAACTCTAACCCAGACTATACTGAAGGATAGACTCCCGTCTAGTATCATCTTAAACAATGTATACAAGGAGTCTTCGGTTCCACATTCTCTGCCTCACGAAATACTATGACCTCAAATCGTCATGGAGAAAACCCTTGGGTTGAAGCCCTAAAAACCTTTGGTATCAGTGCCGTCCTCGCCTTGGGGATTCGTACCTTTGTTGCCGAAGCTCGTTATATCCCCTCCGGTTCCATGCAGCCCACCCTTGATATCAATGATCGCCTCATCATTGACAAAGTCAGCCACCATTTCCGCGAGATTACCCGGGGTGATATTATCGTCTTCAACCCCACAGAACATCTACAAGAACAATTTAAGGATGCCTTCATTAAACGGGTCATTGGGCTACCCGGAGACAAAGTCGAGGTTCGAGACCAAGTCGTCTGGGTCAACGATGCACCACTGATCGAAAATTACCTCTACGCTCCCCCAGACTACGTATATGGGCCAGTCTACGTCCCCGAGGACCATTTCTTCGTTCTCGGTGATAACCGCAATAACAGCTACGACAGCCATTATTGGGGCTTTGTCCCCCGAGACTTAGTGGTTGGACGAGCCGTCGCTCGCTTTTGGCCGCTCGGCCGCTTGGGTTCGATTACCTCTCGTCCTGAGCATGAGGAAGACCTACTGAACTAGCGGCTTAGCCGTCTCCTTCCCTCGCTTGGGTCAGAGGTTCCAACTGGCCTGACCCCGCCACCATGCAGACCCAATTGTCCCGATGAAGTCTTTACCCTTCCGTCCTGGGAATTTGATTCCCGGACTCTCGATTATGGACCGCTACATCATTGGCGAGACGCTTCCACCCTTTTTGTTTGGGGTTGGGGCGTTTTCGTCCAT
Organism: Phormidium sp. PBR-2020; assembly: GCA_020386575.1. Taxonomy (GTDB): domain Bacteria; phylum Cyanobacteriota; class Cyanobacteriia; order Cyanobacteriales; family Geitlerinemataceae; genus Sodalinema. The sequence goes on along the minus strand of CP075902.1, from coordinate 944,419 downwards.
TGGTATCGCGGTGGGGATTGTGTTTGAGTTGGTGCGGCAGATGACCAACGCCAACATTTCCTTTGAGATTGCCTTGCAGGTGTTCCTGCTGCAACTGCCCTACTACATCTCTCTGTCGTTCCCCATGGCCATGCTCCTCGGGACCCTAATTGCCTATTCCCGGCTCTCTAGCGATAGTGAACTGGTGGCCCTACGCAGTTGTGGCGTTAGCTTAGCTCGCATCGTACGGCCGGCTCTGATTTTTGGCATCTTAATTACGGTACTCACCTTTACCTTTGACCAAGTGGTGGTCCCAGAGAGCCTCTACCAGGCGGAGCAGATCTTCAATCGGGCCGTGCGCTCCCAAGATGCGATTCTCTTTCAGCGCAATACCCTCTATCCCGAAATTGGCCGTTTACAACGAGGGGAGGAGATTCGAGATGATACTTTGGTGCGTCTGTTTTATGCGGAAACCTTTAATCGTGAGGAAGAACGAATGTATGGGGTGATTGTTCTCGATCGCTCCGAACCGACGTTAGATCGCCTTATTTTTGCTGAATCTGCCACCTGGGACCCCACCAGTAATGTTTGGGATTTCTTCGGAGTTAAAAGCTATGCGATCGCCCCTGACGGCTCCTACGTGAATATCGCCAAGTTTGACCAACATCGCTATCCCTTACCTCGCGCCCCCTTAGACTTAGCTCAAGACCGAGATTATCCCCAAATGAACCTCGCCCAAGCCATGGCTCGTTTGGAGATTCTCAAACAAAGTGGACGGGAGGATCAAGTCCGTCGCCTACAGATTCGCATTCAACAGCGCTTCGCCATCCCCTTTGCCTGTATTGCTTTTGCCTTCGTCGGCTCAGCCCTCGGAACCAAACCGCAACGCGCCAGCGCCTCCCGAGGGTTTGGCATTAGTGTCCTGGTTATTTTTGGCTATTACCTATTAATGTCCCTCGGGGATTTCCTGGGCTTAAGTCGCATCGTCCCCCCCTGGTTTGCCGCCTGGCTACCGACAATCATTGCCCTAACTGCTGGTTTTCTTCTACTCGTTCGCTCCTCCCGATTACGCTAAAGCAAAAGACCGTTGTACTTCTTTACAAATTTGCCCCCAAATTAACTTGACAGCCCCCCGATTTGGGTATAGAATTAAGGTAATTGAGTCAGATGTTTAAGTTAACTCTTAACACGATTAACTTAGATAGACTAGGCTCCGCCGCTCCAGTGCGGGCGGCGCGGAGCCAAACATCTGGGCTGCGCATTTTTTTGAGTCTTACCTCCCCCCCCTCATCTTCCTCCGTGACCTCGGGCAGCCACAAGGGCGTGCCCCTACGTGGTTCCCCTCTTGCCCCTTGCCCCTTGCCCCTTGCCCCTTGCCTTCTCCCCCATGTTCACCCCCATCTACGGCCCCGTCGCCTCCTGGCGCTATGGAACCTCCCTCGGCATTGACCTAATCGGGGAAATATCCACCTGTAGCTTCGACTGCGCCTACTGCCAACTTGGGGAAATCGAGCGAAAAACCCAACAGCGACAGATTTTCGTCCCTACCGCCGCAGTCATTGAAGCCTTACAGGACTATGCGCCTTGGGACGTTGATGTAATTACCTTCAGCGGCAGCGGCGAACCCACCCTAGCCGAGAATTTAGGAGAGGCGATCGCCGCCGTCAAAGCCCTAACCCAGAAACCCATTCTGGTGCTAACCAACGCCACCCTCCTCAACCAGCCCCAAGTTCGCGCCGCCCTCAACCAAGCCGATCGCGTCTCCCTGAAACTCGATGCTCCCAACCCCGATCTGTTGCAGCGCATCAATCGCCCAGTTGGGGGAGTATCCTGGGAGCAAATCCTAGAGGGCCTACAGCGTTTCCGCCGGGACTACCCCGGAATCGTCGATATTCAGACCATGCTCCTGAGTCCCTGGAACCCCCAGCAACAACAGGCCTATCAGGAATTGATTGCCCAACTGCATCCCCAAGAAATCCAACTCAACACCCCCACCCGTCCCAAACCCATCGGACATCAACTCGACGGACGAGGCAATCACGCTCAGGGCGATCGCCCCTATGCCGTGCGTCAGCTCAAATCCGTCTCCCGAGAGGTTCTCCAAGATTTCGCCGAACATCTGCAAAGGGCGATCGCCATCCCCGTTCGCTACCGCCTTTGAGTCAATCAAGAACGCCAACTCGACGATAACGAACCCAGCGGACCCCTCAGCCGTCGTCAGTTGAAGTCCAGTGACTCACCTCAGAACCCCGACTGACTACTTAGAGAAACCGAGCTGTTTAGAGAGAGAGACCCAAGAGTTAACTCAGCCTGTTCTCCTTCGAGAGTAAAGGGGTCACTCACCAAATCAAAAGAGGGATACGTCTCATCCACAGAGCGAATCCGCACATAAGTTTCGTCCGGCTGATTAAACGGAGCCGTATCTCCATCACGGACAATCTCCGGGACGGATAAGGTAATCGAGCCAGTTCCCTCAGCCGAGATCCACTCCGTAAAGCGTCCACTGGTTTCCTCACCCGCTTGCGGACCGGCATAGAGAGAGGCTTCCCAATTCGCCATCTCTCCAAACCCTTCCATGGGAAAGTTGATGTTAAACACACGCAGATTGGAGGAAACAGAGCCATCCCCCTCAAAACTGGCCTCAGTCCAATTGGGATCCTCACCCGTGAGCGGATCAACCTGTTGCTCCTCACCCAATTGAGTCATCTCTAACTGATGGTCAAGTCCACCAATATCTGCCGTCATGGTGAACGACTCAAGAGTTAACTCAGCCTGTTCTCCTTCGAGAGTAAAGGGGTCACTCACCAAATCAAAAGAGGGATACGTCTCATCCACAGAGCGAATCCGCACATAAGTTTCGTCCGGCTGATTAAACGGAGCCGTATCTCCATCACGGACAATCTCCGGGACGGATAAGGTAATCGAGCCAGTTCCCTCAGCCGAGATCCACTCCGTAAAGCGTCCACTGGTTTCCTCACCCGCTTGCGGACCGGCATAGAGGGAGGCTTCCCAATTCGCCGTCTCTCCAAACCCTTCCATGGGAAAGTTGAGAGACTGAGCCTCATCAGGTGGCGCCGGTTGTAAATACTCAAGATCACCCAAATCACCCACAAATTCATTGGCGGTGATTGAGTTGGAGACGATCCCCTGAAGAAGCGTCACCGTTTCCCCATTGCGAATCACCGCCGTTGAGCCGTCGACATCCTGAACCTGGAGATTGGCAAAGCCAAAGTCATCAGGAAGACGAATTGTATCAATTCCAGGCTGAAAGTCAGTAATAACATCTCGATCCGCACCAGAAGGAGCCATCATAAACTGATTGGCTCCCCCCCCGCCGGTTAACGTATCTAATCCTCGATCTCCCGATAGAACATCATTACCGGGACCGCCAACAATAACATCGTTTCCTTGTCCCCCGAAAATCGTATCATTCCCGGCTCCACCGATGATAGTATCATCGCCCCGGTTCCCAAACAAAATTCGTTCGGTATCATTATTAACCAAATAATCGTTGCCATCTAACATGGCGATCGCCCCAGGTAAGGCAGAACTCTCCAATTCATCTAATTGCTCAGGAGGTAGCTCCGCAACGACGACTTCATCATCCTCCTCACTGGCAATACCCCAGTTGAAACCATCTACAGCAACAACGTTTAGAGCCATGATTTAACCTCCTAGTTCATAAATTTTATTCAAATCTTATATAGCATCCTACACACATAACTTTATGTTTGCAAATTGTCATGCCAGTCCACACCAATCACAAAGCCAACAGGAGGATAGCCAAGAGAGCCGGGAGGGAACGGTAGATATACTCTGGCATACTTATTTAGTTGTAAGAAAATGAACTAAAAAAAATGAGCAATGAGAGGTTAATTCCCCAACCAATCGGAGTCAGTACTAATCACCAGAGAATTAATCGCCACATCAACCTGGTGGCTCCCTTCCGTCAAGGTAAAAGGCTCACTGACAAAATCAAACGAAGGATAGGTATCATCCAGAGAGCGAAGGCGGACATAGGTTTGCCCCTCCTCATCAAAGGGAGCCGTGTCGTCCTCCCGCACGTCCTCAGGAAGCCGGAAATTTAACAGGCCATCCTCGTCCGGGGATTTCCAGTCCGTGAAACGTCCATCCGTCTCCTCCCCAGACTCCGCCCCCGTATAGAGAGCCGCCTCCCAATCCGACGTTGCCCCAAACTCATCATCGGCGAACATCAAGCCGATAGATACCAGAGCCTCTCCCTCCTCCAAATCTGCCAGTGGTGTTTCCGGGGCGTCATTCTCCAAAGCATCTGCATCCGCCAAATCCTCATTAACCTCAGCCGGGTTGCACGCGACAAGGGGTAATAGCACAAGCAAAATTGAGATCCGTCGCAGCATCATGTGACCATTCCGGTGTTTGTCCTCTATCGATGTTAACGGGTGCATCTGATGTTAGGCAAGTTTGAACCCACCCCGCGCTATCGCGCACCCCTCCCAGGAGGGGAAAGACGTAGGGGCGTAACCTTGTGGTCGCCCGAGGTAGGAGATTCTCTTCCAACTCAGAGTCTCCTTGCTGAGTGTCAATCAGGCAATCTTCGATTGCTATAGCAAAACGTAGCGGCGGGATGATGAAGTCAAGGGTTCACGACTCACGGCCGAGAATTGACCAGTACCTCCGTCACCACCTCCCCACCCGTGACCACAAAGGTTTGCTCCTCTAACTTGCCATTGGCTCGCGGGCCCGTCAGTTGTAGGGACGGATTAACCTGACGATAGGCCACATTTCCCTGAGCCTCAAAGGTTTCAGACGGAATAAACCAGGTCAGTTCATTGGCCGTTAACTGCGCTTGATTTTCCTGGCCCAACACCTCAACCCCATCTTGGAGATAGAAGATCTCATCCGGTAAGCTCATCCAGCCTCGGTTTCCACTTAAAATGACCTCTTTCTCACGATGGGTGACCCGTAACGGCACATCCGAGGTCAGCAGTTGTTCCCCTAAATCCCAGTCCAGGCGATGACTAGCTACATCCACCGCTGGATTTAGAAGAGCTAAACGAACATTCTCTTGTAGACGCGCCACTTGCGTCTGTAGGTTCACTTCGATACTCTCTGCCGCCGCGCGATCGGTGACCGTCACCGCCTGCAAATCCCGAGGTTCTGGGGGAGGGATGTCCTCGTCCTCATCATCCTCCGCCTCCGGGGTGGGGGCGATCGCCTGAGGGGGAGCATCGATCCATTCATAACGGGCCACTTGAACCGGAACCTCACTGAGAAGCAGTTCCTCAGGAATTTGCCAGAGCAATTCCTCCGTCATCATCTGTAACGAGGGTTCGTCGATATTGGCAATCACATCCCCGATCGCCTGAAGATGTTGTACGTCACTGAGAAAGACCATCTGTTGCGCTTGTAGATGGGCCGTCTCATGGGTGGCGGTGACATTGTCGTGAATCTCTAGGCGATCGCCCTGAGGTTGCCAGTCTAGGCGATCGCCGCGCACCACCACCTGATCCCGCAAATCAATCACCACCACCTCATCCTCAAGAAAAATCTTCCGTTCCTCCTGTTCCAGAGTTCCTGAGCGGCCCTTCACCTCATAAATGGCTTCTCCCTCTCGATAGAGTTGACCCGAGACATTTTCCAATTGAGCCACCTGGCGATCGCTACTGTAGGTCACCCGTTCCGCTTGGACAACCCAGAGAATGTTGTTATCGTCATCCACCTGTCGCAGGGTGACATTCTCAAACAGCAGACTCGGATCAACTTGTTGCGACGGAATCGACTCAGCCGGATCAGGGGATTCCGTCCTCGGGGTACAAGCACTGATGAAGACCATCAACACCAGTGCTAGTCCTAGAGGACGAGATCGCCACCCCCCCCGTGTCCCATGAGACCCAAAAAAGACAGAGGTCATAAAATCGTCCTGAAATGAGCCATTATTTACTGGGTTTATCCTCAATCACGGGAGCACCCCCCACACCGGAGAGAGGACGATAGGTGTAGGGATGATGCCTAGGGTTTTTCTGAATTTCCTCCTTGATATTCTCCAAATCAATATAACGATCTGCCACATTGATGAGACTATCACTGGTCATCGAGCGCAAACTAACCACCTCAACCCGCACTCCCCGATAGCTAACCGCATCGACCGCATAGGCCAGATCCCCATCGCCGCTGACGAGAATGGCCGTATCATAGGCGCCCACCAGAGCCATCATGTCCACCGCAATTTCCACATCCAAGTTGGCCTTTTTAGAGCCATCAGGAAGCTGCACCAAATCTTTCGCAATGACCCGATAGCCATTACGGCGCATCCAGAGCAAAAAGCCCTGTTGCTTCTCATTGGTGCGATCGACCCCCGTATAGAAAAAGGAGCGTAACAGCCGTGAACCCGCCGTCAAGCGGCACAGCAGCTTCGTGTAGTCAATTTCCATGCCCAATTGCATGGCAGCATAGAACAGGTTAGAACCATCAATAAAAATCGCCACGCGACCTCGGTTCTCTAGCACCTGCTCCGGTGTAAATATCGAGTCATGCTCGAAATCGTTTAACATGGCTTGTTATCCTCAGGGTTGTTATCTATCAGAGAATTTAAATGAAATGCCCCAGATCACGTCTGCGAAGACGGTGAGGCTGTATTCCCATTATAATTTCTGGTTCTTGAAAAAAAAGACAAAGGGTTCGATTAACCATCTGTCTGGGATCTGATGAAGATCTCCAACAACAGAGGCGATCGCAACCCATCACCAATCTACACCAATTGAGATTACGCACTCGGAACCTCAATACGCCGAAAAACAGGCTCCGGTTTATTCAAGGATTGTCCAGGAGGCAGAGCGCCCCAGGTTCCATGATGCTCAAACGGTGCCGTTTCTCGAACCGACTGAGGCTGATCAAAATCAGTGCTATAGCCCAGTTGCCCATAAATGGCAGTACTCAAGTGAGGCACCACCGGGGATAATAAATAGGCCACCAGACGCACCGACTCCAATACACTATAGAGAACCTCCTCAACAGCCGCTTGTTCCCCCTGTTTATAGAGTGACCAGGGAGCGCGATCATCAATATATTTGTTGCCCGCACGCACCAAACTCAAACTCGCTCCACAAGCCTGATGGAAGGCCAGACTCTCATAAGCAGAGCGCACCTGTGGAGTCAAGGAGTCCCCCAGGGCCTTGAGCGGGTTCTCAGGGGAGATGCCGGCAACATCGAGGTTGGGAACAGAGCCACCACAGTATTTACGGGCCATTCCCAGAGTTCGATTAAGAAGATTCCCCAAGTCATTGGCGAGGTCAGCATTGATGGTATTGATAAAACGAGTCTCATTGTAATCACCATCTCGGCCAAACTCGATTTCCTTCATAAAATAATAACGAAAGGCATCGGAACCAAAGCGTTCCACGAGATCCACTGGGTCTACTGTATTCCCTAAGGTTTTACTGATTTTATGACCATCCTTGGTAAGGAAGCCATGACCAAACACCCGTTCAGGTAACGGCATCCCCGCCGATAGCAACATCGCGGGCCAGTACACTGCATGGAAGCGCAGGATATCCTTACCAATCAGGTGCAGTTGGAAGGGATAGCCCCGTTCCAAGACACGCTCTAGAGTTGGCTCATCCTCTGGCTGCAAAAGCCCCGTGATATATCCCAAAAGAGCATCAAACCAGACATAAAGGGTATGCTCCGGGTTCTCGGGAACCGGAAAGCCCCAATCCATGTTGACGCGTGAGATAGAGAAGTCCTGTAAGCCACCCTGGACAAAGCTCAGCACCTCATTACGGCGCATCGTCGGTTGAATAAAGTCAGGTTGATTCTTATAGAGGTCTTCTAAGGCCGGTTGATACTTCGAGAGGCGAAAAAAGTAATTTTCCTCATCCCGCCATTCCACCTGGCGATTCGGGTGCAGCGGACAGTAATGATCCTCTAGCAGTTCCCCTTCATCCTTGAACTCCTCACAGGCGACACAATACCAACCTTTCTGCTGGCCCAAATAAATATCGCCATTGTCCCAAACCCGTTGGAAGAACTCCCGCACGATCGCCTCATGGCGAGAGGCGGTGGTGCGGCTAAAACTGTCATACTGGATATTCAGCTTTTGCCAGAGGTCTTCAAAGCAGGCCACCACCTCATCACAGTAGGCTTGGGGGTCCCGTTCCTTCTCTTGGGCCGTGCGTTGAATTTTCTGTCCATGTTCGTCGGTTCCCGTGACAAATGAGACGGAATGTCCCAGAAGTCGCTGAAACCGGGCTACCACATCGGCGGCCACCGTTGTATAGGCACTGCCAATATGGGGGAGAGCGTTGACGTAATACAGGGGGGTCGTTAACGCGAAGGTCTGATGTTGAATTGGATTAGGACTCATAAAACGGGATTCCGCCGAAAGCTCCAGGACAGTATATTTATCATATACTGTGGCTTCCGTGCCAAGGTTGAACCTTAGGGCTGATATCCTCCGACGGCTTATCCTAAACTATATATTTTTGTTAAGCTGGAGTGACAGGCTTGTCATCCCCAGGCTTGAGCCTCAGTTGCCATCGAGGCAAAATCTGATCTCGATGATTGTCCCCTTTCCCCTCAAACCTCTGCCACACTATGCCCGTAGAAAACGCTTTACAACTGTCCCGTGGTGTATTGGGGAGCCTCGGCACTAAATTTTTTCTCTATCATGAGAACCGAATTCCTGAATCCGGCTCTCTGGTCATTGCCAGTAATCATCGCAGTATTTTAGATGCTCCCCTATTGATGGCAGCCCTCAATCGTCCCATTTGCTTTGCCTGTCATCACTATATGGGACAAGTTCCTCTGCTGCGAGATCTCGTTACCGGGATGGGGGCGTTTCCTTTAGAGGATGCTAGACATCGCCAGAAAAGTTTTCTACGCCAGGGGGGGGCTTTGTTGGCTCAGGGTCAGCCGGTTGGCGTATTCCCAGAAGGAACCCAACCGATGGTCACCCAGACTGAGGCGCGATCGCTCGGGGAGTTTCATCGGGGCTTCGCGCACCTGGCCTTACAGTTTGCCAGTCGTCATCCGCGCCGGGATGTGGCGATTCTACCCATGGCGATCGTGGCCCTCGAAGAACAGATGTATCAACCGGTTCCCATCCGCCTCTTGCGGATGTTTGACCCCAGCGAACCCCTCTTTGACCAACCCGGCTGGCATCCCATGGTGGTGTATAAACGTCTGGCGGTGTCCGTCGGTCGTCCCTACTGGATTCGTCAGGGCGATCGCGACGCCTATCAAGGAAGCCAGGGTAAAGCCACCGTCCAACGGGTCACCCAAAGCTGCCACGATGAAATCCTAGACTTACTCAAATCGACCCGCTGATGACCCCACTCACCCTTCTAACCCCCACCCGACCTCAACCCCATCAGCCGCTATTTGTCTATCTCCCAGGGATGGATGGTTCCGGTTACTTACTGCGATCGCAGCTTCCCAGTCTCGCCCCCCATTTTGACATTCGCTGTCTGCAACTTCCCCCAGATGACCTACGGGATTGGCACAGCCTAGCCCAGGAAACCCTAGAACTCCTGGCTCCCCTGCGTCAAGGTCGGCCCCTGTACCTATTTGGCGAATCCTTTGGCGGTTGTTTAGCCCTAATGATCGCCAGTCAACAGCCCGACTGCTGCGATCGCCTCATCCTCAGTAACCCAGCCTCTGCCCTACAACGCCGTCCGTTGCTATTTTGGGGGTCCCATCTCGTCCAATGGATGCCCGACTTCCTCAACGCCATCTCAGCCCTAGGATTATTGCCCTTCCTCGCCGCCCTCGATCGCATCCCCGCCGAAAACCGCCACGCCCTCCTCGATGCCATGCGTCACGTCTCCAGCAAAGCCATCACCTGGCGAATTGGCTTACTCCGAGACTTTCGCATTCCCCCCGAACAACTCGCCCGCATCCATCCCCCCACCCTAATCCTAGCCAGCACCTTAGACCACCTCCTCCCCTCCCTCAGCGAAGCCCAAGATCTCATCCAAATCCTTCCCAACGCCAAAATTCACCAGTTGCCCCACAGCGGTCATGCCTGTTTATTAGAACGAGATACTAACTTGCTTGAGATTTTGACCCAAGAAAAATTTTTATCAAAACAGCTAACCATGAATCACTAAACCCAGAAATCTATCCATTTCACAAAACAAAAAAACACTTCAAAAATATCATTTAAACGATATTTAAAACACTCATGAAAACTGAGACCCTCGACCTAGACATTGCCCCTCTTATCGACCATTCTCTCCTCAACCCCTGTGCCGGAGACCAACTTGTCCGGCAATGGTGCGCCGAAGCCGACCGCTTTGGCTTTGCCTCAGTCTGCGTCTATCCCAGCCGAGTCCGTCTTGCCCGAGAGTGCCTACAGGGCAAGACCCCCAAAGTCTCAACCGTCATCGGCTTTCCCACCGGAGCCACCACCTCAACAAGTAAACTCTACGAAGCCTTAGAAGCCGTTGAGCAAGGTGCATCCGAACTCGATGTAGTGATTAACCTAGGCTGGGCAAAAGAGCAGAAAACCAATCTCATTCATGACGAGCTTGCCCACATTTGCGACGAAAGTAACGTCACCGTCAAAGCCATTTTAGAAACCAATCTTTTAACCCATGACGAACTCAAATTAGTTGGCAACATTGCCATTGACGCTGGCGTGCAATTTTTAAAAACCTGCACCGGTTGGAACGGCAGCGTTCAACTTGAGCATGTCAAACAACTCAAAGAGATCGCCAAAGGTCAAGTTGCCATCAAAGCCTCCGCCGGCATTCGCACCCACGCCGACGCGATCGCCCTCATCGAAGCCGGAGCCACCCGTCTCGGAACCTCCTACAGCGTCCAACTCCTCCAACCCACCGACGAACCAAAAGACCCCACCTAACCCCCCTCCCCCCCCTCCTCCCCCTCCTCCCCTTCCTCTGTGTCCTCTGTGACTCCGTGGTTCCCCCTCTTGCCTTCCTCCCCCTCCTCCCCTTCCTCTGTGTCCTCTGTGACTCCGTGGTTCCCCCTCTTGCCTCTTGCCTCTTGCCTCTTGCCTCTTGCCTTCCTCCCCCATGTACCGCGTCACCGGAATCAACCTAAAAAGTATGCCCCTCGGAGAAAGCGATCGCCTCCTCACGATTCTGACCCCAGAACGGGGGCTGCTGCGAGTCGTCGCCAGCGGATCTCGCAAAGCCAACTCCAAACTTGGCGGACGAACCGGACTATTCGTCCTTAACGACCTAATGATTAAACCCGGAAAATCCCTCGATCGCATCCGCCACGCCGAAACCCTCGCCTCCTATCCAGGACTCAGTCGTCACTTCGGCCTCCTCACCGCCAGCCAGTACCTCGCCGAAATCGCCCTCAACCAAGCCCTAGAAGACACCCCCCAAAACGACCTCTTTAACCTCCTAACCGAACATCTCCAGCGTCTAGAACGCCTTCCCGCCAACGCGCCCCTAGCCGAAGTATTAGCCCATTTATGCCAAGGAATCTTTCATCTGTTAGCCCTTGGCGGCATCGCCCCACAAGTCCATCACTGCTGCCTATCTCAGCAGCCGCTCATCGCCAATCCCAGCCAACTCAACCCCAACATCGGCTTTAGCATTCGTTCCGGGGGAGTCGTCGCCCTCGCCCAACTACAACAGTTCCAACAGCAGCAACGGCCCCCAGTGCAGAGCCAATCAGCACAGAATTCAGCACAGAGTGACAACACCGATTATGAAGCCGTCGCCAACCAAGCGGCCTTCACCCCAACCCCAAACCGCTATCTAAACAGTCATCAACTATCACTACTGCAACAACTGTCTCAACCGCACCTGTCTCCGGTCAAAGAGTCCCTAGAGCCAGGTTTGGACACAGCGTGGATTGTGATCGAGCAGATCCTCCGGGACTACACCCAACATCATTTGGGACGTGCAATTCGCTCTGCTACCTTAATAAACAGTTACGTTGCCTCCTCTCAGCCTTAACCCATGTAAGGCACGATGTAAGGCACGATGTAAAGCACGCTCCCACCATTCCCAAACCCCTATCTGTTCATCCGTTGTGCCAACCCTATGACACCCCTGCCTGAAACCAACTCCGTACCCAGCCCAGAGACCGACTCTGAACACCATCGCCCCCAAGATGGAGAACAGGGCTTTATCCCCGTTCTCAAAAATCGTAACTTCCTGACCCTATGGGGTGGGCAAGTCTTCTCCCAGATTGCCGATAAAGTCTATCTCGTCATGGCGATCGCCCTGGTCGCCAACCAGTTCCAAGCCGAAGGTCAAAGTATCAGCGGCTGGGTATCTGCCATCACCATCGCCTTCACCATCCCGGCGGTTCTGTTTGGCTTTATTGCCGGAGTCATGGTAGATCGCTGGCACAAAAAAGACGTACTGGTCAACAGCAACGTGCTGCGAGGGCTATTCGTACTCATGCTGCCGATCTTAGTCTGGCTCTCAGAAGGACAAAGCCTTTGGGGCGGAATCCCCCTCGGCTTCATCATGCTGTTAGTCGTGACCCTGCTGGTTTCGACCCTGACCCAGTTTTTCGCTCCCGCCGAACAGGCTGCCATTCCCCTACTCGTAGAACGACGACATCTTCTGTCAGCCAACTCCCTCTACACCACCACCATGATGGCCTCAGTCATCATCGGCTTTGCCGTCGGGGAACCCGTCCTCGCCTTTGCCAATCAACTGTTGGGCAATCTCAACTACAGCGAAGAACTCGTCGTTGGCGGCAGTTACATCCTCTCGGGCCTGCTGCTGATGCTGATGCAGATTCGAGAACGCATTGACATTAAAGAACGGGCCAAAAGCAAAGTCTGGCAGGATCTCAAAACCGGATTGGCCGTACTGCGAGATCGGCCTCGGGTTCGTAGCGCCCTGATTCAACTGATTATCCTCTTTTGTGCCTTTGCCGCCCTAGCCGTTCTCGCCGTCCGTGTCGCCGAGATTATGCCGGAATTGCGGGCCGAACAATTTGGCTTCCTCCTGGCCGCCAACGGTGTGGGAATGGCAATTGGGGCAGCAGTTGTTGGTCAAATCGGCTCCAACTTTGTCCCCCGTCGTCTCAACCTCTATGGTTCAATTGGGGTTGCCCTATGTCTGGTGGGTCTGAGTTTCTACAGCAGTCAGCTAATTCCCTGTTTAATCATCATCACCCTCTTGGGCTTTTCCGCCGCCTGGGTGGGCATTCCTATGCAAACCATCATTCAGGCAGAAACCCCCGAAGAACAACGGGGTAAAGTCTTTGGGCTGCAAAACAATGCCGTTAACATTGCCCTGACCCTGCCCCTGGCCCTGGCCAGCATCGCCGAAGCCCAATTTGGCCTAGCCCCAGTTTTACAAAGTCTGGGTGTCATCGTTGCCCTAGGCGGCCTAATAACCTGGTATATTGCCGATAAAAGTTCTCCTTCCCGCCAATCAAACAGTCATCGCTAGTAACGGTTGTCATTCTCCCTGAGTTAGAGTGAAATCAGCTCTTAGATGAGTACGCTTGCCGCTATCCCATTTCTCTGGGAGTCATCGGAAGCGTTGACGGCTTGAGGCGGTAATGAGATCCCGTTCACCCTTTCGATTTGAATGCACATCGCTTGGCTTGGAAAAAAATCGCCGTTTTGTGGCAATGTCACCTACAGCCGCGAAGTTACGAACGCGCTACTGGACCGGAATAATCGGGTCAGTTTTTTGCACTTTTGCCAAAATGCGACCGATTCGGAGCCAGGAGTCTCCGTAAAATCGGTGGCAGATACGGAGTGGGATGGTTTAGAGTCCCCCTCGCTGGCCCATGAAGTCTCACTTCCCTGCCTCTATAAGTCCACGCTCTACACCATTCCCACCCTAAAATCGAGTAAGATCCTCGCGGATGCCTTACGGGGACTGAAACCGGATTTGGTTCATGCCTCCCTGACTCTATCCCCCCTTGATTTTGTGCTACCGGAAATTTGCCAGGAGTTGGGGTTACCCCTGGTGGCGACCTTTCACCCCCCATTCGATCGCCGCCGTCGCAATCTAACATCGAGTACCCAACACTTGATGTATCAACTCTATGCTCCCTTTCTGGCCAACTACGATCGCACCATCGTCTTCTCCCAGATTCAACGGGAGTTATTAGCCCAACTGGGAGTCCCCCCAGAGCGAATTGCGGTCATTCCCAATGGGGTGGATTCCCTGAAATATTCCCCTGGAGCCTCGGCCTTAAAGTCACAACTGCACGCTGAACGGTTGTTTGTCTATCAGGGACGGATTGCCATGGAAAAAAATGTCGAATCCCTCCTCAAAGCCTGGAAATCGGCATCCATGGGCCCCGATAGCAAGCTCTTAATTGTCGGGGATGGTCCCCTGGCTACATCGCTACGGGCTAGTTATTCCAAGGCGCATCAAATCCATTGGCTCGGCTATGTGGCCGATGAAAGCCGTCGTATCGAAATTCTTCGGGGTGCCGATGTTTTTATCCTCCCCTCCCTAGTCGAAGGATTATCTCTATCCCTGTTGGAAGCGATGGCCTGTGGTATGGCCTGTTTAGCCACTGATGCCGGAGCCGATGGGGAAGTTCTCGAAGATGGGGCCGGCGTGGTTCTGGATTCTCAACGGGTGCTGAGTCAGCTACAAACCCTGTTACCTCTGTTTCAAGACCATCCAGAAATGGGCAACTTGTTAGGCTATAAAGCCCGTCAGCGGGTATTAGAACGCTATACCCTGGATAAAAATATCAGTCGTTTAGAGGATCTCTACGGTGAACTGTTATCCCAGGCGAAAATGTCGGTAGGGTTTCTGTAAGCCAGATGAGACGACACCGGAGAGTCCCTAAAATTGGCGAGGCCCTGGGGCTAATTTTTCTGCTCCTGCTGGTGTGGCTGGGGTGGGAAACTCCAACGATCGCAGCTGAGGATTCTCTCCTATCTGGGGCGATCGAGTTTCATGTTCATACAGCCCCGGATGTGGTTCCCCGACTTTGGAATGACAGGCAATTGGTTGAGGCCGCTGAGGCGGCGGGATTGCGAGCTGTGGTGTTGAAAAATCATGTGCTTCCCACGGGCGATCGCGCTCAATTGGCTCAAGAGAGGGTGCAGCGGTTGCAGGTGTTTGGGGGCGTGGTTCTCAATGAGGCAGTGGGGGGTATTAACCCGGAAGCAGTGCGGGTGATGAGTCGCATCTCGGGGGGCCGGGGTAAGGTGGTTTGGCTACCCACCCTTGACGCAGCCTATCACCGGCAACGATTTGGCCAAGGCGAGGGGGGAATTTCTCTGTTGCAGGGCGATCGCCTCTCTCGGGAGTTAGAACTCATTTTATACTCGGTGCGCGATCGCCAGTTGGTCTTGGGGACGGGCCATGTCTCCCCCGCCGAAATCTTGGCGGTGGCTCACCGGGCCCGAGAGTTGGGCATCGACAAACTCCTGATTACCCATGCCATGGCCGAGGTTCCAGGATTAAGTCTGGCTCAAATGCAAACCCTGGCAGACTTGGGCGCCTATTTAGAATTAGACTACGTCAATGCTCTCATGGGAGAGACGGCGGTTGATCCAGCGCACCGGGCCTGGCGAAAGGTGACCCTAGAGGAGATGGCCGAGGCGATTCGGGCGATCGGCAGTGAGCAGATTATCCTCAGCACGGATCTCGGTCGTCCCCAAGATCCCAATCCCATCGAAGGTTATGCCGCCTTTATCCGAGGATTACGCAACCAGGGCATTTCTGAGCAAGATCTCAAACGCATGACTCAGGAGAACCCAGCCCGCCTGTTAGATTTGCCATGGGAATAATGCCAAATCATGCCAAATACCACCAAGGCCCAAGCCAGTGACTCTAGCCTCAAGGATGTCCCAGCCGAATCAGGATTCCCCTTAAGCGTTAATGGCCAAGAGTAAACGGCCAACGATCCACACTTGGCTGCTATAATTGCTTGGATGTGGCGAAATTTGACGCGGCCCTCCAGACCACCCCCTTCAGGCGGTTGGCAGCCCCGTCAGGCTCAGATCTGACTGAAATCTCGGCGGGCCGCTGCATAGGAGTACACCGCCGTACCGAGCCTCTGAGCCAAAGCCGAGACTGTCTAGGCCCAAATGCCCACGGCGCATCTCCCCTTTCGAGATGATGTCAAGGTAATTTCTCGACCTTACCCATTGCCCGTGGCAAACGGCTGTTAATACACTGCTAAGACTAAAAAATTTTTTTAAGGATTGACGACTGCATGAACTTTTCGATCGCAACACTGCTGTCCAACTTCCCCGATGATAAATCGGTGGCTCCGAAAGTCCTGGAAAAGAAACTGGCCTGTGATGATGATGATAATTTAGGGAAACTGCTCATTGCCCTAGAAGCTCTGGAGCGAACAGGGATTTTAGTCAAGGAACGAGGCCGTTACCGCCGCGATGCTGACGACGGACTCGTAGAAGCCAAATTACGCTGTTCGAGTAAAGGCTTCTGTTTTGCTATCCAAGACGCTGAGGGAGCTGAAGATATTTATGTGCGAGAATCCTATCTCAGCACAGCTTGGAACGGCGATCGTGTCTTAGTGAAAGTCATTAAAGACGGAAGCCGTCGCCGTTCTCCGGAAGGGGAGGTGCGCCTGATTCTCGAACGGGCCAATCCCTCAGTGTTAGCCCGGGTTAAACTCGTCGATGATGAATTTCGGGCGGTTCCCCTCGACGATCGCCTCCTCTTTGAGATTCACCTCGAACCCGATGAACGCCTCAAAGATGCCGTTGATTATTTGGTTCATGTAGAAGTCCAACGCTATCCTCTCGGGGATAATCCTCCTCAGGGCCGAGTGGTACAAGTCCTTGGCAGTGATGCTGAAGCAGCCAACGATATCGATATTGTCTGCTGTAAACATGATCTGCCCCGCAGCTTTCCCCCGAAAGTCCTAGAGAGTCTTAAAGACATTTCAGCCGAGATTAGTGCCAAAGAGGCCAAGCAACGACTCGATCTGCGACATCTGAAAACCTTAGCCTTTGTCGAAGATCCTCTCAGTCCCGGTTGTGTCGAACGGGCCTACAGTATCACTCGCTTTGCCCGTGATCAGTGGCAAGTGGGGATTCACGTGGCGGATGTGGGACGGCTAGTGGCCCTCAATAGCCCTGCTGAACGAGAAGCACGGCGACGGGGAACCAGTGTTTATTTAGGGGAGACGATGTTACCCCTATTTCCCGACGAGATTATCGAGGCAGCCTCCTTTACCCCAGAGGGCGATCGCTCTGCCATCTCCCTGCTGATTACCTTGGATGAAACGGGACAAATCCTGGAGTACGAAGTGCAACCGAGTATCCTGCTGCTCGATCGCCTCGTCAGTTACGAAGAAACCCAAACCTTCCTCGGCGAAGATGCCAGCCAACCCCAAAGTAAAAGCGAAAAAGACCTAGCGGCAACCCTCAAAGAATTTCAACAGGTGAGTCAGCTATTACGGGAACAACGCTATCTGCGAGGATCTTTTGATTTATATCTCCCCGAGGCCAGCACCCATTTTGGTGATGAAGTGCCATTGGGAGCCCCCGTGTTTAATACACAGCCGATTATTAACGCCGTAACCTATGAGTTTGTGGTCACGGCCAATCAGTTAATTGCCGATCACCTCACAGCCTTAGGAGTTCCGGCTCTGTACTGTATTCAACTGCAACCGGACATTGATGATGTCCATGATGCCATCAAACTCGCCGGCAACATGGATCTCGAACTGTGGCTTGAAGATGAAGAACAGGCTTTCCCCAGTGACTTTAAGCAGTTCGCTGATCAGGTGTCGGGAACCGACGATGAGAAAATTCTCAACTATCTCCTCGAAGCGGTAATTCGTCCCCACTACTACAGCAACCAACCCGGCGTTCACTTTGGCCTAGCCCTCGATGATGGCTACACACACCTGAATGCTCCCCTGCAACGCTATGTGGACTATGTGATTCAGCAAGTTCTCCATGCCGTCTTTACCCAGGGTCGCGATCGCCGCACCAGCCGTTCCAAGGAGTCCGTGAATCTCCATCACTC
Source organism: Phormidium sp. PBR-2020 (assembly GCA_020386575.1). Lineage (GTDB taxonomy): Bacteria > Cyanobacteriota > Cyanobacteriia > Cyanobacteriales > Geitlerinemataceae > Sodalinema. The sequence continues at coordinate 926,534 of CP075902.1, read as the reverse complement.
CTCCTGTCACGGTCAGATTAACTGGAACGTTCTGCCCCCAGGAGTTCAAAGTGAACTCGAAGAGCATCTCTCAGTTTTAACGATTCCTCTCACAGAACGGGAGCGTCTCGCCTTGGAAGCCGAAAATGACTTAAATGGTCTCCAGAAGGCGGGAGCCATGAAGGAGCGCACAGGAGAGGTCTTTCGGGGCTTAATTACCGGGGTACAGTCCTATGGCTTTTTTGTGGAAATCGAAGCCGGAGAAAACGGCATGGCTCCCCCGCGCCTAGAAGGGTTAGTGCATGTGTCTTCCCTCAAAGATGACTGGTATGAATACCGCTCCCGTCAACAAACCCTAGTGGGACGCAAAAATCGCAAACAATACCGTCTGGGCGATCGCGTCGATGTCCAAGTCAAAAGCGTGGACTACTACCGTCAACAAATCGACTTAGCCCCCGTCGGCGGCGGCAGCGAAGCCCCACCCAATGATGACGATGATAACTTCTTCGGCGAAGAGGAATAGCTTTTTGAAAGAGGTAGTAGGGAGAAGAAGGGAACAGGCAACAGGGAACAGGCAACAGGGGGGAGAATGCAGTAGGAGGGAAGCCACCCCTATTCTGTCCTCTGTGTCCTCTGTGACTGAAGTGGTTCCCCTCTTACCCACCCCACTGCCTACTGCCTACTGCCTACTGCCTACTGCCTACTACCTACTGCCTACTGCCTACTGCCTACTGCCTACTGCCTATTGCCTACTGCCTATTGCCTACTGCCTACTGCCTTTCTTCCCCATGACCTCATCTCGACCTCTCATTATCGGTGTTTCCGGGGCCTCGGGTCTCATTTATGCCGTGCGGACTCTCAAATATCTCCTCCATGCCAACTATTCCGTCGAACTGGTGGCCTCCAAAGCCAGTTACCGAGTCTGGCAGGCGGAGAACGAGATTAAAATGCCCGCAGATCCCATCCAGCAAGAACAATTCTGGCGACAGCAAGCGGGAGTAGAGACGCAGGGGTATCTGCGTTGTCACCCAGCCAGTGATGTGGGGGCGAACATTGCCAGTGGTTCTTTTCGCACATTGGGGATGCTGGTGATTCCCTGTAGCATGAGTACAGTTGCCAAACTCGCTCAGGGTTTAAGTTCCGATTTGCTCGAACGCGCCGCTGATGTGCAAGTTAAGGAAGGCCGTAAACTGGTAGTCGTACCCCGTGAAACGCCCCTGAGCTTGATTCATTTGCGGAACTTGACCGCCTTAGCTGAAGCAGGAGTGCGGGTAGTTCCTGCTATTCCCGCCTGGTATCATCAGCCCCAAACGATTGAGGATTTGGTCGACTTTGTCGTGGCTCGTGGCCTCGATTGCTTTGAAATTGATTGTGTTCCCCTGCGACGTTGGAAAGAAGCAGAATAATCGTTGTTCATCTAGGAACCTATGGGACAGTCTAAACTACCAATTGCCGGATTAATAATCTTGGGGGTTTTGGCCCTGTTTTTGGTTCAAAATAGCTCCCCCACTCTGTCGGTAACGTTTTTGGGACTCGTTTCCATGTCCCTACCCCTAGGGGTTTGGCTGTTGGCTCCCTTTCTGGCCGGACTCGTCAGTGCTGGGGTAATTGCTATAATCTTGCCCCGTCGTCATCGCTCACAACGTCAGCCTGCACCGGCCAGGTCAGGGCCCTCCCGGACAACCGTCAATGAGCCTCGTGGCAATCCTGAGACATCCCCCCCTGTGGCTGATCCAAATTGGGTCGATGAGGGGTTGGAAGACAGGCCGGGAAAGACTAGAGTCCCTCGGGAGAGTGGCCGGCCTGAACGGCCCAACTCTGCCTCAGAGGAGCCTCTGACGAGGTCGCAAACTGGGGAACCTGAGCAAGAAGTTTGGGATGAGGAGGATTGGCCCGAGGAAGACCAGTGGCCGGAGGAGGAAAAATCGGCCGAGGTTATGGTGGGAGACTATGAAGTGCCAAAGAAGCCTATCTCAGCTTACCGTGAAGGGACATTATATTCTTATAGTTACAGTCAATCCGCCTTAACTGAAAAATCTGAAGCGGACATGGTAGACTCTCCTGACTCCGAGGAATTAGAGTTAGCTCCTAAGCCTCAAGTTTCAGAGACTCCGGAAGAGGCTCAGCAGTCAGAAGAGAGACTTGATGAGGAGGAAACGATACCAGAAGCCTCAGAAGTTCTACCTCTTTCTGAGCAAGAACCCGAAGCCGAGGAGACGATTGAAGGGGAATTTTTAGACGATTCAGATGAGTCTGAAGATGCCCAACCATCCCAAAGTTTTTTTGGCTCCAAGCTATTTAATTTAAGAAGAAAATCCTCTGAGACTGATGATTGGACGGAGCCTTCAAATCCTCCTAAAGATTGGTAAAAAAAGGACATTAAACGAGATACCAATCAGTCAGCATTAGTGACCTTAAAACTGGGATATCTTCAAAGACTGGGCATTTGATCGAAGCCACTGGGGATGGCACAACGGTGAACTCGAAAATATGACAATATATAAAGGGTTGGGTCCTTTAAGCTGTGAATCCTGCGTGAATCTGGCAGACTAGAGATTAGGACTCGATCAAACGACCATTAAAGTGTTTGTCAAGACCGAGATACGCCCCCAGTCCCCCATGTCCAACCCCGTCCCCGATCCCGGAGATATCCTCCATCAAATCGCTTGGAGTATTCGCAACTCCCAAGAACTGCCAGAAATTCTAAGTCGTAGTGTTGAGGGAATTCAAGAGTTTTTAAAAATTGATCGTGTCAAACTCTATCAGTTTGAGGTCGACGGCAGTGGTGTCGTTGTGGCTGAGGCCCGCCAGGGCGATCGCCTGCCGGCCTTGGTCGGCTTACATTTTCCGGCTGAGGATATCCCACCCACGGCACGTCAAACCTTTGCCCGGATTCGCCAATGTATGATCTCGGATGTGACCCGTTCGTGTAAAACGCTGTTTCCTCTCGACCCGAAGCTGCCGCCTTACCAGGAACCTGTCAGTGATTGCCATATTGCCTATCTCCAAGGGATGGGGGTGCAGGCAACGTTGACGCTACCAATTTTTGAGCGGAATGGACTCTGGGGGCTGGTTAGCATTCATCATAGCCAACCCCGTTATTTTTCCAACTACGAGCAGCAAATCCTGCAATTGGCGATCGACCAAATTGCGATCGCCATTACCCAAGCCCGGTTCCTAGAGAAAGCGCGGGAAAACCAACGTCATGAAAAGGCTCTAGAGCGAATAACAGAAATTCTAGACGATGACCGAGACGATGAGCAATCCTGGATCTTGAGCCAACAGGAGGTTCTCAAGGAGGCGGTGTCAGCCCTCAATGCGAGTGGGGGACGTTTGTACTTATGCTCCCAACCGGAGATCGAAGGAGTGAATTTAGCGGTGGTTGGCGATGGAGCAGTGGTGGAGCAGTTAGAAGAACATCCCCAATGGCAGCCGGGATTTATGGGCTATAACCCCTTAAGTTTAGATAGTTCTCCGCACCCGGAACCCATCAGCCTTGATGCCGAGACTTGGAAGGAGAATCAGGCTTTGGCCTTCCTCTGGGACGTGCTGACCCCGACGCCGGTGCGATCGCTCCTGGTGATTCCCCTACAATATCACCGCCAATGTGTGGGCTATTTAACCCTCTTCCGTCGGGGTCACAATACGGACGTCTGGTGGGCGGGCAAAACGACGTCTGATGAGCGACATCAGCGACCTCGGGCCTCGTTTGACGCTTGGCGAGAATCCCATCGCGATCAAACTGATCCCTGGACATCAGGGGAACGGAAACTGGCCCATCAACTGGGGATTCATCTGTATATTGCGGTCGTCCAACATCGCGTCAGCGCCATGTTGCGCTATCAAGTTTCCCATGATCCCCTCACCCAGTTACCCAACCGCTTACTCTTTGATGAGCAATTATCCTTAGCCTTGGTAGAAGCCCGGCAACGCCAAACTTCGATGGCAGTGGGGTTTCTGGATATTGACCGCTTTAAGGCCGTCAATGATTCTTTTGGCCATCATGTGGGCGATCGCCTGCTAAAAACCATGACCCGACGGATTTTAAGCTGTTTGCAAGAGGGGGATTGTTTGGCCCGTTGGGGAGGTGATGAATTGGTCTTTTTACTGGGGTCCCGAAGCTGTCGTCAGGGAGTCATGGCAGTGGCTGAGAACATCCTAGCCGAGCTACGGCAACCCTTTGAATGTGAAGGACGAGAGTTTTCCATTAGCGCCAGCCTGGGACTGGCCCTGGCCCCGCAACATGGACGGGATAATGGCAGTCTCCTGAGATATGCAGAAACGGCCCTAGACTGGGCCAAACAACAGGGGCGCAACAGCATCAGCCTCTACAATCCTGATATGCTCAACAGTCGGGCGGACACCCTGGCCCTGGAATTGGATCTCGAACAGGCCATTCTCAATCAGGAGTTCTGTTTACACTATCAACCGCAAATCGATTTAGCCAGTGGCAAAATTGTCGCCGTTGAAGCCTTGATTCGTTGGCAGCATCCTGAACGGGGCTGGGTTCCCCCAGATCGCTTCATCCCCATTGCTGAAGAAACCGGGGCGATTCATGCCATTGGCGAGTGGGTGCTACGGACAGCCTGTCAACAACATCGTGATTGGGTCAAGATGGGATTTAAGCCCCTGAAAATGGCGGTGAATCTCTCGGCCCGCCAGTTTCAACAGCCAAATTTGTTAGGCACAATCGTCGAGATTCTGGAGACTACCCAGATGAAGGCAAGCTATCTGGAACTCGAAATCACGGAAACCACGGCGGTGAAGGATGTGGAGTTAAGCATTTCAGTGCTGCATCGGTTGCGGGAGATGGGCGTGCAAATTGCCATGGATGATTTCGGGACGGGCTATTCCTGTTTGAGTTTTATTAAACAGTTTCCCCTCGATACCCTGAAAATTGATCGCTCCTTTGTGCGTGACTTAACCCAAGACTCTAGCGATGCGGCGATCGCCAAAACCATTGTTGCCCTCGGCCAAGGTCTAAATTTGATTGTTTTAGCCGAAGGAGTTGAAAATAGTGAACAGGCTGAGTTTCTCAAATCGATTCACTGTGATTTAGCCCAGGGCTATTTGTTCAGCCGTCCGGTTCCTGAGACCGAGATTCCTGATTTACTGCAACAATGGGCGGTGTTTCAGGGCATTGAAAAGGTGACGGTTCTCAGTACCCGTCGTCCCCGTTATGGGAGTCAGTCGAGCTTGCCGGAAACAGCAGAACGCCGTGCCTTTCTCCAGCGGCGGATTCGTGACTTGGAACAGGCCAATGTGAGCTTGCGCCGCGATCGCGATGAACTTCAGCAGAGTTTGCAACGTTTTAATCATCATTTGCATTGGGAAGAACATCTGACGAGCCTAAGTCGGGCCATTTTAGGGAAACAGCCTCTGGTGGTGGTCTTTCAGCAAGCGGTGGTGGGGATTCGTCGTGAGTTGGGTCTGTTGAGTGTGGTGGCCTATCGTTATGATTTTTATGGCAATACGATCCCTATTGCTGAAGATGGGGGACACCATCATCGCCGGCCGGCGGCTGCCCCTGATTTATACTCACTGGTATCAAAGCCGTCCCCGGATGTGTTAGCCCTGTGTAATCTAGATTATGTGCATTTAAGTGTAGATGATGCGGTGGTGTTGGCGGAACAGCGGGTGAAGGCCTGTGTGCTGGTACCGATTTATCAGCAAGGTAGCATTTGGGGAGCGATTGTCTTGCATCAGGCGGCGGTGGCTCGTAATTGGCAGCCGAAGGAACTAGCGTGGTTGGAGAAGATTGCCAATCTATTATTGTTGATGGAGTTGCCCCATTCTTCGCCAGGAGAATCGGTTTTGAGTTACGATCTGCTCACCGGGTTGCCGGATATCTCTAGCTTTGAAAGCCGTCTTCGCTATGAATGGGGGCGCTTGATTGATACTCAGTTGCCTCTGACGGTAATTTTGGCCGATGTGGATGGGTTTGAGGAATACTGCCAACGTCATGGCCAGGAAACAGGCGATCGCGCTCTCAAAACCTTGGCGGAGGCCTGGCGAGATAGTTTGACCCGTCGGGGCACTTGTCTGGTGCGTTGGCAGGGGGAGCAATTCTTGGTCCTGTTGCCCCATTTGGATACGAGCCAAGGGCGGGCGATCGCAGAACTCCTGCGTCAACAAGCGCGGCGGTTTATTGCAACCCAATTGACACCCACTTCACTGACGGTGAGTTTTGGGGTGGCCAGTGACCTGCCCAATCCTAATTTAGAACCGGAGTCTCTGTTGGAGACTGCTCAACTGGCTGTCCGGGCCGCTAAGGCATCTGGGGGAGATCAGGTGGTGATTGCCCCGGATGTCCATCTCGATTCAGCCAATCCAAATTGGTCGCTACTATCGAATTTGCAAAAGGGTGATACTCACGACTAGGCTGTAATACGCCGTTACATTTATCGATATCTACGGGTGTTTAGGGTAACCGGAGTGACCGGGGTCATTCTCAACCCCCTAGATTTTCCCTAAAATGAAGGTTAACGTGCTAGATAGGAATCGGACGTTCAGTGCGATCGTCCCAGACGTCACCCGAATCCTGGATTGGCTTCGCCAGTTCCCTGACCCCCACCCCCATTGTTGCCCCAACGTGTAATGAGTAGCCCTGAGCATCCCTCGAAAGGCAATATTCTAATTGTCGACGATACCCCCGCTAATCTTGAACTGCTCAACACGATTCTGACTCGTGCTGGGTATGAGGTCTGCGTGGCGGTTGATGGTACTACGGGACTGGAGGGGGCCCGGTATGGAAAACCGGATTTGGTCTTGCTCGATATCATGATGCCGGGGATGAATGGCTATGATGTCTGTCGCTTCCTCAAGGACGATCAAGACACCCGTGATATTCCCGTTATTTTTATTAGTGCTTTAGACGATGCCCTAGATAAAGTAAAAGCCTTTACTGTGGGGGGCACAGACTATATTTCTAAGCCATTTCAGTTTAAGGAAGTCTTGGCCCGGGTTCAGAACCAGTTGATGATTCGGGATCTACAGCAGCGACTGCGGGAGCAAAATAAACAGTTACAGAAGGAGATCGGCGATCGCGCTCGGGTGGAGGCGGAGGTGCGTCAGTTAAATGAGAAGCTCGAAGAGCGAGTGCAACAACGGACGGCGGAGTTAGAGGCGACGAACTCCCAACTGCAAACGGAAATTAGCCAGCGCAAACGGGTGCAGGAACAGTTGATGTACATGGCACTTCATGATTCCTTGACGGGCCTGCCCAATCGCGTCTTGTTGATGGAAAAGTTGGAAGCGGCCCTAGTAGAAACTCGTAAAGATGATGCCTATCGCTTTGCCGTGTTGTTTATTGACTGCGATCGCTTTAAAGTCGTCAACGACTCTCTAGGGCATTTGACGGGCGATCGCCTCCTGAGCCTAATTTCAGATCGCCTGGAACTCTGCTTACGTCCGGTGGATACGCTCTTTCGTCTGGGAGGAGATGAGTTCACAATTCTCCTGAATCCAATTCAGGGGATCGACAATGCTATTGAAACAGCGGAAACCATTCAAAAACAACTGACAGCCCCCTTTCATGTGGATGGCCATGAGGTATTTATTGGGGCCAGCATTGGCATTGTTTTAGGAACCTCTCAATATACGCAACCCGAACATTTGTTGCGAGATGCCGATGCAGCCATGTATTGTGCTAAGGATTTAGGCAAAGGCCGCTATCGGGTGTTTGATTCTGGGATGCACGATCGCGCCGTCAATTTTCTGCAACTCGAAACCAATCTGCGGCGGGCCTTGGAACGGGGCGAGTTTAAAGTCAATTACCAGCCCATTGTAGATTTACAAGAGGGAGGAATTGTTGGCTTCGAGGCCCTGTTGCGTTGGCATCACCCAGAACGAGGGCGAATTTCTCCGGCCGAGTTTATTCCGGCCGCCGAAGAAACCGGGTTAATTGTCCCCATTGGAGAATGGGTATTACGCCAATCCTGTAGTCATTTGAAGCGCTGGCAATGCCAATATCCTCATGCGAAAGAGTTGACAGTTTCTGTAAATATTTCCGTTAAACAGTTTGCACAAATTGACTTATTAAATCGTATCGATGATATTTTACAAGATTCAGGGTTAGACGGAGAATTTTTAAAATTAGAAATTACAGAAAGTACTATTGTTGGTAATTATGAGGTTGCAAAATCAATTTTAGAGCAACTCAAAAACAGAAATATTCAACTGAGTATTGATGATTTTGGTACAGGATATTCATCGCTGAGCCACTTACACCGATTACCAGTGGATATCCTTAAAATTGATCGCTCCTTTGTAGACCCAATTGATGAAGATAATGATGAGCGAGAAATCGTCCAAGCCATTGTCACCTTAGCCCATAGCCTCAATATGAAAGTGATTGCAGAAGGGGTAGAAACGGCGGTTCATGTAGAACAACTGCGGAACTTAGGCTGTGAGTATGGACAGGGCTATTATTTTTCCAAGCCGCTTACCGCCAAAGCCGCCACAGCATTACTGACACAAAAACAGCATTGGTAAGGTTTGAGAAGGATTCAGAAATTCCAGGGATAATTAGACTTCAATTTGAGATAAGCTATAAGGCATACGCCACCCATGGTAGTCACTAAGGATTTATAAGACGACGATGACGAAACAGATTACAATTCTAGGAACCGGTGCTTGGGGAACAGCATTGGGAAAACTGGCCGAATATGGCGATAATCAGGTGCAATTTTGGTCTCGCCGGGGTGATGTCAGCCTGGAAGCGGCGATCGCCAATGCGGATGTTCTCCTATCCGCAATTTCCATGAAAGGGGTGGGGGAAACCGCCAGCAAGCTGCAAAAGATTGGCTTACCCCCTAAAACCATCATTGTCACCGCAACCAAGGGGTTAGAACCCTCCACAACCCGCACCCCGTCGCAAATTTGGCAGGAAGCCTTCCCGGATCATCCGGTGGTGGTGCTGTCGGGGCCCAATCTCTCCAAGGAGATTGACAAGGAACTCCCCGCCGCCACTATCGCCGCCAGTCGGGATATCAAGGCAGCGGAGACCATTCAAGAAGCCTATTCCTCGGATATTTTCCGAGTGTATACCAACACCGATCCCATCGGAACCGAACTGGGGGGAACCCTAAAAAATGTGATGGCGATCGCCTCTGGGGTTTGTGATGGTTTGGATTTAGGAATTAATGCGAAATCCGCCCTATTGACGCGAGCTTTGATTGAGATTGTGCGGGTGGGAACCAGCATGGGGGCAGAGGCAGAAACCTTCTGGGGATTAGCCGGTTTAGGAGACTTGTTAGCCACCTGTAACAGTAGTCTCAGCCGTAATTATCGGGTGGGGTTTGGCTTGTCGCAACATAAAACCTTAGAACAAGTGTTGGAGGAAATCCAGAGTACTGCTGAGGGGGTAAATACTACCAACGTACTGATTGATTTGGCCAAGCGACAGGGGATTGAGGTACCGATTTCCTATCAAGTCTATCGCTTACTCAATAACCAAATCACCCCGGAAGAAGCGGTAGCAGCATTGATGGAACGAGATCTCAAACCTGAGGTGATTACCCCAGAGGAAGACTAAGGATTGAGAGGTTCTGATTGTCTCAACAAGAGAGGCTGATATAACATCGTTGCGTTGTCATGAGACAGGTGACGATGTTATGCCGTTTTTTCCTTTGCAATCCTGGTCCTCAATGCCAATTTCTAGCTCCGTGAATGGGCTAAATTTTGGGCTATCATCAGGCTATCTGGAGTCAATCCTTTCGTCCAGGTTTTGGGAAGTTGAGGTGAGTATGCAAGGCTTAGCAACGAGTCTGGTGTTGGGAGTGAGTTTAGCGGTGGTGGCTTGTGCCCCGATTCCCGTAGAGAGGGAGGTTGAGGCGTCCTCCGGGGAGTTAGCCCAGCGTTCATCGCAAGTGCCAAACCCGGACACCCTATTGGATCGGGCCCTGCAACGTACCCAGAATGAAGACTGGGAGGGGGCGATCGCCAATCTCCAGGGTGCAGCAGACGGATTTGCCGAACAAGGGGATGAGACGCGTCAGGCTATGGCTGGGGCGATCGTGCGTTATTTCGACTGGTGGCTGGGTTGGACGGAACGACAACGGCAGTCAGCAGAACCGGAAATGATGCCCGATTGGATATCCTTTGGCCGCTGTTTGGCAGATGAAACGGGTCATATCTGTGGCTATTCCTTGCAGTTTGTGCAAAGTGAGGATGATGGCATTGAAGGAGTCCTCCTCTTGCAAAATCACTTGGAAGATGTTCCCATGGCGGCGGGGGGATCTTATGCAGTATTTGGTATCCTGGCGGCCGAAGCCGTGAGTCCTCCCTTGCAAGCAGGAGAATCCTGGGTTCCCTCCTGTGAACGGTTGGATGGGGAGAGTCCCCCCATGATGGCGATCGTGGAGACTCGTGGCTATGAGGACTCAGACGAGTATCCTGAGATTCGCGAAGTCTGGTGGGCAAACTTAGAGGAGAAATCCTTAGAATCTGAGATGTCTCCCGGCAACATCCGTTGTTTTAATCCCTGTCCAGGGGGCTGTTAGGGGATTTCACCCAGTGAATGGGGGTGTCGTCAAGATCCATGACACCCCCCCATTTTGGCAGCATTGAGCGCATCAATGACCCTCAACAGAGTCTCAACCCGTTGGCTAAAACTATGATGTTGGCGAACCCAATCTGCTAACCGTAATCGCTCGGAGGCGTTACTCTCACGGCGGCGTAGACAGTCTTGTACTAGGGGACCCAACCCCGCCGGGTCCTCATAACAGGCGATCGCCTCCCCAAAGACCGCTTCGAGTCCCTTCACGGAATCAGAAATAATCATAGCCCCAGAAGCGGCCGCATCAAACAGACGATTCGAGAGGAATCCCGCCTCAGCCATCGTCTGCCAATGGTCATTTAAGACCACCCCCGCCGCCGTATAATACCGTCGCAACTCGTCATTGGGGATATGTGTCCCCCGTAGGTAAGCCTCCGGTAAAAAGGACTCCCAATCGCTTCCATAAACCGCCACATCCAAGCCAGCGGCGATCGCATCCCGGACAATGGGACGATACACCTGGCGAGAGTTACCCACAAACAACACCTCCGGGGCCACCTCCCCGAGACTGGAGTCAGGATAAAACCGGGACGCATCAGTACATTGCAATAACACCTCAACCGGAACCCGAACCTGGTCTTTAATCTGTTCCCCATAGACATTTGAGGCCACAAACACCTGATCATAGCCCTCATAGTCCTCTACAGACATCGTCTCAGGATGACTAATCAGCCAGAGAAGATTCAGATGATGGGGTTGAGGGCGATAGTGGCTTAACCCTTGTAAGACAATCACCACATCATCGCCAAAACTCTGGGGATTATACCAATCCCTTAAAATATCAATGCGAACCGAATGACCCAACCGCTCAAACTCTCGTTTTAAGCCTTCCGCGAAGTGATAATCTCCCCAGGCTTGGCATTCATCCTGATTCGGAACGCCAATCTTCAGACTAATCCGATACCGTTGGGTCATCGTCTCCCGTAAGGCCAAAAATACCGTTTCTGCCCGCTGACCATAGGTTTCCTGTTGTAAAACCTGCTGCCGTAATTGAGCCACATGCTCCTGGCGTAAGTCCTCATTTTCTAGATACTTTCGTAAGACCCGTTCCAAGGAGTCTGGAGAATCAAACGTCGGCAATAATCCCCCAAAAACTTCCTCATTTCCCAGTATGCCATTGGTCACCACTAACGCACCAGCCGCGAGGGCATCAAACACCCGAGAATTGACCGATCCCCATTGTTTCGTTGCCGTATTAGCATCATCCACCACAATCTTGGTCGAGCGATAAATGATGGGCAGTTTCTCATACTCCACCGCTCCCCGGTAATACTGCGAAAACTCCGGGATATCCTGCCAATGATGACCATAGAGGGCAAACGTAAAGGGAAGACGCTCAGGCCGTAAACAGGTCATAATCTCCCGAGGAACTGTCCAGAAATTGCCCGTAAAACAATAGTCGGACTCGAACGCCTCCTGAGGGGGTAAATCCATTGCAAAACGTTGAGGATTCGTGGCAATGGGTAGCCGTGTCACTGTTTTGCTGAGATGATGTTGAAGATAATCCACTCCAGCCTGGGACGAGGACCAAACACAGTCATAGTTGGACATGGATTCAGTTTTAGCCCAAGCATCAAACCAATTGCGAACCCATGCCACTTTAATTAAACGGGGTTTGGCATTTTTTAGCTTCCTTAAATCATAGTCCTGTCGCATCACAATCAGGACATCGAGTTGATGAACGTCATACCAAGACTCGCCCTGGGTTTTAGAGAGATAAAATACCTCCCAATCGTACTGTTTTTTGAGTTGTTCCCCCAATTCCAAGGCAGTAAAATAATCTCCGGCAGCAGCCCCTAAATTTGCATCAGTAACCGCAAAGCCAATTCGCAGCGGCTGGCCGGTCCAATAAGAGCCTTGATTAAAAAAGTCTGCCAAATGACGACGACGGAGATAATAGCCAAATTTGGCTTCTAAGTGCTGGCGATTGTTGCCAATTTTAGTGAGGAAGTTGCCAGGACGTTTAGAGTTAAATCGAGAAATTCCTCGATGATGTTGAGCCGTTAGATGATTAGCACAAATGACGGTTTTGTTCAACTGTTGTTGATAGCGTAAACAAAGGTCAACATCTTCATAGCCATAAAAATAGGTTTCATCAAAGCCTCCCAAGTCTAAAAAGTCCTGACGGCGACAGAGTAGCATCGCTCCGGTAACTACGGGAACGTGCCACGGCTGATTTAGGACGTCAGTCCAAGCGGAATTTTCGCGGACTTCAAAGGGAGAAAAACTGGTATGGGGATTATAGAAATCAAATTGAACCCCGAGATGTTGAATCGGGGGCGTTAGAGAACTAACATCATCGACTTGGTCAAGTAATTTCAACCCGACAACTCCCACAGTTTCATCCTCCATCATCTGCGCTAAGTTGCTGAGAATATCTTGACAAAAACTAATATCGTTGTTAATAAACAACAATAAATTAGCGTCGGTCTGTTTCGCGGCGAAATTATTGGAGGCGGAGAAACTATAGTTTTGCCCTCGGGGAATTAGGGTGATGGGTAAGCGGTCTTGCCACTGATAACAGAGAAATAGACTCTCATCCGTTGAGCCATGATCGACGATGATCAGTTCTAGGTTGTTATAGCTGTTGTGGGCTTGTAGGGAGGAAAATAGGTCTTGTAAGAGACTGGCCCCGTTGCGATTGAGGATAATTAGGGCAATTCGGGGCTGACGGTGAGAGGATTGGGGAATTGGGTAGAGAGGCGGGGTGTGGAGTCGAGGGCTGGTTGACGCAGGGAGAGACTGTTTTTGTCCTTGAGGGCCTAATTTCACCCAAATGGGAGACCCGTTGAGATCCTGCTGACTTCCATGGGGCGTCACGCGAACGGGAACGGGTTCTGATGTATTGATAGAGGGGGGGATTTTTAGTTCTAAGCCGTGAAACCCCTGACTGTTGAAATAACGGGCGATGTCTGGCCGCTGGCTTCGGGCGGGATAGGTTCCGAGATGGGTTGGGCCGATATAAACGTCAACCCAGAGCGGTTGATCTCGGTTCTGGGTATGGACGATCCAACCATAGATAAAATCGGGGGTGACCAGTTGCAATTCCCCGGTCACCTCTCCTGGATTGAGAACTTGCGGTTTGGCGGGAGGGGTTGGGGTTACGTTATTTTTTTTTTGAGTAGGTCTTCGAGTTTCCGTTTAATGTCGGGCCGATCGCCCTCGATTTGCAAGGCCATTTGATAGAAGGTCATGGCCCCACTTTCTTGGTTCTGATGGGCCAGTTGGTCGGCCAGTTGGACGTATAAATCAATGTCGTTGGATTTCAGGTCTAAGGCTCGGTGATAATTATCCAAGTCCTGGGGATGTTCGGCGATCGCCCGGCGATACCAGGTGACGGCTTGGTCCATATCCGCTAACACCCGCCCCCGTAGGGCATCGGCCAGTTTTTTGGCAAGCCAGGGAGTGTCGGGGGCCAACTCATACACCCGTTGGAATGCCACTACGGCCTGGTCATAGGCCTGACATTGCATCCAGGCTTGTCCCAGTTCCAGATAACCCCAATGAAAACTCGGATTAAGGGGCATTGCTGCATCTAAGACCTCAGCGGCAGTGTGCCACTGTTCCAGGGCCAGGAGAGATTTGCCCCAAAAATAGCGAGACCAGAAAAATTGAGGATCTAAGCGAACCGCCTCTTGCAGATGTTCAACGGCGGCTTGCCATTGTTCTAAGGCGACTTGGCAGCGTCCAGCATAATATTGGGCTTTGGCAACTTGGGGATGGAGGGTAATTGCTCGGTGGGCCGCCTCCAAGCCAGGTTCCCAGTCTTCCGATTGACAGAGGAGTTCAGCCAGGCCTAATTGCAGTTCAAAGTTATCCGGGGTAAATTGCAAGGCCCGACGATAGACACCGATCGCCTCGGAGACCAACCCCGCATCTTTAAGGCGTTGGGCAAAGCGATGTTGGGCCAAAACTTGGGCTGGGGCGACCTCGGCCAGATGGTGATATTGGGCGATCGCCTCGGGCCAGGCTTCTAGATTAGCCAGGATACGAGCATAGCCGAGTTGAGAAATCACCCGCTGGGGGTCTTTTTGCAAAATAATCTCGTAGGTATCTCGGGCCGTTTGCCATTGTTGGCGATAGGCTAATACTTCTGCCAGGTTATGCCAGGCATCGAGTAAATCAGCATCCTGGGCGATCGCCCGACGATAACAGCTTTCGGCCATCTGCCACTGACCGAGTTTCACCCAGCGGTTGCCCAGAATTAGGTGTTCTTTCCCCTCAGCCCAGTTTGGCTCGATATCTAAGGCCTGATGCCAAGAGCTTAAGGCTTCCCGTTCATTCCCCAGTTTTTCCCAGACTTTAGCAAAGTTACGATGGGCGGCCGCCAGTCGCGGTTGTAGTCGTAGGGCCCGCCGGAAACATTCAATGGCCCTGGCCCAATCCTGTTGTTGGGCATAGAGACTGCCGAGATTGGCATAGACTTCGGCAAAGTTAGGATCGAGTCGCAGAGCCTCCCGGTAACTCCCCTGAGCCTCACTGGGGTTGCCAAGGGCTTGGAAAGCATTTCCTAAGAGTTTATAGAGATGGGCATCTTTCTGCTGCTCTAAAGCCTGTTGACAAGCCTCAATGCAAGCCGCCCATTGACGGCGATCGCCCTCTTCTTGGGCCTGTTGCTTTAACTGCTCAAAACTAACGGAGTCGGGGCGAGACTCAGCCTCTGGGGTTGTCTGGGGAGTGAGTTCTGAGGTGGGTTCTGAAGTGGGTTCTGAAGTGGGTTCTGAAGTGGCGGCTGGCTCGGGTTCAGAAACTGGGGTCGTTTCAGCCGTCTCGGAAGCGGGATAGGTTAAGGCTCGTTCATAGGCGGCGATCGCCTCAACCCAACAGCCTTGTTTTTCTAAATCTCGGGCGATCGCTAAGCAACCCTCGCGAGTCTCAGGAGGAGAGGTTAACGTCTCTTGGACATCTTGAGGGGGGTTCTGAGACTCAGCCGAGGAGGCATTCTCATCAGACTCAACTTCAGATTGCAATGGAGATTGCGATGGAGATTGCAATGGAGATTGCGAGGGAGATTGCGAGTCAGGATTGAGATTAGACTCAACCTCCGCCGCCACCTCTGACTCATTATGGGATTCTTCTGGTGAGAGTTGAGGCTCATGGAGATGATCACAGACAGCCTCCGAGGACTCTATATCGAGGCTAGAGTCTTCGAGAAGTTGAGCTTCAGGGATATCCAGCAGTTGTAGAGCCTCTGCATCATCCTGGAAATCATTCCTTGAGTCATTTCCCTCCGTCTCAGACAGTTTCAACTGAGTTAAGAGGGTTTCTGGGGTAAGCTCAGCCAGTTGGTGACGATCTGACTCCTGATGGCAATAGATTGTCCAGAGCAGAGCTTGCAACTCTTGCCATCTCTGTTCCCGAAACCCATCCATCTCCTGAATTTCTGCCAGTTGCACTTCAACGGTTTGGCTTAGAGTTTCAATCTCATCGCTATTGCCAGAGGTTTGCTTCCGCAGTCGTTGTTCGAGATCCTCCAGGAGCTGATCCGCTTGTTCCGTCCGGGATTCTAAGTCCGCTTCTAAGTCTCCTAAGCTCTCAAGTTCCTGACGCACTTCATCCGTTAGATAGCGAACCACCCGCCGACGCAACAGAGCAAACACCGTCATCGCGGCCATAGGAGACAGGGCCAAACTCAGCAATAAGACCTGATAGAAGCGAACATATTGGGTAAAGAGAGACCCCGTATTTGAAACGAGAGCTAGGGTGACTTGGGATTCCGGTTGGGCGATCGCCCGTGAGGATGCGACGGCCAAATCGGACTCAAGCTCGGGTTGAAATTCCGGTTGAGCCTCGCTCGCTGGTGGAGGAATGGTATCGGGGGGCATCAAGGCTAACTCAGCCGTATCCGCTTCGGGAACTAAGAGAGCTGTCAGGGCCAGCAGGGCGGGAGAGGTGCTCATAAGCCGTAATCCGTCTTCTATCAGGAGTGCTAGTTGCATATACGGATGCAGTTAACTCAATCCGGATTTTCCCCACATCCCCTGAAAGGTGGAAGCCAGGATCCGGATAATGGGACGAATGGTCTGAATTGATAAGTGAAGCTTCAGGGTTAGCTCAAAGCCTCATTGAGGCGAGTCATAACACGGACTCCTAACCTACTATTTCTACCGCTTATCTCGACGTCACCTTATTTTGTATAGATACTCATGATTCAATTCAGAAACTTTTATGTCAAAAATACCATCTTATAAGCCAGAACATCATCGATTGTCTTCAGAAAAAGAGATGATTGATATTTTATTGCACCGTTTGAGAAACATTATTTTAGAGGCTTTTAAATTCCTCAATGTTATTAAGCGGCGACTATGAACCCAGTGTGGTGTGATAACCGGAGTGAAACCCTAGTATGTCTCTAATCGAAAATCCGACAACTCCAAGTAGTTCTGAACCAAACGAAGATGGAGGATTGAACATCATCGGTCAAACCGATGAAAGTAATCGCCTCAATGGTACAGATGACAATGATCTGATCCTCGGATCTGACCCGGCACTCGGTGCTGATGCAGGCATGGCAGATACCCTCTACGGAGGCGCTGGCGACGATACCATCGCTGGTTTTGGGGGCGATGATAGCCTTGTTGGTGGTGAAGGAAATAACCTAATCTTTGGTGGACAAGGCAACGACACCGTTGTGGGTGGATCAGGATCTGATACCCTGTATGGCGGTCAAGGTAACGATTATATCCTCGGTGGGAGTGGCGATAATGTCCTCTCCGGTGATACCGGAGATGATACGGTCGTTGGTGGTGATGGAGATGACTTAATCTTTGGTGGTGAAGGAAATGACTATATCGTTGGGGGAAGTGGCAACAACACCATGTATGGTGGACAAGGAAATGACACAGTAATTGGTGGTGATGGGGATGATTTATTGTCCGGAGATCTCGGCGATGATTACCTATTTGCGGGAGGCGGTAATAACACCTTAGCTGGTGGAGATGGGAATAACACGGTCGTTGGTGGAGAGGGCAATGACTTGATGTTTGGTAATCAGGGGAATGATTACCTCATGGCTGGCGGGGGCAGTAATAGCCTTTATGGTGGACGAGGTGATGATACCCTGATCGGCGGCGATGGCGATGATATCCTCTCTGGGGATATTGGCGATGACTATCTCTTTGGCGGTGGTGGTAACAATATACTCCTCGGTGGCCAGGGTAATAACACCCTGATTGGTGCGGATGGCAATGATATCCTGGCCGGCCATTCCGGGAATGACTATCTCATGGCCGGCGGGGGCAGTAACAGTCTCTATGGCGGTCAAGGGGATGATACGCTCATTGGCGGTGATGGCAATGATGTCCTCTCGGGCGATCGCGGTAACAACCTCCTGACTGGGGGAATTGGTAATGACACCTTCCTCTTCAGTAGTCATGGCAATCTATCCATTACCCCAGATGAGATTGGTAATGACACCATTACTGACTTTATGTCTGGCCGAGATAAAATTGCCCTCGATCGCAATGTTTACACCGCCTTGGGTGACAGTTTAGAGGCGACGGACTTTGTCGTGACGGACTTCGCCGATGGCTCTAGTGATGCCAGACTGATTTATGAGCAGTCAACAGGGCAGTTGTTCTATAATCCCACCAACGCTGTTGGGGATGAAGTGACCATTGCTCGCCTGGAAACGTTACCGGATTTGACGATCAATGACTTCGAGTTATTGTAAAACGTCTCCATCTGCACCGTTGTCCGACTCGGAGTTTGAAGAGGCCAGGCTAGCCTACCAGCAAGCCATTGACTGCGATCGCCTCCGGCCAGAACCCTATGCCTATCTGGGGCAACTCTATGATCACAAACAGGACTATCCCCAGGCGGCCCGCTATTATGAGGCGGCCCTACAGCTGCGTCCCCAATGGCAAGCGGTTCGCTATAACTTAGCTCGGGCCTATCTGCATCAGGGAGCCGATGCTAGAGCCTATCAGCACTATCGTCTGGCCCTAGAACAGAATCCCCAGGATGTGAAAGCCTACAATGACCTGGGAACCCTCTATGAACGGTGGGGACAACTCCAAACCGCCGCCTCTTATTATCGCGAGGCGATCGCCCGACAACCCGATCGCTCCCAAGCCAAACGCAATCTAGCCACCCTCCTGCTGAAACAAAATCGTCTTCAAGAGGCCCGAGTTCTCCTGACAGAACTCCTGACGAACAGCCCCAATTCGGCCGATCTCTATCATCTTCTCGGCCATTGCGATCGCCTCGGGGGTCGTCTGGAGGAAGCTCTAGCTCACTATTTACAAAGCCTAAACCTCGATCCTCATCAGGCTCGGGTTCATGAAGATTTAGGGAAACTCTTCGATCGCCTCAAACAACCCGCCGCCGCTCTCATCTGCTTTAAACAGGCCCAAAAACTCAATCCCCAACAGTTAGATCTCTATGGCTCTTGTGCCAATATGGCCCTGCAACTGCAACGGCCCGCAGAGGCGATCGCCTACTGGTTGGAGTTTCTGCCACAACTCCCCGACTATGGCAAAACCTGGCTCGAAACCCTCAGTCAAGGGCCGATTGTTTCCCAGGAAGATGGGCCACCGTCAGATGTATATGATCGAGCCGTTCTGGCCCGACAAGGGGTCATCCAACATCTGATGAGAGCGGCAGATGTCCAATCGTGTCAGAATGCTCTTGCAGAACTTTATCGGGCTTGGGGGGATGTCCGTTTGGAATATGGGGCAATT
Source organism: Phormidium sp. PBR-2020 (assembly GCA_020386575.1). Classification (GTDB taxonomy): domain Bacteria; phylum Cyanobacteriota; class Cyanobacteriia; order Cyanobacteriales; family Geitlerinemataceae; genus Sodalinema. The sequence continues at coordinate 907,316 of CP075902.1, read as the reverse complement.
TTCGAAGCCCAAACCTACTATCAACTCTGTCTGACACTCCGGCCCGAGGATGTTTTGGCTCGACAGGGGTTGGGGGCCAGTGTTGTGGCGAAACAAGAACAGGAGGTTCGCCAGAAGAGATTGCCCCAACAGTCTCCTCAAGGATGGCTCCCCCGAACCCAATCTGCATCAGCTAGGGGAGTTCGTTGTTATGATGTGGCTTGCCAAGAGCAGACAGATGACTCTCCAGGAATGGCTCTGACGGAGACGCCACAACCGCCAGGGCAACAACTCAAGGACTGTCAGGGAGTTAACTGTCAAACCTGTCTCAATCGTCTACAAGAACAGTTCGCCCCGGTGGCCTTGCAACGGAACCAGTATCACTGTCCGCCGGGAGCCAAACCCCTTCAATTGAACCGCAATTGCTTTACCGCTGAGATTGCCCAGGGACGGGTTTGGACAATGCCTCAAACCCATTGGTGGCAAGTCTGTGAGGCGATCGCCGTCATGACAAGGGATAATTACCTGTTGGCAGATCTCTCCCGAGAATATCCGGGTGAACTCCCCGGATGTCCCAACCGTCAACTCAATCCTGGCCAACATCGCATTTTTAACCGAGTTCAACTCCCCCCAGTTGAACCCATTGAGGGGACGGTGGCGGTTCTAACGGGATTATCGGCTAATGTCTATTTTCATTGGATGGTGGATCTGTTGCCCCGTCTGGAGATTTTGCGTCGCAGTGGCTTCCCCGAGGGGGAGATTGACTGGTTTTATGTCAACAGTGTTGCCAAACCCTTTCAGCGGCAAACCTTGGAACAGCTCGGGATTCCGGGCGATCGCATTCTGGAGAGCGATCGCCATCCGCATCTGCAAGCCACCCGCCTGGTAGTTCCCAGTTTCGCGGGCCCGATTGGTTGGGCCAGCGGGGAGTCCATTGAGTTTCTGCGATCGCAGTTTCTCCCGAGTCAGCCATCACCTTCCCTCACCTCGGCCAAACGACTCTATATCAGTCGCCAAACGGCCCAGTATCGTCGCGTCATTAATGAACCCCAGCTCATTCAACGGCTGCAACACCAAGGCTTTCAGGTAACTGCCTTAGAAGAGTATAGTGTCACAGAACAAGCACAATTATTTGCCAATGCTGAGGTCATTGTTGCTCCTCATGGGGCTGGACTCACAAATTTGGTATTTTGTCAACCCAAAACTACGGTGATTGAGTTATTTTCTCCCAATTATATCCGCTACTACTATTGGTCAATTTGTCAATATTTGCGACTAAATCATTATTATTTAGTTGGCGCTGATCTCCCCTGTTCTGTGTTCCGTAATCTTCTTTATCCTGATGTCCTCACGGAAGATTTTTGGGTTGATATTGAGGCGATCGAACAGGTGATCCAGGAACGAGCATAATGTGGTTTTTCTGGGGGAGAGGGAGAGGGGGAGGGGGAGGGGGAGGGGGAGGGGAACCACAGAGTCACAGAGGACACAGAGTTAGGGGTGATTTTTTCTCTTTTAGTTTTTCTCTGGTTCTTTTTTTTCGTTAAGGGCTATTTATGACTCGAAAAACACTCCACCTAATAAATTGTTTAAGTCTTGATTGTGGGGTTTATAAAATTCATTTAGAACATCACGAATTTTGGCATCACTGGGAGGGTACGCACCTGTATTATACTTCGGATAGTGAGAGAGAGGCTGGTGTGGTAATTCCAAAAACTCGTAAACTTGCCTTAATGTCGCTTCTGGATTCTCGTAAAAGCGTTCACTCTTTAAAATTAAAAATCTCTCTCTCGGAAAATAGGAAAACCATCGTCTGAGATGGTTGGCATAGAGTCCTCGCTCTAAATAGTTTTTAGGAACACCGCTATAGGGAGAATTAGGACTGAGATTTTTGAGGTTCATCTCGAATGCGTCCTCTAAGGATAACGATTCTTGATGGATTTTTCGCCAATGGTGATAATGAGAAATTGCCCGATCTACAGGATTTCGCAAGAGAATGATAAACTTGGTTGTGGGACAATGACGCGCTAACCGTTCTGGGGTTTCTGGAAAGTCGAAATAGTTGGGACAGGCTTCCCCGGTTTGATAATCCTGAATGGGTTTGCCACAAGAGTATCTCCCGATGGGAAATTGGGATAAATACCAATCCAGTCCCTGGTAAAATTTCCAAGACCAAAACTCAAGTTCTTTCCGTAACGGGGGCAAAATTTGAGGGTGTTGACTCAGATAGGCGTATAAAGAGCTGGTTCCCGCTTTTTGCACGCCGAGAATCATAAAATTGATGCTGGCTGTGGGGTCAAAGGTCTGGGATTGATGGGAGTTTGGTTTATCTGAGGTGTGATTAAGGGTGATTTTTTCTAATTGGGGATACATCAGTTTGACCCCTTTTTGGTAATAGCTAATCGCTGCCTTGGTTTGATTTTGTAAGGAGAGAGCATCCCCTAGGTTGATATAGACATTTAGGGATTGGGGAAATTGCGTGAGTGTTTTTTGAAATTGTGCGATCGCCTCGGGAACCTTGTTTTCATGCTTTAAGGATTGCCAAAATAGGGGATAATAATACCAGGGAAAATCTGGATTAAGGGGAATACTTTTTAAATAGAGTCGTACCATGGCAGCGCGATCGCCCAACTGGGAAAAACAGGCCGCTTGCTGATAGAGTGTCTGAAAATTATCCGGTTCGAGGGTCAAGGAACGTTCATAGGCATCAATGGCCCTCTGCCATTGTTGCACCCTCATCAACCAATCTCCCCATTGCCGATGTTGGCTTGCAGAACCGAGGCCTAGATTCGAGTTATGCTCCAGGCTACGATGATAGTAGGCGATCGCCCGCTGATTATCACCCTGTTGACGATAACAGTCCGCGAGATGCCGCAAAATTTCATGGGTGTCCATGATATTCAAAAAAAGTACAAACGAGCTTCTTCTAATAGTACGGTGGCGGTTGCTATTAATCCGTAAACTCCCTACTGAACTTTGCCATCCCGAAACCAAATGATGCGCTCGGTTCGTTCTGCCACTTCCGGTTCATGCGTCACCATGACAATGGTAATTCCTGACTCGTTGAGTTGAGCAAAAATCCCCATGACTTCATCCGTCGTGTGCGTATCTAAGGCTCCCGTCGGTTCATCGGCCAGCAGCAAAACCGGACGATTGACAATGGCCCGTGCGATGGCCACCCGTTGCTGTTGTCCCCCAGACAGTTGCGTGGGTTTATTATGAAGGCGATCCTGTAATCCCACCCGAATCAGAGCCTCTGTGGCTCGTTCAACCCGTTCTCCATGGGGAACCCCGGCATACACCATGGGTAACATGACGTTCTCTAAGGCGCTGATTTGGGGTAACAGATGAAACTGTTGAAAGACAAACCCCAACTTACGATTACGAACCTGGGCCAGATGACGTTCATCAAACCCGGCCACATTCACCCCATCTAAGTAATACTGACCCCGACTGGGGCGATCTAAACAGCCAATCACATTCATCGCTGTCGATTTTCCTGAGCCGGAGGGGCCCATAATGGCGCAATACTCCCCAGGATGAATACAAAAACTCACCCCATCTAAGGCGCGAACCTCCGTATTTCCTGAACCATAGATTTTATAGATATCTTCAAAGCGCACCAAGGGGCGATCGCTCGACGGAGATAGGGGTGAAATAGAACTCTCAACATCTGTTGTCATGAACCACTCCGGTAGTCCTAATTATTCAGTCTGCATGGGTTTTAAGCAGGAGACTAATCTACAAATAACATCCGCAAAACTGAGGGAGTAAAGGGGTTTTCATCCGCTCGTAACATCTCAATCCAGTTTTGCCGTTGGAAACGACGACCCTCATGATCTGTTTCTTGTACAAAGGCTTGAAAATCATCGATCGCCCCCTCATAATCCCCCAGTAATGCCCGAGCTAAGCCGCGACTATCGCGAATCTCCACATTATCTGGTTCCATCTCCACCGCTCGATTACAGGCCTTGAGAACCGCCTCAGCTTGATCCCATAAACTGCCATACCAACAGAGGAGATTCCAGGACTGGGCCCCCACCTCAAAATGGAGACTCAGGGCCTCCGCCTCGTTATAAAGGCTAACAGCTTCAATCACCTCTCCCCGCATCACCTTGCGCTCCGCCTCCGAGATTAACTCCGAGGCTCGACGTCGGCGAGTCAGCCTCATGTCAGAGGACATCTCCACAGACATGGCGGTAGCGGAGGGTTCCCCATTCAGAACCAGACTTCCCGCCAGTACCACTAACGAACTCATGAAACCCGTCCAAAGTTTAACCGTCATCGTCACTGCTCGACTCGCTCAACTTGTTGCAACCATTGTTTAATTTGCTGCTGCCATTGTGTTGCCGGCCCGCTATTATCTAAGACTAGCGTAGCCTGTTCACATTTTTCTGACAGGGGCATCTGAGCCTCAAGGCGCGATCGCACCTGAGCCTCATCATAACCATCACGCTGCTGGAGCCGTGCCTTTTGTTGCTCCGGGGTACAGTAGACAACCCAGATGTCACTGACTAAATCCGTCATTTGCGCTTCAAACAGCAACGGAACCACCAACAGCCGCGGCGGCCAGGGAGCCGCATAGGCGATGGCCTGCAAAAACTGCTCACGAATCCAGGGATGAATCTGCTCTTCTAACCAACGTCGTTCCCGTTGCGCCTCCTGGCTCTTGCCGAAGATTTTCTCCCCCAATCTAGCGCGATTAAGATGGCCATCGGGATGCAAAATCTCCTCACCATAGCGGTTCACAATCCGCTCTAAAACCGCTGTGCCAGGACGAACTGCCTCCCGGGCCAAAACATCGGCATCCAGGAGTGGCCAGTGGTATTCTTGCTCAAGATAGGCGGCGATCGTGCTTTTCCCGGTGGCAATTCCTCCCGTTAAGCCAATGACTGGGGTGGCCCGAGTCATCATGAGAAAACCACCGTCAGGGGATCACCCACTTTTAACCCCAACTGCTCCTTGGCACTGCGTTGATAGGCCGCTAACTCCAGCCAGCCATGACGGGAGGCGATCGCCACAACGTCGTTTTCTTTGGCACTCATATAACTTTCCCCCTGGGGAATCTCACGGGAGGCGGCCTCGACGTGCCAAGACTGTCCCGCCAACTCATCCGAGGGAATGTTTGTAATCAAATTCCCGAAGCGATCGCAGTATTGAATCACCCCCGAGACGTGCTTCTCTTGCCATTGGGGGTCAGGGAACGACAAGCGGGTTAAACTATCGGGGTCAATAGCCACCCCCAGGCGATCGACTCGTACTCCCGTCGCCACATGAGCGCCAACGGTGGCAAAAATATCTCGTGCGTGGAACGTCTGACTGGGTTCAGGCGTGCGCCAATATTTCACCTCTGTCAACTCCACCGCGGCCAGAATCTTATCCTGATGCTGCCGTAGCACCCCATCAAAAATGCCATTATCGGGGCCGATGAGAAAGCCATCTTCGAGTTGAATCGCCACCCCGCGCCGTGAGGTTCCCACACCGGGGTCGACGACGGCAATATGCACCGTCTCCTTGGGAAAAAAGGGATAGGCATTAGCCAGGCAAAACCGGGCCGCCAGAATATCTTGAGGGGGGATGTCATGGGTAATATCCGTCACCGCCAACGAGGGTTCAATTTTGGCGATCGCCCCTTTGAGAATCCCCACATAGCCATCACGCTCACCAAAATCCGTCAATAAGGTTAAATGTCGTCGGGAAAACATAAACGCTCCTCTATAACAATTTCACTACCCTCATCCTAGCGGGATATTGCCCCAGTCCTGCCTGTCTGTCTCTCCCGGCCCTCCCCTTCATTCAGGAAAACAGACCCCGTTTCCCATCAGGGAGGATCGTGCGCCAATTGGTTTTGGCGGAGGTTAACTGTTCCTGAGTCACCTTAGCGTTGGTCAGATTAGCACCACAGAGATTAGCGCCGGTTAAGTTGGCATAGGTTAAGTAGGCGTTCGTCAAATCCGCACCCCGTAAATCGGCCCCACCTAAGTTGCAATAACTCATAAAGGCATCACTGAGATCCGCATCGCGCAGATTAGCGTGATTCATCCCCGTTTGACTTAAATCGGCTTTATGCAAATTGGCGCCCCGTAAATTGGTTTTAACGAGCTTACTTTCATTAAAATTGACCCCCTCTAGGGTTAACTCATGTAAATCGGCGCCACTCAAATTACAATTGGCGAAATCGCGCCGTCCTTTGAAATAATCTCGTTTAAGAATAGCCAGAGTCAGACGGCCCCGGGCCAGGGTTCCGCCACTGAGTTGGGTCGGATTCAGCTGAGTGCGCTCCCGAGAGTTTTGGGAAAAGGAACTGCGTAAGCGACGTGGCTTTTGCCGATGCAGGCGAGTATCCGCTAACCCTGTTGCATCGAGGGGGTCGCTATCGGATAAATGGGTTCGCCAGGACTCCTCTGAGTCAGTTAACCCTGTCTCGGAGGGATTTAACTCCGTTTGGGGTTCAGATGCCTGGGCCCCCCATTGGGTCATCTCCTCCGCTGCCTCGTCGAGATGGGTCGATTCTAGCACTCGTTGAGGTTGTAGGGGGACAGAATTATCCGCCAACTCCAACTCTGAGGGTTGGTAATGTAAATCAGCCAACACCTGTTGCGGTGACTTATATCGTTTCGAGATCAGCGGTTGCAACATCTTGTCTAAGACATAGGCCAGATTCTCACTCACCTCAATGCGATCGCGCCAGGTAATGGCCCCCGTCAAAGGGTCATACCCCAGGCGACGGGGAGACTTCCCAGAGAGTAAATAGAGACAGGTGGCACCTAAGGCATAAATATCACTCGAAAACACCGGGTGCATGGCCATTTGTTCAGGGGGAGCAAACCCTGGTGTTCCAATGGCAAAGGAAGTATTCGGCGCCTGATCATCATCGGTGAACATGGCCGTATGGCTGACTTCATCCTTCACGGCCCCAAAATCGATAAAGACTAAGCGGCTGTCAATACTGCGACGGATCAGATTGGCGGGTTTAATATCCCGGTGAATCACCGATTGACTTTGAAAGTATTTCAGCAATTCCAGGGTTTCATCGAGTACCCCCCGGACTTTAAACTCATCAAAGACCCCATAGCGTTTAACTTCTTGCTTTAAGGTCAGGCCCTTGACATATTCCTGAACCAGGTAAAACTGACCGCCAATTTGAAAATAGTCCAGTAGTGAGGGGACTTGGGGATGATTGCCAATTTTTCCCAACGTCGCCGCCTCTCGCTCAAACAGTTTGCGAGCGCGATCAATGACATTGGGACTATTTGAGGCCACCCGTAATTGTTTAATGGCACAAACGGGTTCACCGGGTAACGCCACATTGCGAGCGGCAAAGGTGGCACCAAACCCCCCTTGTCCTAAGACTTTGACCGCTCGGTAACGTCCGTGGAGTAGTAGTGGAGAACCACAACTGACACATTGCTCAGCAGAGTCGTGATTGTCAGGACTCGGACAGGCCGGATTAACGCAATAACTCATGGACAGTTGCTAGGATTCGCGATGAGGAACGGTAGGGGAAACGGAGGAACGAAATTTTCCCTGATGTCTAATCAAACTCCCATTTCCATTGTGACATCTCACCTGCCGTGCCAGGACATGAACTGGAAAACTGGGTAGTTTTACGGATAACTGCGAGACCTAGCCGACGGAAGATCCGATCCTAGGGTAACGAAAGCATCCCCTCTTCGGCGATCGCCATCTCGGCTATGTCAACTAACACTGACTCAGGGACCGATTCGGATAGGGGGGTTAAGGGGTGGCCGTCCTCAATGGGGTCAGCCTCAAGGGGTTGCAACGCCGCTAAGGCGATGCGAGTCAGCAACTCATGGGTTTGTCCCGACGGGTGAATTTCATCCCAAAAGACATAGCTATTTGGATCGGCTACAACCTCCCCCGTCAGCGGATCTAACACGCCATCAGTGCTGTTGACAAAGCCGAACTGCTCAGGATTTTCTAAAATCGTAGCCAACCCGCTGGCTAAATCTAAGCGAACCATCTCCACCCCAAATTCCTTGCTGAACTCATCGAGGCGACTATCCAATAACTCATTGGCTTGAAACACCGCTCCCGTCAGCAGCTGCGATTCCGGCAAGCCTTGCACGGCGGGAACTTGTCCCACATCGGGAAAGGTGGGTACAATGAACTGCTCCGCGCCAGCTTCTGCTAATTGGGATAAGTGACCGGTCAGATTATCCACAACCGTCAGGGGATCTCGCTGCTCAAACAGAAAGTCATTTAAGCCAGCAAAGACATAGAACACATCCCCCGGTTGAGGAGTGCTTACACCTAAATAGGCCTCAATTTGGGGGCCGACGTTGGGAACCCCTGTATCGAGGAACCCCGGTCCCGTTTGCGCTCCGGCAAAGGCGTAATTACTGCCACCGATGAGAGCTGGGAACGGGAGGGGAACCCCTAAACGATCTGCAACCCATTCTGGAATCACCGGGCCGTCGGAAAAGCGTCCCTGAAAATAGGGGGGAGAGGGGGGAAAGGTCTGCTCCTGGGCGAGAAAGAGGTTGCCGGTATCGGATAAACTGTCGCCAAACACCACCAGATCGCCGGTGACGGGAAAGCCCAAATCAACAAGGGTTTCAAAGCGGCCCACCCCTGAATTGCCCTCCTCATCGGTTAGGCGATAATAATAGGTTTGATTCGGTTGTAGTCCGGTCACAGCCACTTCTAACGGTGCGCTGTCCGCTTCCCGCTGACTGAGGCTTACCCCTTCAACCTCCTCGAAGTCTGGGGTGAGGGAGTATTCTAGGGCCAACCCTTGCAGGTCCGGTTGAGCGACAGTCAATTCAACTTGGGTTTGACTCACGTCAAGGGTTAACGTTTCAGTCGTTTCCGGGGCGATCGCTCCCCCACCCTCACGTAACTGATCTAGGGTGATGGTCAGATCGGGGTGAAAGAGCGAGAGAAAGGTTAGGCGGTTCATGACGCTGAAACAGTGAGGGTGTTCCGGTGAGGTCAAGACCATCCTATCATCGGCTCTGGGTCTAGGAGGGAGATTTTGCTTGCTGGCAGCGTTCTAGATAGATTTTTGCTGCCTGATCGGTCGGATTTTGGGTCAAGCAGTCTATAAATAAATCTTCGGCTTCCTGAATCTTATCACTTTGCAGATAGGCTAAGCCTAATTCAAAGTTCGTCCGGGTTATCGCTTTGCCAATTCGCACCGACTCCACATCGGCATCAAACACCTCAAATATGGAGGTAGGCTGAGTTTTTCCTCTAACCAAAACTCGGTCAATTAGACGAATGTGGTAGTCTGAGCTATTATTTAAATTGAAAAATGTTTCTTCAGAAATAAGTAGAGACACTCCATAGACTTTCGTCAGTCCTTCCACCCGTGAGGCGATATTGACGGCATCGCTAATTGCTGTACTATTCATGTGTTGCTTCCCACCCACCGTTCCCAACATTAATGTTCCCGTATTAATGCCAATACCGATTCTAATCGGTCTGCGCCCAGGTCGCTGGCGGGTTCTATTATAGTCCTCTAGATTTTCTAGCATGGCGATCGCCGCCCTAACCGCATCATCAGCCGTTCCCCCAAACAAGGCCATGATAGCATCACCAATATACTTATCAATAAAGCCATTGTTATCTAAAATTGCCGGTTCCATCCGGGATAAGTAGCCATTGATAAACTTGAAATTATCTTCAGGCTTCATCGCCTCACTCAATTTAGTGAAATCACGAATATCTGAGAACATAATTGACATTTCTCGTTCAACAGTATCTCCTAATTCAACATCAAGAATACTTGACTTATCCAAGAACTGCAAAAATTGTTTAGGAACAAACTTCGCATAAGCCAAGCTTAAATTCGATAAATCTAGATGGGTTTGAATCCGAGCTAACAGCTCCCGTTTACTGACGGGTTTTGTTAAGTAATCATTTGCACCCTCCTGTAAGCCGGCAACCACATCTTCTGGACGATTTTTGGCCGTTAATAACAAAATGGGTAACTCATGAGCTGGATAGATCTTCCGAATTTTTTGAGTTACTTCATAGCCCGTCATTTTGGGCATCATCACATCAAGTAATACCAAATTAGGCTTAAAGCCATTCTCAATCAGGTCTAACGCTTCTGGTCCATTGCTCGCTTGGGTCACATGATAATTTTCCAAGGATAGATGATTCACCAAGACCTGTAAATTAATGGCCTCATCATCAACAATCAGGATACTAAACAACTTCTCAGACTCCTCATCCATCAAGACGGGTTGCGTCTGTTGCGAGGTGGACGGTCTCGTTTCAGACAAAGGAATCAAGCCTTCCTGACGACCATTGTTCTGGGAGTCCGGGGCGATCGATGTCTGAACCGGGTCCACCTGGGATGGCAATTTAGATCCCCAATCGTCCTCCGAGGAGACGTCTTCTAAAAACGCAGGCTGCGCACTTGTGGCGACCGGATCACTCTCTTGCTGCTCTTGGGAGACCACAGGCAAACTAAAGGTAAATTGGGAGCCTTTGCCAACAATTGACTGTAGGGTTAGGGTTCCACCATGTAACTCAACTAACTGTTTCGTGACGGCTAATCCTAATCCAGTGCCACCATATTCACGGGCCGTAGAGCCATCCCCCTGTTCAAACGAGGCGAAAATTGACTCATGTTTTTCCGGGGGAATGCCAATCCCGGTATCTGAGACGGTAATGAGTAAATATCCTTGCGAAACCTCTCCCTCCTCATCCCTCGTCTCGGAGTCCGGCTGAGCCGTTAAACTCAAACCAAGTGGTTCCTCAACTGAGGAGGTTTGGGGATCTCGCTGGCGGGAATAGACCGCCGAGATCCCCACAAAACCTTCTTCTGTGAATTTGATGCCGTTGCCCACTAAATTATAGAGAATTTGTTGCAGGCGATTTTCGTCGGCATAGGCCAGGGGAAGTTGAGGAGAAATTGCATTAATCAGTTGCACATTCTTGCGATAGACAAGACTTTGACAAAGATTCAAGACGGAGTCCACCGCTTCCCGGATGCCGACTAGTTTTGGTTGTAAAGTAATTTGCTTATAGCGAAGCTTGGAAAAATCGAGAATATCATTAACTAGGGTGTTGAGACGGTAACAACTTTGGACAATCAAGTTTAGGTTATACCGTTGTTGGGGATTGATGGGTCCGGCTACTTCATCGATTAGAGATTCAGCAATACCAATGGTTCCATTGAGGGGAGTGCGCAGTTCATGAGAGGTATTGGCTAAAAACTCATCTTTGAGTTTATCGAGCCGTTGCATTTGTTCATTTTTGGCTTGTAAATCGCAAAAATACTGCTGAAGCTGACCCGCCATGCATTGAAATGAGCGGGCTAAATCGCCAATTTCATCTTGACGTTTGAGGGGCAATTCATGCTGCCATTGTCCATCGGAGAGAGCCTGGGCTGACTCTTTGAGTTGTCGCAACGGTAAGACCACCCAACGGGCCGTTACGACCCCGATCGCCGTGGAGACCACCAAAGCCAAGCCGCATAACAACAGGGTGTTGCGGGTATTAGCATGGATGCGTTCCATAAAATCCCGTTCAGGAATGACCACCACAATCGACCAATTGAGTCCCAAATCATCCTCAAAGGGTCGCACCTGAACCAACTGCGTCTCGCCTTCAAGGTCGAAGCGGTCTTGTTGGGAGGTCTCTAAGCGGGAAAAGCCTCCCAAGCGGCTGAATAAGTAACTGGCCGTCTCTCGAATTAGGGGACTTTGGCTTTCACTGGCGTAGAGGAGATCGGGGGTATCCTCATCTTGGGAAAAGGGAGGTTCTGAGGCCGACGTGGCGATGAGTTGTCCCTGGCGGTCAACAATAAAAGTTTTTCCCGTTTTGCCGACCTGCAAACTCCCCAAGAAGGTACTAATATCCAACAGGGACAAATCAACGGCAAAGACTCCGAGTAACTGCCCTTGGTCATCGTAAACCGGCTGTGCCGCTGGGAGTGCTAGGTTGGTATAAGGGGCCGACCAGACGTAAACCTCTCCCCAACCGGGTGATCGCCCCCGAACGGCCCCCACATACCAAGGTCGAGTCAGAGCATCATAATTGGGGACAGCCGACAGTTGCTGCGTCGGCCGTCCTGTGGCATCGGTGGCATAGGTATAAAAATTATCATCATCGGGGCCGCGACGTCCCGCTTGTCCAATGCGGGGTAACTTCCCAGGAACCTGCTCCGCGCCGCTAAACTCCCCCTGGGGATTGGCAAAATAAATATAGCTGATGGCCTCGAACAGACGAATCTGTTGAGCAAAATGGCGATCGAGTTGCTCAAGATTGGTTACATCGAGAGTCTCAAGCTGAACCGCCTTGGTATTCATCTGATTAATCAAATGAGCCTGAGCCAGATAGCTATCGAGCCGTTCCTCAATACGATGGCTGATTTCCCCCTGTAGCTGCTGCGCCAGTTCATCTACCGCTTGCTGTCCATTGCGGAAGGAGAGATATCCTGTCAGTCCAACCGCTGCAAAGATCTGCAAGGCGAAGGGAACAATCAGAACGGTACGTAGGGGTAATCGGTTTGACAAATCCTGTAGCAAGCGTTGGAGGAACATAATTCAAGGATACAGTGGCGGTGGATGTCACCGTCATCTGACATGAGTGGGTTGCCAAGAATATCCGAGCTTTAAGGGATAAGGGTAAAATTCCCCTAATCCAGTTGGCTGATGATTACACTGCTTTAAAAAATCCACAATGAACATTTCCCAGACCCTTTCTCAACGAGTTGCTCAAGTCCCCGCCTCTATGACCCTGGTGATCGCGGCCAAGGGGAAGGCCATGAAAGCCGAGGGCATTGATGTCTGTAGCTTTAGTGCCGGGGAACCGGACTTTCCGACGCCTCAGCATATTGTAGAGGCGGCCAAGCAGGCTTTGGATGAGGGAAAAACTCGCTATGGTCCCGCAGCCGGAGAACTTCAGCTACGAGAGGCCATTGCTCAGAAGTTGCAAACAGACAACCAATTGGATGTTAGCCCACAACAGATTCAAGTGACCAATGGTGGCAAACAGGCGATCTACAATGCCATTGCTGCCTTGGTGAATCCTGGCGATGAGGTAATTATTCCTGCTCCTTACTGGGTGAGTTATCCTGAAATTGTCAAACTGGCGGAGGGCGTCCCAGTGATTATCCCCACCAGTGCCGAGAGTCAATACAAAATCACCCCGGAACAGCTTAAAGGGGCGATTACGGAACGGACTAAACTGTTTGTTCTTAATTCTCCCTCAAACCCAACGGGAATGGTCTATAGCCCCGAGGAAATTCGCGCCCTGGCTCAGGTGGTGTTAGAGCATGACCTGTTGGTGCTCTCCGATGAGATCTATGAAAAACTCCTCTATGACGACGCCGAACATCTGAGCATCGGGGCCGTTTCCCCGGAACTCGGCGATCGCACCATCACCTGTAGCGGCTTTGCCAAGGCCTATTCCATGACCGGTTGGCGCTTAGGCTATCTCGCAGCTCCCCTGCCCTTGATTCAAGCGACGAGTACCTTACAAAGCCATAGTACTTCCAACGTCTGTACCTTCGCCCAATTCGGGGCGATCGCCGCCTTGAGCGATCCAAAATCTCCCGATTGCATTGAACAAATGCGTCAGGCCTTCGACAAGCGTCGCCAATATATGTACGATCGCCTCAGCCAACTGCCGGGAACCAGCGTCGTCAAGCCCAAGGGTGCATTTTATATGTACGTGAACATCAGCAAGTTAGGCCTTCCCTCCTACGAGTTTTGTGAGCGTCTATTAGAGGAGTACCATGTCGCTGCCATCCCAGGGATCGCCTTTGGAACCGATGACTGTTTTCGTCTGTCATATGCTACAGACCTGGCATCGGCGGAGAAAGGACTCGATCGCCTAGAAACCTTTGTGCGGACGATTAGCCGTTAGGGGTGAAACTGGACAGACGGAGTCGGGGTGTACGAAGTTCACCCTTGACGCTGAACCCATGACCCCTCTTTCGGGCCCGTTCCCCACTGGCTCGCCAGGGTTCACCGTTACGGATTACGTACATTACGACTATGGTCTCGTCCTTTTTTAACCCCTCCAACCCCTCACGCCATCCCCTGTTTGGCGTCCGTCCTATTGAAGCATCCGATACTCTAATGCCTGAGACGCCCTTAGATCAGCAGAATAATGAGCCAACCCCTGACGAGACGCCCCCGAGGAATCAGGATACCCTCACCGGAACCCCCTCTCGGGTAGTGCTCGGCAGTGAAGAGGATGATTTTCTCTTTGGCTTTGAGGGCAATGATACGCTCCTGGGCCTCGGCGGCAACGATGTCATTCTCGGAGGAGCTGGGGATAACATCATCCGTGGCGGCTCGGGAGATGATATTCTCCGGGGGGGCGCGGGCAACGATAGTCTGGTAGGCGGTTCCGGTGATGATATCCTCGGGGGCGATGAGGGGCGCAATCGCTTACTGGGCGGCTTGGGAAATAATATCTTCTTGTTGCAACCCCGGCGGCAACTGCGGCTTAATTTAACCTCATTAGTCCCCCAGTTTCCTGATTTTGAGCCTCAACGTTTTCCCCTAAACGACCTCAACCAACTTTTTAACAACCCCGCCGCCTTTGAGTCAGAGCAGCCGGATTTAGTCGATGAGCGCAATCGCTTGATTGAGGCGGCCCTGGAAGACCCTCTAGAGCCAGAGGAGGAGGCCCCAGAACGGGAGGTCGTTATCGAAGACTTTGACCCCAGCCAAGATCGTCTCGGACTGATGGGGACATTACGGTTTGAGGATTTAGAGATTCGCACTGGGGACGAGGAGGAGCCAACGGTCGAGATTCGGGTACGAGAGACCGGTGAGGTGTTAGCACGGCTGCTATCGGATGATCCCGACATCGCCGCACAAATCACGGAAGAAACCGTGGTTCGTTTGGATGAGGTGCAATTCACTCAGGAGCGGCTGCAACAGGATGAGGCGGGGGATCTGCTGAAAGAGGTCACCCTGGAACGGAATCGCTCCAGTGGCAGTACCATCGCTGTGGCGGTGACCTCTCGGATTGAAAATGGGGATGACAACGGCGAGGCAGAACAGATTTGGGTCATCTTTGGTCCCACGGAACGGGAGAAAACCGTGCAAATTTCTGTGGATGAGTCTTTGCCGGAGAGGGCCTCGGAGGTAACCTTACAATTGCAAACGCCCCTGGGAGGAGCCAGTTTAGGGCCTCAGTCTCAAGCGGTGTTGGAGCTATTTCAACCGGACCCCGTCGAGCCAGAACCGATGCTGGTCAATTTACAACGGGTTCGACCCCTCCGGGCCAATGAAGAGGCTCCCATTGAAGGGTTTGAGGTGACCTTGGTTCGCAGTGGCGATGTCACGGACGCGGCGGCAGTCAACCTGCAACTGAGTGATGCTATGGGAGACCCCAGTGAGTCGTTGCAGTCCTTGCGGGCTGAATTTGCGGCCAACCGAGCCACGACGACGGTTCGCCTTCCTCTGGCGGCTGATGCGGCTGCCCTGGAACGGCTGCGGTTCAGTTTAGCCGATCCCAGTGCCGGTCTACGTTTGGGGAGCGATCGCGAAAGCTTTTTTGATTTAATGCCCACCCCCATGGAACCGGCATTTCTCTCCTTTGCTGAGTCCATCTTTCAGGTGGAGGAAGATGGCACGCCGATTATGGATGTGGTACTGGTTCGGGGTGGCAATCTGGAGCAGGCCTCACAGGTGACCATTGCCGTGAGTGAAGGAACCCTGGCCTTACCCGATAGCTTTGCAGAGCGATTGATTCCCGTCAGCTTCGAGCCGGGAGAACAGCAGAAAACCATCACCATCACCGGGGTACAACAGGCTGACTTAGAGGCTCCGGGAACGGTGAATTTAAGTTTGAGTAATCCCAGTCAGGGAACGGAGTTAATTCGACCGCGCACCGCCATTTTAGAGGTGTTTCCCGTAGAACCCCCACCGCCAGATATCCCAGACCCGTTACCCCCAGAACCCCCTGAACCGGGGTCACCGGGAGAGATTGCCTTTACCTCAGCCAACTACTTTGTCGAGGAAGATGGCAATCAGTTTGCCGAGATTTCCTTGCAGCGCCTCAATGGCAGTCAGGGAGAAGTGGGGGTGACGGTGATTCCCTTTAGTCAAACGGCTGTGGCCCCAGGGGATTTTGATGATACGCCGATTCCGGTGACCTTTGCCGATGGGCAAACTCAGCAAGTGGTGCGCCTGCCCATTGTCGATGATAGTCTGATTGAACCCCCGGAAACCCTGGGTCTAGTTTTAGCCAATCCCACCAATGGCGCCAGTTTAGGACCGCGCGGCTCGGCTACCCTGACCATTGCCCCGAGTAATGTGCCGGCTCTGTTCTCCTTTGAGGGGGTAGGACATCTCAACCCCGTTAGCGATTTCTATGGCGCTCAGGGGGTGCAATTCTCGGAAAATGCCTTGGCCCTCCTCAGTGCCACAGGATTGCGTGAGATGGGCGTACGAGAGGGCTTTGGCGGCAATTTTGAGACCGCCCCGAGTGGGGAAACAGCGGTGTCTTATAACCAGGGCGATCGCCTCTGGTTTACGGTTCAAGAAGGCTTTGCCGGTCAGGTCTCGTTTGCCTATGCCTCGCCCTTCCGAGAGCATCAGGTGACCGTATTTTCGGGCCCCGACGGTAGCGGAGACGTTCTCGCTCAGCTAAGTTTGGCAGAAACGCCCCAGGGAGAATTTCCCCGAGCCTATAATGTCTTTGAGACGGTGACCTTGCCCTTTGCCGGGGTGGCCCGCTCCGTGGCCATTGGCAGTGCGGCCAATAAGATTCTCTTAGATGATATCGTCGTGGGTTAGACACCCAGGGGGAGGATTGGGGATGGCCATCTTGAGGTCATCTTCCCAAGACGCATCGTAACCCTAGGTCGGAATGCTAAAATTCAAGAGGACGCGGGTTTTTCGGCAATTAGGCTGTCATCCGTCGTCCTCAATGTTTTTATAGGCGTCTGTTTTGGCTCAGTTAAGGTTGGCATTCAACCTGATGACGGCCTCAGCGGCGACGTTCCCTAGACTGGCGATTTTCTCCCCAACTTTCATGCAAAGCGAAGCCTTTAGCGAGCTATTCCCTCTGTTTAACGCAGCAAATCCTGAAACGGTCGATTGGCTGTTATCGGTGGCCGATGAACATGAATATCCTCCCAATCGAGCGGTGTTAATGGAGGATGCCTGGGGAAATGCAGTGTATTTTCTGGTCTCGGGTTGGGTGAAAGTGCGCCGCCTCTCGGGAGAGGATGCTGTGACGCTGGCAATTTTAGGACGGGGTGACTTTTTTGGCGAGATGGCCATCTTAGATGAGTCTCCCCGCTCTAGTGATGCGATCGCCCTCAGTGAGGTCACCCTCCTCAGTGTCTCGGCCCAACGCTTTATCCAAACCCTGTTTAAAGATGTGCAGCTTCATCACCGAATGCTGCAATTGATGGTCCGTCGGCTGCGTCAAACTAATGTCCGCTTTCAGTTACGCAACCGCCCCCCAGCGATTAAGTTAGCCAAAACCCTCGTCTCATTGGGGGAAAATTACGGCGAAGTTACCGATCGCGGAACCCGGATTTATAATCTAGATCCCAAGGACTTAGCTAATGTTTCTGATATTAGCCCGGAAGAATCCCAGAAGTTGCTGGCGAAGTTAGTCAGTAAAAATTGGATTGAGATCAACGAGGCGGATGAAAGTATGTATCTTCTTAACCTCAAACAACTGGCCCATCTCGCGGGACATATGGGTTAGGCAGGAATGACCCCAGGGTGCTGGTCTGACGGGAAGTGATCCGTTAAACTAGCGGTTAACATCGGCGGGGCCCCCTGCGATCGCCCCAGTTTGGCTCTGTTGTCCGCTGCAATCCATCCCATATCTTCACCATGTCAAACGCTCACCCTTCTACGATTCCTGCGGAGACCCCCCAACCCGCTCAGCGAGACTCAGCGCGTCGAGGCCGCAAACCGGTTTTAGAAGTTCTAGAAGTGGCTTCTCTGGCGGCTTCTGGGGTTGGAATTGGCGTGGCCTTAGTGACGCAACAGGTGCTTCATGCGGCGGTTCCCATCACCCTCTCGATGTCCTTTGGGGTCCTCAATCGCCAACGCTTCCACCAGCGAATGCAGCAGCAGTATCAAGAGGCGGTGACACAACTCCATGAGAGTTTACAGGTTCTCCCCGATCCCCTGGACTTAGATCCGGTGCTACAACGAGTCCTACGCCTCGAACAAAGCCAAAAGATCATGACGGATCAGCTCGAAAGCGTCAACCGTGAGCTGCGCAGCCAGAGCAACCCGCAACAGATTAACGCCCTGCACCATCAAGTGGCCAGCCTGCAAGAGGATTTACAGCAGATGCAGGCCTATGTCCAAGAACAACGGCAACGAGAGCAGCAACTGATTGGGCAAATTCAGCAATTACAGGGGTGGTATGAAAGCCTAAGCAGCCCCCAACAAGCTACAGAATACAAACGGGCTGAAAATGCGATCGCCCTCCTACATCGGGAACTGGCGGTGATTAAAGGACGCTTAGCTCCCCTAGAAAACCAAGATATGCAACAGGTTCAGGCCAATATCCGTCAGTTGCAAGCCTATCTACAAGAACTTCGTAACGGGGTGACTCCTCTGCGACGACGACAACGGGATATGGTTCGCCGCTTGTTCCCCCGCATGATTGATCTGATTAACGACTTACGCCAACCCGAGGGCAGTTCCGTAGCAACTCCCAGCCAGTCAGTCCAGGAACTGCGCCAAGTTCCCACGGCGATCGCCCAGCGCCCAGCCCCACCTACCCCCAACCACACCCTACGCAAAGGACCCCTAACGCGCAAGCCAGAACCCCCCCCACGTCCTGCCTGGCAGACTCAAGCGGAGATTTTACGACAACGGGCCCATCAACGGCAGCAACAACAACATCAAGGAGATTCCCAACTTCCTTGGTAATTGTCCCCGGGTAATTGATATGAATTTGTGAGGATTACAGTCAATCTCCGGGGAAATATGGGACAATAACCGACCGGCTCAATTGACATCTGGGGGGAGAGTATGGAACCAATCGTACAAAAATATGGCGGCACGTCCGTTGGCTCGGTGGAGCGTCTGCAAGCAGTGGCTCAACGGGTGGCCAAAACGGCTCAAACGGGACAACCGGTGGTTGTGGTGGTTTCAGCGATGGGCAAAACCACGGATGGCCTGGTGCAGTTGGCCACGGAAATCTCCTCCAATCCCTGTCGCCGGGAAATGGATATGTTGCTGTCGACTGGGGAACAAGTCTCCATCGCTCTGTTGAGTTTAGCTCTCCAGGAATTGGGACAACCGGCCATTTCCATGACCGGGGCCCAGGTGGGAATTGTTACGGAAGCCGAACATAGTCGGGCCCGGATTCTTCAGATTCAAACCCAGCGCCTACAACGACATCTTGATGCTGGCAAGGTGGTCGTGGTGGCTGGATTTCAGGGCATCGCTCAGGGAGATGATTTAGAAATTACCACCCTAGGGCGCGGCGGTTCAGATACCTCAGCGGTGGCTCTGGCGGCAGCCCTGAATGCCGATCGCTGTGAAATCTATACGGATGTCCCCGGTATCCTCACCACAGACCCCCGTTTGGTTCCTGAGGCGCAACTCATGCCGGAAATCACCTGTGATGAGATGCTGGAGTTAGCTAGTTTGGGGGCGAAAGTCCTCCATCCTCGGGCGGTGGAAATTGCCCGCAATTATGGCGTGACTCTGGTAGTGCGATCGAGTTGGACGGATGACCCCGGAACCCGTGTGATTGCCCCACCTCGAAAACCGCGCCAATTAAAGGGGTTGGAATTAGTCCATCCGGTGGATGCAGTCGAATTTGATGCGGATCAGGCGAAGGTGGCTCTGTTACGAGTGCCCGATCGCCCTGGGATTGCGGCGACGCTCTTTGGTGAAATTGGTCGCCAACAGGTGGATGTGGATTTGATTGTGCAGTCGATTCACGAGGGCAATACCAATGATATTGCCTTCACGGTGACCAAGGAGATGTTAACCCGGGCGGAATCGGTGTCTCAGGCGGTCATTCCGGCTCTGACAGGGTCTAACTCAACTCTAGATACCGATGTCTTGATTGATCCGCAAATCGCGAAGGTGAGCATTGTGGGAGCGGGAATGATTGGCCGTCCTGGAGTAGCGGCCGAGATGTTCTCGGCTTTGGCGGCGGCGGGAGTCAACATTCAGATGATTTCGACGAGTGAGGTGAAGGTCAGTTGTGTGGTGGCAGCAGAAGACGGCGATCGGGCGATCGCCTCTCTCTGTGAAACCTTTGATGTCCATCCCTCAACGGTACGAGAACAGGAGTTAGTGAGCCTAGATTCAGAGTCTAACCCCCTCACCCCCATGGTGCGCGGCGTTGCCCTCGACCAAAATCAGGCCCGTTTAGCCATCTTACAAGTCCCCGATCGCGCAGGACGAGCGGCTAAGATTTTTCAACACCTCGCGGACAACAATATCAGCGTGGACATGATCATTCAGTCCCAACGCTGTCATATTGTCGGAGACTGTCCCCGACGAGATATTGCCTTCACCGTGGCTCAAACCGATGCAGCGGCGGCCAAAGACCTATTAACGCCCCTCTTGGCAGCGTTAGATTGTGGTTCTTTAGTGGTTGATCCGGCGATCGCCAAAGTGAGCATTGTCGGTTCCGGGATGATTGGCCAGCCAGGGGTAGCGGCGAAAATGTTTGCGGCCCTAGCGCAAGATGGCATCAACATCGAAACTATCGCCACCTCAGAAATCAAAATTAGCTGTGTCATCCCCGAAGTGGATGGCGTCAAAGCCCTCAAAGCCATTCACAACGCCTTCGAGTTAGGAACCCCCCGAACCCCCTAAATTCCCCAGAAGCGGCAAAAAGGCGAATAGCCGTTCACAAAGAGGGCGAACAGTTCGCTCCTACATCTTCCTCTTCCTCCTCCTCCGTGTCCTCGGGCGACCACAAGGGTACGCCCCTACGTGGTTCCCCCTCTTGCCTCTTGCCTCTTGCCTCTTGCCTCTTGCCTCCCCCATCTATGATTGGTTTCCTAAATCTCAACAAACCCCTCGGCTGGACATCCCATGATTGTGTGGCGAAAGTTCGGGGAGTGCTGAAAACGAAAAAAGTAGGTCATGGGGGAACCCTCGATCCCAAAGCCAGCGGCGTGTTACCTCTCGCCGTCGGACGAGCCACGCGCCTGTTGCAATATCTCCCCAATCGCAAAGCCTATGAAGCTACGGTGCGTTTTGGTCTGGCCACAACAACCGATGACTTGGAAGGAGATGTCATCACTCAACAGGCCGTACCTCATCTGTCTCTGGCGCAAATTGAAGCGGTGATTCCCCAATTTTTGGGTCGAATTGAGCAAATCCCCCCTCAATATAGTGCCATTCAAGTGGGGGGAAAACGGCTTTATGATTTGGCTCGGGCTGGGGTCGAGGTTGAGGTTCCGTCGCGAGAGGTGGAGGTGATGGGGATTGAGGTTCTTCAGTGGCAGCCGGGAGAGTTCCCAGAGCTTCGTTTGGGCATTCGCTGTGGGGGGGGAACCTATATTCGGGCGATCGCCCGGGATTTGGGGGCTGTTCTCGGCACTGGGGCGACTCTGGCTCAGCTTGAACGAACCCAGAGCAGCGGCTTTCATCTGGCAGACAGTATTAGTTTAGAGGCGTTAATCGCGCAAGTAGAACGCCGCGAGGATATAGGGCCGCTGTTGTTTCCTCCTGAGGTGGCGATCTCCGATTTGCCCCAGGTTAGGCTACCGGAGCATCTGGCACAGCGGTGGTGTTTGGGGCAGCGGTTTGAGTTAGAACAAAATCAGGCTAATCGGGAGGCTGACTCGTTGGCGGTTTTTCGAGAGGATGGCCAGTTTTTAGGAATTGGAACCTGGAAGATTGGCAAATCAGAGACTGATACAACGCCAAAGTTTGCCCCTAAGTTTGTCTTTTTTAATTCCTCAAACTAGCAATTCAGCTAACGTTTAATATCATGAAAACTGAAGAAGTGACGACCTTTGGTGGACTCACGGTTTTTTGGGTTCTAGTCACCCTCATTACCTTCGCTGTCTTTCAATGGATTGGTATCCCCGCTGGTAATTTTATCGATTGGGTGGTGGGGGCGGTCAGTTTTTGGTGGTTGATGGTGATTACGACGATTCCTTGGAATGTCCATTTTAAGGCGAAACAGGTGGTGGCGGAGGCCCAGGAGTCTCAGGAGAAGGGGATTCCGGTGGATGGGGAGCAGGTGCGTTATGTGACTTTGATTGTGCGGCGATCGCGTTCCGTGGCGGTTGTTCTTCATGGCCTATCGGCGTTGACGCTCTATGTGCTGGCGATCGCGGGGGTGAGCCGTATCGGCTATATTAGTTCGGTGGCGGCTTTGTTGCTGACGGGGTTACGACCGGCGATCGCCTTTTATCAATATTTAACCAGCCGTCTGCAAACGATTGATGAGGCCGTAAAATATCCTCGTGAGGATTTGTTGAGTTTGCGCGATCGCGTCTTCGCCCTGGAGCAGAATGTACAAACTCTCTCGGCTCAGATGAATCCCGAGCAACCGAACTCCCTAATCTCAGCCCAACAACGCCAACTGGAGGGCCTGCGTCAGGATCTAACTCGTTTGATGAGTTCTCACCGCACCTTGGAGGCTCAAAACACCTCTGATCATGACCGCCTGGCTCGGGAGGCTCAAGGGGCGATCGCCAAACTGAATGCTGATGCTGAGTTTCTCGATCGCGCTCGCGAGTTAATCCGCTTCTTCAAGGAGGCCTAATTGCTTCTTCACCCATCCCGTCTTAAATCATAGCAATCGAAGATTGCCTATTGCCTATTGCCTATTGCCTATTGCCTATTGCCTATTGCCTATTGCCTTCTTGTCCCCTATTTTTTGTCCTATTCAGACCAACTTGTGCTACATGACTCAAACGCCTAATGATACTCGTACAATTCTACGGGGTTTTACCGGCTCCTTTACCTCAGCCACCATTTCCCTGTTGCTCTATCGCTTGACTCTCTCGATTGTGCAGACGTTCGCGGAAAAGCCTCTCGCCACGGATAACCAAACAGCCCTCAATATCGCGGCGGCGGTTCGTACCTTGGTGATGGGGTTGAGTGCTTTGGCGACCTTTGTGTTTGGCTTTGCGGCTTTAGGGCTGTTCTTGTTGTCTCTCCAGATTTTGGGTAAGAAGCTCTTTGGAGGGGATAAAGGTTCAGTGGAGAGTTGAGCGGGCGGCCGAGCAGCCCTGGGGGCGTTCCCTGGCTTCAGCCAAGGAACGAGGGGGGGGAGTTCACTCTAGAAGTGACTGAAGACCCCAGACTTGTAGGCGATTGTCAAACGCCCCACTGACAAAGGATTGACCATCGGCAGTGAAGTCGAAGCTGACCCAGCCTTGATGGGATTTAATCTCATTGACGCTACCGCTCTTGGTGTACCACAGAGACATATCTCCATGAGCATCTCCAATCAGCAGTAGATACTCCGAGCCGAGGGTCGAGGACACCGGGTTAGGACTGAACGCCAGGGAGACTACGGCGTTACGATGTAGGGTGTTTTGACGGGGCCGTCCACCGCTACGGATGTTCCATAACTCAACGGTTCCATCTTTATTGCCGGTGGCCAAAGTTTCACCATCCGGGCTGATGGCAACAGACCAAATTTCCGAGCCGCTAGAGACAAGGGGCCGTAAATAGTCGCCGGTTTTCCAATCCCACAGATGCACCTTCCCATCGGCTCCTGCCGTGACGAGAAAGCGGTGATTGGGGCTAAAGGCAAGACTGCGAACTTCCCCACGATGGGCATGGAGCGTGTAGCGAGGGGTGGAGTTGCGATCGCGCACAGACTGGCGAGGAGCATGGGTCATATCCCAGATTTTGACGCGGCCATCACGGCCGGCACTGGCTAGAACATCACCATTGGGGCTAAATTGCAGATGATGTACGTCATCGAAATGTCCGTGCCAGGTCGCTAGCAGATTTCCCCGCTGCATGTCCCAAATTTTAATGGCGTTATCGTTGCCAGTGGTGGCGAGGAGCTGGCCGTTGGGGCTAACGGCGACACTGAAAACCGATTGAGGATGGGCCTGAAATTCGGTGGGAAGATGGCGGTGCGGGTGGCGAATTTCAATGCTGCCATCTCCTCGTCCGGTCACGATGGCGCCATCTGGACTCACGGCTACTGCCCAGATGGATTCTTTCCCTTGGCTTAGGGTTTCGACGCTAGGGCCGCTGTTACCTTTGCTGGGGATGACTTTATCCAAGGACGGACTGATGGAATCGGCATTGTATTCCAGTTGCGGGGAACGTTGTCCCCCGAGTTGTAACAGGGTTAGGGCAAAGGAGGCGGCAAGTAAGCCGGACAGGGGACGCAAGACAAGCAGGGCGTCCCAGTTGATCGGTAAGTCAAAGCGATTGAGGTCTCTGAGAGCAGCGTCGGCGCTGGGATAACGACAGTTGAGATCGGGATGCAGCAGCCGGTTGAGAACCCGTGTGAGTTGAGGCGTAATGGAGGAACGGGTGCGATCGCGCCAGTGCCAAGTTCCCTGATGATCATCGTAGAGGTCGAAGGGAGACTGGCCGGTGAGGAGATGGACGCAGGTGGCCCCGAGGCTGTAGAGGTCGCTACTGGGGAGGGGATGTCCTTGGATTTGTTCGGGGGCGGCATATTCAGCGGAACCACTGAGGGCTTCGGCTTCGGGGCCGTTGGGGCTGGCGGTGCAATGGAGGGCGCTGAGATCGACTAATATCCATTGGCCGTCCCGTTGGATTAGGTTTTGAGGTTTAATGTCTCGATGCAGGAGTTGGCGATCGTGGAGATCCCGCAGGGTGGGTAAGATGTGATTGAGCAGTTGACGAATTTGCTCTTCTGTCCAGGTTCCCTGAAGTTGTAGATGTTCTTCAGCGGTTTTGCCGTGAATGTACTCATCTACGAGATATTGGATGCCGTTGCTTTCAAAGGCGGCTTGTAGGTTGGGCAGGTGGGGATGGTCTTCTAGTTGCTCCCAACGCATTAACACGGGGTAGGGCAGGGGGAGTTCGCCGCGATGGCGATCGCGCGATCGCACCACACAAAAGGTCTGAGATGGAGTGTCTTCATCGAGAGCCAACACCGTGCGTCCATCATGGCTCAGAGATTTTAAGACTCGGTAGCGTCCTTTTATGGGCAAACCTGAGAACGCCGTGTCAAGGTTGGGAGTTGGAGCAGACTGGGGGCGTGGGGAAACGTTTTCGCTCATGGTTACAAAGGGGCTAACGGTGTGAGGAACAAAAATCCTCCCTTCAGGGTAACGCTTTCTCTGAGGGACACGGGCGAGTCCGGTCTCAGGTCACTAGCACTCAGACCCTCTACCCTTAGGATTTTCTCGATTTTAGGGGCTTGGCATGGAGACAATAGATTACGAAATGTTAAAGATATCCCCAGGTTCTTTACGAAGGTTTCTCTGTGAAATCACCAGTATATGAAGGGTTGGCCGTCTTTTCGGGCAACTTTTGGTTCTTGTACAGTATTGCTTGAGATAACGAATTATTTACTTCTGTAACATTAGTCACAACTGAGGTGGACGGGATAGGAGCTGGCTCTTAATCTGATAGGGGTTAGCTCACACAGTGTTAACCCGAGTCTACTAAAAAACAACTGATGAGTCAGGCCCGACCTGACCCCATCCGTCACTCAACTAGATACGGTGTAGATCTGGGTCGTTTTGTAGAGTTTTGTAAAGTCCCCTCAGGTGATCTCCGTTACATTCACGGGAGCAGTTGAGACAGATCCCGAGGGGAAAGTCCCTGATTTTCCAGCCAGCTCGGAGCAGGTAAATCGCCGATATCTTGCGGCTCACACCTATTCTGTCGGTTTCTATCAAAGGGATCACAATCCAGGTTCCGAGGGTCAACAGAGGTAAAGAGAGGATCTCGGTCTTCTTAAAATCTTTACAAAACGTAACTCACAAATGCTCTGTGGCGGTGTATAAATTTATCGGAAGGGCATGAGCAATTCGACGGAAGTTGAGTTTCAGCGATTTTCGCACTCTCTCATCTAAGACAGAAACTTTCTCAGTTTTGTCAGCCGTCGGTTTCTCGCCCAGGCTACCGTCTAGGAGCCAAACCGTTAAAATACCTCGTTTGAACTAGACCAGCCCATCTCAAGTTAAGTAGGAGATTAATTCATGTTCGACGCATTCACTAAAGTCGTTTCTCAAGCTGACGCTCGTGGCGAGTACCTCTCTGCCTCCCAGCTCGATGCACTGCAACAAATGGTTGCAGACAGCAACAAGCGCATGGACTCGGTTAACCGCATCACCAGCAACGCATCCACCATCGTGGCTAACGCAGCTCGCGCTCTGTTCGCTGAGCAGCCCCAACTGATTGCTCCTGGTGGAAACGCGTACACCAGCCGCCGCATGGCTGCTTGCCTGCGTGACATGGAAATCATCCTGCGCTATGTCACCTATGCCATCTTCTCTGGCGATGCTAGCGTCCTCGACGATCGCTGCTTGAACGGTCTACGTGAAACCTACGTGGCTCTGGGAACCCCCGGTGCTTCCGTTGCCGTCGGCGTTCAAAAAATGAAAGAAGCGGCTCTGCAAATCGCAGGCGATCCCTCTGGAATCACCCCCGGAGATTGCAGCAGCCTGATGTCTGAAATCGGCACCTACTTCGATCGCGCCGCCGCTGCTGTTGCGTAATTCGCAACCCTTGCAGTCTGACGATTCAGACGTCATCGATACACCATATCGATTCCAACTTTCAAAATTAATTTGAAACTGTAACACAGGAGATTATTCAACAATGAAAACCCCGTTAACCGAAGCCGTCGCCGCAGCTGATTCTCAAGGTCGTTTCCTGAGCAGCACCGAAATCCAAACCGCGTTTGGTCGTTTCCGTCAGGCTAATGCCAGCCTGCAAGCTGCTCGCCAACTGACCGACAAAGCTCAGTCTCTCGTGGATGGCGCTGCTCAAGCGGTCTACAACAAGTTCCCCTACACCACCCAAATGCAGGGACCGAACTACGCTTCGACCGCTGAAGGTAAAGCCAAATGCGCGCGTGACATCGGTTACTATCTCCGCATGGTCACCTACTGCCTCGTGGCTGGTGGAACTGGTCCTATGGACGAGTACCTCGTTGCCGGTATTGACGAAATCAACCGTACCTTCGAGCTGTCCCCCAGCTGGTACGTTGAAGCTTTGAAATACATCAAAGCCAACCACGGTCTTTCCGGCGATTCCGCTGTTGAAGCCAACTCCTACCTCGACTACGCGATTAACGCTCTAAGCTAGATCGCCTTTCTAGCCCGGAACGGTAAGCAGCTACAGAGCATCAATGCTTGAAGTTGTTTTCTGTTCCGGGCTGTTTTTATATCCGTCGTTAAAAAATTAGGAGGATAGACTTTGGCTATTACTACCGCTGCAACCCGTCTCGGCACCTCGGCCTACGATGACACGAACCGGGTCGAACTGCGCCCCAACTGGACGGAAGACGAAGCTCAGATTGCCATCCGCGCCGTCTACCGTCAGCTTTTGGGGAACGATTACGTCATGGCATCGGAACGCCTGACGAGTGCTGAATCGCTGTTATGCGATGGCAGCATCACCCTGCGCGAGTTCGTTCGCTGCGTGGCTAAGTCTGAATTGTATAAGACAAAGTTCTTTTACACCAACTTTCAGACTCGCTTTACCGAGTTGAACTACAAACATCTGCTCGGACGCGCACCCTACGACGAGAGCGAAGTAATCTTCCACTTGGACTTGTACCAAAACGAAGGCTACGACGCAGACATCGATTCCTACATCGATTCCGTCGAGTATGTCGAGAACTTCGGCGACAACATTGTCCCCTACTATCGTGGGTTTAGCACC
Organism: Phormidium sp. PBR-2020; assembly: GCA_020386575.1. Taxonomy (GTDB): domain Bacteria; phylum Cyanobacteriota; class Cyanobacteriia; order Cyanobacteriales; family Geitlerinemataceae; genus Sodalinema. The sequence continues at coordinate 879,594 of CP075902.1, read as the reverse complement.
CAACGGGGTCAAAAAACCGTGGGCTTCACCCGGATGTTCCAGTTGTATCGCGGTTACGCTAACAGCGATCGCGCTCAACTGCGGGGTTCGGAGTCTCGCCTAGCCCAAGAACTCGGACGCAACAGCTCATCGACGGTGGTTGGCCCCTCCAACTCGAACGAAGGTTGGGCCTATCGTCCCTCGAAGGCTGGCGTGGCCCCGTCGCGGACCTACGGCTTGTCCGCCACCGGTGACGCCGACACTCGGATGTACCGCATTGAAGTGACGAAACTCTTGGGACGGAACTATCCCAATAACCTGCGTCGTGGTGGAACTCCCACTGTGCGTCGCAGCAGCCGTTCCTTCTTCGTTCCCTACAACCGCCTCTCCCAAACCTTACAACGCATTCAGCGTGAAGGTGGGAAAGTGGCCAGCATCGAACCCGCTAACTAGGATGGGTTGACGCCGGAGAATCCAGGTCAGACTAACTAAAACCTCGATTCTCCCTAACCGTTCAGAGATGGGGACAGCTAATCCCTGTCCCCTCCCTGAACCGATCACAGTATGGATTCGCGACAGCCAATACAGAGGAGTTGAGAAATCACGATGATGGGTTCTACAGCGCTAAACAGTAGCACTCCGTCCGGGAGTCGTATGTTCCGCTATGAGGTTCGCGGACTGCGCCAATCTCCGGGAACCGATAATAACGATTATCCTATTCGTAGCAGTGACAGCATTTTCATGACGGTTCCCTACAACCGTATGAATGAAGAGATGCGACGGATTACTCGTATGGGGGGAGAAATTGTCAGCATTCAACCGGTGACATTTGACCCCGAAGCCAGTTCTGACGGAGAATCTCAAGAGTAAGCGCAAGTCTCGTTTTTTCATGCAGCCGTCTGAAACCGACGTTGCGATCGCCGCCGAGTCTTGGACGACGGAACAGGCGATCGCCAATTTACAACAAACCGACGACCCCAGCACTCGCTACTATGCAGCTTGGTGGCTGGGGCGTTTTCGTGTCCGTGATGATCGCGGTCTGAAGGCTCTGATTGAGGCTCTCAGTGATACCGTGGATCGTTCCCCTGGTGGTGGCTATCCCCTGCGTCGTAATGCAGCCAAAGCCCTGGGCAAACTCGGGGATTTACGAGCGGTTCCCGCCTTGATTGAAAGTTTACGCTGTCCCGATTATTATGTGCGCGAGTCTGCCGCTCAAGCGTTAGAGGCGTTGGCAGATGCTCAAGCGATTCCGAGTTTAGTGGCATTGCTCGAAGGCGGTGTCGAGGCGGCGGTTCGTGTCCCCGGAAAACCGCACCTGGTACAGCCCTACGATGCGATTCTAGAGGCGTTGGGAGCCTTGAAAGCGACGGAAGCCATTGAGCAGGTATATCCCTTTTTAGAGCATGATGTGCCTCGGGTACGCTTTGCCGCCGCCCGGGCCCTGTACCAGTTAACGGGAGATGACCAGTATGGCGATCGCCTCATCGCCGCCTTACGCTCCCCAGAATTACAACTACGGCGGGCGGCCCTGATGGATGTTGGGGCGATCGGCTATCTCAAAGCCGTCACTCCCGTCGCCGAAACCTTGGCCGAAAATAGCCTCAAACTGATTGCCCTCAAAGGGATTTTAGAACATCACCTTGCCCAAATCGATGACCTGGACGAAGCCGCCATCGATATCATGACCCAGATGGATAAACTCTTGTAACGACTGACTGTTTCTTCATTCAATGATGACTCTCGACTCTCTCTTGGCTGACGTTGATCAGGCCGATTCGGCGGTCAGTTTACTCATGGCCGTGCGATCGCTGGCCCAAACGGGCGATCCTCAAGCCGTGCCGAAACTCATCGAAGTCTTGGGATTTAACAATCCTGGGGCCGCCGTAGCCGCCGTTCAGGGGTTAGTGGCCATCGGCGAGCCGGCCGTAGCCCCCCTCTTAGAACATCTAGATGGCTATAATTATGGGGCCAGAGCCTGGGCCATCCGTTCCTTAGCCGAAATTGGCGACCCCCGGGCCTTAGAAGTCCTACTCACCGCCGCTGGGGACTTTGCCCTCAGTGTCCGTCGCGCCGCTGCCCGGGGTTTAGGTCGTATACAATGGCAGAACCTAGACCCCAGTCAACGGGAGGAGGCCCAGAGGCGGGTACTGGAGCGATTACTCGCCACCACCGCTGATCCCGAATGGGTGGTTCGTTATGCTGCTATTGTGGGCTTAGAAGCTTTGGCCAAGAGTTTGGGCGAGAGTTTGGGCGAGACGGACATCCAGCAACAGATTGAACCCTGTCTGCAACAACTCCATCAAGAGGATGAGGAAGCGGCGATTCGGGGGCGATCGCAGTTGGCCCAACAGCGATTAATTGCGGCTTAACGCATTAAAGAGTTCACAGTTTAGACGATGCGTTCAACATTACGGAACGCCATGACAATTAAACTGTCCTCTTCCTCTAAATGGTCAAAATGACTGGGTTTAGGATTGAGAAGAATTTGCCCATCCCCCCGTTTCACCCCCAAGAGTAACAGGGGATTATTAGGGTGCTTGCCACTGTAATTACTAATCCAAGTTCCCAACTCCGAAAACGATTTCCCCAACAACTCCGAGGGATAATTGCCCGGTTGAATAAAATAAAACTCATTGGAGTCATCGGAGTAAGTCAGCAGTTGCTGATAGACCACCGACATATTCCGAAAAATGGCACTTTGGGCAATAATTCCCGAACTATAATCTCGGGCCGAGACCACCTCATCCACCCCAGCCTCCTGGAGATGGCGGCGGCGATCGAGATTCACTAATTCCGCAATTACATGAATGTCTTTTTGCTTGCCCGGCGTTTGTTCTAAATGCTTCACCGCCAGGGCAATTAAGGCATTCTTTTCATCAGGCCCCGAACTTTCGTCATCCGCGAGTAAGATAATGGCCTTGGCTTGAAAGGCTTGTAAGTCTTCTAAGGTGACATGATGGGTGGGATCTGCCTGAATGAAGTGAACATTCTCGAAATGATGGAAATCTCGGGCATCGACGACTTCCGAAGCCGAGACGACCACAATATCTAAGGGTTCTCCATGATTGGATTCTAGTAATTGTTGGATAATGCTTGCCGCTTTGCCATTCCAATTACAGAGGATAATGTGATTATTAAATCGCTTCATTTGGTTTTGTTTCCAGAGAGCATGAGTGACAAAAAGAGAGGAGATTTTACCGATAATTGTCCCAAATAAAAAGGTTCCAAACACCAATAAAAATAGCTGAATGATTCGACCTGGAATCGTTCTCGGCTTATCAGGATATTCCCCCATCAGGGTAATAATGACATTTTCCAGAACTTCCCATAAGTCCTCTCCCGACTCAGCCGTTCCCTCACTCCAAGCTAAAAGGACCACCGTCCCTGATAACAAGACGACAGCAGCCAGAATCCCCAAGATTAACTTGAGACGATTATTTTGTAATTTGACCATCGGCACCCATTCCGTTTCGTTAATTAAGACTTTCGGCGATCGCCTGTTCTAACTCCCCTTTGGAGAGGGTTGTGAGAACAAAGACTTCCTGAACCGTTTTTCCGGCGCGGGCGATCGCCTTATAGCCCCCACGAATGGGAACCGACACCCGTAATTTTAACTTGGGAATGTGGCCACGCGATCGCGAAATAACTCCCGGTGTAATGGTGCGAATCCCTTGGAACGAGACTAACCGTTCCAACACCGGAATCAACCCATCCACATGAGTTGAATGATTGAGAACCAGGCGGCCACTATCGTTTGAGGGCATGATGTGTTTCTCTCCTATCATCTAAAGGGCATTAGCATCATAAACGGGGAAAAACCCCGACTTTACACGGAGGGCAACCACAAAGGATTGCCCCTACGTAGGAGAAAATCGAGGTTATCAGTCATCTATTCAGAAGCTGGGGGTTGGGACTCCTTGACCTTTTTAGGGCGAGGGGTCGGGCGACTCCCCTTAGAACCGGAGCCAGACTTACGACGGCCTGGGCGACGATTTTGGGGCGACTTGGAGCGAGTCTGACGTTTCGGGGGCATCACACCCATATTTTCTCCCGTCAAAATCACTAAGTCCTGACCCTGACGCTCGACCTCAAACGACCAAAAATGTCGTAAAACGCGACCCGTCGCCGTTCCCTTGAGAGCCACCTTAAAGAATTTCGGAGGCTGTCCCGCCTTGCGGGGGCCTTGACGGATTTTCACAATCACGCGCTGCTCTTCTTCCGAATAAAACACCACTTCACCGCGAACGGAAAAATAGCCCTCATGAACCTCCTCAGAGGACAGGGGAGGAAGCTCAGACTCTGATTCTTCTTGATTGAGCTTTTCAGGTTCCCAGACCCCGACAATTTGCAAATGGAGATTTCCATCTCGCTGGCCCGTTCGGGGATAGACCACCCAGAGATGGTCTTGTTCGAGATCAATATGGTTTTTTACTAAACTCATCACCCGTCCTAATAACACCGCCTCAACGGCCATGTCATCGGCGGTTTGAAGCATCCCCTGGGTGATTTGCTCCTCCGAAGGAATATAGCGGCCACGAACCACGCCAATGGCTCGATATTGCCTCGGCTCACTCGGGGGAGGAATGGGAACCGGCCGTTGAGAAGGCTCAGATTCGGGGGCCGCAGCCTCAGCAGCTGAAGGTTCCGGTTTTTCCTTGGGCGGCGGTGGAACCGGGGGTTTTGGGCGTAATAAGGCGTCGGCCGTTTGGGCGTGATCAGTTACGGACTCTTTCGGATCTGGATTGGGAGGATGAAGTGGAGACTGCATCGTGTCATTAAAATCGGAATTTGAACGAGAAGAGGAACTCATAAACCCTCCTAATAGCGGAGATACATCCGTCAACAATGCCGCTGATCGTGATTAAGACTAAACCGACCATCGGCGGGATGAGCAATTGGCCCCTAAGGGGCGAACAGCCATTCGCCCCTACAGAGACCTGCGGTGAACTAGGGGGAGTGATGATCATCATTGGTGTAACTCGTTACCTTTGAGCCTTAAACCTCTTTCATCAGAGTGATTTCTGAGAGGAATTGCCCAAAAGTACGAGTTAGATCAACTATCTCACATTCCACCTTAAGGATAGGTTTCAGGACTGTCACCCATAAATCGGGAATCTCTAGTCCGGGACGGGAGTGGCCGCAACCGGGCCCCCAGAACCCTGGACGGAGATAGATTGACTTAAACTAAACCGCTTCAATCTTAGCCCGTCATCTGGCGATGAGTCTGGCAATCTCTCTTGAGCATCACAAGTCTTTAACTGATACCGATGCGGGTTTGACTTTGTTCGAGTTGTGCTAAGAGACTGTTGCGATCGCGGGCCGGTTCCAAACAACTTAAGCCCTGACAGACTAAGCCAACCGCCCCTTCCGGCAGTTCCGTCACCTCTTTCAGCACCGTTGCGGGCAGATAGCGCCCCTTTAACTGAGCCACTTCCTCAGCCGTGGTTCGCACCACTGTAGCATTCTGGAACCAATCCAAGGCCCCAAACAAACTCGGACACGCTTGGGGCATCTTTTGCAAAATAGGCAAGAAGGCATTTAACAGCGCTTCCGCCCGCTGCAAATAGAGTAATTCCTCCCCATAGAGAGACAAACGCACCAAATTCATGCCTGCGACGCCATTAGCCCCTGGGGTGGCATTATCCGTATAAGTCCGTTCACGGACGATCGCCCCGCCACTGGTATCCTGGGCCGCATTATAGTAACCGCCAAACTCATCACTCCAGAGATGCTCATCAAACTCCGCTTGCACATTGATGGCTGCATCGAGATAATCCGGCGCTCCCGCCTCCACCAAATCTAATAGAGCCTTGACAAACAGAGCATAATCCTCGGATTGGGCTAACACCGAGGGCGTTCCCTGATAGTTGAGGCGATAGAAGCGTCCCTCAATCCATTGATGATTGAGGATAAAATCCGCTGTCGTGGTGGCGATGGCTAAATACTCCGGTTCCGCAAAGGCCACCGAGGCCCGGGCTAAGCCGGAAATGACCAGACTATTCCAAGCCACAATCCCCTTCGTATCGGTGACTGGGGGAATGCGACCGGCCCAATCTTGCGATTTCGCCTCCTGATTATCCCGCGCTGGGGGGAAGGGCTGCTCCCGGCTCATACCTGTGCCATAGCGCCCTTCAAACAGGCACTGTAGCGCCTCTTCCGCCAAGGTACTTAAAACTCCGGGCCGGCGACGCTGTAGGACGGTATTTCCCTCAAAATTCCCCGCTTTGGAGATATGAAATTCCGCCTCTAGGGCCTGATACTGCTCTGAGGTGAGTCGTTCCCGTAACTCCGCGTCAGACCAAACATAGAAGGCCCCTTCTTCGGGTTCCCGTTCCTGGGGACTGGTGAAATTATCGGCATCTTGAGCCGCATAAAAATAGCCTTCAGGAGCCATCATCTCCCGTTTGAGCCAAGACACCGTGAGGCTCACCGCTCGGGCGATCGCGGGGTCTTGAGTGCCGGAACACCATAGATTAGAGAGATATTCGAGAATTTGCCCATTGTCGTAGAGCATTTTCTCAAAATGGGGAACCGTCCAGGTGGCATCCACGGTATAGCGGTGAAATCCACCCCCCACCTGGTCAAAAATTCCCCCTAGTACCAACTCAAAGCCCCGTTGGTCGCAGCGGGGTTGGGCCACAAAGTCTTTATCTAACTGAAAGCGGGTTCCCCGTAGGGCGGTTTGGGCGTAGGGCATCATGGGAAAACAGGGGGCCCCTTCCGGTTGTAGGACTCGGATACTGGCTTCTAATCCCTGTTGGAGGAGTTGGTCATTGAGGAGGGAGGCGTTCTCAATCTTTTTGAACTCGGCGGGAAGTTCGGCGGCTTGTTGTAAGGCCGTCAGCATATCTTCGCTGATGCGGTCTAACTTGTCCTTTTCGTTGTCGTAGTAGTTCCGTAACTGCGTCAGGACTTGTAGGAAGCCGGGCCGACCATAGCGGGGTTCGGCGGGGAAATAGGTACCGCCATAGAAGGGAACCAGACTCTCGGGGAGTAAGAAGACGTTGAGGGGCCAGCCTCCTTGTCCTGACATGAGTTGCAGGGACTGCATATAGAGACTGTCGATATCCGGGCGTTCCTCGCGATCGACTTTGATGGGGACAAACTGGTTGTTGAGATAGTCCGCAATCTCGGGGTCTGAGAAGGCTTCTCCTTCCATGACGGTACACCAGTGACAACTGGAGTAACCCACCGAGAGAAAGATGGGTTTGTTGTCCTGGCGGGCTAATTCGATGGCTTCATCACACCAATACCACCAATCGATGGGATTCTCGGCATGTTTGCGAAGATAGAGACTTTGACTGTTGGCGAGACGATTGGTCATGGGAGTGAGTGCGGTAATATGGACAATCCTGTTAGGACGTATAAACAATAAGAACACCCTTTAGATAGATTGGTGTTCAGGGTGTATATGTCTTATTTTGTCTGTCGCAGGAGTTAGGGAGCGTAAGAGGACGAGGGAAGTTGGCTGGGGCGAACCTCTACGGTTAGTTGTTGTTCACCCCGCGAAATTCCTAATTCCAGGGTTTCACCAATACGGCTTTCTTCCACAATACGCTGGACGCTTTCAAAATTCACGACCGAGACGTCACCAATGCGGAGAATGACATCGCCAATTTGTAGGCCAGCGGCTTCGGCGGGAGATTCGGGGACGACATTGACAATCAAGACCCCTTGGTTAACGCTCAGTTTAGGAAAGTTGTTTTCTTCGGCCAATTCCGCTTTGAGATCCGCATCAAGGGTTTTGAGACGAACGCCAAGATAGGGATGTTGAGCGGTTCCATCGCTGATGATTTGCTGTCCGACCCGCAGGGCGGTTTTAATGGGGATGGCAAAGCCGAGTCCCTGGGCCCCATCCAGGATGGCGGTGTTCATCCCAATGGCTGACCCTGATGCGTTGAGGAGGGGGCCCCCGGAGTTGCCCGGGTTGATGGCGGCGTCCGTTTGAATGAATCCCACGCGGCGTTCAGGAACCCCAATTTCGCGGCTACTGCGTCCTGTGGCACTGATGATACCCATGGTGACGGTACTATCTAAGCCGAGGGGATTGCCGATGGCGATCGCCCATTCACCGGGTTTGAGGTCATCGGAGTCGCCGATGGGAACTGGGGCCAGGCTAACCCCTTCGAGTTTAACCACCGCTACATCGGTCACCGGATCACGTCCGAGGACTTGGCCGCGCAACACTTGGCCATCATGGAGGACGACCCGCACCTGTTCAGCATTGCCCACCACATGGGCGTTCGTGAGAAGATGGCCCTGGTCATCAATGACAAAGCCGGTTCCGGCACCTTGGGAATAGGGCGGGTAGGGGATGGGTTCGAGTAAGTCCGAGGGTCCCAGGTCATCCCCGGAATAGAGGCGCTGAGGTTCAATGCGTACCACCGAGGGTTCAACCCGACGCACCGCGCGGACAATGAAGTTCGTTTGGTCAAAACTGCGATCGCCCGTTTCAGGATTGGGGGCTGGGACATCCTCAGCCGAATCAGCCGCCGGGGGGTCGGCGAGGGTATCCTGGCCGAACTCACGCCGGTCCTCCTCGGACTCTGGGGAGGAGGGTTGGGGGGGGGCTGTCACCAACGCCGGGTCTTGATTCTGTCCTCGCTGGATGGTGATGGCGATCGTCAGCCCAAGTAGGAATATCCCAAAGCCCATCGCCGATTGAGTCCTGGGACGTTTCGAGTTTTGGCGAGACAATGCCATTGACCTCTATTGCGCTGCTGCTTGGATATCATGTTTGTATTATAGAGGGTCTTGTGGGGATCCGTACTTGAGATTCGTTTTTTCTGATGTTTTTCGGGTTAGGTCATCTCATGAAATCTACTTTTTTATTGGCTCGATACCTATGACTTCTAACCGTCCTGAATCGTTAGACTTAAAGCCCTTAGCGCCTTATGAAGACCGGCTACTGAATGCCCTGGCCTTTTTTCGCACCCAGCGGGACAGCTCAACTCAGGCTCGTCACTGTTTAAGTATGTATTTACGCCAATCAGAAGCACGGATTATGTCTGAGGTTGGTTTTTACGCGCAAGAAGTGGGATTAACGGCTAGGGAATTGTTGGAGTTAATTTATCAGAATCCGAACCAGGCCCAATCTCTGATTCAGGACAAATTAGGAATTGATATTTTTACGGTATTTCCCGACGAATCGTAGGGGCGAAAAATTTTTCACACCGACCATTTTGTACCCCATGCAATCCACCCAGTCGGGCAACATAAACCCCTCCTAAGGTGCGATCGCTCAGTGATTCCGAGTACCAGACACTGTTTTTCCAAGGTCCTAGGGGGCAATAGTCCGGACATTTTTCTGTACGAACGCTGAAACCCCTATGTTCTCGTTGACTTAATAGTCCTGAGAGGCGGCTGAAACCCTTATTCTCTCGTTGTTAGTCCGAAACGATCCGGTGGGTTGAGGGGATAAAGTGTATAGCCGCTGCCTTGCTGATACCATTGAAAATAAGAACACTTAGATTAACAGGGCAACTCTCTCCACTGTCCGAAGAGCGTTAGGTGAAGATCCCCCTAGAACAGTGATAGACACCGATTATTTCCCCCAAGCCGCCTAGTGTGGTTGCCCCTCAATAAATGCCTTGATTTCAGCTACTAGCCAGTCCTTCTCTGGGTCCGAGAGCATCATGCCAAACTTGTGGGTACGCACCCCCTCCATTAGGGTCACAGCCTTCACCGCTATATTGTTTCGGGTGTATGCCACCCGTAGGTCAACATCGTAAAGATCACGGGTTGCGCCCGTGTGAGTTTGCTGCAAGCCAAGAATTTCGCGGCTAAAGGTAAAGTGATCCCCTTTTACCTCAAACACCACTTTCCCTAATAGGTTATTGAAGAACATTCCTATCATGCTAGCGCCTGCTATACAAAACGGAATGGAAAACAGAAAAAAGATAAAGGCGCCACTCAACAAAGTCACTCCCGTCCACATCACCATAAAGCCATTCCACACCAGTGCAAAAACACCAAGAAATAAGGTTTCACACCGCAGTCCACCGGGGGGAACATAAATTGAAAGGTGTCGCTGACTGCGTGACAGTTGAATGCGACTACCCGAGGGTTTTCGTCGTACCTGCGGTAGATTGCGCGGTGAGCGGGCATGGGTTAGGGCAGCCAGGGCCTCGCAGGCCGAGGCGAAGCGATCTTCTATGAGAGGTTCCAGTAGAGTATCGAGCCAATTCGCAAACGACTCCGAGACACTGACGTAGGGGCGAAAGTCAATTTTGAGGCGATTGTGGGGCAGATCCCCTGGGTTCTGATGGGTTAACAGGCACAGTAACGTTGCACCCAGCCCATATAAATCCGTGGCAGGAATTGCCTGACCTCGAAACTGCTCAGGAGCCATATAGCCATAAGTCCCCACTACGGTACTCCCCATCGCGCTGGTGTTTCGGTACACCGTTTGCACCGCACCAAAATCGACCAGAAAAATACGACCATCGATGCCCCGAATGATATTTTGGGGCTTAATGTCCCGGTGAATAACCGGCGGATTCAGCCCATGCAGATACTGTAATATCTGCACAATTTCTTTGGCGATGCGTTTGGCTTCTGCTTCTGTAAAGCGCTCCCCTTGCCATACTAAATCAGCCAGCGAGGTCCCCTCGACAATGTTTTGGGCAATGTAAAACAGGCGGTTATCGTCTGTATCTACCTGAAAATAATCCACGTAGTCGGGAAGAGCTGGATGGTCTAAGGATGCTAGAATTTGAGCTTCTCGCTCAAATAGCTCCAGTTTCTTCCAGTTGCTCAATCCCCTGAACGATAATTCCTTTAGGGCAATCTGTCGCCCTGTAAGCGTGTCTTCAACCCGGTAAGTAAAGCCGCTGCCGCCACGCCCTAAGATTCCCAAAACTTTGTAGCGTGTGTGAATGAGTGTGCCCTTGGGCTGTGCTTCATGCATGATGGAAATCCCATAGAGTAGGCTATGGACAATAGTCCTGAACAAGATGAGGCTTACACGACAGATAAGCCTTTTACCTGCAGTCTCAGGAGTGGTTGACAACGTTGAAGGGGCAGACCCGCTCAAAGAACTGCCTGGGTTTTCATCCAGGATAGCAATATTGCAGACCCGGTCAACGGGCGTTTCTCGGGAAAACTTGGCTTGACAGGGGTGATTTAGACTAAGCAAACCGGGGCGATCGCGCGTTGAATCAAACGGTGGGAATTGCGGGTGTGGGGTTAGCCACGGGTGCGATCGCGGTTCCCGCACGCTTCGCGAACGCCCGACGAGGACGCGGTTAAGGAGCCAGAAGTGAATCCATCTCAGCTTTACGAAAGAGGCTAAACCTGTACAGTTCGGATAGTCTTAGGCTCTCTGCTGAGCAATGCTACAATTTACGAGTCCAGCAGTAGATAACGTCAAGACTATGACAGTTCGGCAACGGCGATATAGCAAAGAAGAACTAGCTCGGCGTGGGCAGGAACTCTACGAAACTCAGGTTCGACAGACAGTTGAATCTGGCAATGTGGGCAAAATTGTTGCAATTGATATCGAAACAGGCAACTATGAGGTTGCCGATAATGTCTTACCTGCAACCAGTCGCCTATTTGCCCGTAATCCCGAGGCTCAACCTTGGGTAATCCGTATTGGACATCATGCTGTATATCACTTCGGTGCCCGGAGTTTATCGCAGTAGTCATGATTCAGGGGACAGTGAATGCACGCCGAGAAGCAATCCTTCCTTTGGTTGTGGGCAATGCCAGTGGGCAAAGACAAGTTATTGATACGGTTATCGATACAGGTTTTAACGGGTTTCTGACACTACCCTCTGTGTTGATTACTTCTTTGAGGCTATCTTGGAATGCCTCTGATATTGTCACTTTAGGTGATGGTAGTGATGCCTTATTTGATCTATACGCCACAACAATTATTTGGGATGGAGAGTATCGAGAGATTGATGTTGCTGAGTCAGAGACTGAACCCCTAATTGGAATGGCACTTCTATATGGCTATAGGTTGCAAATTGACGCGATCGAGGGTGGAATCGTCAAGATTGAAAAACTGCCAATATAGCAAAAATTATTGGTGAAGTACGGTCTAAAACTAAAAAGTTTAGGATGTCCTCGTTTATTTGAGTGTTTTTTCTAGGGTTTGATGAGGAATGCCGACTTCGAGAAACTCAGGACTGATAGACCGATAGCCTAGTTTTTGATAAAATCTGATCGCCGAAACTCTCGCCGCCAAATTGATAACTCTGACATGATGTTGCTTTAAATACTCTTCAATTTCCCTGATTAAAAAGGTTCCTACTCCTTGTTTTTGAACCTCGGGAAGGACAGCCATCTGTCGCAGTTTGACCCTGTCTTGAGGTTTGGGAACAATCACCACACAAGCCAGTAATGGGGCAAGTTTCGCTGAAGATTGAATGACGCCAAAATGACCGTGATGGGTTTCGGGGTCTAAGTTTTCTGCCCAAATGGATAACCCCAGAGGTTGTCGTAAAACTTGGTCACGAAGGGTTAAGGACTGTTGATAGACCGGGGAGGAAACGGAATAATTTACCGCCTCAATCATACCTAAATCGGGATGAAGCCAGCGGTTTAAGGCTTTCTCATGGGGACTATCCATGAACATACCCCCTTATTAGTCGCTCAGGGTTTCAATTAATAGGTCGAGTTGCTGCTGCTTTTGTCCGAGAAATTGCTCACAGTCTTGGAGATGTTCGGCGGCGATCGCAAATTTATCGAAGACATCTTCTAAATTGAGTTGTCCCGATTCGATTTTTTGAATGATGCTCTCGATTTCTTCGACGGTGGCTTCGTAGTTCCAAGGGTGAGTCATGGGAGATCGACGGGAGACTAGAGAATCAGAGATTAAGATTGGCTGAAGGGAGCGGGTCCCTCAATTCCGGTGGAGGTGATTTTTACCTTAACCCATCCTTGGGCCAGTTTCACGGACAAAACACGTCCGGGTTTTAGATCTTCGGTGGTGCGGACAATCTCCCCCTGGGCATTGCGGACAACGGCGTAACCGCGATCTAAGACAATTTGCGGGTTGATGGTGGTGAGGCGATCGCGCAGAAACTGATGTCGTTGTTGGGCCTGCTGTAAGCGTTGCTGGCTGGCGTGAATCAGGCGCTGTTTGAGTTGCCGAAGTTGTTGCTGTTCTTGGTTGAGTTGGCGCTGAATGGGGGTAGTATCGAGGCGCTGACGTAATTGATGTAGATGCGATCGCACCCCCCCGAGATAGGTAATCATCACTTCTTCTAGGCGTTGCTGGCGATCGCGATGGGCCTGGATGAGACTCTGGAGGTCAGGAACGGCCTGTTTGGCGGCAGCCGTGGGGGTTTCGGCAGCAAAATCAGCGGCTAAGTCGGCCAGGGATTCATCCCGCTGATGTCCAATTCCCGTGATGACAGGATAGGGACAGAGGGCCACGGCCCGCACCACCCGCTCATCATTAAAAACCGCTAAATCTTCAGACGACCCGCCACCCCGCGCTAAAATCACCAGTTCCGCTCGTCCATCAGCCACCACCCGCGCGATCGCCCGTTCAATACTGGCCGCCGCGCGATCGCCCTGAACCCCCGTCGGAGACAGTAATACCTGAATTCCCGGATAACGCTGGCGTAGGGTACTTTGGATATCTCCCCAGGCCGCCGCTTGAGGAGAGGTCACCACGGCGATGGTTTGGGGATGTTCGGGGAGCGATCGCTTGCGTCTGGGGTCAAACAACCCCTCAGCCATCAAGCGGTTGCGCAGTTGTTGATACTGTAACGCCTGCATCCCCGCCCCCAGGGCCAGCACCTGAAATCCGTACAATTGATACTGACCCCGGCCCCGAAACAGACGAATCGTGCCCCCAACCACCACCAACTCCCCCAACTTTGGCGGTGTGGATAACTTCGCCACCTGACTTTTCCAGATCACCCCATTGAGAATAGAATCATCCTGGCGATCGCGCAGGGTAAAAAACAGCCCCGAGGGATGGGTTTTACAACTCGAAACCTCCCCCACCACCCAAACTGGGCGTAATTGGGGATTGTCTTCGAGGAGGGATTGGATATAATCCGTGACCCCCGCCACAGTCAAACTTCCCTCAGGAACAGGCAAATCACTAGGGTGCATACATTAAAGTGGGTACCGCAAATCCCGGCACAATCGTTCTCGTCAGGCTTCTAGTGTAAGGTCTTTTGCCCTTGACTTGGCTGGCCGTTGCCCCATGACCGTTCCAACAGAGATTCTGTACTAAAATGATGTATCTGCTGCAAACCCCGAAGATACATCATTTTCACATCAAGCTCTTAAACTATCTTGTCGTTCTCCAGCAACGCTACAGGTTTACCTTGACCCCGCTTCCGGCTGATGGTTCGTCCAGCGCCTGGATTTGGGTCAATTAGTCAATTCATCGAAACATTGAGGCAAGTATGGCGACTCCTATCACTCAGAACTCCGAAAAGCAGAAAGCGTTAGACATGGTGCTTAACCAGATTGAGCGTTCCTTTGGTAAAGGGGCGATTCTGCGGTTAGGCGATTCGACGCGGATGCGCGTTGAGACCATTCCCAGTGGTGCCTTAACCCTCGACTTGGCCCTCGGCGGTGGACTCCCGAAAGGGCGGGTCATCGAAATCTATGGTCCTGAGAGTTCCGGGAAAACCACCGTCGCCCTCCATGCGATCGCCGAAACGCAAAAAGCTGGTGGAATTGCCGCCTTCGTCGATGCTGAACATGCCCTAGACCCCACCTACGCCGCCGCCTTAGGGGTCGATATTGAGAATCTCCTCGTCTCCCAACCGGACACCGGCGAAATGGGGTTAGAGATTGTCGACCAACTGGTGCGATCGGTTGCCGTGGATTTAGTGGTCATTGACTCCGTGGCGGCCCTAGTTCCTCGCGCCGAGATTGAAGGGGATATGGGGGATATCCATGTCGGCCTACAGGCCCGGCTGATGAGTCAGGCTTTGCGAAAAATTACCGGAAATATCGGGAAGTCCGGCTGCACGGTCATTTTCCTGAACCAGTTGCGGCAAAAAATCGGTATTAGTTATGGTAGCCCCGAAACCACCACCGGCGGGAACGCCCTCAAGTTCTACTGTTCGGTGCGCCTAGATATTCGCCGCATCCAAACCCTGAAAAAAGGCTCTGATGAATATGGGATTCGGGCTAAGGTAAAGGTCGCTAAAAATAAAATCGCGCCTCCTTTCCGAATTGCTGAGTTTGATATTCTCTTTGGCCAGGGTATCTCTCAGTTTGGCTGTCTGTTGGATCTCGCCGAAGAAACGGGCATTATTAAGCGGCGCGGTGCTTGGTATAGTTATGAGGGGGATAATATCGGTCAGGGGCGAGATAACTCCGTCAACTATCTCCAGGAGAACCCCGAGTTTGCCACCACCATTGAGGAAAAAGTTCGTCAAGAGTTAGCCATGGGAGCGATGGTGTCCTCCAATAGTGTCGGTAAAAACGGTCATTCTCCAGAGGATGAGGACAAGGACAGTAGCAGCAATGGTAAAGGCAAAAAAGAAGAGGAATAGCTCCTAATCTTAAAGACCGAGAGAATTGTTGTCATTCCCTCGGTCTTCTTTCCTCTAGGTTTCTTAGGACTCTAGGGTTCCCTTAAGCCAGTTCCACCAGTTTTAGACTTAAATCCCACATCCGTTCGGCGCGTTCATCATCCCGCGCTTGGGGGGAGACCTTCTGTACGAAGGATTTGCGGTCTTTTTTCTGGCGGTTCCCCCAACTCCAATAAGCCCCGGACTGACGATATTCAGGATCGGCTACAACAGCGGCGACCCGTTCCCCAGAGAGTTCCTGGGACACGTAGCCTTTAGTGATGTATTTCTGAAAAATGGGGAAGATTTTTTGGAAGAGAGGATAGTGATTGCGGAATAGAGGCGTGTCGGCGACGCAACCGGGATAGAGGGAGGTAAAGGTGATGCCGGTTTCCTCGTGGTAGCGCCGATGCAGTTCCCGCATGGTTAGCACGTT
Organism: Phormidium sp. PBR-2020; assembly: GCA_020386575.1. Classification (GTDB taxonomy): domain Bacteria; phylum Cyanobacteriota; class Cyanobacteriia; order Cyanobacteriales; family Geitlerinemataceae; genus Sodalinema. Next base: position 863,682 of record CP075902.1, on the reverse strand, counting down.
ACAAACTTTGCTGTCTTTATAGGCTTTCACCGGTTCGAAGGCTTTGCCGTCGGCCATGGTGACGGGATCTTTGAAGCCTTTTTCAAATCCCTCAAAGTTACCCAAGTCGGGACGCGGGGGAATCTTCCCGCCGAGTTCATCGGGGTTATGGGTGACAGTTCCCAGGATGACCATACGCCGATCGTCATAGGTCGATCGCTTCATGTCCTCGATCATGACGTTACAGAGGAGGAAATGAGCCAGGTGGTTGGTGGTCATGGTCAGTTCATAGCCCTCGGGCGATCGCAGGGGTTCTTTGATCAAGGGCATATAAATCGCCGCATTACAGACCAAGGCATCCAGGGGACGGTTGAGACTACGGAAGTTGGTGACAAACTGGCGCGTACTAGCCAAAGACCCAAGGTCAATGTGCATAATGGTGTAGCTTCCTTCAGGAAGTCCCACTTCCTTGGCGGCGGCTTCAGCTTTTTCGAGATTGCGACAGGCCATGACGACATGCCAATCATCCCGAGAAGCCAGCGCTTTTGCGGTGTAGAGTCCGACGCCGGAAGACGCGCCCGTGATTACAGCCGTTCGGTTGCGATCTTGTGCCATGTTGAGTTTATTTTTTTTAAAGTTTATTGACAAGTACAAGCGAAATTGACGTCACATTGCGCTCACGCTGCGCTAATGGTGCGATCGCAAAGTTCCCATTTTCTGAGTCTTGAATTTGGGCTTCTAAGATACTTAATATAAACCAAAAATTGAGCGATCGCAACTCCTAGCTTAGACTTTAACAACAAAAATTAAATATTTGTAAAGAAGGCAGCAGGCAATAGGCAGCAGGCAATAGGTAGCAGGCAATAGGAAGGGAGGGCGACCCCATACGGTAATCGCCCTCAGGAAGTTAGGGAGCTATTCGGGGCCTTAAACCTGAGCTTCTTCTTGGACTAACTTGTCCCAGCCTAAATGCTTGAGATTATCATTGCGGCGTAGGGGACGAGTGGCCAACTCTAGTAAATCGCGGGTATTGGCAAAGCCATGAATCTGGGCAAACGTAAACTCAACAGACCATTTTGTACTAATGCCACGAGCTTCTAGGGGATTCGCATGAGCCATCCCCGTGATAACTAAATCAGGATTCGACTCCTTAATCCGTTGCAGTTGATTGTAGTTATCCGGCTTCTCAACAATCGTCGGATAGGGAACCCCCATCTCATCACAGGTTTTGGCCAAGAAATCCAGTTCTGCCTTCTGATAGCGTTTGTCCATGTAGGGAATGCCGATTTCCTGAACCGTCATGCCGCAACGAGTTAAAAAGCGAGCCAAGGAGATTTCCAGCAAATTATCTCCCATAAAGAAGACCGATTTACCCCGCAACAGGGCCACGTACTCCTCGACACTCTCCCAAATCTTTTGCTCCCGTTCTTCGAGTCCCTGGGGTTCAATGCCAAACACCGAGCAAATCTTCTCAACCCAGGCGCGGGTTCCATCTGGCCCAATCGGGAACGGTGCGCCAATGAGTTTACACTTACGACGACGCATCAAGGTCGTCGCCGTACGACTGAGGAAGGGATTAACACCGCAGACATAATCCCCCTCCACTAAGGGTGGCAGTTCCGTATAGCGTTTCGCCGGAAGCATTCCCGAGACTTGAATCCCCTGTTTTTTCAGTTCTAGACTCAGTTGAGTCACCACGGGGTCTGGGAGGGAGCCGAACAAGGTCAGAGGAGGATGGTCAACATACTCAGCGGTGGCTGTTTCCTCCTCCTCTGCCTTACGGCCGAAATCGAGTAGACGCTTGATGGCATTGCGTTCGGTTTTTTCTGACTCCACCCGCTGACTCGGACACCGTTGTGCCATCGCTGCTAAGACTGTGTCTTCCCCTTGCGTGAAAGCATAGTCCAACCCATTGGCCCGGGCAGTCACGATGGGAATGCCGATTTCAGCTTCGAGTTTGGGGGCTAATCCTTCCAAGTCCATCTTGATGATTTCCGTGGTGCAGGTGCCAATCCAAACAATGACACTAGGGTTGCGATCGCGCTTAATTTGTTGGCACAACCGTTTCAACTCTTCATAATCATTAAGCTGAGCCGATACATCCCCTTCTTCGAGTTCCGCCATGGCATACCGGGGTTCTGCGAAAATCATCACCCCCATGGCATTTTGCAGGAAATAGCCACAGGTTTTTGTGCCAATCACCAGAAAGAAGCTATCTTCAATTTTCTGATATAGCCATGCCACACAGCTAATTGGGCAAAAGGTGTGATAGTTCCCCGTTTCACACTCAAAGTTGAGTGCATTGGGTTGTGCATTGGGTTGTGCAGCAACAGTCATGGAACAGTTCTCCTAATATCAGGGGTGGTCAGTGGTGTTATTCAAGGTCTGACAACAAGTTGGAGATCTCAGGATCTTCCTCATCGTCGTCATCTTCCATCAATGCCCCAAACGCTGCCTCGTCGAGTTCGTCATCATCGCCGAGATCACCTAAGCCGGAGTCGTCATCATCTCCACCAAAGGCCGCGAGGTCGAACCCGTTATCATCATCGGACGAGTCATCCTCACCGCCGAAAGCACCGAGATCGAGTCCGTCGTCTCCATCATCGTCGGAACTATCGTCATCGGCGAAGGCGGACAAGTCCATCTCATCGTCATCCGACGAGTCATCCTCACCGCCGAAAGCACCGAGATCGAGTCCGTCGTCTCCATCATCGTCGGAACTGTCGTCATCGGCGAAGGCGGACAAGTCCATCTCATCGTCATCCGACGAGTCATCCTCACCGCCGAAAGCACCGAGATCGAGTCCGTCGTCTCCATCATCGTCGGAACTGTCGTCATCGGCGAAGGCGGACAAGTCCATCTCATCGTCATCCGACGAGTCATCCTCACCGCCGAAAGCACCGAGATCCATATCATCAACGCCATCGTCGTCGGAGGACTCATCCTCGCCTGCGAAAGCATCAAGATCCATCTCATCAACGCCATCGTCGGAGGACTCATCTTCACCTGCGAAAGCATCGAGATCCATGTCATCACTGATCTCGTCATCGGAGGACTCATCCTCAGCAAATGCCGATAAATCCATGTCATCGCCATCATCACTGCTCTCCTCGACGGGCATTTCTAGCTCCGTCGGTTCTTCAGAAAGTCCGGCAAAGGGATCGAGTTCTTCGGCGTCCTCTTCGAGATCGGTGGAGGCTTCTGAGGGGTCGTCGAGGATACTGAGATCTTCTTCAGCTGAAGGTTCGGACTCAGTGGATTCATCCTCGATGATGCTGGCTTCAGGTGCTTCTTCCGCCTCATCGCTCTCAAGGATACTTAAATCCTCTTCCTCAGTCTCGTCGATGCCGGCTAAGGCTTCGTCCTCTAAGGCTTCGTCCTCTAAGGCTTCGGGTATCTCGTCTGAGGTGATGTCCGCCTCGGGTTCCGATTCAATAAGCGGTTCAGATGTTTCGTCTGCTGTTTCATCTGGGGTAGGGGGTTGGGGTTGGGGTTCGTCGGAAACTAGGCTGCTCACGGCCACGCCAGCGGCTGTGAAGTCCCCAGTTTCCGACTCACCAAAAGGGTCGTCTTCAGTCTCCTCGGCGATCGCGTCAGAGGTTGGGGCAGACCCTTGGCTAGGAAGTTCAGTCTCGGGATCTAACCCTAGGGCAATGTCAGGGTCAAAGTTCAATCCCATCACTTCGATTAGGGTGTCAGGATCGGGATTGAGCCGAGAAAAGGGCAACATCAGTTGGGCCAGCTTCGGTTCGATTCCGTTTAGGGAACCAATGATGAAGTAGGACGGAGGACGACGACCTCCATCGGGGGTTTTAACGGCAGCCACCTGCATATGCAAGTTCAGCCATTCGCGGTTGGCTTGGTAATACTCCAACCATTTCTCTTTGAGGGCGCTTGTGAAGCTATCGAAAAATGCCATGGTTTTTATTTATCCCCGGAGTTGCTGCGTTGTTCATTTCTAGTCTATCCGCCTCAGTCGAAGGTACTCCGTCTTGAAACGGCATTAGGCATTGCCTGTACTGAATCATACTAGGCTAGCTGACAACTCTGGCGCTTCATCCCGGCAAGCTGTAATAGTCGTTGACATTTACTGCAAGTTGGACTGCAAGTTGGACTGCAAGTTGGACTGCGACTTGGGCCACGACTTGACGACCTGTAACTGATGTTCTTGATGGCGTTAACCATCTGGGGTTAGACCATCATCAAGTCGGGTTCAGCATCAACGGTGGCTGGGGGTTGCTGAGGATTGAGGTAGAAGTCCGAGAGCAGGGCAAACAGATCGCGATCGGCGGCATCTTTGGGCACGACGCCTTCGGGGAGGGCGAGAATCTGATCGGCAATGTTGAGGTAGTAGTCGCAAACGTAACTGAGTGCGGCTTCGGTTTCGGTCATCTCAAATAGGGTTTTCCCTTTGACGCGAGAGACGCGGATATCTTCGATGAGGGGTAAGACTTCCAAAACGGGCATAGGAACGGTCTCGATGTATTTATCGATGAGATCCCGTTTGGAGGTGCGATTGCCGATGAGGCCGGCGAGGCGCAGGGGATGGGTTCGTGCTTTTTCGCGCACGGAGGCGGCGATGCGGTTGGCGGCAAAGAGGGCATCAAAGCCGTTGTCGGTGACGATTAGGGCGTAGTCGGCATAGTTGAGGGGTGCGGCAAAGCCACCACAGACCACGTCGCCAAGAACGTCGAAGAGAATTACGTCGTATTCGTCAAAGGCGTTGAGTTCTTTGAGGAGTTTGACGGTTTCTCCGACGACGTACCCGCCACAACCGGCTCCGGCTGGGGGACCCCCGGCTTCGACGCAGTCAACGCCGCCGTAGCCTTTGTAGATCACGTCTTCGGGCCAGATGTCTTCGTAATGGAAGTCTTTTTCTTGGAGGGTATCGATGATGGTGGGAATCAGGTAGCCCGTTAGGGTGAAGGTGCTGTCGTGTTTGGGATCACAGCCAATTTGGAGGACTTTTTTTCCGCGACGGGCCAGGGCAACTGAGATGTTGCAACTGGTGGTGGATTTACCAATGCCGCCTTTTCCGTATACTGCTAATCTCACCCGATTTTCTCCTTTAGTTCTGACTGGGGGACCGACGATCGCCTCTGGGGTCGAGTTGGCTTCAGGTGGCGATCGCTCGTCCTCTCGTTGTTTGCATTATGGGGGATGTGTTTGGAGATTAAAAGGGTTGCAACATTAAACTTAATGTCTCTAAAGCCTTTAGGTAAATTTAAAATTCACTAACGGAACTCTAAGGCTCTTCATACTCTCTTAAGCTTTTTTAAGGCTATTTTTGCAGGTTTAATACCTTTGTTAATGTTAAGTAGTTACAAAAACAAAATCAAGGATTTTAGAGGTGAAGGGAGCCGAAAGCTTGTCAGAGGTCTGCTGGCTAGGTCATCCTGATTGGGAATCGCGGCTTTGAGGCGATCTTATAAAGAATGCTAAATTTTTCTGCGGGAGTGGCTTGACTGGCTGTGACTGCCCCCCTGTGACCCTGTAATGATGATGGATGGCCTGTGATGGAGTTTGAGACGGCGTTAGGCTGCTATGAAGCTCGGGAGTACGATCGCGCGATCGCCATCTGCGAGACGCTCTTAGCCCAACAGCCTCAGCGCCTGGATGTATTAAATCTGCTGGGGGGGATTGCCTTTAAGCGACAGGAGTGGTCAAGGGCGATCGCCTATTATCAAACGCTACTGCGCCATCATCCCCGTTGCGCCACCGGCTATGCCAATTTGGGACGCACCTGGCAACAGATTGAGCGACTAGAGGAGGCCCAACTCGCCTATCGTCAAGCTCTGGTCCTGCATCACGAAGCATCCCAATGGTGGTTCAACTTGGGCTATATCTATTGGGATTTAGGGCAACTCGATGAGGCGATCGCCTGTTTTGAGACGGTTCTCGGGCTGGTTCCCGACTGGCATGAGGCGCGCAGTACCCTGTCCCTAATTCGCTTGCTCCAGGGGGATTTTCAGCGGGGATTTGCCGATTATGAAGCCCGTCCCTCCCGGCGCGATTTGGCAGATAACTTCCCTCGGGGAGACCTAATCTGGCAAGGAGAGCCGTTACCGGGGAAAACCCTTTTATTATTGGCCGAACAGGGCTTTGGTGATGCCATCCAGTTTGTCCGCTATGTGCCGCAGTTAGCCGCCGAGGGGGTTCGAGTCTGGCTACGGTGTCGGCCGCCTCTGTTGCGCCTATTTCAGGGAGTTCCGGGGTGCGATCGCCTCTTTTCCACAGAAGACCCCATTCCCCCCTGGGATGCGCACGCCTTACTAATGAGTCTGCCGTATTTACGACAGACCCCCCCCAGTCGCCTCCCGGCCCAAGTTCCCTATTTATATTTAAGTCCCCATTGCCGTCCCTCGTTACCGGCCCCCAAACGGGGAGGGGTTAAGGTGGGGTTGGTGTGGTCGGGGAGTCCCACCCATCGCAAAGATGGCGATCGCTCCTGTTCCTTGGCCGCCGTTCAAACTTGGTTTGACTGTCCTAACATTCAGTTTTATAGCTTACAGACCCCAGTCCGGCCCGAGGAACAGGCGGCCCTGGCGGCCGATGAGCGAATTATTGACCTCGCACCTCAAATTCGGGACTTTTGGGATACAGCGGCCCTCATGCAAGACCTGGATTTGGTGATTAGTGTCGATACCGCTGTCATTCACCTGGCGGGGGCCTTGGGAAAACCCGCCTGGGTCTTGTTGGCCAAGATTCCCGATTGGCGTTGGGGATTAGAGGGCGATCGCAGTCCCTGGTATCCCAGCGTTCGTCTCTTTCGTCAGTCGCGGCGGGGAGAATGGCAAGATGTCCTGCTCGCCGTAGGGGAACAGCTACGCCGATGGGACGCTTGAATCCCCCCAGCCGAGGGAGGAAAGGGGGTATTTGTGATGTGCATCACAGCTTTTCGTGTTAGCGATCGCCTACAAACTTGAAGGAGATCGCTGTCAAACTGAAATATAAAGGTAATACTAGGAGTATCGCACTAAGGTAATTTCTTCCGATGATGACGACCCAGACTTTCAGCCAACCCATTGCCCTCGATGAAATGTTTGCCCGGGTTTGGAATCTCGGCCATCTGACCCGCGCTGAACGCCAAACCCTCAAGTCTGTTGTCTTGAGCAACAGCCTGAGTTCTGAGGATCAAGATGTCCTAAACCGCATCTTCCACGCAGTCCGTCGAGGTTGGCTCAAGATTTCAGACTAATCCCCGCCGACCCCACCCAATATCAGATTTAACTACTGCTTGACCGAGGTTCACTTCTGTTAAAACGGTCTTAATTATCTAAACCTTTAATGTCCCAGCGTTAACTTTCGATTTAAACCCAAAACTTTTTTAAAACCCAAACGTTAGGCAGGCTCTTTTTAACTCTCTCATGCCCCTAATGGTTCTACCCCCCGAACTTGGGGGATTTTTTTTGGGCCAACAGCCTCCCCAGTCTCCGCTAAGATGATCAGGCAAGACTCACCCGAGCGACATCACCCCTAGGACAGTTGAGGCAACCCCCATGAGAGGATTTGGCAGAAGACGTTGGCGCACCCTAGCTGGCATCATCAGTTTTTGTATCGTCCTGGTCGTCAGTTGTCAGCAGATAGACCCCGATGGGGGGCAAGTCAACTCCGTGGGCGATCGCATCCGCCTGGGAACCACCGCCCAGATTGTCACCCTGGACCCCGCCGATGCCTATGAACAGTCCTCGATGTTGGCGATCGCCAACCTGGGAGAAACCCTCTACCGCTACGAACTCGACGAACAAGGGGATCTCACCTTAGTCCCCACCCTAGCCACGGAGTTACCCCGCCTCAGTGACGATGAACTGACCTATACCATCCCCCTGCGTGAGGATGTGGTCTTCCATGACGGAACCCCCTTCAATGCCGAGGCCATGGCCTTTTCCCTGCGGCGTTTTCGCGATAACAAGGGACGAGCCTCCTTTCTCCTGGGGGACTTACTCGGGGACATTGAGGCAACGGGGGAATATGAATTGACCCTAACCCTGAATTATCCCTTTGCCGGCTTTTCGGCCCTGCTGACGTTCCCCGGCCTCTGTGCCATTTCTCCGGCGGCCTATGAAATTGGCGAAGGGAAATTCTTCCCCAGTCAGTTTGTGGGAACCGGTCCCTATCGCTTGGGAACCTATGGCAGTGATTCCGTCGGTTTTGAGATTTTCCAGGGCTATTGGGGCGATCGCCCCCAAAATCAGGGGATTGATATGCGGCGCTTTTCCAGCCAAGCCAACCTCTATAATGCCTTCCGCACTGGGGGAGTGGATGTAGCCTATCAACAACTCGATCCCGATCAAATCCGCAGCCTCCAAGAACGGGCCCCAGAGGCAGGGTTTCAGGTCGTCGAAGCCGAGAGTACCACCATTTCCTATCTCGTCTTAAACATCAATCAGCCCCCCTTCGATCGCCTGGAGGTGCGTCAGGCCCTAGCGGCAATTATGGATCGGCCCCTGTTGAATGAGCGGGTCTTTTACGACCAGGCCGAACCCCTCTATAGTCTGATTCCCCCAGCGTTTGAGTCCCATCGTCCTCTCTTTTTAGACCGCTACGGGGATGGCAATGTCGAGAAAGCCAAAGCCTTATTGCGCGAGGCCGGCTTTTCCGCCGAACGTCCCTTAGTGGTGGAGATGTGGTTTCCCTCCAGTTCCGTTCCCGGTCGTCTCAGTGCCACCATTTTACAGGCCTTGGCAGAACGAGATTTAGAGGACTTAGTGACCATTGAGCCTCGCAGCGTGGAAGCCGCCACCGCCTATGGCTATTTAGATAAGGGGGTCTATCCCACCTTTCTCCTATCTTGGTATGCGGACTTTTTCGATGCAGACAACTACGTGAAACCCTTTTTGGAATGTCAGGAAGGATCGCCCGAGTCCGGTTGTCGTTTGGGGGAAACCCAATACCATGGCTCCTTTTTCTATGACTCTCGGGCCAATGAACTCTTACAGGCTCAACGTCAAGCCTCCGATCCCCAGGTGCGCGATCGCCTATTAGTGGAATTACAGGAGATTGTCGTCGAGCAAGTCCCTTATATTCCTCTTTGGCAGAATAAAGATTATGCGTTTGCCCAAGCCGATATTTCCGGAGTAACGTTGAGCAAGACCCAGCAAGTGCTTCCCTTTGCCTCCATTGGCCGATAGCCCCAAGTTTGCCCCCAGCATGGGAGCCTGGGAAGCCGAGATGTTGGAGTCACTGAAGGATGTATTAGAACCACGGAGTTAACAATCCCTCAAGCTATGGCTGATGAAACATTTCCCCATGAGACCCGGTCTGAATTCCTCGTTGTTCTCGTCACCGCTGCGTCTGCCGAAGAAGCTCAAACCCTTGCCCGCACTCTCGTAGCAGAGAAACTGGCGGCCTGTGTGTCCCGTTTCCCCGTCCAGTCCACCTATACCTGGGAGGGCAACATCGAAGATGACGACGAATGGCAACTGGTCATTAAAACCCACCGTCGCCAATTCCAGCGCCTGGAAGGGCGAGTTCAGGAACTCCATAGCTACGACGTTCCTGAAATTATTGCCCTCCCCATCGAAATGGGGTCAGCCGCTTACCTAAATTGGATTGGCGCGACGGTTAGCTAAGACCTTGATTTCGGGAAATTTCCCGGCGGGCCTCGGCCACGGTTTGGAAGAACTGACTGTACTGTTCATGACCCCCCCGAAAGACCACATTGAGGGTTAAGGGGTCTTCGGTATCGCGGTCATCTCCGGGGCCCGACACCACGACGGGAACCTCTTTACCATTGCGTTCTTGCAGTTCCACTTCGACGGCTTTGCGGTTCTTGACTTCGCCGCCACTACTATCGACATAGACCGTTAAATTGCCCTTATTCAACCGTCGTCCCAGGTTTTGAATCAACTGGAGGAAGTTGCGATCGCTCCCCCCTCGGCGAACGGTCTGCTCATCGCCTTCACCCTCAACGGTACTATTGACCGTATCCCCCACGCCAATAATCGTGGGCATGATTTGCGGGTCAAACTTGGCTTGAACCAGGTCTAACAACTCCTCTTCCTGTTTGGGGGCCTGACGGACGCTAAAGTCTTCTCCCAGAGGTGCCGTCCCAGTACGACGGTGATAATAGCGATTCAACAGGGCCACCACGCCAGCTTCCTTAATTGCGCCGCGAATCATAAACTGAAAATCTGTGGTTCCTGAATCGCCGGGTTTGGCAAAACGGACAATTTCCATGCCCTGCTCATCCCGTCCTAGGTTAGGGGCATAATGGACAAAAAACGAGTCTTCTAAACCCTGCTTAGCGGCATCGGCCAGGAGTTCCTCCATTAGACCCTGCATCCTCTTCTGAAGGGCCACATAGGTTGAGGTGCGATCGCGCAACCGCTCATAAAACACATTCAAATTGGCCGTCGGCGAGGCCACATTATCCAACGCCGCCGCCTCAATCAGATGCCGAACCTGTCCCGGAATCTCCGCCTCATGAGCCTGACAGAACTCCTGTAAACAGTGGCGAATCCGTTGAGGAACCTCCTGTAAGAAGCTCATCTCCGCCTCACTCACCCCCGGATGAGAGACCTCTCCATCCCGGTCTTGCCACTGAACGCCTCCGGCAGCCAAACCGGGCAAATAGAGCCGTTCCTGGCGCGTATAGATGGCGCTTTGGGTCTCTTTCTCGATGATGCGGTTGACTCCCCGCTGACCCAGATGTTCCCCGTTGGTCAGGACAAAGAAATGGCCGTCAAAGGCTTTCGTGGCCCGGACGTAATCCAAATCCATCTGGCGGCTGAGGGGATCTTTCACTAACCCCATGCACACGCCATCGAGGTCTTGGATAATCAGCAAATTCTCCACATTGGCGAAAATATTGGCCAGCTTGTCAATATCCAAGGACAAGGCCATTTCATGGAGAAGCAGGTGGGGAGCGGTGTGGGAAGCAGTCATGGAAAAAAGGGTTAAGAATTACGTAAATGTTCGTTAGCCTAAAGAGAATGAGAGGATTCTCCCAGAGAATAGTATGGGTTCGTTAGTCCAGCCTATACTATCATTTAATAATCATAGTCATTATGAATTTACATAAATCCCATGAGCGAAACAGCCATTGAAAACCTAGTGATTATCGGCTCGGGGCCAGCGGGCTATACTGCCGCCATTTACGCCGCCCGAGCCAACCTGAAGCCGGTGGTATTTGAAGGCTATCAAATGGGTGGGATTCCCGGTGGACAGTTGATGACCACCACAGAAGTCGAGAACTACCCAGGATTCCCCGATGGTATCACTGGTCCGGAATTAATGGATCGCATGAAGGCCCAGGCCGTCCGTTGGGGGGCTGAACTTTATACCGAAGATGTCACCTCGGTGGATTTAAGTCAGCGGCCCTTCACGGTTCGCTCCGACGAGCGAGAGTTGAAAACCCACAGCATCGTCATCGCCACGGGGGCCACGGCTAAGCGGCTGAATCTCCCCCATGAAGAGGACTTCTGGAACAGTGGGATGTCCGCCTGTGCCATTTGCGACGGGGCGGCCCCTCAGTTCAAGAATGTGGAACTGGCGGTGATTGGGGGTGGCGACACGGCGGCCGAAGAAGCGGTGTTTCTGACCAAATATGGCTCTCACGTCCATCTGCTGGTACGTCGCGATGAGATGCGGGCTAGTAAAACCATGCAAGACCGCGTCCTGAACCATCCCAAGATTACAGTCCATTGGAACACCCAGGCCAGGGATGTCTATGGGGAAAATGGCAAGTTGCAGGGAGTCAACATTATCAACAGCCAAACCCAAGAAACGGGAACTTTGGCGGTTGAGGGCTTATTTTACGCCATTGGTCATACTCCCAACACCCAGATTTTCCAAGGACAGATTGACTTGGATGACGTCGGCTATGTGAAAACCCACCATGGTTCTGTTGAAACCTCCGTTGAGGGGGTGTACGCCGTGGGAGATGTCCAAGACCACGAGTTCCGCCAAGCGGTCACCGCAGCGGGAAGTGGCTGTATGGGAGCGATGTTAGCGGAACGTTGGCTCTCGGAGAAAGGACTGACGACGGAGTTCCATCAGGAAGAACAGGCCGCTGAGGTGACGGAGACGGAACCTGAAGAGGCGGTAGACCCGGCGGAGGTCTATGACATCAACAATACCCGTCACCGGGGGAGTTATGCCCTGCGGAAGTTGTACCATGAGAGCGATCGCCTGCTGATTGTGAAATATGTCGCTCCCACCTGTGGGCCTTGTCATATCCTCAAGGGGATTTTTGACCAGGTGATTGATGAGTATGAGGGCCAGGTTCACTATGTGGAGATTGACATCGAGGAAGACCCCGAGATTGCTGAGGCGGCTGGGGTGATTGGAACCCCGACGATTCAGTTGTTTAAGGATAAGGCGAAGGTGGCGGAGTATAAGGGGGTGAAACAGAAGAGCGAATATCGTCAGGGAATTGACGAGCATTTAGGCTCGACGGCTTCGGTGTCGTAGGTCAGCAAAGTGGTCTAAAACGCTCTCCAGATTCTCATTCTGGGGGGCGTTTATGGGTTACATTGGAGACGCTATACTCTGAAATTCTCAAGAACTAACGATAAGGGGTTATTGGGGTGGTTTAGTGAGTTTTGGTCGAGTTCTTCAGCGTTCATAAATCGGCACAGACTCCTGGAGTACTCGATCCCGAAAATAGCGGCTCAAATCTCCAGAGGTTCGTAAGTCCACGACCCGCCCTAAGATATTACTAAGTTCATCGGCTAGGGTTACGATCGCCAACTCCGGCGTTTTTCCCGGCAGAAACTCCACCAACACATCCACATCGCTGTCTTCTGTAAAGTCATCCCGTAACACGAAAAATAGCACGGTAGCTTGGTAGCCCCGTCTCTTTAGAGCGGGACGGAAAAGCGACACGGCGGCTTCAGCCGCCTTCAGGAATGGTGGGGGTCGTTGATGTAAGCCACGATCTTTGCGGTGCTGACCTTCCCAGTAGTGTCGAAGAAATACGAGCGAGTCCAGAGGGAGGGTAGCTTGCAGAGGTGCGGAAACTCCTGTCTGAGCAACCTGGAAGAAGGACCTTTCATTGCCCTGGCTATTTGATGAATGGCAACCTGGGAGCCATGCTCTACCAGAATGTGAACGTGGTCGGGGGCTATTTCTAGAGCCTTGACTAGCCACCCATTCTCTAGGGCGACTTCATTGAGTATTGCGGCAAGTCTGAGCTTGACATCGCCAACTAAAACCTTCTTCCGCCGCTTCGGTATCCAGACTAGGTGAACATGGGCTAGCCCTACCGAGTGATTGCCGTGACGGTAATTAATAGACTCATCTCGCATTGTTGAAGGCTACCCATTTATCTACAACTCCAGTATAATTGTTTTATGGCTAAAACCTTTGCAGCACAAGTCAATCGGCTACCTGAAGACAGAGAGTTGTCAGCGGCATTGGAGTATCTGTGCAGAGAGTCCAATAAGCTCTACAACTGCACTCTGTACTTAGCTCGACAGCTTTACTTTAAGGCGGACAAATTCTCCAACGGGCGCTGGCTGTCCACTGAGATGAAGCGCAATCCTCACCTGAAAGCGCTTTATACCAGTGCAGCTCAGCAAACTTGCATCTCTGTGGGAGAGGCTTTTAAGAGTTTTAAGGAACTGCTAAAGCTATGGCGTAAAGGTGAATTGGCGGAAAAACCAAAACCTCCCAACTATCGAACCTCTGGAGGGCTTTTTCAGATCAGCTATCCAAAACGCTGGCTGAAACTGGTAGAAGGCATGGTTAGGGTTCCTATGGGTACAGCCGGCAAGGTCTGGTTCAACCTGCCAGAAATCTTTCTGCCATTCCCGAGCAATCTTGACTGGGGGAAGGTTAGAGAACTGCAAATCGTTCCCAGGGCTGGCTACTTCGATGCAGTCTGGATCTGTGAAGGGAGTCCCGTCGATCGGGTTGATTTAGACCCGAATAAGGCTCTGTCGATTGATCCAGGCTTAGACAACTGGCTGACTTGTACCACAACTGAGGGCACCAGCTTTATCGTTGATGGTAAACATCTGAAATCGTTGAACCAGTGGTACAACAAACGGGTAGCCAGCATCAAGGAAGATAAGCCCCAGGGTTTCTGGTGCAACCTGCTAGACCGCATTACGGGCAAGCGAAATCGACAGATGAGGGATGCTGTTAACAAAGCCGCTCGAATCGTGATTGACCACTGCCTCGAACATGGGATTGGCACCATTGTCTTTGGTTGGAATAAAGGACAAAAGCAGCGGTCTGATCTGGGCCGTCAAACCAATCAAAAGTTTGTCTCCGTGCCTACTGCAAGGCTCAAAAAGCGCATTCAACAGCTTGCAGAGCAGTACGGCATTATCTTTATCGAACAGGAGGAAAGCTATACGTCAAAGGCTTCTGCGCTAGACCTGGATGAGATTCCCGTTTTCGGTGAGAAACCCGAGGGATGGAATCCATCTGGTAAGCGCGTCAAGCGTGGTCTATACCGTTCAGCCGATGGAACCGAAGTCAATGCTGATGCAAATGGCTCTTGGAATATCGGCAGAAAAGCAAACGTAACCGGGATGCAAGGCACCCCGGCAAGAGGCGTTTTGACTTCGCCTAAGCGTCTGAGGTTATGGGATCTACCGCATGTCGATCCTATCAGAAGTGCTGAAACTCCCTCCGGGGAATCCCCGTCGCGTGATTCGCGGGGAGTAGTCAATGAGCCAAATAATGCCAACTTATAAATCTGATGTTGTTGGCAAAATTGCTCAATTTTTGCTTGTGGTAGGGCGATCGGTCATGTTTTCATTGCTTAGGCGGCGATCGCACCGCCCTCGACAGGATAGGGCCTAATGGACGAGCATCGATTCTGGGGTTGGTGTTGCTGTGGCAGGGACTTCCAGGGGATCGTAGCCAATCTGTTGCTGAATTCGCTCCCGTGCCAAAGCTCGGTATTCCCAGAAATGTTCTCCCGCCGCGCATAAACCCAGATACAGGTTTAGCATCTGAGGTTTTTGACGCAAAATTGTCCAGAGTTGACGCCAGAACTGCCCGCGAATTTCGGGACGCCGAATGCCCTGATGCCAGAGCAGTTGCATCATCAAGGGCAACCCCTTATTTAAGGGAAACTGCATGGTTTGTCGGCGAGTTTTGCCGCTGCGAATTTGCAGACATTGCTGTAAACAGCGCCGCAAATACCGTTGCGGTTCGTAGAGCTGCCAAAACCCTTCAACATAATCCTTGGCCAATTCCGAGATGGGGCGGGTGGGGACAAAATTCATTAAGCTATTCTGGTCACCGGTGAGATGGCCGCTCTCGGCTAATAGGCGTTTCTCCTGTTTGAGTCGAGTCCAGAGGGCTGTGTTGGGTAGGGCTTGGAGGAGGCCCAACATGGGTTGGGGAATGTTGGTTTGCTCGACAAAGGTTTGAATGCGATCGCCGGCCCCGGAGCGTTCCCCATCAAACCCAAGAATAAATCCCGCATAGATGAGTAAGCCAGCATCGTTAATCCGATGACACGCATCAACGAGGGGCGCACGGGTATTTTGAACTTTACGGGTGATTTGTAAGCTATCTTGATCTGGGGTTTCGATGCCCAGGAAGACGGCATAAAAGCCAGCCTCGGTCATAAGTTCAAGCAATTCATCATCCTCAGCCAAATTCACAGAGGCCTCGGTGATAAAGGTGAAGGGGTAGTGATGCTCTTTCATCCAGGGAATCAATGCCCGTAGAAAGCACTTCACGTTACGCTGATTGCCAATGAAGTTGTCATCGACAATAAATAGAGAGCCTCGCCACCCTAAGTCATAGAGGGTTTGGAGTTCAGCCAATGCTTGCTCTGGGTCTTTAGTGCGCGGTTTACGACCATAGAGGGAAATAATGTCACAAAATTCGCAGTTGAAGGGACAGCCTCGGGAGAATTGCATGGCCATCATTAGATAGGCATCCCGTTGCAGGAGATCAAAACGGGGTTGAGGCGTTTGGGTGACATCGGGTTTCTCCAAGGAACGGAAGACTCCCTGGGTGTCTCCCTGCTCAACGGCTTCGACAAATGGCGGTATGGTCATTTCCCCTTCATCGAGAACCAGGAACTGTGCCCCGGCGTTTAAAGCATCGTCGGGAACTGAGGTGGGATAGGGGCCGCCGACGGCGACGAGTTTGCCCAAGCGAACCCCTTTACGAATCAGGGCTTGAAAGTCAGTCTTTTGCACCAGCATGGCGGAGAGAATGACAATATCGCACCATTGCCAATCCTCATCGGTTTCAGTGGCGACGTTGCGATCGCGGAAGCGAATGTCCCAATGGGAGGGCAATAGAGCCGCAACGGTAATAATTCCCAGGGGCGGAATGGTTGCCTTGAGTCCGGCCAATTCCATAAAGCGATCGTAAGACCAGAAAGACTGAGGGAATTGAGGGTATAGTAATAGTGCTTTCATGAAATTTTCTTGTTTTAAGTTTAGGTTAAAGCAGGAATAAGGGGATTCACGCCAGGAGTTTTTAATCAAAATCTTATAGAAGTCCTCAAGAATACATCAACGAGCCTAGCTCTGTTATCCCAGAGAGCAGAATGGCAAGCTTGACACTCTCTTGATCCTCTGCACCATGATATCTTAAATGACTAGCCGCAGATATCCATTGATGGCGAAAAAGGATAAATCACAGATATTCCATCCACAGGGACTGGATTTGAGGATATATGTATTTCAATCCTGCTTTGTGCAATTCATACAGCCATCTGTAAGGATTCTATTTCATCCAAGATAGCAAATTTCTAGAAATTGTCCAGTGCAGTCCGATGAGATTTTACTTTTAAAGTATCTTGACCGAATTAACTAGAGAGCATTTACCTCAGAGTCGTGAAATTTTCAGCTTCTCACCAGGCTCTACAGATATTTCAAACTCATCAGAACTAGGAACAACGCCCGTTTTCGTTAGATGAAGGAGTGATGTTCTATGCAAATTTCATGATTAACTGACAAACGCCGAATTCAATATATAATTTCTACTCATTCTATTTTTTTTAAATATAAATATTTTTAATACTTAAGCACTTTAACTTGTGGTTGCAACCTAGACATGGTTGAATTGCCTTGAAAATTACCTAGACACGAAGTTTCTTTAAAAAACTCCCGGTCTAGCCTAAATTGCATTTCGACAGATTCCGACGAGGAGATTCTTGGGAATCAAACTGTCCATCATTCCTGTTTCTAAATCTTCAAGAGAAGTTGAGAGACTAAAACTAATGTCGGTAACTCAATTAAAGGACTAATAACCAACGTGAGTGTAATCAAAGGTTGATGAGGAAAGACTGAAGCTGCAACTGCTAAAGACAAAGGAAAATTGCGAGCCAGCGTGGTACAGGTTAGACATGCAAAATTTTTGTAAGACAACTTAAATCGTTGCCAATTTCGGGTCATTCGGCTTTGGGAACAACCGAATGACCTTTTTCTGCAATGTCCTGGCTTATTACCCTTTGCGGTGTTGAGTCGCACAGACAACCGCCCCCAAGTTCTGAACCAAGTGGCTGAGGAACTTGATAAAATAGAAGACAGGCGAACCCGCAGCAACCTGGCAGCAGCCACGGGAGTTTTGGCTGGGTTAGTCCTGGGTGAAGATGTGATTCGTCAAATTATTAGGAGAGATGTATTGTGGGGACGGTTATTGTCGTTTGTTCCACCTGCACCTCTCCCCCTACCTGAGTATCAGTATTTCTGGGAAAAAATCCCTGTTCTGGGGCAATACTTGCCCAAATATGCCGCTCGTCAAGGGAAAAAAGCCAACTGTTCTCATCTGGCAGCGGGGGAAGTTCCAAGCATTGTCCAACTGCTAACCGAAGCGAAACAATCGCAGGAAAAGCCCTGGTTTCGTCCCCTCACTGCCAACTTCCCCCCTCCTGGCGGGCCACTGATTCGCACCCTCTCTGGGCATAGTAACTGGGTTCTAGCAGTAGCTATGACCCCGGACGGGAAACAAGCGGTTTCGGCATCCTGGGATAAAACCCTGAAAGTGTGGGACTTGGCCACCGGGTCAGAACGGACCACCTTCAGGGGCCATACTAGCAATTATGTAAATGCAGTGGCCATCACCCCGGACGGGAAACAAGCCGTTTCGGCATCTGATGATAACACCCTGAAACTATGGGATTTGGCCACCGGGTCGGAACGGGCTACCCTCACAGGGCATACTGGTGAGGTAATCGCAGTGGCCATCACCCCGGACGGAAAACAAGCGGTTTCGGCATCGAGGGATAAAACTCTGAAGCTGTGGGACTTGGCTACGGGGTCGGAACGGGCCACCCTAATAGGCCATACTGGCGAGGTAACAGTAGTGGCCATGACCCCAGACGGGAAACAAGCGGTTTCAGCATCTGATGATAACACCCTGAAACTATGGGATTTGGCCACCGGGTCGGAACGCACCCTCACCGTGCATCTCCGGGTAAATGCAGTAGCCATCACCCCGGACGGGAAACAAGCCGTTTCGGCATCGGGGGAAACCTTGAAACTGTGGGATTTGGCTACCGGGTCGAAACGGGCTACCCTAACAGGGCATACTGGCGAGGTAAGAGCAGTAGCCATCACCCCGAACGGGAAAGAAGCGGTTTCCGCATCGGGGAAAACCTTGAAACTGTGGGATTTGGCTACCGGGTTGGAACGGTCTATCCCCAATGGGCATAGTGAATGGGTACAAGCAGTGGCTATCACCCCGGACGGGAAACAAGCGGTTTCCGCATCTAATGATCAAACCCTGAAACTGTGGGATTTGGCTACGGGATCGCAACGGGCTACCCTCACTGGGCATAGTTACACAGTCTCGGCAGTCGCCATCACCCCGGAGGGGAAACAAGCGGTTTCGGCATCATACGATCAAACCCTGAAACTGTGGGATTTGGCTACGGGGTCGCGACGGGCTACCCTCTCTGCGCATAGTGACCGGGTAACAGCGGTGGCCATTACCCCGGATGGGAAACAAGCGGTTTCGGCATCCTGGGATAAAACCCTGAAACTCTGGGATTTGGCTACGGGGGAGGTGTTGGCCACGTTTACCGGGGAAGCGGTGATGCTTTCCTGTGCGGTTGCCCCGGATGGGGTGACAGTGGTAGCGGGGGATGCTTCGGGGTGGGTGCATTTTCTGCGGTTGGAGGGGCTGTGAGGAGGCTGGGGAGCAGAGGGGGGGGGAGCCGCCAATACGAGCCGGGGAGGTGAGAAACCGGGTTTCTGAATTAGGCGTTCAACGAGTGGAAAATTAATTGTAGTTGAGGTAGTGTATCAGGCAAATTGACCTGAATCACATTCCAAAGAATGTCAATATCTAGCTCGTCATAATCATGGATGACCACATCTCGTAAACCCGCCATTTCCCGCCAAGGAATCACTGGATAGTTTTGACGAAATTCATTGGATAATCGTTTGGTGGCTTCTCCAACAATGATAATCTTATATAAAATAGCTGCCTGTTTTTCATCATCTTGTTGAAATTCTTCTTTTTTGATGTTTTCAACATAGCTAAGAATCTGCTGGATAGCCCTTATAATATCTAGTAATGCCTGTTTATTCTTTACCATAGATGACCTCGGCTGAGTTGAGAATATTCTGGCGACGGAGAACGTTATGACTATTGAGAATACTTTGCTTGGTCATTAAATCTACAGGACGATTAAACAGAGTAGAGAGTTGTTCTCGCATTGAAATAAACTCTAAACCCCGAGAGTGATTAGGCTGAAACGTAACTAAAATATCTACGTCACTATTGGGGCTAAAGTCATCTCGGAGAATAGAACCAAATAGGGCAAATTCGACGATCTGCCAACGTTGGCAAAACTCAGCCAGTTGTTGAGGCGTAATCCCTAGGCGATTGTAGATTTGGCGATCGCTTATTTTGGTAGTCATTTAGGGTTATGTTTTTGATTGCCTAATTCTAGCCAATAGTCTAAGCAATTTTAGGCAACCGGGGCAAGAAACCGGGGTTCTTCTGCCGCGTTAGACATGGATAGAGACGAAGGCTTAGATGGCGAAACCAAGGAGATGGCACAACGGGTCTTCAGGATATATGGTGTGATTTGTTGCATGGTACACCAAACTGTAGGGGCGAAAAATTTCCCCTCCTGGGAGGGGCTAGCTGTGAAGGGTCGCAATTACCACTTTTCAGGCATCCTCTTAAGGACTTAAGGACTGGGTATCCCCCAGGCAGTAAAGCCGCTAAAAGCCCGTTCACGCGATGGGCGTCGGGTTCTGCCCAAGTGGCAAATAGGGAGTCGAGAACGGTGGGGTTAGAAGGGGTTGAGGTCATGGGTTAAGCTACACTTCCTTTTCCTGATAACAACTCAGCAATTAATGGTTTTGATTGAGCAAGCTGACTAACCCCCAGAATTGAAAAGCCTAACAAGTTACCCTCTAAATCTACTCGCTCCATCACAGCATCATTTTCGGTTTCTCGCATATAACCGGGAGTATCGGAAAAAATGACTTCTAAAAAGTCAGCTTCCGGGTCAAACCAAACTTTTACTCGCTCTGCCATAGGTTTTCTCCTTTTTTGGGTTTATCTGTGCAATAGGCGGTGACAATAAATGCGTCGTCAGGGAGATACTTAACCACGACACAAAGCCATTTATTCCCAATTGATGTTTGGGTATAAAACCGATAAAACAGTGCTACGCTTTCATCACTGCACGATTGACGCACCAGTTTAGGATGTTTGAGGGTGTCAGCAATCTGGGTTTCCATCCCGACCATTTCAGGGTGAGCCAGGATATGCGCTAACCGTTCTTCAGTTAGACGCACTTCTCGGTTTTGATGGTCGAGCAGGATGGGCATAATCTACACCTATACCTCTACGATAATGGAAGTATCGCAGCCGAAGCAATCGACTGAAGCAGTCTCACGCCATCGGCATCATTCACCTCATAACACCACGCATCCTGATCATATTTCCATAGCAATTCTGTCCGTAGTGTAGAGAATTGCTGAAGGTTGTGGGATCTGTCGGTGGGTTGCTGATTCATAAAAACACCATAGAGCGCAGAGTCCATTATAGCCTCTTTGCCAACCCGAACCTGACAAACGATGAAGATTAAAGCGATGATTTGGCAAGAAAATGATGTTTGGTGCGGTTCAGTTCCCGCCTTTCCCGGTTGTCACACCTGGGTATCAAGTTAACATGAGTTCGGGCTAAGCTGAACTCACGTTGAATACAGAGACAAAAAGCCGAAGCCAAATGTACGACAATATCTGTAAGTTCTTGGCAGAGACATTCCCCGACGATGTCGCCACTTGGTTGTTGGGGCGCTCAGTTAAACTGAGTAAATTAAGTCCCAAAGAACTCTCCAATGAGCCAATTCGAGCTGATGCACTCATTCTCCAACAGTCGGACGATTTGGTGCTTCACAGCGAATTTCAAACCCTGCCTGTCGAGGAAATCCCCTTTCGCATGGCGGACTATCGCTTGCGGGGACATCGACGTTTCCCCCAGAAGCGAATGGTTCAGGTTGTAGTTTACCTGAAACCCAGTAATTCTCCCCTAGTTTACCAAGATTATTTTCGGATAGAAGGACTGCAATGCCAATTTCGGGTGATTCGGCTTTGGGAACAACCGAATGACCTTTTTCTGCAATGTCCTGGCTTGTTGCCCTTTGCGGTGTTGAGTCGCACAGACAACCGCCCCCAAGTTCTGAACCAAGTGGCTGAGGAACTTGATAAAATAGAAGACAGGCGAACCCGCAGCAACCTGGCAGCAGCCACGGGAGTTTTGGCTGGGTTAGTCCTGGGTGAAGATGTGATTCGTCAAATTATTAGGAGAGATGTCATGAGAGAGTCAGTTATCTATCAAGAAATTCTCCGAGAAGGAGAGCTAATTGGTGAACAACGGGGTGAACAGCGGGGTGAACAACGGGGTAAACAACGGGGAATCCTGGAAGGCAAGCAGCAAGTGGCTATCAATCTTCTCCGGCAAGGAATGACGGTAGAACAGGTTGTTAACTTGACTGAGTTGCCTCGGGATGTGGTGCAAAAACTCCAGGATGACAACGGTTAATCTCTGAGTAACAGTTCTCCCAAGGGCGGCGGTTCGGGAGGTGGGGCGGCGCTGAAGCTGAGTTCCTCGTCTGGGGGCAGTTCCCAGGTTCCTAGGGGAATGGCGGCGGCGTCGAATCCGGGCTGTAATTGCTCTAAAAATCCGCCCTTGGGTTCGCAGGCGGTTAGGATGAGTTTGTCCCGCGATCGCGTCAAGGCGACATATAATAACCGTAGGGATTCCTGGTCTTCGAGTTGTCGCTGAAGTCGCTGTAAATAAACATAGAGAAATGGCTTTCCCTCTCGTTCAAAATCATCACTAAACTTCACCGCCAGCCCAATCTCTGGATCGAATAAAACGGAGTCGCTGCGGGCAGAAGATTTCACGGACAAATCCCCTAAAATTACCCGTTTCCATTCTAATCCTTTCGACCCATGAATGGTCATTAAGGACACTGCATTACTGGCATCGAGGGGAAGCCGAGGAATGGCGGCATCCATGGCCCGTAATCGTTGTAGGCGACGCACGACGCTATACAGACTGCGATCGCCCCCCTCAATATCCCGCACAAACTCCCGAAATCCCCGCCAATCCGCTAGACGACGGCGACAACTCGGGAGATTGGCTAACACCGCTGTATAGCCCGTCAAGCGATCGCCCTCTTGCAAGACTCTCGCCGGAGACTCCTCCTGGGCGAACTTCCGTAACGCCTCCAACACCGTCAGGGGCGAAATAGGGGGAAGTTCTTCAGCCTCACAGTCAAGAGAGGCCCAATCCACCTGTTGCAACCGTTGCCACCAGGTTAAGGAAGGATTGCCATCGGTTTGTTGTTTAATTAACAAGAGGGCGCGATCGCTCAAGGCAAAAAAGGGACTTCGCAACACCGCCACTAACGCCCGATCATCTTCAGGATGACAAACACACTCCAGCAACGCCATACCATCCTTGGCTTCCCGCGTCTCTAACAACGAACCCCCTCCCGCCAAAGCAATGGGAATACCTCGGGCTTCCAAGGCCTCCGCATAGACTCCCAATGGGGCATTGGTACGGGCTAAAATGGCAATCTCCCCGGCAGCAACCTCCCCCGTCTCCAGCCACTGTTGCACAAACTCCGCCATGCGATAGGCTTCCGCCGCCCGTTTCTGGGCCTTGGGCCAGGTTGGGGCTTCCGGGAGACAAAACACCTGCACATCCGGTTCAGCATCGGGGATCTCGTCACGAGACGATCGCAGGGATTGATGTAAGTGCTTCAGCAGGGGGCGGAAGAGGGTATTAATCTGTTCAATCAGCCGAGGATGGGTGCGGAAACACAGACTTAGGGCAACTTCCTCTCCTCCCTCTTGTTGAATCCGTTGCCGCATTTGCTGAAAGACTTGGATATCAGCCCGGCGAAAGCTATAAATAGATTGTTTCTCATCGCCAACCACGGTGAGCGTCGCCTGTTGCGTTAACGCCTTGAGAAACTTCCCCTGGGTGGGGTTGGTGTCTTGAAATTCATCGACGAGGATGGCTTGGAAGCGATCGCCATACTCACGACGAATCTGCTCATCTTGCAGGGCTTCTAAGGCATAGATTTCTAAATCGGCAAAACACAACACGCGATCGCGACATTTGCGGGTTTGTAATTCTCGGTAAATCCAATTAAAAGCCTCCTGGAGAGACGGTAATAATTTCGCTAAATCCTCATCCAACTCCCCCAGGTGCAATACCTGGAGTTCCGCTTCATAGGTTTTGGCTAAATCTCGCAAGTCTTTCAACTGTTGGCGAATCACCTCTAATCCTCCCGCCTTCCAGTTCTTCTTACTGCCCCGTTCCCGGCTGAAATTGCGCTCAATGAGAATTTTGAGCAGTTGGGGCGATCGCTCCCCTCCCTGGAGCCGACAGAGGGCGGTATAGACCTGTTGCCGAGCGGGTTCGAGGGTATCTTTGCCACTGCCGCTATAGCGAGGCAGAATCTCTAAACTCTCTTGAATCAGGGGCTGGTTGAGAATCTCGTCAAAGATCTCATCTTGGAGATGTTGGGCCAGGGAGGGCCAGGAATCGGGAGACGACTCAAAGGCGGCTTGCACGGAGAGGGGATCGTCGAGGAGTTGAGGCAGAATGGCCTCTAGGAGATGATAGGGAACCTGTTCGTAGAGAGGTTCCGGGAGGCGATTGAGAATCTTGAGACTGGCTTCCTCAAACCAAAGTTGACTCTCAATGGCATCCAAGACTCGGAAATCTGGGGGAATGCCTAAATCGAGGGCGCGATCGCGGCAAATTTGGGCGGCGAGACTGTGGAAGGTACAGATGGGGGCGGCTTCGAGTTCGGCGATAATCTCTAGGTTATCGGGCATCTCTTGGGCAATCATCTCCCGAATCCGCGATCGCAGTTCCAGGGCGGCTTTTTTGGTGAAGGTAATGGCGACGACTTCGAGGGGGGAGTAGCCATTGTCTCGCAGATGATGCAGATACCGTTGGGCCAACATATAGGTTTTGCCGGTTCCTGCCCCGGCGGTGATGGCGACACTTCCTTTGGCGTAGACGGCTTGGTGTTGTTCGGGGGTTAGGGGCATAGAAGAAGGCAAGAGGCAAGAGGCAAGAGGCAAGAGGCAAGAGGGGAACCACGTAGGGGCACGCCCTTGTGGCTGCCCGAGGGCACAGAGGAAGAGAGAGGAAGATGTGGGAGGAAGATGTGGGGGGAACTGCAAGGGATTGCTCTTTAAAAATTTTTATCAAACCCCTTGCTTTGTAGATTCCTTTATCGCTAAAATGAGTATCAGCAGATTGCCCATCTGCTCTCACATCCGTTGAATACCGTCGGCCACCCTCCCTATAATAGGCTGACATGATAACAGGGAATTGCCCAGTTTCGCTACGAAATCTGGGTTATTCCCATTTAAAAGACTTTCTTTATTCATACCATTAATAACTCTCTATACTTACCTTCATGAGTCGTTCAACTATTCAACCTGCCCTCGTCACTAAGGTTCTGCCGGGTTCCATTGCTGAGGAGATTGGCTTTCAGGCGGGCGATCGCCTAGTATCGATTAACGACATTGCCCCGCGAGACTTAATCGACTATCAATTTCTTTGTGCTGATGAAATTCTTACTCTGAAAGTTCTCGACAGCGACGACGAACTCCATGAAGTGGAAATCGAGAAAGACTATGATTCCGATTTGGGTTTAGAGTTTTCCTCCGCCTTATTTGACAATCTCATTCAATGTAATAATCGTTGCCCCTTTTGCTTTATTGACCAAAAACCGCCAGGAATGCGGGATACTCTCTATCTCAAAGACGACGATTATCGCCTCAGCTTTCTTTATGGTTCCTATCTCACGTTAACCAACCTCCCCCCCGCCGAGTGGGAACGCATCGAACAACTGCGACTCTCTCCGTTATATGTATCTGTTCACGCCACCGAACCCGAGGTGCGATCGCGCCTGCTGAAAAACCCCCGCGCTGGACAAATCCTCGAACAGTTACAATGGTTCCAAGAGCGGCGTTTACAAATTCATGCCCAAGTTGTGGTTTGCCCTGGGATTAACGACGGCATTCACCTCGAACGAACTCTACAAGACTTAGCAAAATTCGGCAAAAACCTCGATGACGATGATATCCCAGCCGTGGCTTCCGTGGCGGTGGTTCCCGTTGGCTTAACCCGCTTTCGCCCTCCCGAAGACGAACTCATCCCCGTCTCTCCCAGTAAAGCCGAGGAAGTCATCCAACAGGTTCAGGCCCTACAACCCCAATTCCGAAACCAGTTAGGATCGAGTTTTGCCTGGTTAGCCGATGAGTGGTTTCTTTTGGCTGGCCGAGAAATGCCGGAACGAGTTGACTACGAAGGCTATCCCCAAATCGATAATGGTGTCGGTTCGATTCGTCTCTTCCTCTATGAATTTCGGGATATTGCCCAGCAACAGCTTCCCTCTAAGATTGAGTCACCCCGTCACCTCACCTGGGTGGTGGGGAACGCCGTCAGAACTGCCTTCGGGGAGATTCTACACCAACTCAACGCCGTCGAAGGGCTAACGGTGGAGATGCTAAGCCTCAATAGCGAGTTTTGGGGGCAAGAGATTAGTGTAACTGGAGTTCTCACCGGTTCTGATGTCAGGCGAGGCTTACACAACCAGCGACATCATCTCGGTGATGGGATTATTCTACCCACCGTGATGCTCAAACATGGGGAAACCCGGTTCCTTGACGATGTTACCGTCGAAGACTTAGAACAAGAATTTGGCATTCCCATCCTCCTCG
The DNA here is from genome assembly GCA_020386575.1 of Phormidium sp. PBR-2020. Taxonomy (GTDB): domain Bacteria; phylum Cyanobacteriota; class Cyanobacteriia; order Cyanobacteriales; family Geitlerinemataceae; genus Sodalinema. The sequence goes on along the minus strand of CP075902.1, from coordinate 837,553 downwards.
CCAATGGAACCGACGGCCTAATCCAAGCCTGTCTCCAACCCCTCCCTCTTCCTCTGTGTTCTCTGTGACACCGTGGTTCCCCCCTCTCCCTCTTTCCCCTCCCAATGCTAACTAGCCTTCAAAACCCCCTCATCAAACAACTCCGTAAACTCCAACAAACCAAACAGCGTCGCCTCCAGCAACAGTTTCTCCTCGAAGGAACCCATCTCATCGAAGAAGCCAGCCGCCATCACTATCCCCTCGATGTTCTCTGTTATACCCCCGCCTGGGGCGATCGCCATCCCCAACTGCTGACGCAACTCCAGGCCCAACGCAGCGAAGTCGTCAGCGAGGATGTCTTAAACGCCCTCGCCACCACCGTCAACCCCGATGGCGTTATCGCCACCGCCCCCCAAACAGCCCCCTCGCCCCCCAATCTATTGCCCTCGGGAGTGGGATTTGCCCTGGAACGTCTGCAAGATCCGGGAAATTTGGGAACCCTCATCCGTACCGCAGTCGCCGCTGAAATCGATGGATTATGGTTAAGCCAGGATAGCGTCGATCGCACCTCCCCCAAAGTCTTACGGGCTTCGGCGGGAACCTGGTTTCAGATGCCGATGCTTCCCTGTGAGAACCTCCTCGCAACGGTACAAGACTATCAACAACAGGGGGTGCAAGTTGTCGCCACCTGTTTAGATAGCCCCCTCACCTATTGGGATGTGAACTGGAAACAGCCCTCGTTAATTCTTCTGGGAAATGAAGGGGCGGGATTATCGCCTCAACTCCTCGAACTTGCCGATGTGCAGGTTACCATCCCCATCAGCCCCAACGCCGAATCCCTGAACGTGGCGATCGCCGCCGCCCTGTTGGCCTTTGAAGTCAGACGACAGCGACTGGGGTAAACCTCAACTTAATCAGAATCTGGGGAATTGGGGTTTTTCGATTCTAGGAATTGTTCAATATCGGCGATCGCATCCTCCCAGATTGCTAAATCCGTCGGCATATCACTGGGGGGTTCAACGGGTTTCGCCTTCGATGTCTCAGAGTCTCGGGGATGGCTGTTCATCGCTTGACGCAACCGTTCCAGGGTTTCTTGGAATGTCGGTTCAGCATCCGGGCGATCGGGAGTGTTAGGTTCCATAAGTTGAGAAAGAAGCAAGGGGGCAAACGCTGTTTCGGCGTTGCCCAAACGAGATGAGGCTACCCAATCTAAGCAATAAACCGGGCGATCGCGGCATATCTCGCCGATCCTAACAAACTTTTTTCCCCCCTCCCAACCCCCGCCCCTCCAGCAAAGAGTTGTCCGATCGCCCCCGTACAGTTGAAAATAGGAAGGCTAAACGCACAGAGAAACTACTTATGAGTCAAGGGTTTGATTACGATCTCATTATTATCGGTGCCGGTGTCGGGGGCCATGGTGCAGCCCTCCACGCCGTCGCCCAGGGGCTAAACACCGCCATCATCGAAGCCGCCGAAATGGGCGGAACCTGCATCAATCGCGGCTGTATTCCCTCCAAAGCCCTCCTCGCCGCCTCCGGGCGGGTGCGGGAACTCCGTCAAACCCAACACCTGCGATCGATGGGAGTTCACGTGGGGGAAGTTCAATATGATCGCCAGGGAATCGCCGATCACGCCGATACTCTGGTAAACACCATTCGCGACAACATGACGAACAGCCTCAAACGCCTCGGGGTGGATATCATCCAAGGCTGGGGTAAAGTTGCCGCCTCACAAAAAGTCACTGTGGAAACCGCCGACGGGGAAAAAACCTACAGTGCTGAGAATATCATTCTCGCCCCCGGTTCCGTTCCCTTTGTTCCCCCCGGCATTGAGATTGATGGTAAAACCGTCTTTACCAGTGATGATGCCCTGAAACTAGAGACAGTTCCCCCCTGGATTACCATTATCGGCAGTGGCTACATCGGGTTAGAGTTCGCCGATGTCTATTCCGCCCTGGGTTCAGAGATTACCATGGTGGAAGCCCTCGACAAACTCATGCCCACCTTCGATCCCGATATCGCCAAAATCGCCAAACGGGTATTGTTGGATGCCCGAGATGTGGAAACCTACGCCGGTGTCTTCGCCACGAAAATCACCCCAGGAACTCCGGTGATGATTGAGTTGACGGATGCGAAATCGAAGGAAGTCGTCGAAGTCTTGGAAGTCGATGCCTGTTTGGTAGCCACGGGGCGGATTCCTGTCACGGATAAGCTGAATTTACAAGCGGTGGGAGTGGAAACCGATCGCCGAGGCTTTATTCCGGTTAATGATTCTCTACAAGTTACCGCCAATGGGGAACCCGTACCTCATCTTTGGGCCATTGGCGATGCCACGGGTAAGATGATGTTAGCCCATGCCGCCTCAGCTCAAGGGGTTGCCGTGGTTGAGACGATTCAAGGGCGCGATCGCCAAATTGACTATCGCAGCATCCCAGCGGCGGCCTTCACTCATCCTGAAATCAGTTTTGTGGGCTTAACGGAACCCCAAGCTAAGGAGTTAGGAGAGTCGGAAGGCTTTGAGGTGGCAACGGCGCGAACCTATTTCAAGGCTAATTCTAAGGCCCTCGCCGAAGCGGAAACCGACGGCATTGCCAAGATTATCTACCGTAAGGATACGGGGGAACTGTTGGGGGTTCATATTATTGGCATTCACGCGGCGGATTTGATTCAGGAGGCTGCCAATGCGATCGCCAATCGCCAATCGGTGCGTGAGTTAGCCTTTAATGTGCATACTCACCCCACCCTCTGCGAAGTTTTGGATGAGGCTTATAAACGCAGCTTAGAAGCGGCGTGATTGCCTGAACCCGAATGACTTAAATTTCGGGTTTGTTGTGGTGGGTTAGTTCCTGCCACAACCACCCGGTAAATCCGACTCCTCAATATAGCCCCAGTCGAGCAAAAAGGCTTGCAACGCCGTCGGGAAGTCGGGATGTTTTCCAACCACCTCTCGCTCCTCATTATAGATGTTATATCCCCAGATTCCTGAGTCATCATCGGGGTCATAATGGGCCAACATAAATTCCCACCCTTCTTCAAACTCTCCTAAAAGGGCTTTTTGGGCAACGTATCCGGCTAACACTCCGTTCACTTCATGGTTGCGTTCTTGGAGTGCCAGATACATCTGCCAAGCTACAGAGCGTAATTGTTCAGGATGTTCTCGGCTGACATCGTGAAATTCTCCATCTTGGAAACTTAGGATGCGAGAGGGAGGAACGGAACCGGCAAAGGAACTAAAGGCATAGAAAAAGGGTTGAGCCAATGTTAGATATTCGAGTTTGCCATCTCCATTAATATCTTTAAATGTTCCGCCTCCTAATTGTTCCCGACCGATAGATATTTTATCAAAATCATTGCCATTCCAGCTATAAACATTATGGGTTGTACAACAATGAGCGCCACCACTAAATCCAGATACGATAACTTCTGGTGTGCCATTATTGTTGATATCTTGGAGGCTAACATGACCCAAATTCACGGCTAGAATTTTATCAGTTAGACGAAACGAACCTAGCCAATCTTGATGCAAAATGGTATAATGAAGGTTTCCATCATGGCCAAGATTATCTCGTTCGGGATGTCCCTCATAGCGAACGGAAACCCGGATATTTCCATCACGGAGTTCACGCTGTCTTAAGGGAGGCGTGTCGGAATCAATGTAAAGGGCTGGATAGGCGATCGCCCCAGACATCCAGGTACAACTCGCTAACCCCAAGCCGGAGAGAATTTGAATTAGTCGCCGATACATCACGTATAAATATATAAACTCTATATCTTCGTTCAGTCTTGCAACTTGAAAACCGGATAGTTTTGTCATCAGTCAGGGCGATCGCCTCAACCAACCCGTAGACTGTCAAGGAATTGACACATCCCCTTCATATTTTGTTATAAATCATGGGTTAGCCTAAAGTAAACGTCTTCTATTGTCGCCATTACCGAGGTTAACCAACGGATGTATCACGATATTCTCCAAATCCTCGATCGCAATTCAGCCTGGATGCAATGGAATCTCTTTTTAGCCTTGATTCCGCTGCTGCTGAGTTTCTATCTATTCAATCCCACTGCTTCCTCTAGCTTGCGGTGGGGAACCGGGTTTTTGACAGGAATGTTGGGGATTCTCTCATTCTCCTCCATCGCCTCAATTAGTCTGGCATTGCTGCGACAGGGTTCAATTCTCTATCTCCTATTTGCGGTTTTGCTGGTTTCAGGAATTGCGGGGATGGATGCGTTATGTTTTCCGGGGCGATCGCGTTCAACGTTATGGTGGTTTGGCGGTATTGTCTTCATCCTCTTTCTCCCCAACGCCCCCTATTTACTCACCGATATTATTCATTTGATTGAAGATATCCGACAAACTCGCTCCATTTGGGTGTTAACTCTATTTGCGATTCCTCTTTATCTTCTGGTGTTAAGTCTTGGATTTGCCGCATATACCTTATCCTTAGTCAATTTAGGCAATTACTTAAAATCTCAACATCTCTCGAATTGGATTATTCCCGCAGAATGGGTTATTCATCTTCTAAGTGCGATCGGCATTTGTTTGGGACGATTTGAACGCTTTAATAGTTGGGATTTAGTGACTCATCTCCAGTCCATCATCGCTCAGCTCATGTCCTATTTAACCAATCCCTATGATTGGGTCATTATCGGAGTGAGTTTTATCATTTTGACAGGACTCTATTCCTTAACCAAGTTTATCATTAACTCCGTGGCGATCGCCCATCATGTCAGAGTAACCCAATAACGATTTAAACTCATCTCCTCTAGAAATAAGGATTTTTCGCCCCTCACTCTAAGCATTTTCCACTCCAGCATCCATGTTAGGGATGAATATTAAGATATTTAGCTGTGTCGATCAACTTACCTTTAATACGTTTCACGAGCGAGTGCTCTCCATCAATATCATAATAACGTGCATTGGGCTGCGTCATGAGAAGACTTGACAAAAAACCAAAAGACGAGCGGGACGCGAAGATGAGGTTATCACAAGCAGCCAGTAAATACAAATCCACAAGCGCCTCAATTCCATTTTGAACTAAATCCTGGCACTCTTCAGGATTTTGATGCAGCCGTTTTCCTGACTGCGAGAACCACTTATCCGTTGAAATTACATTGGGAAACTTATCCTTGAACGAGTGCAAAACCTCCTGAGAGTCCGTTGCCAAAAAAATCTTAAAGTTACCATGTTGAAAGCGAGTTAACCGAGTAATCGAGCGCACCGCAAACTCAACCTCAGTTAACGGCACTTTCATATCCGAATATCGAATATGAACACCTACCATATAATTCTCAAAGTACGCCCTCTTAAACTCATCCACTCGCAACCTAATATCTTCTTTCAAGAATAAATTATTTTGCAAAATATGTTTTAATATTTCTCGAATCGTCATAGTGGCCAACCTACTCGTTTCCTGAGCCAATAAAGGACGCATCAAATTTATCTTATGAGTGTAAGCCGATAACACCAAAATATCTTCCTGGGAATCAAGTCGAGAAACATCAAACGACATATCAGAATATCCCGTTAATCCCAGCTCATCTCGCAACGATCCCATAGAGCGATGAAGTTGATTTTTCCAAATAGGCGGATAGATTGAATCTGTCGCTGGCAAGACCTCAACCGACTCCGCTACCGGACAATCAAAATAGCGAAAAAACAAATTCGTTCCCGTATTTGAATAACTCCCATCTCGCCAATCCACCACCAACTGTCGCCCACTCAACTGAGCGTACAAAATTCCCGTTGCAACCGCAAAAATCCGATTACCGATCCCCGATGTTCCTTTAACGACAATGTATTGAGTCATAGTTTTTACGGATAGAATTACCATGATTCTACACAGGAAACTAAGTTCGTCAAGGGACGTTAAAACCGCAAAACTGACCCTAAAAGCTTGAAAACGCTGATTTTTCCCAAAATTTGCCAGCTCAGAGGCTCCGTAATTTCCGAGGGGTAGGCTCCAAAAAGTCAAGACATCGCCACATGGGGCCCATCCCAACCCCGACAAAATTCGTTACCTTAAAAACAGAATCCCTCAAAACCCTAGCGGTCATCCCCCCACTCACCGTAGGATTTTAAGAATCATTACCCCAATTTGACCGCTACAACCGCAGCCAAGGGGTATTGTCGTTTGAAGTGCAAGGAGAACCGAACCCAATGCTAGACGCATATCGCCAACACGCCGCCGAACGGGAAGCCCTGGGCATTCCCCCCCTTCCCCTAACCGCCGAACAAACCTCAGAACTCTGTGAACTCCTCAAAAACCCCCCCGAGGGCGAAGAAGGGTTCCTGATGCTGTTGCTGCGCGATCGCATTCCCCCCGGTGTCGACGAAGCCGCCTACGTCAAAGCTGGATTCCTCACCGCCATCGCCAAAGGAGAAATCGACTGTCCCCTCATCTCCCACCAGGGCGCCATCTCCCTGCTCGGAACCATGGTTGGCGGCTACAACGTCCAATCCCTCGTCGAACTGCTCAAATCCCGCGACAGCAACCTAGCCGCCGCCGCAGCAACCGCCCTCAGCACCACCCTGCTCGTGTTCGACGCCTTTAACGACGTTCTCGCCCTCTCGGACGTGAACCCCTACGCCAAACAAGTCGTTGATGCGTGGTCAAACGGCGCCTGGTTCCTCGACAAACCCAAAGTCCCCGAAGCCATCACCGTCACCGTCTTCAAAGTTCCCGGCGAAACCAACACCGACGACCTCTCCCCCGCACCCCACGCCACCACCCGCCCCGACATTCCCCTCCACGCCCTCTCCATGCTGGAGTCCCTGATGCCCGAGGGGATTGAAACCATCGCCAAACTCAAAGAAAACGGCCATCCCGTAGCCTACGTCGGCGATGTTGTCGGAACCGGTTCCTCCCGCAAATCCGCCATCAACTCCCTGTTATGGCACATCGGCCATGACATCCCCCATGTCCCCAACAAACGCTCCGGCGGCTTCATCCTCGGTGGAAGTATTGCCCCCATCTTCTTCAACACCGCCGAAGACTCTGGCGGCTTCCCCATCGAGTGCGACGTCACCGGAATGGAAACCGGAGACATCATCACCATCCATCCCTACAAAGGAGAAATCACCAAAAACGGCGAACTCCTCACCACCTTCACCGTCAAACCCAACACCATCCTCGACGAAGTGCGGGCCGGCGGACGGATTCCCCTCCTAATTGGTCGCAGTCTCACCGACAAAACCCGCGAAGCCTTGGGCCTCGACATCACCGACCTCTTTGCCCGTCCCGAAATCCCCGAAGCCAGCAACAAAGGCTTCACCCTGGCCCAGAAAATGGTCGGCCAAGCCTGTGGACTCCCCGGCGTGCGTCCCGGAACCTCCTGCGAACCCGTCATGACCACCGTTGGCTCCCAAGACACCACCGGCCCCATGACGCGGGACGAACTCAAGGAACTCGCCTGTCTCGGCTTCTCCGCCGACCTAACCCTACAAACCTTCTGCCACACCGCCGCCTATCCCAAGCCGGTGGACATCAACACCCATAAAGACCTCCCCGACTTCTTCTCCACCCGAGGCGGCGTCTCCCTACGCCCAGGGGATGGCATCATCCATTCCTGGCTCAACCGGATGCTACTTCCCGACACCGTCGGCACCGGCGGCGACTCCCACACCCGTTTTCCCTTGGGGATTTCCTTCCCCGCTGGGTCTGGCTTAGTGGCCTTCGCCGCTGCCCTCGGGGTGATGCCCTTGGATATGCCAGAATCCGTGTTAGTGCGCTTCACTGGGGAGTTACAGCCCGGTGTCACCCTTCGGGATGTGGTCAACGCCATTCCCTGGGTTGCCATTCAAGAGGGCAAACTCACCGTCGGGAAAGAGAACAAGAAAAACCTCTTCGCCGGGCGGATTATGGAAATGGAAGGATTGCCCGATTTGAAAGTTGAGCAAGCCTTTGAGTTAACCGATGCGACAGCGGAGCGGTCTTGTTCGGGTTGCACGATTAAGTTAGGAACTGAAACCATTTCCGAATATCTGCGTTCCAACGTCGTGCTGTTGAAAAACATGGTGGCTCGGGGCTATCAAGATGCCCGTACTCTGATGCGTCGCGCCGCCAAAATGGAGGAGTGGTTAGCCAATCCTCAGTTAATGTCGGCTGATAAGGATGCCGAGTATGCGGACACCCTAGAGGTGAACCTCAGCGAAATCACTGAACCCATCGTCGCCGCGCCCAATGACCCGGACAATGTCAAGTTAATGTCGGAATGTGCCAATGACAAGATTGATGAGGTCTTCATCGGCTCTTGTATGACCAACATTGGCCATTATCGAGCTGCGGCGAAGGTGTTGGAGGGGGCCGGCCCCGTGAAAGTGCGACTCTGGATTTGTCCTCCTACGCGCATGGATGAGAAGCAATTGCGTGAGGAAGGGATTTATGGAGTCTTCGCAGCGGCGGGCGCACGCACGGAGATGCCGGGATGTTCTCTCTGTATGGGCAACCAGGCCCGAGTCGAAGATGAGGCTACGGTCTTCTCCACCTCGACTCGTAACTTTAACAACCGCATGGGTAAAGGAGCGCGCGTCTATCTGGGTTCGGCGGAGTTAGCGGCGGTTTGTGCGCTGCTGGGCCGGATTCCCACGAAGGAGGAATATCTGGAGATTATGAAGGATAAGATTGACCCATTTGCGGATGAGTTGTATCGCTATCTCAACTTCAATGAGCTGGTTGGCTTTGAGGATGAGGGTCGCGTGATTGCTCTGGAGGATATGCCCAAGATTGAGGACATCTTAGGGATGCCGGCTGGGGCGAAGTAAGCGCCTGATAGGTCTCCGGGACGACTCCCAGAAACCGGGTGTCTTGAAGACACTCGGTTTCTTAATCCCCTGTTAAGAATAATTTCATGAGATATACAATGGTAATTCAATAGTCAGAAACCAACGACTGCTTTGTTGTCTTCTTACCCGATACTGTTTTACCTTAAAGAGCAGCAAATTTGTCCGGGTTTGTGTAGGAGAATAACTCTGGAAACGGAATATTTTATAAAATAATCGCCAAATCACTAAAATTAGTGGTATAATACCCAAGTGTGTTAGATGAATTCGGTCATCTTTTGAACAGGCAAGATTTACAACAATTAGCAGAGACCCGAATAAGTGAAGTTAGGGTTCTACTTGATAATGGTGAATACTCGGGGGCCTACTACCTCAGTGGCTACATCATTGAATGTGCGTTAAAGGCTTGTATTGCCAAACAAACACAACAGCATGATTTTCCGGACAAAAAAACGGTTTTAGACAGTTATAGCCACGATTTAATCAAACTGGTAAAAGTCGCAGATTTAGAAAATGAGTTAAGACGGCATCAAGAAAATCCCAATTTTGAAGCGAGATGGTTAACCGTACGACGTTGGACGGAAGAAAGTAGATACGAAAGACATGGCCGACAAAAAGCCCTCGATATTTATGAGTCAATCACTAATTCGAATTATGGAGTTTTGCAATGGCTACGGCAACATTGGTAAGTTACGAAATCGAAGAGGGAAAACGCCTTCTCGATGCACTAAATGAGGCTAGACTTTCGATAGACTCAGCACTCTGGATTTACGATTCAGAACGAGAGTTTTGGCAGCTCATGCTCACATCGCCTCTCTGCGATAGTCACGGCATGCTGAAAGCTTATGAGGAGATTTTAGCGGTATTTCATAAAGTGGAGCCAGAACTAAAAATCGATTGGACTTCTCTTGTCGCTGTTAGCCCTCAACATGAGTTGATTGAAGGGCTGCGTCAGTTGCAGCGTCAATTTGATTTGGATTTTTCAGGAAGACGGATTGTTAATAATATGGTTAATCGAATGCTAATTGAGGATGCTTATGTTTATCAAATTAAATAACTAAAATAAATAACTTAATGTATTGGACTAAAAATTAGGATTTTGGCTATGTTGAGTCCCGATATTTTCTTAAGTAAAACATTAAGTTATCTCAGTTTCCAGAATTTCCTCCGCACAAATGCTTGTTTCTGGCGAACCCTCATACAGACCAATCAACGGAGCGGTGTCTGTCGGTGGCACAGAAGGATAATAGGTTTGTAAATACTGCTCGATCGCTTCTCCGAGTAATGCTTCCAAGGATTTATTTTGCTCCAAGGAAATCTGCATAAGCTGGTTCAGCATTTCCGGTCAGGGTTTCCAGTTCAGTACAATTTCGAGCATGATGTTTACCACTATCCATATCATTAGGATAGCGCGATCGCCCTCAAATCTCCAGTAGCTTTACGGAGAAGATAGACACTGTGGCTCGACGCGACAGTTACCAAATGGCGATCGCACCACTACAACAACGTCGATTGGGACAACTTAATCGAGGAAATCGAAGGTTCCCCAAAAAGCACTTAATTTATACACCATTTATACACCAGAAGCTTTGATTCGTATTATACTGTGAGTATGATCCAATTTTTTGGAATTGGTCTACCCTTTCTTTTTACTAGCAATGAAGAAATGGCTAGTTATTTTCTGTGATGAGTTCGAGTCGGAGTTTGACGAGTTGAGTGTAACAGTCCAGGACGAGCTGTTAGCCCGAGCCAAACTATTAGCTAAAAATGGGGCCAGGTTTGGGACGACCCTATGTCGATACACTAAACGGCTCGAAATATAGCAATATGAAGGAATTACGGTTTAGTGCAGATGATGGTGTGTGGCGTGTGGCGTTTGCATTTGATCCTCAGCGTCGAGCAATCGTTCTTGTTACAGGAGATAAAGCAGGCCAGAAAGAAAGACGGTTTTATCGTCAACTAATTGATCGAGCAGACAAGCGTTTCGACAACCATTTAAATCATTTGGAGAGTTGATATGGTACGCACATTAAATGAAGTTTTAGATTCATTGTCACCGGAACGGCGCGATCGCATCGAACAACGTAGTGATGAGCTACTTGCAGACTATGAAGCAGTGCAAAAACTGCAAGAAATTTTAAAGGTATCGGATGAAATAAGTTTAGATGCGTTGCGCCAGTCAGTGGAAGCCTTAGGCGGTACGTTAGAAGTTGTTGTGAATTTGCCGGGGAAGTCTCCAATAAAATTTTAACGTTGAAAGAGGGAGAACTATGACACCTCAACAGCTTTACCACGAAGACTATACTCTGTGGCTCGATACGACCGTAGCAAAACTGCGATCGCACCACTACGAGGACGTTGATTGGGGCAACTTAATCGAGGAAATCGAAGATATGGGACGGCGGGAACGCCAAAGCCTCGAAAGCAATTTGGTGGTGGTGTTGCTACATCTCCTGAAATGGCAATTTCAACCGGAACGGCGAACGGGGAGTTGGGAGAGCAGTATTATCGAACACCATCGGCGAATTCATCAGACCTTAACGTCATCTCCAAGTTTGAAGAATTATCTTGTTGGTGTTGTAGACGAGTGTTATACAAGTGCGCGCAAGCAAGCCCGAGCGGAAACGCAGTTATCGTTAGACCAGTTTCCCGTCAACTGTCCCTATAATGTTCCGGATATTTTGAGTGATCAGTTTTTACCGGATTAACCGGAAAATTTTCTTGAAGGCTTGGTATGATGACTTCAGCAGTTAAAATTGACGATCGGTTATATAGCAAGAGCAGGGATGGATAGGACAGAAACTACGTAGGGGCAATCCCTTGTGGTTGCCCTTTTCCGGCAAAGATTGTCCTAAGAGAACCTTCACTTGCTATACCATGCTTACATTGGGAAGACATTGATGAAGATTTGAGTACGGAAGGGATGTTGCGGGGGGCTTCTGCACCAGTAGCCCAGAATCGGAACTGTTGAAAAGCTTATGTGAATCGACGAAGATAGACACTGTGGCTCGATGCAACAGTTGCCAAATGGCGATCGCAATCCTAGACCGTCATGAAGCTCAATCTCATATCACCGAGAAGTGCGAGCAATTTTATCCTTTAAAACCAACTTTAGCTCATCCGAAATGGGCAACCAAGCAATTTCGTTGCAGAGATTATCTCTCGACTCTCCATCTTGCAGACGTGTCTTGTAAATTTCAACCAAAACCGACTCCAAACCATATTTAGCCAATGCGTCCGATGCCAGTCCAATGATTCCTAACAAGACAATTCCGCCAATCATCCCACCCGGTCCTAACATCGCCAAGGCAGCCGTTATCGCGGCGGCTCCAGTCAACCCTGTTGTTGCCATGGTAATTAGGAGAATGACTGCTGGTAAGCCGACACCCGCTAGTTTTCTGACGATTTCATCCATTATGAACTCCTAAATTAATGTTAATGTAAAATTGCTAAATTGCCCGGCGATCGCCATAGTTGATTTTTTTCAAGTGTTAACAAGATTTTGTTGACCGAGTTCTAGGGAGATGCCACTGATGCGATTATCCCCAGGACGATAGGACAAGACTTCGATGCCAATGGGTTCATGGGTATCTCCATCTTTAAACAAAATAATATCGTTCTCAAGTTCGGTCGCAATTTGATTAGGGCGGGGAGATTGCCAAAAAGGGTGCATCTCAGTTAGGCGAGTGAGTAATTATACTCAATGACAGTTTCCCTCGAAACAGTCCATCTATTACAATGGAGGCCTTGTTGACCACCCCTGAGCCATGAATCCTCAAAAGCAGGCTGAACTCCAACAACATCTTGATGCAATTGCCAAGATTCTCTACCAGGAAGCTGACCCGGCTGAACTGACCACCCTCGAAGGCATTGAGAAAAACGTTCGAGCTCAAGCCCAAGAACATGTTTTGCCTCAACTGGGAATTTTTTTATCAACGCGGCGACCGACCGACCGACCGGAAAACAACGCACCCTAACCAGCATCCTGGGCCGACTCACCCTCACCACAGCTCAAGCCCAACAACTACAAGTCGAACCCAGAACTCGTTGGAGTCCCTATTTTTTCAAGTGTTGTGCCGTTGTCACTGCCAACGCCTCTTACCAAAGAGCCGAAGAAGATATCGCCATGCTGACTGGGCTGAGCATTTCCCACAGTACGCTCCAACGCTTTGTCCAGCGAGAGGACTGGTGTGAGGTCGAGGTCACTGAACCAATAGAGGAACTCAGCCTCGATGGTGGGATGATTCGCCTTCGAACTGAGGAGGGTCAACCGGGTCAGTGGCGAGAGTACAAAGCCTTAAATGTCCACGAGCATGGAGGTGTAGCGTTCTTTAAAGATAATGAAGGACTAATCGACTGGGTGAATATCCAGCTACTAGCCGAGCTATTTATCAGTCTCGGAGATGGTCATGATGGGGTCTGGAACATTTTTGACGGTATCGGGACACCAGAGCAACGTATCGAAGTCCTCGATTGGTATCATCTGATGGAGAATGCTCATAAGGTACAAGGCACAGCTGCCCAGCTATCGCGGATACGAGCCTTGTTGTGGCGAGGGGAGACCCGTCAGGTGATTCGCTATCTGCGCCAAGAGCGATGTCGGGGAGCTACGAGATTTATCAACTATTTGAAGCATCATTCTAAGCGCATCATTGACTACCAGGTCTGGCAGGAAGCGGGACATTCAATTGGTTCGGGTCAAGTCGAGTCCCTGGTCAAACAAATTGGACTCAGGGTGAAATTGCCTGGGGCACAATGGCGAGAGGAGAATGTGCCAAAGGTGTTGAAGCATCGCTGTGCTTACCTGAATGGGGACTTGGCGGCTTAATTACTCCAAGTACACCCATTTGTCCTGAGTAAATATACTCATCGCGCCTAACTGAGATGCACCCGCCAAAAAATGGTTAAAAGTTCGGTTTCTGGTTCGTAAAATACTTTTATTTGGGCCATAATTTCGCTCAGTTTTTTATTGCATTAGTTTGGTAAGCAGTAATCAAGTAACCCTCGCCATGTAAACGCCAACAGCAACTAGCCATCTTTGTGCTTTGATGGTGCGATAAAATACCAAAACGTTAATATCGCGCTGACTTTGGTGAATGGCATCGGGTTGATTCAGGGTTTGCTGAATTTCAGTTTCATAATAGGTGATATCGGGGTGTTTGATTAGCAATTTTTGCCAGTAGTTTTTGGTAGTGCGGACTGTAAACCCTAGGGGTGTAGAAACAATGAATTTAACACTTGGTTCCATCTTTTGGGCAATTGGGCTAGGGCTTGTTGATATCTTAGCGGTTTTGGCTGTTTAAAGTTCTGTTAACCAGGTTTCAATAGTGGATATCAGATTCGGTTGATTGGGCGGAAAGCCTTTTAACGGCGCGTCTAGGGGTTCCTCGGTGAGGACGGCACTTGTGTATTCATGATGAGTCAGATTTAAAAATTCATTCCAACTCAAATTAAGGACTTAGGGTTAACCTCGAATTCCATCTTGGAACGGTAAAAACACACATCAAACTCCATAAAAAAGTTTGTCTGTCCTAGAATAAGAACTGTATCGAGTTTCTTTATCCAAGCAAACGCTAACCGAATCGGTGGAATATCGCCAATTTTAGCCATTACAAATAAAGGTATTGCTGGCTGCTTTCCTAAGTTACCTGTGATTTGAATGATTGCCTGATTATCTTCCCAGATAGCGCCTAGTTGTTGTCCGATGTCATAGGGCATGACGCTGATAGTTGCGCCACTGTCAACTAATCCAACGGCTTCAATGGTATGACCTTCTCGCCGAAGAATAATGGGAATCCTCGGCAGGCTATCAAATTCGTTTTGGGATGAATCAGTGGTTGAGTAAGGAAATCGCATTGCTGTTAAACTTCATCAGTGGATTCCATTGCCTGCATGAGAACTTCCCCCGCCCCAAAAGTATTGTATGGGGTGGCTAAGTCATAGCTTTTACCCGGTTCTAACGGTGTAATTTCCTCTCGTGATTCAATGTCTTCAGCTAGTAAACGAATCAGTTTAATTTTATCAAGGTGTGAAAGTTGCTTGATGGTGGGAAGTAGTTCTGTAAGCGTCTTCATAAATTAGGGTCTGGTGATTTGGCCACTAAATTAGGTGGGATGGTTTTAATTGTATCCCAAGTTTCAGGCAGAACCCCAATGTCTCAAAGCTCCTCTAACCAGGTTTCAATGGCGGATATCAGATTCGGTTGATTGGGGGGAAGCCTTTTAACGGCGCGTCTAGGGGGTCGTCGGTGAGGACGGCGATGACTCCGGTGAGTGTTTGACAGAAGCTGAGCTGATGAGTTCTGGGGTAGGATGTTCGCAGTCGGTGAGGAGGAGGGCGCGGTGGGGGAGGAGTTGGCGGCGTTGTAGTTGTTTGAGGGCGCGGCGCAGTTCGGCGGGGGTGGCGGGTTCCGGGGGGTCTTCGTCGGGACAGGTGGTGTCCCAGGATGGGGTGTGGTGGGGGTGCCGCTAAGTGGTGAAGTAGAATATCATTAAAGGTGATTTAGTACCGTGAGGCTTCGTCAATGATGACATTTAATGATGTAGTTGAAGGAATTAAAAGTCTTTCTACCGATGAAAAAGAAGAAATTCAATCATTGTTGCAGCAGTATCTCCGTGAAGAACGTCGCGATCAGATTTATGAGAATTTCCAAGCAGCCCAGAAAGAAGAACAACAAGGAAACCTCAAGTTTTCTAACCAGATTGACGAATTGAGACAACTGATTGAGGAATAATCATGGAAGTTAGTTTCAGTTCAGCTTTTAAACGGGCTTTTAAAAAAAGGATTAAAGGGAATGAAAACTTAGAGTCAAAATTTTGGCAAAAACTAGAAATATTTACGTCAGACCCTTACGACCCGAGCTTAAGAACCCATAAGCTATCAGGAAAACTGAAGGATTTATGGAGTTTCACGGTAGATTACGACGTGAGAGTATTATTTTATCTTACAGAAGATAACAAGGCTATTTTTGTTGATTTTGGCCGTCACGATGAGGTTTATTAAGGGGTCAGAAACTCGGTTTCTCAAATCTCCTCTAACCAGGTTTGAATGGCAGATAACAGATTCGCTTGATTGGGGGGAAAGCCTTTTAACGGCGCGTCTAGGGGTTCCTCGGTGAGGAAAGCAACGGCAATGACTCCGGTGAGTTTTGCGCAGAAGCTGATGAGTTCTGGGGTGGGATGTTCGCAGTCGGTGAGGAGGAGGGCGCGGTGGGGGAGGAGTTGGCGGCGTTGCAGGTGTTTGAGGGCGCGGCGCAGTTCGGCGGGGGTGGCGGGTTCCGGGGGGTCTTCGTCGGGACAGGTGGTGTCCCAGATGAGTTCGCGCTCGGGTGAGGGCAATTTCTCCTTCGCGGGTTTCGTTGGCGAGGGGTTGGGCGTTGAGGATGAGGATGGGCTGGTGTTGTAGGGCTTGGGCGAGGTTGATGGGGGCGAAGGTTGTTTCGCTGTTATGGGGGGTTATGCTTTTAATCGTCAGTGAATTAGTATGAAGAAAAAAGATGCATCCTGCTTGGGCTGGTGCAGGTGGAAATTGGCCTGCTATTGATGAAGTTGCAGACGCTAGAGTTGTCCGTCAAGAAAGCGAGTTTTCTTGTGCAGCAGCCTGTGCGGAAATGCTGCTGCAGGAACGGGGAATTGATGTTACTCAGGCTATAATTGAGCAGGTAACTGGAGTACCCATCGCACCGGGAATGCTTGCCTCAGCACTCAACCAATTTGATCCAGATACTTCTGGGCAGTGGAAAGGTGGTTTTTTGGATTTGCCAAGGGCAACAGAATGGCAAGTTGTGGAAATCTTGAACAATACGGGATTGTGGGCGGCTGTGTTTTGGGAAGTTGGTGCTAGAATTGGGCATATGGTTATCGTTGAGGGTTTAGATCGAAGGGGCTATATTTTAATTCTCGATCCTTGGGAGGGGACGAGATATCGAATGAAAAAAGAAGATTTTTTGCAATACTGAAACCTTACAGGAGTTTACTGGAGTTTGGGATGAACACCAAAGTGCTTTCAATAGAATTAACAGAAGTCACAGGACTCTTCAAAGTTATGGTGTCAATTGGTGAGAATTGTCACGAGTTTACTATGACAGCAGAAACTGATAAGATGGGCGATCGCCAAGTTCATCTAATTAACGGGGATGAAAAATTCTGGGAGTTATTCAAGTTTAACCAACATTTGGCCCAAGATTTGTATAATTTGACTGCGAAGGCATACAACGGAGAAGCGATTGAAGTCCCCCAGGACATCGGACAATTTTATGCCGATTTACCCAGAAACCTGGTTTCTTAAATTTCCCCTAACCAGGTTTCAATGGCAGATATCAGATTGGGTTGATTGGGCGGAAAGCCTTTTAACGGCGCGTCTAGGGGGTCGTCGGTGAGGATGGCAACGGCAATGACCCCAGTGAGTGTTTTACAGAAGCTGATGAGTTCTGGGGTGGGATGTTCGCAGTCCGTGAGGAGGAGGGCGCGGTGGGGGAGGAGTTGGCGGCGTTGCAGTTGTTTGAGGGCGCGGCGCAGTTGGGCGGGGGTTTTGGGTTCCGGGGGGTCTTCGTCGGGACAGGTGGTATCCCAGATGAGTTCGCTGAGGGTGAGGGCGATTTCCCCCTCGCGGGTTTCGTTGGCGAGGGGTTGGGCGTTGAGGATGAGGATGGGCTGGTGTTGTAGGGCTTGGGGGAGGTTGATGGGGGGGAAGGTGGTTTGGTCGGTGATTTCAGGATGGGGGGTGGTGGGGGGATTATGCCAGGCTTGGTAAAATTCGGGATAGGGGAAGTTTTCGGCGCAGTTCCAGAGGAGTTCGTAGGTAACAAGATCAAAATTTAAGGCACAATAATCAGAAAAATTTTCAATAATCAGTTTTAACCCATCCGTAGATTTTGTGATTCTTTTTAATCCGTCTGCAACAAAATACTTCAAAGATTCTGAATTGTCAAATTTAATCAGATCTAGTAATAATTGATAAAATTCAATTCCAATTTCATTGGATTTTCGAAAAAACTTGAGTGCCTCTATCTCTTTATCGTTCAGATTTATTTTCGTATTGACAGAAAATTCAATGATTTCTGAGGCCAGATTATTCTCTTGACTCATAACAGAATTCACTTTCTCTTTATAGGGAGGTATTTTCTGATAAGATAATAAAATATCCTCTAGTTTAGTAAGAGCTATTGATGATTTTTTGTTGGGTGACCTTAATGACAAAAACTGGACAACAAAATCTATGTTTTTAGGTGAAATTTCTACTAAAGCACAACATAAGCAGTAACGATTTTCATTGCTTTTAGTATCATTAAACATCATTTTTAAAATTGTACTTGCTTCATCAATAAACTCAGGTGAAATTTTGGTTAGTGTTTTAATGGATCTTACTTTAGTCAAAAAATCGACGTTTCTATCTATTAAATCTTTAAAGAATGAAATAATTTTTCGGTCTGCTAATGCTATTTTACCTATACTTTGAATCGCTTGATAATGTAAGGAATCAGTTTTGTATTCAGTGCAGTCTTTAGGTTTTTTGTTGATAAAAGAAATTAGTCTATTGATTACATCATTCGAATTAAATTTCATTTCTCCAAGACAATAAATAGTCCTTAAAAGCACAAGATTTTCGTTGCTATTGTCAAGAATCGCTATAAGTTTATTCTTGACAATATTAGTATTTATTTGTATCAAGATTTGACATGCTGTTTTCGAGATTATGCTTATATTGTACTCCCATTTCTTCGTTTTGCTATCATGCCAACCCAATCCCGTTTTAATCAACCAATCTATTAAGAGGTTATTCCAATAAGGATCTTTAAATTCCTGAGTTAGCCAAGATGCTAAAAATTGCGATCTAAGTTGATAAAAATTACTATTAAACCCATCCTTAAACTCAAGTAATTTTTTAAAAAATCTCTCCTTCTCCTCATGCTCAATATTTTTACGCCCAAACTCAACATCCTCACGCCCCAACCACAACAAAATCACCTGCCTCCACTGCGGTTCAAAAATCCGATACCGCTTCCCCTCCACCGGACAATCCACATGATTCTCAGGCAGAAAATAATTCCAATCCTCCACCGCCAACGCCGCAAAATACTCCTGAAACGTCGCATGATAAAACGTATAGACTTTTTCGCAGAGCTTTTCTTCAGCCACTCCCACTTCATTCAACCAGCCCAACCGTAATACCAGGGAATATTCATCGAGTCCTTCAAAATATTTAAATTTACATATGGACTGATGAGTTAACCGAAAGCGGCCTGTTTCAGCGTCCAAAGATGCCTTTGCCAATTCTCCCAAATTTTTATTTAACTGTTTCTTTTCATCTTCTGTTATAGTAAATTCTTTTTTCTTCCACTTATAGATCGTCTCGACAAACCCCGCATACAATTCTGCCATCGTTTCCGGTAGCGCCTTCTCTACATTCCAAGTGGCACATAACAACGTTAACCGCAGGGGATTGCGGCATAAATCCTTAATCCGTTCCTTCCCTGCTGCCTGCAATTCTGACCACAAAGATGCCGCTAACTGGACAGCTTTTTCTGGATCTTCTCCTTTCTCAAGCAACCCTGGAAACCACCGCTGGATAAACTCCTGCATTTGTTCATCCTGAAACGGTTGGGTGAGATAGGTTTGAAACCCCTGTAACTGCGTCGGGTTCGCTTGCCACAAATTCAAGCGACAGGTGACAATTATCCGCGCATCTGTCACCCAACCCCGGAAATTTAAAGCCTGTTGGTCACTCTGGCTCATCTCATCTAAGCCATCCAACAGCAACCAGACTGCACCCCCCTTAAATTTCTGCTCCCAGTCTGCCTTAATTTCCTCTGTGGACTGCCCCAATGCCTCTTTGAGCCATTTTTGTTCTAAATACTCCCCTAGGGGCTGATTTCCCAATTCCGCTAAGTCAACCCAAATCACTAAATCATCGGTTTCCTGTAATAACCAAAAGGCTAATTTCTGGAGTAAGGTCGTTTTTCCCGCCCCCGGTTCGCCAATAATGGCAAGCTGTGTTTCGCTACGGTTGCTAATGACTTCTTCGAGAAACTCCTGATAAGCAAACCGTTTCTCCACTGCCTCTCGATTGTACAAATCTGAACCCTTTTCCGGGTCAATTTCTTGGGGGTGTTTTTCGTGCTGACTGCGTTTCGGTTTCACCAGGGCTAAATCGACAAATAAATCCTCATCGATTAAGTTGCGATTCCCATAAACCCGACCTAAGACTGTATTGCTAGTTA
The DNA here is from genome assembly GCA_020386575.1 of Phormidium sp. PBR-2020. Taxonomy (GTDB): domain Bacteria; phylum Cyanobacteriota; class Cyanobacteriia; order Cyanobacteriales; family Geitlerinemataceae; genus Sodalinema. The sequence goes on along the minus strand of CP075902.1, from coordinate 817,581 downwards.
ATTGAATTTGCTGTCGCAACATCTGACGGCAAATGTCGCGGTCAATCTGGCGTTGCCCGGCGGTTTCCCTGACACTAACGTTGCAGTTGTAGTAAGTATTTTGAGTACCCGAATTATCACCAGCAACATTTCCTTGCTGACCCCGGTTCCCTTGACTGCCCGTAGTTTGATTATTGGTCGACTCTGACATAGACTAATCTTTCTCTTTTGTCCAACCCTCGATCGCCCCTGCAACCATCGCCCCCACTGGATTTTGTTTGAGTCCTTCCACCAGTCCACCCCGCGCGGCGCGGATTGCCCGTTCCTTAAAGGTCGGCTCCTCCTCAATTTGGCTAATGACTCCCCCCGCTATCGTCATCTGTTCGCCAGTGGTGATTGTCTGGGTTTCGTCCCCACTCGGGAGCAATGCTTCAATTTTCTGCACTGTCGCCGCGAGTTCAGGATCTGAGGTGTTCGCCTGAATCCCCTCGTTGACTCCTGCCACATTATGTTGAGTGCCTTGATTATCCACACTGCCGACTGGAGCGTTGAACTGTTGCTTCTTACCCTCTGACATGGTGCTGATCTCTAATAGAGTGATTACTCTAGCTATAACACAGTAGCGTGGTTAAGTGAGGCGGCCCGACCTAGCAACTGTCCCCGCAACTCTCGACAGCAACGAAAGACAGAGAGTAGTTTGGATCATCCCCCATCGGTGGCCTCCATGCAGAATCGTCCCCCACTTCTTGTCCCCCTCAACACCAACCATCCTCACTGTCTCGATGGACTCGATCGCTGGCTGCAACTGGAGTTACTGGACGATGACCAGGTTAAACGCTTGTGTCGTGACGCGCTGACCTGTCCCCTGCCCGCCTGGGAGACGCAGCCAGAGCCATCCTTAGCGGCCCCTTCTCAACGGTCAACCATTCCCTACCGTCCCCCAGTCGTCCAAACCGCCTCTAAAACCGTTTCTCCCCTAGCTCGTCACTGGACACTCGCCCAATCCCTGAAAGACGAACTCAGTGTCCGCTGGCTACTCTGGTTAGGGGTCTTTGTCGTCCTCGTCTCATCAGCCGTTCTCGCCGCCAGTCAATGGGGACGAGTCCCCCCCGCTGGACAATATGGCATTCTCTGGCTCTATACCCTCGGATTTGCCATTACCAGTGGTTGGCTGCACCGTCGCCAGACCCTGGCCTTAACTGCCCAAACCCTCCAAACCATCGTCTATGGCTTAATTCCCCTCAACTTTTGGGCCATGGATGAATTTGGCTTGTGGAGTTCTCCCCTGGGATGGATTGCGATCGCCCTAGGCTCCATCTCCCTCGGCCTCTGGCTTTGGCGACAGTCAGACCTAACCCGTCAGCAAACCGCTCTCCTACTCCTATTTAGTCTCTCCCACTGGCCCTTTAATACGCTTCCCCAACTGTCTCAACTGGGACTCTATCTCGCTACCCTCGGGGGAGTCATAACCAGCCGAAAACAGCGAGGATTAACCCAACTCGGGATTGTCGGCTATGGATTAGCCAGCTTCTCGGGCCGGGCCATCCTGGCAGACTCGCCGCTCCTATCGAGTTTTAGCGCCGCCTGGGCTATCCTAGCTTGGCAATTGGCAGACCCCCAACAACCCCGGCGTTCCCGCCTCGGGGCCGTTCTCTTCCTCTTGGCCTGGGGTCTCTCCCTCAGTAACCTAGCTTGGCCCGTCCTAGTCATTACCGGCCTAGCCCTACATCGACTCGGACAACGACTGCAACGATTCGGCAAACCACGGGACCTGGCCCTAACGGCCCTAGTTGGCTTACAGGGGTATCTCATGGCGTGGTACTTATTACCCCAATTCCTACGCAGCACTCTTGGGAATACCATTCAAGAAAGTCTGGATATCCAGTCACACACGTCATTAATCGCCCTGTTATTACTCCCCTATCTCCTCGGACTTCTGGGACTGACTGAATGGCTTAATCGCCAAGAACAGCGATCGCTCTCCCGACAAGGAGACGCAGGAATTTTCCTCTTCGGCCTAGCCCTAGCACTGATGGGGGGCGAGGTATTTGCCAATGTTTGGGTGATTTGGATTCCCCTTGGAGGCCTGTTGGCCCTCACCAGTCAACGCCGCTATGGTCAATCCTCCCTCCTGGCAACTCTGGCACAACTCCTGGTTTTAGGGGGGTTGGTCTCCATCCTGGAATGGCAACTCGACGGCCCCCTCTCCGAGCAACAATGGGGACTAATTCTCCTGGCCCTTGCCCTCCTCGAAGGACTCTGGGCGAACCTGCAACAGTCGGGCCGCTGGCAAACCAGTGCTTGGCAGTTGACCTGTGGACTCGGGGCCTGGAGTTATCTGCTACTGGTTTGGGAAACTCCAGACATCGAACCCTGGAGTCACGTCGGCTGGTGGTGGTGGTTGATGCCCGGCGGCCTTGCCCTGGCCTCTCACTATGGCGCAAGTCGATATCGCACTCAAGCCGGCTGGTTGGCGATTGTTGGGGCGATCGCCCTACAACCCCTCCCAATCAACATTATTAGTCCTCTGAGATTCAACCCCGTCCCAGCCCTATTAATCAGTTTGAGTCTAGGCTCATTGGTTCTATTAGTGACTGTCCGCAGCCTCAAGAATCCCTGGGCTGGATTAATCGCCGTTGGCTTTGGGGTTCTGCTCGTCTTGGGCACCCTCTCAGAAGTTCTTCCGCTGATGGGGCAAAATTGGCTGTCCATCTTTGCCCTGTTTCCCCTAAGCCTCTGGGGTCTCCAACGCTGGGGACAACGGCGAGGTGGGGAACTCTCTCGGCTCTATCTCCGGGGCTGTCACGTCTGGGGCTGGGGAACTTGGCTGATTGTCATAACCCTGTTTAGTGTGCGTTCCGTGCTTGCCTATGACAACCCCTTTTTACCCTCATCCTGGGTTACGACGGCGGGTTTGGGGGTACTGATTGCCGCGATTGTGGTTCGTCAGGGTCGCGCTCTCAACAATCGGGGACTCTATGGGATTGGTTGGGCCGTTGAACTCATCGCCGTAGAAGCTGTGTTTCTGTTTACCTACTCCCTCTCGATTCTTGCCCTCGTCAACATCGGCTTAGGACTGGTGGTTCAGGGCCTGGGCCAAGTCTGGCAGCGGCAACAGAGTCCCACGAATCGTCTCTCTCCCCTGCATACCCTGCCCATGGCCTATGGCATCATCGCCTTAATCCTACGGGCCAGCCTGATTCACCCCTGGACAGGATTTATCGGTGTTGGAATGTCCCTAATTCTCGTCACCGTTGGCCGCCAACTTAGCGGCTGGGGTCGAAGCTTTCTCTATCTGGGCCTTCTGGGACTGTCCCTATCCACCAGTGAACTGCTCTTGAACCAACTCACTGACGTTGGCCGGGGCGATCGCGGCGTTGCCCTGGCCCTACTCATGGCAGCCTTCATGACCCTCTATCGAGGCTTCCGCCCTCAACTGGCACAGTATTTACAGGTTCCCCAGCAACGGTTAACACAAATCGCCCATGGTCACTGGGGTTTGGGAACTCTGGTTCTGGGGTTTGCGGCCACAGCACCCATCAGCCAGCCTCTCCTGGCCCTAATTACGGGGGGAGTCCTCACCACCTACGCCCTCTGGCAAAGTCGTTCCCCAGACCATTCCCGCGAAACCCGCACCTGGCTCTATCTCGGAGTCGCTCAAGGCTATGCTGTGCTGACGATTGGCATTGCCATTGCCGGCCAACAGGCGTTGATTCTACCCTGGTTTGGGGCGATCGCCGTCCTCTTGGCCCTAGGAATGCGTCACGCTCCCTGGTCCGCCTGGGGTTGGCATCCACAGCCCTGGCAGCAAGTGGCCCGAGTTCTGCCGGTAATTGTGGGGGTCTTGACGGTGAACGAGGTGCATCCTCTGAGTCTGTTGGCGATCGCCCTGTTTTACGGACTATTAGGACAATGGGAGCGACAGGTTCGTTGGCATTATCTCGGTCTAGCTGCCCTCTGCGGCCTCGCCAGTCAGGGCCTCGACGCCTTTGAGATTAACGCTCCCATCCTCCGGTTGGCCCCCCTCACCCTCTCGATTCTCTATGTCACCCGAGTTGACCCCTTTTTCCAAGATGGCAAGGAACGAAATCTACGCCATCAGCTACGGCTCGGAACTTTGGCCCTATTTTTTGCCGTTACCTATCTCCCCAGCCATTGGTCGATTATTGGCGGCATCAGTCTCCTGTTGATACTGGCAGGTTTAAGCTTGAAAATTCGGGCATTTTTATTCATCGGTACGGCTGTTTTTGTTGTTAACATTTTAGAACAATTCATTATTCTTGGAACTCTATACACGTTATCCAAATGGATTCTTGGCTTGGGGTTTGGCGTAATTTTGATTGTATCAGGTGCTATTTTTGAATCCAAAAAACCACAAATCAAAACCGCCTTAAATGACTATTCTTCAAAGCTAAAAGACTGGCAATAGAAAATGAAATTTCTGGCTGAGGGTGACCGCAAGAGTCACGGGTATGAAGTCAAGCAACTCAGAAAAAAATCAGGAACCTGTCAATGGTTTTCTACGGAAGAGACGACGATAGACGGGTTCTCCTTTGTTTTGGGTGGCGATTTCTCGTTCTGTGGGGACGGGGAGGGGGTTTTCCGCTAGCCAGTCGTCGGTGGTGGCGGTGAAGGCGGGATGTTCCCAGACGCGATCGCACATCTCGCGGGCCACCTCTTCCACATCGGATTGCAGGAAAATCTCGCCATCGGGGGCCAGGAAACGGGCTAAATCTTCTACTAATTCCGGTTGAACCACGCGACGCTTATGGTGGCGTTTTTTGAACCAGGGGTCTGGGAATTGGATTGAGATGCGTTTGAGACGTCCTTGGGGGAGAGACTGGAGTAGGGCCTCACTCATGACATTGATATTGCAATATAGATAGTGAAGATTGGTCAGATTATCGCGATCGCGCCATTGGTTGGCTTCATCCACTAAGGACTGACGAATCTCTAAGCCGAGGAAATTCCAATCGGGCTGTTTTGGGGCCAATTCGTAGAGAAAGCGACCTCGCGCACAGCCAATATCTAAATGGAGTGGCTGCTGGGGGTTGTCGTAGATTTGAGTCCAGTCCGGGAGGGACACCGGTTGCTGGTACTTACGACTAAGGGGGTTAACATGTTGGCGAACTCGAACCGGGGACAAGACAAATACCTCCTAAAAACGACCTGATTATCTTATGACGGTTGGGGAACTGGGGGCAGTCCCCGTTAAAATTTGCTAATCTTGCCTAGAATGCAGCGAGACTTAGAGAATCTGTACCTTCAAGACGTTCTAGCAGAAGTATCATGGCACTCGTTGACATTCAACTCGGTTCTGATTTTAACTTTGGTATTGCCCATGAGGGGGATGCGGTGGTTGATTTCAATACCCTTCCCCTCGAACAACGGCAACTGTTTGCTTCCTCGCCGGGGATTGATGCGATCGCCATGCGAGGGGGCAATGATTTAGCCATCAATGATAATGTGGGTCGCATTTTCTTTGGGAATGCAGGCAACGATACCCTAATTGGGGGGGCCGGGAATGACACTCTGGCAGGGGGACGGGATAATGATGTTCTCATTGGCAACCAAGGGAATAATCTCCTGTTTGGCAATTTAGGAGATGACACGATTTCCGCTGGGATTGGCAATGATACGATTTTTGGCGGTCAAGGGAATGATGTGTTATTTGGTAATGCTGGGGATGATTTCCTCAGTGGTGATTTAGGCAATGACACCCTAAATGGGATTAGTGGCCGTAATACCTTGGTGGGGGGAGGCGGGGATAATGTCCTCAACGGTGGCGATGGGGATGATTGGCTGATTGGCGGGCCGGGGGCCAATGATATGCGGGGAAATGGGGGACGCAACACCTTTGTCTTCCGCAGTCGCGATTTAACGGGGGATTTGTTGAACAGCGATGTGGTGATTGATTTTGACCCCTGGGGCGATCGCATCATCGTCGATAGTTTTAATATCGTTCTCGATGATGGGATTGATTTATCGAATCTGTTGAGTTTTGATGGGGCCAATCGACCGGATCAAGTTGATACCATTATCCGTGTTGGTGAACAAGGCCCGATTTTAGGGGTGGTTCTGGATATTACGGCCCGAGAACTGCAACAACGGATTCAGAATGTTTCGCCGGGTTCGTTGGATATTTTGTTTTAGGGTGAGTGCTACCCCTTACTTTGCCAAATTGCTTCAATGGCCCCAGCCACTGCTTCCGCCTCTGCCACATCCTCCAATAACACCGTGACATGGCCTAACTTCCGTCCCGGACGAGATTGAGTTTTGCCATACCAATAAACATGGGCCTTGGGGAACTCAGAGAGGCGATCGCGTTTCTCCTGATAGTCCGATTCCGCCGTCTCAAATCCCAACAAATTCACCATCACCGCCGCAGGAGAGGTCATGGCCGTCGAACCCAGGGGTAAATCACACACCGCCCGCAAAATTTGGGCGAATTGAGAAGTTTCACAAGCATCCAGGGAGAAATGTCCTGAATTATGGGTTCGGGGAGCAATTTCATTGACTAAAACCTGCCCATCTGGAGTTAAAAAGAGTTCGATTCCAAACAACCCCACCACATCGAGATTGGTTAGGAGCGATCGCGCGATCGCCTGACAATCTTTCACCACCTCCTCCGACACCACCGCCGGGGCAATCACTCGCCGACAAACTTGATTTTCTTGTTGAGTTTCCACAATAGGATAAATCGCAATCTCTCCCTGACGATTACGAGCAGCAACAACCGCCAACTCTCGCTCAAAGGGGATAAAATCCTCAATCAAAACCGATGGATATCCCCAACGCTGCCAGGTTTCCTCAAATGCCTGTTTATCCCGCAAAATCGCAGTTCCTTGACCGTCATACCCATGCCGCCGGGCTTTCATAACACAAGGGAAAGTGATATTTATAGACGATTTATTCCCTTTTGTTAATTCAAAAAAGTGAGGAACTGGCAATTCCAAATCACGCATATAACAGCGTTGTTCATACTTATCTAACAGGGGTTTTAACGCCGAAAGTCGAGGACGAAATAATATCCGAGAGTTGTTGATTTTCTCCAACTCATCTAAATCAACAAACTCATTTTCAAACGTAATGACATCACAGCGTTGAGCTAAGGTTTGGGTTGCCGCCACATCAGCCACCTTAGCCAATACCACCTCATCGGCAAGTCCCACTGCTGGGTCATCAGAACTTGGGGTTTGAATCACCGTTTTAAGATGCAAGCGTTTAGCTTCCTGGGCCATCATCCAGGCTAACTGTCCCCCGCCAATAATTCCAACTGTTTGTGTATCGTTACCCATGATTCAATCAATAATAAAGACTTGCATCACCCGCTTAGCTATTCCCCTGCTGGAGGTTCTGCCAAAGTAGTGCGTTCCGGCAAGTTTTAGCCGAGCGATCGAGGTCTTAACCTTGATTGATGCCGGAACACACGCTACCCCTCTCTTCTTCCTCCGTGTCCTCTGTGACTCTGTGGTTCCCCCCCTCACCGACAATACAACGAATCCCGAGTCGCCACCCCAGTTGTCGGATTCACCCCCTCCGCCAGTTCACAGAGTTTATTCACCTGGGCCCCATCGAGAATCGCATCACTGAAATCCGCCCCAGCAATCTGCACCTCCTCAAACTTAGACCGCAGAAAAATCACATCGGTTAACACCGCATCCCGCAAATCGACGGTTTTGAAGGTCACCTGATCTAGCATCGAATTACTTAAATCCGCCCCTCGGAAACTGACATCCGTCATCCAGGAAACGCTGAACGTGGTTCCTCGTAAATCCGCATCGCTGAAATCCACCGATCGCAACGTACAACCGGCAAACTCCGCCTTAGCTAGTTTTTGCCCCGAGAAATCTTCATTAATCAACGTTGCCTCACTATAGGAGAGTTCTGGCTCATAGAGAACCGCTTGAGCGAGGGGATGTCCCAAGCCGAGATTGAGGGAAAGTAGCAGGGCTAAACCAATGTGGGCGATCGCCATCAACATAGCAACAAGGATATCTCAGGACACTCTTCACTCTACACCGAAGCCCACCTTCAGCAACAGTGACCCCGGGCTATCTCGTGAAACACCCCTCCAGTCCACATTTCCCGCCAATTCTCGATACAATGGGAGAAGCATTCCTGACCGCTATCAAAAGAGTTAAGAGCAAATGCCACAATTTATCGTCACTTGGCTGATGACGGCACTGGCCCTCGTCGTCACTGCCTATATCGTCCCCGGAATCGAGCTAGATGGCTTTAACGCTGCCCTGATTGCAGCGATTATCCTCGGCTTAGTCAACGCCGTGGTGCGTCCCCTGTTAATTCTACTGACGTTGCCGATTACCATTGTCACCCTCGGACTGTTCCTACTGGTGATTAATGCCTTGAGTATTCAACTGGTGGCAGCTCTAACCAGTGGCTTCACCGTCAATGGGTTATGGTGGGCCATCATTGGCTCGATCGTTCTCTCCTTTGTCTCCAGCATTCTGGATAGTTTAATTGGAAAGAACCCTGATCCAACTTAAGTATTCCCTCTCATGCCTGATTTGTCCCTTGAGGCGATTGATACACAACTGATTCACCTGCTGAGTCAGCGGATTGAGATCTTGTCTGGGCGATCGCCGTCTTCTTCAGCCTCCTCGGCCACAGTAGACACGGAACTCCAGAAGGCTGGGGTTCCGCCTTTTGTCTGGAATAGCCTCGTCACCAGTTGTACAGCGGCCCTCGCCACCCGTCCTCTGCGACTCCCGGAAGAACCCCAACGCTGTATTACCCTCATTGGCGGCCGGGGGATGATGGCTCAGTTTTTCCGCCAACGTTTGCAAGCGGCGGGCCATGAGGTGCGTCTGTTGGGCCGACAGGATTGGCCCCAGGCCCAGGACTTATTGCAGGGAATTGACTTGGCCTTAGTCTGTGTCCCCATTGACCGAACCTTAGAGATTATTCGCCAAACGGCGGCGTATCTACCGCCTACGGCGACCTTGGCGGATATTACCAGTATTAAAGGTCCCATGGTGGAGACCATGTTAGCGGTTCATCCGGGTCCGGTGGTGGGGTTGCATCCCATGTTTGGCCCTGGGGTGGAGTCGTTTCTATCCCAGAAAGTGGTGATTTGTCCCGGCCGCGATCGCCCCGCTTGGCAATGGCTTGTGGATCTCATGGCCCGAGATGGCGGGGACTTAGTGGAGTCTCCCCCCGAGGAACATGATCAGATGATGGTGACCGTTCAGGCGATTCGTCACTTCGCCACCTTTGGACTGGGGGTGTTTTTGGCTCAAGATGGCATTGAAGTTGGCCGCAGTTTAGACCTATCCAGTCCCATTTATCGCCTCGGCATTGATATGGTGAGCCGTCTGTTTGGTCAAGATGCCGAACTCTATGCTGATATTATGCTGGCCAATGCTGACCGTCGTGAGGCGATCGCCCGTTTAGCCCAAACCTTCCAGGCCCTGGCTGAACAGGTGCAAGCCAAGGACCGTCAGGGGCTAATTGATGCCATGAACGCCGCCAGTGAGACCTTTGGCAGTGAAACGGAACGAGCCGTCCGAGAGAGCGATCGCCTCATCGAAGCCATGAGTATCCTCCTCGCAGCTGACCGGGTTATAGACTCCCCCGCTAGCATCAGCCCTCCCCCTGATATGGAATGATGAAACAGGCAAGCAATCAGATTGACCTGGCAGCAATTTTATGGATATCACCTGGCAAACGGCAAAAAACTACGAGGATATTCTCTATCACAAAACCGATGGGATAGCCAAAATCACCATCAATCGCCCCCACAAACGCAACGCCTTTCGCCCGCAAACGGTTGTTGAACTCTATGATGCCTTCGCCGATGCTCGGGAAGATACCCGCATTGGAGTGGTGTTGCTCACGGGAGCGGGCCCCCACAGTGATGGCAAGTATGCCTTTTGTTCCGGTGGCGATCAGAGTGTCCGAGGGAAAGCCGGTTATATGGATGAGGCTGGGGTTCCTCGCCTTAATGTCTTGGATTTACAGCGGCTGATTCGCTCGATGCCCAAAGTCGTGATTGCTTTGGTGGCTGGCTATGCCATTGGCGGCGGTCATGTTCTCCATGTGGTCTGTGACCTGACTATCGCGGCGGATAATGCTATTTTTGGGCAAACAGGGCCAAAAGTCGGTAGTTTTGACGGCGGTTTCGGGGCGAGCTATTTATCTCGAAGCGTGGGACAGAAAAAAGCCCGCGAAATTTGGTTCCTCTGTCGCCAATACGATGCACAACAGGCCCTAGAGATGGGATTAGTGAATACGGTAGTTCCTGTGGCGGAGTTGGAAGCTGAGGGGATTCGTTGGGCCGAGGAAATCCTGCAAAAAAGCCCGATTGCCATTCGTTGTCTTAAAGCGGCGTTTAATGCCGATTGTGATGGACAGGCTGGCCTACAAGAACTCGCCGGCAACGCTACCCTCTTGTATTACATGACCGAAGAAGGGGTTGAGGGGAAACAAGCCTTTTTAGAGAAACGGGCCCCTGACTTCCGGCAGTATCCCTGGCTTCCTTAGACGGCCGCCGAGTTGATTGTCGGAAACACTGTCCCGCAAAACCACCCCACCTCCCCCAGGTGGGGCTTTTCTTAAGGATTCATCGAACGAACCCTTGAGACTCGGATGCTCTTTGTCAATTTGGGCGGCTTTGCTATGAGCAAATGCCCAGATAAAAAAGCTGAACTTGTTAAGCAGAAACACGTTCAGCTTGAGCTGTCACAGGTTGATTTTGTAAGTTCCGATGGGCAACTGGCTCACGGCTGTCAAGAGAAATGAGTTTTTCTAAATGTTCCCAAGATGGGGCAAAGGGTGGAAACGCCAAGGAACAAGACTTCCAACTGCCACAAACCGGCGCACCAAGTTGCTGGCATTGTCCACCTCGACGACCTTCGGGGGTATAGTATCGGCACGAGCGACAGGTTGAAACAGAGCAGGTATTGATATTCATTGAATCGAATTTAAAAATGAACGTTTTTATTTATCTTCCTTAATTCTACAATCTCTCTCTTTTTTAGATCCCAAAGAAAATATAAAAGTTAGTGTTAATAGTCTTTTGTGTAAACTAATAATAAACTACGTAAAGAAAAATAAAGTTACTCTTGTAGTCACGACTACAGACCTCTAAACCCCCTACTACTTAGCGGGGATCGATTAAGGCGCTATTGTGAAACCGTCAAACAGCAAACTTAATCACCGTTGTGATTCAAGAGAAGATACGGCACAAACGGCACAAACAGACCAGCGGTCTAGTTCCCCAATCGGGGTAGGACAATGACAAACTGGACAAATCGATGAGTCGTGAGTGCGAGCGGCCAGTTTTCGTAACAAAGCTTCAAATGCGAGTTGAGGGCTGGCTGATGGAGAAGCGGTTTCTCTCCCAGCGGGGGCTGAGGAGGTTTTAGTCGGGTCATTCCAGACGCTTGGATGGTCTGAGAGTTGGTACTCGGGATTAGGGTCAGGAGTTTGAGTCTCTTGATGCCATAAACGAGGTGAGAGGCGGATGTCTTCTAGGGGTTCGTTTAACTGGGCATTGAGCCGCTTGAGTACTTGGCGTCTCTGAAAGGTCAGGTGTTGGGCCCAAACCGCATTGGCCGTGGCGACCTGTAAAATGCCTTGAGAGAGACGAGTGGGACGACTGAAGCGAGCCGCTTTTTGCCCAACGATACTCGGCCAGAGAGCCAGCAGTTGCTCCAACTGTCCCTGTTCAGGAGCGACAACTGGACCAGGAATAGATCGTAAAATCTGATTAAGGGATTCAAAACTCATGATGGATTTAGGTGGTGCTGGCTCTGATTGTCTGAGCGGTTTAGGTCTATTGTGACTACGATGGTTGGCGACTGCCGTGATCGTCGTCAGGGTTAAGACACTGATTAATCTGACTCCCCACTTCGAGGATGACTCACCTTTGTGAAGGTTGTGTGAAACCGTGGTAAAACTTTCATGAAGGCAGCGCAATCGACCAGCCGACTCAGAACCGACTCAAACTGACAAGGTCTAAAACTTGCCCCCCATTCCCAGTCAAGTCGAGTTAATCTTGTAACAGCCCCGATGGGCTGTCCATCTTGTGAACTGGCAACTTGAGTTAAGTGTCTTCCACTACACCCTCTCCCACACGAACTACCTCTGTGCTTCATCCCTCGTTACAAGTCGCGTTGGCGAGTTTGGATGTTCCACTCGATGCTGAACTGGATCGCTATCGACAGCATCGCAAGCGGATGAGTCCCCCTCCCCCTCCCGCTCCATCGCGGCCGGTCGTTGTTGAGGGACGGCTTGAGTCCCCTGAGATGGCTTCGGAGGAGACCTCTGTTTGGGATCTGTCTCCTGATTTGGCTGCCGATGGAAATGTGAATGGGGTTCAGTTACCGTCTGAGTTTTCGGCGACAACAGAGTCGGACGCGGCTGGGGAGCCTTCTGAGTCTACGGTGACGCCTGAGACCTATTTGGAGTCGGCGCAGCGGTTACGTCAGGGGGCTGAGGTGCCTGGGGGGGCTGAGGCTGGGCTAGGTACAGGTGTTAGTGTGGTAGCAGCGGAGTCGTCTGAGTCCTCTGAGTCTGAGGATGCCGGGGAACGCCGGTTGACGGCCCTGGGGGTTGGGTCGGTGTTGCTGTTTCTGGCGGCGACGGCCACGTTGGGTTATGTTTTGGTCAATCCTGAGAGTTTGTCGCAGTTGGGGTTGGAACGATTCTTTGCCAGGGAAACGGCGGCGGAGGGCGATGGAGAGGATACGACGACGTCATCTGAGACGGGGTCTCGTCCCACTCGCTTACCGACATCTCCTGATTTGGCCGCTGAGGAGTTCGTTCAGTTGGATTTGAGTACCCTCAGTCGCTTAGATCCTGAAACGCGATCGCCCCTGGTGACACCACCTCCTACCCCCGAAGACCCCAGTCCAGCGGCGGCGACGGCCCCGACTCCTTCGGAGCCAACGGAGCCGGCTGAAAATACCCTCGACAATATCTCAGCTCTGCTAACGCCCGAAGCGACGGATGAGTCTCAAGCGCCAGCTTCGGACTCCCCGACGGAAACCCCTGAGGCCTCTCAACAGACAGCTACAGAGGAATCTTCAGACCCACCCCCGACGATTGATCGGGATGCTAATTATGGGGGCTTTATCTTTGTGGTTGTGGATTATAACAATCAGGTATCTACCTTGGAGCGAGTCCGTGAGCAGGTTCCTGATGCCTATTTACGGGAGTTTCCGGATGGGGTGAAGGTACAGGTGGGGGCCTTTGATGATATCCCCAGTGCTGAGAGTCTGGTAAACCGTCTACAAGAGGATGGGATATCAGCCCGAGTTTACCAAGCCCGCTAGGATTCGATTGGGGGTAGGATGGGAGGGAGTAGCCCTGTTGTCGTCACGCCCCCAACTCCCCAATCTGAGCCGCTGCTCGCTACACTTGAAGTAGAAGCCCGTTTTCTACTTGTTAACCAACTGTCAGAAGGAATAAAGACGTTATGGGATTATTTGATCGCATCAGCCGCGTCGTTCGCGCCAATGTCAATGACATGGTCAGCAAGGCTGAAGATCCAGAAAAGATTTTAGAACAGGCGATTATTGATATGCAGGAAGACTTGGTGCAGTTGCGCCAAGCTGTTGCTAAATCGATCGCCCAACAAAAGCGAACTCAACAACAGTACAATCAAGCTCAGACGAATGCCAATCAATGGCAGAGTCGCGCTCAGTTGGCTCTGCAAAAAGGGGATGAAAACCTGGCCCGGGAGGCTCTGCAACGCAAGAAGTCTCACGCGGAAACGGCGGCGACGCTTAAGGCTCAGTATGATGGCCAGTCGGGACAGGTGGATACCCTCAAACGCAGCTTGATGCAGTTAGAGAGCAAGATTTCTGAGGCCAAAACCAAGAAAAATATGCTCAAGGCCCGGATGCAGTCGGCTAAGGCTCAAGAGCAGTTGCAAAATAGCCTCGGTTCCCTCAATAGTAGTGGGGCGATGGGGGCGTTTGAACGCATGGAAGAGAAAGTCCTCGAAGCCGAAGCCACGTCTCAAGCCTCGGAAGAGCTAGTCGGTGGTGATTTGGAAAGCCAGTTTGCTCAGTTGGAATCCGGGAGTGATGTGGATGATGAGTTGGCGGCGATGAAGGCTCAGCTTTCGGGTGGCTCGAAACCGGCTGGGGCCCTTCCGGAAGGCCAAACTCCGGCGGCTGATGCGGAAGTCGATGATGAACTTGAGAAACTCCGGGCTGAACTGGATAATCTCTAGGGGCCGTTCACGGTTATCTTCGATGGTGGCGATCGCTCGATTCAGGATTGGGCGATCGCGTGTTTGTTTCCGGCTCATCTCGTTTTACACTGGATGATGGGGATTTTGTTCAGTCCTGTCTCCCCTCAGGGATGTTAACGACAAAACCATGAGTGAACCGGTTACGATTAATGATTCTCAGTTCCAAGCGGAGGTGTTGGAGGCAAGTCAGCCTGTACTAGCCTACTTCTGGGCCTCCTGGTGTGGCCCCTGTCGCTTGGTTTCCCCTTCGATTGATTGGGCGGCCGGGGAATATGGCGATCGCCTCAAGATTGTAAAGTTAGAGGTGGATGCCAATCCGGAGTCTGTGAAACGGTGCCAGGTTGAAGGAGTGCCGGCGTTACGCTTCTACCGCCAAGGCGAGATGCTTGAGGCTAAGGAAGGGGCGATTACGCGATCGCAACTTCAAGGGCTGTTAGACTCTCTGTTAGGGGCTTAACGGCTTCTTCGGCACTCTCTGTCTCGTTCAGGCTTTTGTTATGCTTCACTTCGCCCAACGCCTCACGTCGCTCCGTTCTAATGTTTTTGCAGATATGGATCGGGCTAAGGCGGCGGCCCGCCAGGCGGGACGAGAGATTATTGATTTGTCCCTCGGTTCGTCGGATTTACCGACGGCCGATTTTATTTTGCAGGAGATTGAGCGATCGCTCTGGGATAGCCAAACTCATCAATATCTCCTCTTCCATGGAACGAAGGCCTTTCGTGAGGCGGCGGCGGATTGGTATCAGCGACGCTATCAGATAGAGGTTAACCCGGAAACGGAGGTGTTACCTCTGGTGGGATCTCAGGAGGGAACGGCTCATTTACCTCTGGCTTTGTTGAATCCTGGCGATTATGCGCTCCTGCTCGATCCCGGCTACCCCTCCCATTATGGTGGGGTGGCCTTAGCTGGGGGGCAGATTCATCGGCTACCTTTGCGGGCAGAACGAGAGTTTTTGCCAGATTTTAGTGAGATTCCTCCTCAGGTGTGCGATCGCGCCCGCATGATGGTCTTGAATTATCCCCACAATCCCACCACGGCGTCGGCATCAATTTCGTTTTTTAAAGAAGCATTGACATTTTGCGATAAGTATAATGTGGCTTTGGTTCATGATTTCCCCTACGGAGATTTAGTGTTTGACGGTCATTGTCCTCCCTCGATTCTCCAGGTTGATGTCGAGAGACGCCGTAGCATTGAGTTTTTCACCCTGTCGAAGTCCTACAATATGGGCGGATTTCGGGTGGGGTATGCCATTGGGAACCGGGAGTTAATTTTGGCGTTGCGCCAGGTGAAGGCGGCGGTAGACTTTAACCAGTATCAAGGGATTTTCAATGGGGCGATCGCCGCTCTCAACAGTGACTCAAAGGCAGTTCAAGCCACCGTTGACTGCTTCCGGGAGCGTCGCGATGCCTTCGTCGATGCCATGAAGACAATTGGCTGGGCCGTTCCCACCCCCCAGGCAACGATGTATGTCTGGGCCCAACTCCCTGAACCTTGGCGTGGGGACTCCATTGGCTTTTGTGAGGCCCTAGTGCAAGAGACGGGGGTGGCTGTATCTCCAGGGGTTGGCTTTGGAGAGAGTGGCGAGGGCTATGTTCGCTTTGCTTTGGTGCGATCGCACCAAGTCCTCACCACAGCCGTTCAGCGAATTTCTGTATTTTTACGGGAGTCATCGGCGACCTCGTGAGCCGCACCTTCCCTAACCTCGTCTTACAACAGAAGATTAAGGAAATCAATGTTTATTTATACGTATTAATACTTAAGATTAAGTCGCCGCTTTTCATTCAATCAACGATAATCCGTATTTTTATACAAAAAATCTGAATCCGAGATGTCATGAGGCTTTGATGGCCGCTTGTAACTTCGCAAAAACTTTATAAAACTCGGGCAAAACTCAACACTAACTTTACCTACGGCAAGCAATAGCCCTCTAGAATAAGGGTAGGTTGAAACTAAGCGGTTAGACAGTCGTTCCCGGGCATGAGTGACATTCATCACTTCTCACCCAGCTTTTCAGAGCAATAGGAACGGACTCTGTCGGCATCTACCCGATATACAAGCAATTCTACTCTGAACTTACTTAAAGGACGTTACACTCATGTCTGGATTACTTCAAAAAACCCTAATCGGCAGTTCCGTCATCGGAATGGGCGTGTTTGCCGCCGTTCCTGGCTTAGCCTTTAGCCTGACAAATCCAACTCTCAACGACCAACCCTATCTTCTCTACGAACAGGTTGGCAATTCTACCGAGCTCAACAACAACGCGGATTTAGCCACTCTGCTGCAAGGGGACATCAACAATCCTGGCGGTCATGTTGAGCTATCGGGCATCCTCGGCAGTCCCGACTCCGCCGACATGAAGAATGCCACCACTCTATCCGGCTTCTTGAATGGTGAAAAAATTCAAGTCAGCAGCCTCACCAAGGATGACTGGTTAAATCCCTATGGTGGCTACAATAGCTTTGCCGAAAAATGGTTTTATGAAGCGTGGCATACCCAGGAGACGGGTTTGCAAGCTTGGATGAAAGAAGAAGCTTTGAAAAATTTAGGGATCTCTAATCTTACGTTCGGCTTCGCCCAGTTCGGCTTTTTGAACAATAACGGCTACGCTCGGTTTAGTGACCCCAACGTCAACTATGTGAATATGGCCAATGATGGTACGATCTCCATTGGTTTGGCTGGACACCTTGACCACTACACCGGTTTGAACTTGAGCGAAGTTGTCCGAGTGGATTATGACGGTAAGACGCACTACCTCTATCAAATGGGGTCAGCACTGGCGTCGGGTTTAGTCAACGATCAAGGGGAAGGTGCTGATGGTGAGTCTCATAAAGGTTTGTACAACCTGACGCTTCCTGGCAACCCTCCTGTTACCGATATTCCTGAACCCTCCACGATGTTAGGACTGTTGGGCGTTGCTGGACTGGGTTTGATGAAACGTCGCCAGTCTTAGGTTTCTGTCCGCTGCGACTGTGCAACCGTCAACCTAACTGATACAGTTCCAGACGTTGGGGAGTTCTCTTAGAAGGCTCCCTTTTTTCTGCTTGGGGGAACTGCGATAGAATGGAGTGAGTTTTTTTGTTGCGAGCGATCGCCCTATGGCTCAACGGGTCCCAGATTGGCAAGAGGTAACGGGGAGTTCGGTACTCATTCCCAGTCGTCCTAAGGGAATTATTCACTTTCTCGGTGGGGCGTTTGTCGCCACAGCCCCGAAATACACCTATCGTTTCTTGTTGGAGTATTTAGCGAGTCAGGGCTATCTGGTCATTGCTACCCCCTTGATTAATACCCTCAATCATAAGGAAATGGCTCAGGAGTCCCTGAACCGTTTTGAACAGACCTGCGATCGCCTCTACGCCAGGGGCCAACTGCGTCAACGAGGATTGCCGGTTTACGGGGTTGGTCATAGTCTCGGCTGTAAACTCCATCTCCTCATTAGTAGTCTGTTTAGCGTCAAGCGGGCCGGCAATGTGTTTATGGCCTATAACAATTATCCGGCCCGGCGATCGATTCCCTTTGTTGATCAGCTTTCGGTGCTGACGGATGTAGAATTTACCCCATCTCCAGAACAAACCGAAGCATTAATCGCCAATCACTATGGAGTCCGCCGTAATCTTCTGATTAAGTTCCAAGATGACACCATTGACCAAACCCTGATGCTGCGTCCCGTGTTGGAGAAGATGTTTCCCGATTGGGTCAGTTTTCGGGTTCTCAAGGGGACTCATCTGACTCCCATTGCTCAGGATATCCCCTGGGACGTGGGACAGTCTTTCTCCCCCCTGGATGCGATGGCTCAATGGGTGAAACAGGGACTCTCTCGGGATTTGAAGATTCTTACGCAAGAAGTGGGATTCTGGCTCGATCCGACGACGGTGAGATGAGAAGAAGGCAGTAGGCAGTAGGGGGCTATGGGTTTTCTTATGTCTTGGCTTTGGAGACATTTGTTAGCCTAGGAGTTAATCTCTCAACTGAAATAGGTTATGTCACCCGAGAGTATGTCAGACGCATTGATGCCAGAGAAAGACCTTCAGCCCTGGCAACCGCCTCCCCCACCCAGCAATTTAGTATTTGATGACGGAGAACCCTTGGAAAGCCATCGTCACCGCCTGGCTATGAATCTGCTGATTGACTCAGTGGAAGTCACCCTTAGTCATCGTGAGGATTACTTTGTTGGCGGTAATATGTTCGTCTATTACAGTCGGGACCAAGCCATGAATCGAGATTTTCGTGGCCCCGATTGTTTTGTGGTGTTGGATGTTCCGGGCGATCGCGATCGCCGGGGCTGGATTGTTTGGGAAGAGGAGGGACGCTATCCAGACATCATTATTGAGTTGATGTCCCCGAGTACGGCCCAGGTCGACTTAACTCAGAAGAAGGATCTCTATGAGCGGACGTTCCGTACCCCGGAATACTTTGTCTATGATCCGTTTAAACCTGAGTCTCTGAGGGGATGGCGACTGGAGTCTGACAATGGCTATCAGGAACTGGAGCCAAATGAGAATGGCTGGCTGTGGTGTTCTCAACTGCAACATTGGCTAGGACTTTGGTCGGGACGCATTCACCGCGAACGGGCAATTTGGCTGCGGTTCTATACCCCAGAAGGAGAGTTAGTCCAGCTTCCCCGAGAGGTGGAACGTCAGCGGGCCGAAGCGGAACATCAACGAGCCGAAGCTGAACGCCGACGAGCCGAAGTCGAACAGCAACGAGCCGAAGCCGAACAGCAACGCGCTGAACGACTGGCGGCGAAACTGCGAGAACTGGGGGTGAATCCTGAGGAACTCTAGTCTAAGCCCAACTCTCGTTTGAGCAGTTCGATGGATTTGCTGCTGATGTAGTTCTCGAAGCAGGTGACTTGAGGGGGACGAATCAGGTCTTCTCGGGCGGCTTGGATGGCAGTTTTGACCGCATCGAGACTGGCGCGATCGCAGATAATCGTCCGGGCACTACGGACCATCGCATTGAGTTTATAGGTATTCCCTAACTCGGTGGTAATCACCAATAACTCATCGCCGCGCAGACTATGGACAATCACTTCAGCGGCTCGTAATAACCCGGAACTGATGCTCACCAGTCCCAAACAGCTATCTTTGGCCAACTCTTTCACCAGTTCGGTTTCCTTGGCGTAATCGTAAATATCGATGGGAATCACCCGCACGGCTTTGGGAGCGGCGACGGATTCGGCTTCACCAATGAAATAGCGACTGGTGACGACGGTTCCTGAGTGCGCCTTGTCGAGAACTTCCGACAACTCTTCCATGGGAACCAATTGGACGGGAATTTTTAGGGCCTGTTCGAGTTCTTGGGACATCAACTCTCCCACACCAATATCCTGGAGGGGGGCCGTCACCAGAACTCGGGCGCTACAGCGTAACCGCCAGTCAATCTCGCCGAGAAATAACTCTCGCGCTTCGTTGAGGGAACAGCCTTTGTTGAGGAGTTCATCTAGGCTGCGTTTGATGACATCGTGGGCCTCGGGATATTGGGCCCAGATGGGAGAACTCAGGTGGGTTCCTCCCCCTTCGTGGCCCTGAGCGCGAACGTAAATCCCGGAACCGGCTTGAGCTTCCACGAGACCAATGTCTTCGAGTTGGCGGTAGACTTTACTGATGGTGTTGCGGTGTAAGCCAGTCTGCATCGCCAGTTGCCGAGTACTGGGAAGCCGATGTCCGGGGGGAAACTGACGGGAGGCGATCGCAAAGCGAATTTGATTAAAGAGTTGGTTGGAGGCGGGAATGTCGCTGTCCGATTGAATATGAAATTTCATAGGTTTTTGTAGAACCCTAACACAAAAATTCAGCAGAGTTTAGCAGGTGTTTCTTATGTTATCCCATCTTACTGTACCGTTAGCTTAATCGGTCTGGCGTTGCGTCAGATGCGGACTTGAGTTCAAGATCCTGGGTGAGTTCCTCAACCAGTTGGCGAACTTGGAAGGTTTGGCTCAGGTGACGATAGTGCTGACAAAAGTCTGCAAGGCTTGAATCTTCTAGTTCTATGCTATCTAGGGCGTGACTCAAGCGATTTAAACTGCCCCGCTTGGCTAAATGCAAGAGTTCGGCTAGATGAGACTGTGCGGGAAGTTGATTGGGGTCTGCTGAACGGTTGACGATCGTGAGTTGTTCCTTCGTTTCAGCGGTCACGGGTTCTCTAGAGTTGCCGATGGGTCCACAAAGGTCAATATCTAGATTTAAATTAAAACAAAAGCGACTGCCCAATCCCAGTTGTGATTCTACCTGAAGATGGGTTCCCATCTGATGGAGAAGTTCTTGAACAATCACCAATCCTAAACCGGTTCCCTCTGTATTGCGCTCTGGAGTACTCACTTGTTCAAAGGGATGGAAAATACGATCGAGGTCTGAGCTGGCAATGCCAATGCCTGTGTCCTGGATTTCAAATTTAACTTGAACTGAGTCAACCTCTGAGGAGGGATTTGTGGTTGAGGAGGAAATTGTCTCAATCCGAAACTCAACATCTCCACCCAGCTCCGTGAATTTAATTGCATTTCCCAAGAGATTGATGAGGACTTGCTTTAAGCGTTTATCATCAATAACAATATAGGGTGGAAGTCCTGAGGAGCGAAAAATTCTTAAGTTGAGTGATTTTTCTTCGGCTTTGACTTGGCATATTTCAATAACAGTTTCTAATAATTTTTCAAAGTTGGTAATTTTGGGGTTGATACTCAGTTCACCTACTTCGATTTTGGCAAAATCTAAAATGTCGTTAATTAAGTTAAGCAGATGATTTCCACAATTATAAAGGGAGTTAAGTTGTTTGACTTCTAAAGTGGTTAAATGTTGAGAGTGCATTAAGATTTGGGCGTAGCCAAGAACCCCATTTAGAGGAGTCCTCAGTTCATGGCTCATGTTGGCAATAAATTTGCTTTTAGCAGCATTGGCGGCGTCGGCAACTTGTTTGGCTTCTTGGAGTTGGGCCGTCCGTTCGGTTACCTTATCTTCGAGAATATCAAAGGAGGTTTGCAGTTGTTGAGCCATTTCCCTAAAGGAGTCTGACAGTTGACTAATTTCTCGGATTCCTCCGTTTGGAATCGGGCGATCGCGTTTCCCATGGGCAATGTCCTGACTGATTTCACTGAGTTCTAAAAGGGGACGAGTTAGCCAGCGGGCCGTCAGCCAACCCAGTCCGGCGGCAATCATGAGGGCGATCGCACATAAAATCAAGGTTAGACGTTGGTTGGCCTCAATTTCTCCCATGAAGTTCGATTCGGGAACAATGACAATACTCCGCCAACGCACACCATAGTTATCACGAATTAAGCGAACTTGTAAAAAGTAATTTTCGGTGTCAGTTTTAAGGTGGAGATTTTTTTGTTCTGTAATCTGGCTCCAATGACCAAATCTTGCTTCTAAGTATTGTGCAGATTTGGCAATAATACTTTGGTTACTATTGCGAGCATAAGGACGTAGAAACCGTCCAGGATAGTCTGGATTGGGCGTGATGGAATTGAGAGGATCTGTGCCGTCGGAAATGCCGATGAGTTGACCGGTGGAGTCCACAATATAGGCTTGTCCGTCATAGTCAATATCAAGTTGTTTAAGAACGGTACTAATATAGTGCAGTTGTAGGGTAACGGTAGTCACTCCTAATAGAGTCTGACGTTCATCGTAAACGGGTTGAGATGCAGTAATCGCCAGTGAGTTATCGGCGCTCTGACTGATAGGAATATAGAGTGGACTCCAGTTACTATGACCTAAACCGATGGTTCGTTGATACCAAGGGCGATCGCGAGCGTCGAAATCCTCTTGCATGAGACGGCCGGTGGTCATTCGTCCCAAAACATCCACTGAGAAACTGATGAAGTTTCCCTCGGTTGCTTCGTCAGCATATTCAATATAATAGTGGGTTTCCTCATCGATATTTCGTGAAGCCACCCCAATAAAATGACCCTGATTGGCATCTCCAAAGCCAATACTATTAATTGAGGGAAACGTTTGCAGTTGGTCCCACAATAGGGGTTGCAGGTTGCGAACATTGCTCACGTCAATGCGATCGCGCGCAACTGCCCTAGCAGTAATCTGATTAACCGTCAAGGGAATTTCAAGAAACTTAGCAATTTCCGTTTCAATGCGATCGCTCTTTTCCTGGGCCAGTTGGCTAACGAGATTATGAACCGCTTGACGACCCTTACGCAAGGAAAACCAGCCGGTTAAGCCCACAATTAAGCTGATTTCCAGGAGAAAGGGAACCACTAAAATAAGACGTAAAGGAACCTGACTACTCAGTCGTTGTATCCGTCGTTTGACGGGTATGAGAAGAGTATGAGACATATCCAACTTATCCCAAGTTATAGAAGAAAGGAGATGACTTTTGACACTTTAAGAGAAGTCCCCTTTCTTCATGGTAGTCTCTCGGTTCAGCTAGAAGCCAGGCCAGACTCGGCTCCATAAACCTGGTCGTAGTAGTTTCGGTACTCTTCTGAGAGTAAGGGTTTCCACCAGTCCTCATGACTGAGATACCAGCTCACCGTGCGGCGTAATCCCTCTTCGACGGTAACTGATGGTTGCCATCCCAGTTCGGTCTTGATTTTACTGGCGTTGATGGCATAGCGCCGATCATGTCCGGGGCGATCGCGGACAAATGTTATCAACTCTTGACTTGGACGAACCGGCAGTTGAGGGGCCATTTCATCCATTAAGTTGCAGAGGAGATGGACAAGATCTAAGTTTTTGACTTCATTGTTGCCGCCAACGTTATAGGTTTGTCCAGGACGTCCGTTAAAAATCACTGTATCCAGGGCGCTACAGTGGTCTTCTACATAGAGCCAATCCCGCACATTTTGCCCATCTCCATAGACGGGGAGGGGTTTCCCGAGGAGTATGTTGATACACATCAAGGGAATCAGTTTCTCGGGGAAGTGATAGGGGCCGTAGTTATTGGAACAGTTGGTGATGAGGGTTGGCAGGCCGTAGGTATGGAAGTAGGAACGCACGAGATGATCACTTCCGGCTTTGGAGGCGGAATAGGGACTATTGGGCGCGTAGGCGGTGGTTTCACAGAACGGAGGATCGTCTGGGCCGAGACTTCCGTAGACTTCGTCGGTGGAGACATGGAGAAATCGTCCCCGTTGATGTTGGCTGTAATGTTGACGGAAGGCTTCGAGGAGGGTAAATGTGCCGACGACGTTGGTTTGGATAAAGGCTTCGGGGCCGAGGATTGAGCGATCGACATGGGATTCGGCGGCGAAATGGGCCACAATATCAATTTCATGCTCGCTCAATAGACGATCGATGAGAGGGCGATCGCAGATATTGCCTTGAACAAAGGTTAGTTTACCCTGTTGTTCGAGGTCGGCGATGTTGGCGCGATTGCCGGCATAGGTGAGGGCATCGAGAACTACAACCTGAGCGTCAGGATAGCGATCGCACCAGTAGTGAACAAAGTTTGAGCCGATGAATCCGGCTCCTCCGGTAATTAGAATAGGGGGCATGGGGGATTAAGAAGGCAAGGGGCAAGGGGCAAGAGGGGAACCACGTAGGGGCGTACCCTTGTGGTCGCCCGAGGACACAGAGGAAGAGAGGGGGGACTGCCTTAGTTTGCGGGGGGTGGGTTAGTCGCTCAGGATTTGTAGACGAACGCTGTGTTCGCCGCTGTCATCGAGGGGAACTTCGATGATGGGGCCGCTGATGCGTTCGACGATGGTGATGAGCGATCGCAGGTTGGGGGTGCTGGCCCCGGTGTCCACATAGAGGCGATCGGCTTGGCTGGAGAGACGCTTCCAGGTGGTATAGAGCTTTGTGACCGTTTGTTCGAGTTGGGCCGCCTGTTTGACTAAATCTGAGGCGACACTCAAGGAACCGATCCGTAGGGCCTCTTCTAGGGCCATTTCTAAATCTAGGGACGGATCTTGTAGGGTTTGTACCTGAGAGGCGGCGTCAAGATATTTTGAGAGATTGCGGGCTTCGGTGGTGAGTTGTTTCAATGTTTCCACATCGGGATGTTCGGCGGCTTCCCGTTGAATCTCTTTGAGATGGTTGTCTGGGAGTTTTTCGAGTTCTCGAACCAGCGGGGCTACATGGCGGGCGGGTAAGGAGTGATCCGCTGCTAAATCCCGGACTTCTTCGGGTAATAACTCTGATGTCATGGCCATCCACTCATCGGAGAGTTGTTTGACTTCGCGGCGGGTAATGCGATCGCCATCTTGGGCCGCTGAGGCTACCAGTTGCTGGACTTCGATGGGGGAGTTGGCGGTTTCGACAAAGGCCCGTTTACTGAAGTTGTTAATGCTGTTGGGGTCAAGTTTGCCCTGTTCGAGTAAGGTGTCAGCACTATTGGCCAGTTCAATCAGGGAATAGGCTTGACTTTTGCTGATTTCCCGTTCGCTGAGCCATTTGAGAAAACCTTTCCCGCGTCCTTCCCCGCCAATCTTCTCGCGATCGCGCACGGCCCGCAAAATCCGCCCCCGCCAAATGTCGGTTTGTAAGTTAAAGCGATCGCACACCAGCCAGGCGCGATCGACTTGTTGCAAAAACTCGAAATCTGGTAAATCCTCATCCTCGGGATTGGGCAGATCAAAGTCTAAATCTGGGGGTTCTTGGAGAACTTCAATCAGTTCGTCTTGTAAGTCTGGCATAGGGGGGAAGAAGGCAAGAGGCAAAAGGCAAGAGGGGAACCACGGAGTCACGGAGGACACAGAGGTTGAGGAGGGGGAAGATGCAGGGAAGAATGGTGTTCAGCGAGGGATAGTCGAGGTGCTGTTCGCCTTCTACTGGGTTAGGGCGCGGATGAAGCGTTGGACTTCGGCGAATAGGCCTCGGGATTGGGGTTTGTTGGAACTTGGGGGAGCGTTGGCGTCGCTGTCGCTGGGTTCGGAGGAACTGTCTTCGAGTTCTTCACCCATGAGTAGGCGTTCAAGTTCCTCGCCAACGGGTTTGTAGGACATTTCCGTTAACACCTCATATTGATTCTCCTCATTTAATGTCCAGACAATCCAGGGCGAGGGATAAATCCGTAAGAGAGCGCCACCGGGGAGAGGACGAACATAATAGCATGAGGTGATTTTGCTCAGGAAGCGTTCCCGTAACTGGCGAGCGGCGTAGCCAATGCCAACGGTGGCGACACTTTCGAGGCGGGGGAGGAGGAGGATAACCGGGCGATCGCCGGCTTCGTTGGCCAGTTTCTCGACTTGTTCAATTTCCACATCCGACGGTTCCACTAACAGATAGCACTCATCTGTCTCTTCCATCTGACTGGTGACGGGGAGGCGACGACTGCCCACATCGGTAATCTTAAAGGGGGTATCTCCCCAATCCCGCCGCGCCAAAGCTGCGGCCCCAGTGTCGGGGAACATGACTTTGAGGTTATAACCCATCTCCGTCAAAACGGGGATAAAGGTTTCAGCAATAGGTTGGGCCTTCAATTCTGGATAGACGATCTCAACTTGGAT
This sequence comes from Phormidium sp. PBR-2020, assembly GCA_020386575.1. Lineage (GTDB taxonomy): Bacteria > Cyanobacteriota > Cyanobacteriia > Cyanobacteriales > Geitlerinemataceae > Sodalinema. Next base: position 791,982 of record CP075902.1, on the reverse strand, counting down.
CAGGCGATAACCATCCTCCAGGGCTGCTTTCGTCGCCGCCTTCGCCTGGGCGATCGCATCCTCTAAATCATCTGGGAGTTCAATCCGATTTTCTGTAGTATCCATCCCGTGGTAAAAACCCTGTAACGCTTTAACATAGTCAGTTGACTCCCATTTTAACCCCTCACGGCATCCCTCCTCTTGCCTCTTGCCTCTTGCCTCTTGCCTCTTGCCTCTTGCCTCTTGCCTCTTGCCCTCTTCCCCCATGTCCCCCAAAACCCTCGGCTTATCCCCCCAACTCCACGATTATCTCCTCAACACCTCCCTAAGAGAGCATCCAGTCTTACAGCAGTTGCGCCAGGAAACCGCCCAGCTACCCGGTGCCAGGATGCAAATTGCGCCGGAACAGGGGCAGTTTATGGCCCTGCTGGTACAGCTTCTCGGGGCGCGAAAAACCCTAGAAATTGGCACATTTACTGGCTATAGTGCCTTGGTGGTGGCTCTGGCATTGCCCCCGGAGGGCCGGCTGGTAACTTGTGATATTGATGAAACGACGACGGCGATCGCCCGCCGCTATTGGCAACAAGCCGGAGTCGCTGACAACATTGAGTTACGCTTGGCCCCCGCCTTAGACAGTCTGGATCAGCTTTTGGCGGCAGGAGAGGCCGAGAGTTTTGATTTTGCCTTTATCGATGCCGACAAGCGCAACTATCCCCACTATTACGAGAAATCTCTGCAACTGGTGCGATCGGGGGGACTGATTGCGATCGATAATGTTTTATGGTCGGGGCGTGTTGCGGATGAAACAGTCAGCGATAAACGCACGGAGGCCATTCGTGAGTTTAACCTTGCCCTCCATCAAGACGATCGCATCTCCCTAAGTCTGGTTCCCATCAGCGATGGCTTGACGTTGGCGTTGAAGCGTTAACTGGCGTACCTTTTCTTCTCGGCGGCGGCGTTTCTCCTCGCTGAGACTTCCGTAACAATGGGGACAGGAAATCCCCCAGTCGTAGTGGGGAGAGTTGCGTTCTTCTGGGGAGAGGGGATGTCCACAACTGAGACAGAGTTCATAGTCTCCTCGTTCTAGGCCATGTCGTACTGCCACTCGCTCATCGAAGACAAAACAGTCTCCTTCCCATAAACTATCCTCTTCGGGGACATCTTCGAGATATTTGAGGATGCCTCCTTTGAGATGATACACTTCTTTAAACCCTTGTTTTAAGAGATAAGATGTTGCTTTTTCACAACGGATTCCTCCGGTGCAAAACATGGCAACTTTAGGAGTTTTTTGGGGGTCTAAGTTCTCTTTAATATAATCTGGAAACTCTGTAAATGCAGAGGTTTTAGGGTTTTGAGCGCCCTTGAATGTGCCAATTTCGACTTCAAAGTCATTGCGGGTATCGATGAGGGTGACTTCAGGATTTGAGATGAGTTGATTCCATTCCCTGGCTTGAATGTAGGTTCCTACGGTTTCCTGAGGATTGATTTCCTCTTGTTTGAAGGTGACAATTTCCGGTTTGATGCGAACTTTGAAGCGTTGGAAGGGGGGAGTTTGGCTTTGAGATTCTTTATACTCTAGGCGTTCTAAGCCTTGGAATTGGGGCATTTGGCGCAGTTTTGCCATGAGGTCATCGATCGCCGTTCGGGGGCCGGCGACAGTGGCGTTGATGCCTTCTGGGGCAAGAATCAGGGTTCCTTTGAGATGGCGATCGCCCCCGAACTCCAGAAGCTGCGATCGCAGGGAGTCGAGATCCTGGAGGGGGACAAATTGGTAGAACGTGGCGACAACAATGGACATGGGAACTAGAGCAGACAGGGAAAATCGAGGACGGGAAGAGGAACTTGTAACCTCTGTTCCTTTAGAATACAGGGTACAAGTCCCCCGGCCCCATGAGTTATGACGCTTCCTCCCTCGACCTCGATTCCCCATTCCCAAACTAGCCTCGATCGCGCCCGTCGGGCCCTGCGTTGCGCCCCCTTCACCCTGAAACTGTATCAAGACTTCCGTCAACAGGGGATTTTCTTGGAAAAGATTGTCGGTGAGACGGGGGTACAACAGGGATATAGCCTCTATCCCCTGGGAGAACTTGCGGCTGAGAATGATTTACTGTGGCTGATTAATGTAGGGGTTTTACGGCGAGAAGTGGATGGCCAGGGAATTACCGATAGTTTTCGCTTAACTCCCCTCGGGCGAGTGGTGGTGGATGAATGGGCCGCTAACGAAGCCACTTGGCTTGATGAGATTACTCTGGGCGATCGCCTCTCCAACAGTCTCCGCCGCTGGCTGAGATGGCCCTTTTGAGGGGGAAGCCACAAAAAAACCCCGGCGGGGTGTAATCGCCGGGGTTGAATCATCAGGGTGCATCTACCTGTCTTTTACTTTCGTGAGGAGGGGAGGAATTCCGGAGACTTTGGCAAAATTCCTAAAATTTTTCTAGGATTGCTGGTTTTCCTCCTCCTCCTCTAGGGCTTCCTGATATTCCGCGTGCTGCATCAAACGACGTTTGTAGCGTTCCTGGCGATGCCAACGATACCAAGCCGAGGAACTGCGAATGGCCAGCCATAATAGGAGGAGGGCAATCAAGCCCCCCTGTTGTGGGGCATCAAAGGCAAAGAGGACGAGGAGCACTGAGAGGGCATCTTGCAGCCAAATGGCCCAGATAGGGAGTCCCCGTAACCGGAAAAACCAACCCGTTTGCACCAATTGCAACACCAACGCCAGCAGTCCGCCAACAATCCCGATTACCCCAACTTGCCAATCTTCAATCTCCGCGAGTTGGGCCACCGCCATGCCGACAATCGCCCCCGCGATGGGCGAAAAGACCAATTGCATGATTTGTAACACTCGTTGCCCGAGAAGTTGTTTTGAAGCAAAGAGTTCAAAACAAGACCAAGCGGCGAGAACTCCTACTACCAGGGAGGGAGAGAAGTTGGAGAGAAGTGGCACATCCGACCAAAGATTGGTTTTCACCAAGCCAATCATCAGCAGAGGTAGACCAATTCTCAGGCCAGCCGCAGCCGATGCAGACAGGGCGGCGAGAATTTCGACCATGTTGTATCTTCCAAGTGCGATCGCCTCAGTGTCCGTGGGAACCGTCACCAAGTGTCTGTCGATTCCGACTTAAACCGACAAGATGGACTATCTCTAGTGTACGAATAATGACAAAACTTGACCGGAGGGGTGGCACTCTCGGGGGAACTGGAGATTAGATGATCTTCTCTAAGCCATACACCAGGGCGTTGAGTTGGGTTACTTGGCGAATCGACAGAAGGACTCCGGGCATATAACAGGCGCGATCGCTCGTATCATGGCGTAGGGTATAGACCTGGCCGGGGGCCCCAAACAAAATCTCCTGATGGGCAATTAGTCCTGGGAGGCGGACACTATGAATACGGATATTTTCTTGGCCAACACTGCCTCGGGCCCCTTGTAACTTTTCCTCTTCCTCCACGGCGGCGGGGTTATAGCGTTTGCCTAATTCCCCGAGCATTTCGGCGGTTTTGATAGCTGTTCCTGAAGGGGCATCGGCTTTTTGATTATGATGGAGTTCGATAATCTCCACATGGTCAAAGTATTTCGAGGCTTGAATGGCCGCCTGCTGCATCAGTACTACCCCAATGGAGAAGTTGGGGATAATCAGACAGCCGGTACTGGCTTTTTCGGCAAATTCTGCTAAATCTTGGATCTGTTCAGGACTCAATCCCGTGGTTCCGACAACGGGACGGACTCCATAGGCGATCGCCGCCCGGATATTTTCATAGACTCCACTGGGATGGGTGAAATCCACCATCACCCCTTGAGTTTGTTCCTGGGTGGCCATCACTAAGGTACTTTGCAAGTCCGAGAGAATCGGCACTTCCAGGGGACCACAACCGGCTACCTCACCCACATCCTGGCCCGCCACATTGGGGTTCGTATCCACTGCCCCCAGCAGCAGCATATCGTCCGCTTGGGCAACGGCTTTGACGACTTCGCGGCCCATTTTTCCGGCAGCACCGTTAACAACGACAGGGATGGGGGATTGACTGGCCATAGGGTTTCGAGAGAGTGACGGTCGAACTACCTCAGCATTCTCACATTTTGCTGACCCTCCCGGCAAGCTCCCCAGATGTCCCCACAAAAACGCCCCCAATCATCAAGTGGGGGCGTTCGTTCACTGAAGTTATGGTCTAATCTCCTAGCGGAGAATTATACGTCGTCAGATTTGCGGCGCAGGAAGCGAGAAGCCAGGGCGATCGCACCTAAACCGAAGATGGTAGCGGGTTCGGGAACCGTGGGAACAGGCTCTCGTCCCCAAACAACGAAGTTAGACAAGCCAGGACCAATCCGAGGATTTTGTCCCCCCGTACGTAAATCCTGAGTCGTCCAGGTTCCATTGGTCGTCACACCGTCAGATAAATAGGCTGAGAAGGTAGGACCACCTTTGAGAGTGAACATGACATCTCCATAGTTGCTGAAATCAAACCCCGTTAGATTCCAACTTCCAGAGAGCAAGTCGCCGTCATTCCCAGTGACATTTAACAAGCCATCAGTCATGCTGATACTGTCCATATCCACTTTGAACAGTTTCGTCCAGCCAGTCTTGCCGAAGAGTTCCGTGCTGGAGTCGATATCGGCAGAGGGATTCCCAACGAACTCGGGAGGATCTGCCCCGAAAATTCCCTCGCAGTCTGTCGAACCCGTCAAGTTATCGGTTGAGCAGGTCGTGCCGGAGATGTGGAACAGCGCATTGGCTGATTGGACGCCAACGGAGAAGGAGGCGACCGTGGCAACAGCGACGCCGCAGAGGGTTGTAGTAACCGGGTTCAGTAGTTTCATGATCGGGACATCCTAAAGAATTATTGAGGGAAATACCTAGAGAAACCCGCAACTGCGGCTTTCGACCTAGAATTTACGTGTTTCTACTCTCATTCTAGGCCAAGGATTCCAGCGTGTAACTAAAGCTACCTAAGGTTCATGCAAACTTCATGATTTAACCTGCGTGTCTTTACGCAATCTTCAAGAACCATTCTCGTGTCAACCCTTGATTCATGGGTATTTCGGCATATTTAACAGTGGATATACGCAAAAACACCATGACGGACAAAAAAACACCCCCCGACCTAAATCGGGGGGCATGGAGAGAAGATTAACAGTTCTTAAATTGTGGCGGGCCTGAGCAGCCAGACTAGACTAGAGACCCTAACACCCGAAAGACTTAGGCGTCTTCAGACTTGCGACGCAGGAACCGAGAGGCGAGAGCAACAGACCCTAGACCGAGAAGAGCGGCAGGTTCGGGAACAGAGGCAGGTGTAGAACCTCCGTTATTGCCACTTCCAGTGCCAGTCGTCCAGACGGTGAAGTGAGATAAGCCAGGACCGACACCTCCGCCACCATTGCGTAGGTCATCGGTATTCCAAGTCCCGGACATGGTCTCACTATCAGAGAGATAGGCAGTAAAGGTGGGACCGCCTTTGAGAACGAACATCACGGACTCATAGCTATCGAAATTAAAGTCCTCAGATAACTGCCAGGTTCCCGAGGTTTCCTGACCGGCGTTGTTTAGGGCAACGGTTAGGGGACCTGTAGTGCCACTACTGTCATCGACTTTCCATAACTCTGACCAGCCCGTCTTGCCGAACATCTCGGTACTGGTGCTGATGCTATTGGAATCGTTACCACTATAAATCCCTTCGCAGTCCGTGGTTCCGGTTAGGTTCGCGATGTCACAGGTTCCGCTGGCCACAAGGCCACCGCCAGAGTTAGGATTCCCCCCCCCATTACCATTACCTCCCCCAGGGCCAGCATTTGCTGCTTCTACACCAAGAGTCAAGGAAGCGACGGCGGCAACGGAAAGACCGACAAGGGTTGAGTTAAAGAATTTCATTGGGAATGGCTCCATTCTAAATAGTTTAGGTTTAGAAAGCGAACCTATTTCTGGGTCGTCGCCTTCGTTGAGGTGGTGTTTTTGTCCACGTTTCTATCTTAGGCGACTCCTTCTACGGTGTCTTCTATTTTGGCAAGAGTTCACCGAAACTTTATTATCTAACGTCTGTAGCTTTACATAAGCTTCATAAATGGAACAGTCATTCTCAAACACAACGTCTCATACGTCTATGCCTTAACTCATAAAGGATACAGGTATTACACTCAACCCAACTCTGACCTTTAAATTGCCGAAATTTCGTTTTTAAAATCAATGACAGACCCAGAAAAAATACGGATTGCTGTCCTGCGTATTTACACTGAATTAGCCTAGTTATTTTCACGTAAAAAGCAAAAACACCTTGGATTTTTGAAGTCCAAAGTGTTCTTAATGGCATTCATTAAGTTGTGACTGATACGCCTAGGACTCGGTTCCCAGTTGAAAGGATTTCACCTCAAAAACGGGTCCTAGGGCCGCGAGGGTCATTACGTCATCACGGACAGTTCCCTCTAGGGTGACAGACTGACCTGACTGCAAGACCTCGGACGGAGTGCTTTCATGGAGTTCATAGACTTGGCCCGTCTCTGTTTCTAGGGTCCAAGCGCCGGTTCCCATAGCGACGTGTTTGATGATTCCAGTTAGTTTCATGCGACAATTCCTCCGGGTTTGGCGGCTAAGCGGGCCAACAGCCAACAGGCGATCGCATTGGTGGCCAAGAAGCCCCGGGCCAGCCAGCCACTCCCCAGCCAGACCAACTCAGGATCAACCACAGCACTCACAGCTAAACAACTGGCCACGCCCAGGGTGGCGCCAATGGCCCACCACTTGCGTTGGGCATGACCCAACAGCAGCACTAGAAGCACCCCAGGAATCAAGACACTGGCAAAAATGGGGTTCAGTGCCGGATTCCCCTGAACAGCGGTTCCTAACTCCGGTAGGGAACTTCCGGCTAACCGTAGGGGCCATTGGGGCAGGTCAAATACATAGAAGCTGCGGAGAATGAAGACCCCGGAACTTCCCATGACCAAACCCGTGGCCAGATTCCAATTCCAGCGGAAAGGGAAGTAATTGCGTAACAACCAGGCCAGGAGGTAGGACCCAATCACCATGGCAATTTTAGGAATCAGGGCGATGGTTCCCCCATCAATCCAAAAGCGGGGGTTCAGATAGCCGTTATCCCGTAACCAACGGAAAAAGTCCCGGAAATTGAGTTGGCCTTTCACTGCCAACTGGACGGCTGAGGCGGCATCGAGATGGCCGGCGCCAAAATGGTTAAAACTATCCTCCTCCACGGGACGGGCCGACTCTTTAAGGATTTGCATCACCTCATCAGGACTTTCGACCCCGGTGGCTTTGACTAAGGCCGCCACCGCTGCTACGTGAGGCGAGGCCATACTGGTTCCCTGAAAAGCAGCAAAGACTGCTGAACCATCTTGGGGGTTGAGGGTATGTTGCAGAATCCCTCCGGTTTCCCCGTTGCGAGTATCACCCCCAGGGGCGGAAATATCCACGCCAGCGCCAAAGTTGGAGTAGGGGGCCTTGTCTCCGGCAGCATTACTGGCGGCCACCCCTAAGACGCGGGGATAGCGGGCCGGATAGCCAGCACTGTTCTGATTGGCGTTCCCGGCAGCGGCAATGACGACAACCCCTTTATTATGGGCATAGTCGATCGCATCACGCATGAGATGACTCTCGCCACTGCCCCCTAAACTGAGGTTGATGACATCAGCATCATGGTCGGCAGCAAAGCGGATGGCCTCGGCAATATCACTGACTGTACCCCCGCCCTGTTTACTGAGAACTTTCAGGGGCATCAGTTTAGCCTGATGGGCAATCCCCGCCACGCCAAACTCGTTATCGGTGGTTTGGGCGATGGTTCCGGCGACATGGGTTCCATGGCCATTGTCATCATCGGCGGAGACTCGGTCATTGACGAAGTCGTAGCCTTCGACGAACTCCGTCCCCTCTAAATCGGCGACTTGGAGAATGCCGGTGTCAATGACGGCGACGATGACATCTTTGCCGGTACTGTCAGGCCAAGCCCCTTCGACGTTAATGGCCTTGAGATTCCATTGTTTAGAATAGAGGGGGTCGTTGGGATAGGATTTTGACAGTCCGGGGATGGCTGTGCCATCAAAGCTGGATTGAATCGGTTTCTCGGGAACGCCATAAATATAGTTGGGTTCGGCGAACTGTAGGTAAGGGCGGAATTGGCGGCGCAGGTCTTGTAATACGTCGCGATCGCCCTCGACAATATAAATGTGATCCCGTTGGGAAAATTCGCTATTGAGACGGGGGGTGAGGTTGAACTGTTGCGACATCTCCTCTAACTGCTGGCTGACCTCGGCTGAGGAGAGGTCATCACGGAAGTTGAGAATCAGGGACTCGTAGGTTCCTTGATTGGCGAGTCCTGAGAAGGTCGCTAAGGCCCACCCCAAGCCCAGGAAAAATAGGCAAGTGAGTAGAAAATTTTTCATGGTGTTGACTGGTTTTGGTGGATGTAGAACCGACTGGGTTGTCTGGTTGAACGGTTAGACCACACCCGATAATGGACAATTGAGCATGGAGAATCATCTAGGTTCTCCCAAGATAACGCATCGCGAGTGGGCCCTGAACGGGGGACAATGGGGAGAGCAGTTTTTGAGAGAGTTATGGAACGCGGTTTAATTTGGTTGCCCTTGCTGGTGTTGTTTTTTGGCTTGGCTTGGGCGGGGTGGAATGAGTTTCGTAAAGTGGATGCCTATCAAGCTTGGGCCAAGACCTTCGATCGCGCTAAATATGACATCCTAGCGGTGTTGGGGCAAAAGGGCGATCGCCTCGTGTGGGGAAAACCTAGCCGGACTGGGGTGGTGGAGATACAAACCTTCTCGCTGCGGGAGGTGACCGCCATTGAGGTTGAGGCGAATGGCAATATCATTAATGAGGTCTATCCCCCCAAAACCAGTCGCAGCGTCAGCCTCTGTTTTCAACGGGGTGATGAGGGGCCGATTCAGGTTCCCTTTACTGAAATTAGCCTGGCTGTGAAATGGGCGCAAGCCTTGCGATCGCTCGATCCCGAAACAGGACAACCTAAACCGGTGTCCCCCAAGTCCTAAGGGACAATTGCAACAAAACGTATCAACCCTCACAGATTCCATTGTTCCCAGGGACTGAATCCCGTAAAATACTTTGGCCCCAAGCGAGACGCTGTTCCCCCACTACCCCGAACACCACTCACTTCAATCAGGAACGGTTTAATGTCAGAAGCCAATCAACACCGCTACGAAACCCTACAAATCCACGCCGGACAAACCCCCGCCCCCGGAACCAACTCGCGGGCGGTTCCCATCTATCAAACCACCTCCTATGTGTTTGAAGATGCTGATGACGGTGCGGATTTGTTCGCCCTCAAGAAATTCGGGAATATCTATACCCGGATTATGAACCCCACCACCGATGTGTTTGAGAAACGCATCGCTGCCCTCGAAGGAGGGGTGATGGCCCTAGCCACCGCCAGCGGACAGGCGGCCCAATTCCTGGCCATCAACAATATCTGTCAGGCGGGGGACAACATTGTCTCCACCGCCACCCTCTACGGCGGAACCTACAATCAATTTAAGGTCGCATTACCACGTCTTGGTGTAGATGTCAAGTTTGTTGACAGCGATGATCCCAAGGCCTTCGGGGAACAAATCGACGAGAAGACGAAAGCCATCTACGTTGAGAGTCTCAGCAACCCTAAGTTTAATATCCCCGATTTAGAGGCCTTGGCGGCGATCGCCCATGAGAACGATATCCCGCTGATTGTTGATAATACCTTCGGTTGCGCTGGCTATCTCTGCCGTCCCATCGACCATGGTGCAGATATTGTCGTCCAATCAGCTACGAAGTGGATTGGCGGCCATGGAACCTCCATTGGTGGGGTGATTGTCGATTCGGGGAACTTCAACTGGGGGAATGGCAAATTCCCCATGTTCACCGAACCTTCTGAGGGCTATCATGGCTTGAACTTCCAAGAAGTCTTTGGCCCCGATGGTCCGTTTGGCAATATCGCCTTTATTATCCGCGCCCGAGTCGAAGGTTTGCGAGATTTGGGACCTTGTTTGAGTCCGTTTAACGCCTTCTTGCTGTTGCAGGGCTTAGAAACCCTTTCCTTGCGGGTCGATCGCCATACGGACAATGCGTTGGCCTTGGCCAAATGGTTGGAAAAACATCCGAAAGTCGAGTGGGTGAGCTATCCAGGACTGCCGAAACACGCCTATCATAAACAGGCGAAAAAATACCTCAATCATGGCTTTGGTTGTGTCTTGAGTTTCGGGATTAAAGGAGGCTTAGAAGCCGGTCGCAGCTTCATTAACAATGTGCAACTGGCCTCTCACCTTGCCAATGTGGGAGATGCCAAAACCCTCGTGATTCATCCCGCCTCCACCACCCACCAGCAAATGGATGAAACCGAACAAGGGGCCGCTGGAATTACCCCAGCCATGGTGCGAGTCTCCGTCGGCTTGGAACATATCGAGGACATCAAAGCCGACTTTGACCAAGCCTTTGCTAAGGCAGGCTAACCGATACCCAGTCTAGGTCATTCGTGCTAGATTAGCCCCCTCCCCGCCTCAGGGGAGGGGGAGAAACCCGATTTATGATAATTTTGAGAGTGGTTGGGTCGAATCCCCGCTCAGGAGGTAATTTTGACCCATCCCCTAATTTCTATTAATTGTTCTCTATTAACGATTAACTATTAACGATTGAAAGCTCACTGATGAAATACCGCCATTTGATTTCCCCCGAGACCCAAGTTTATCAGCTACCCGAACCGTTTGCATTGGAGTCGGGAGAGGTGTTAATGGGAGTTGAAGTGGCTTATCGTTGTTGGGGAACACTCAATCAACAGGGCGATAATGCCGTTCATATTTGTCATGCGTTAACGGGAAGTGCGGATGCGGATGAATGGTGGGGGCCGCTGTTTGGCGAAGGGCGAACCTTTGACGGCGATCGCGATTTTATTGTCTGTAGTAATGTCCTGGGGAGTTGTTACGGAACGACGGGGCCAATTTCGATTAATCCGGCGACGGGGAAACCTTATGGGCGGGCGTTTCCGGCGATTACGGTTCGGGATATGGTGCGTTTACAATGGCGATTGTTGCAAGGGTTGGGGGTAAGGAAACTTAAGTTTGTGATTGGTGGTTCCTTGGGCGGAATGCAAGTTTTGGAATGGGGAAAACTCTATCCTGATTATGTCGATCGCATTGTGTCAATTGCAGCGGCGGGACGACATTCGCCCTGGTGTATTGCCATGAGTGAAGCCCAACGTCAGGCGATTTTTGCCGATCCCAATTGGTGTAATGGTCATTATGAAGAAGACGCTCCCCCTTCGACGGGATTGGCGGCGGCCCGGATGATGGCCATGATTTCCTATCGGGCTACAGTGAGTTTTGAAGAACGCTTTGGGCGAGAGGTTCAAGACGATGGGGAGTTTGCCATTACCAGTTATCTGCGCTATCAAGGACAGAAGTTAGTTCAACGTTTTGATGCCAATACCTATGTGGCGTTGACGGAGGCGATGGATCGTCATGATGTCTCCGGGGGAGAGGGGGATTATCGGGCGGCGTTGGGGGCGATCGCCCAGCCGACGTTGGTGGTGGCGATCGACTCGGATCTCCTCTATCCACCTCGGGATCAGCAAGAGTTGGCCCAATGGATGCCCAACGCCGAGTTAGAGTGGTTATCGTCTCCCCATGGCCATGATGCCTTTTTGATTAATATGGTGGCGTTGAATGAGTTGGTGATGGCGTTTTTGGCCCAGGGAACTTAAAAAAATAGGACATCGGAAAAATCCCCATTCAGTCAACAGCCATACCCTATTCAGGAGTATCAAATTGAAACCAATAGCCATCATAGATGGTTTGAGCAAAATAATCGTCGCTAAACCCCGTTGTATCCTTGGCGCAGAACTTAACAAATTGCGCGCAAGCTCTCATCTGCTGTGGGGTAAATAATGAAAATCGTTGCTTCTGATACTCCGCTAAACCGGGATTGTGGCTATAACTACCCAGAGCATATAAGGTATTATCCGACCAAACCTCCTCAGTCCTGAGATATCGCAAATACCAAACCATGAACGCCGGCAAATAAAATCTCATCCCGACCTTGTCCAAGTAACTTAAGGCCGACTGGCAGGCTTTGATATGCTTGTTTGGTACATCTTGCCAACGGCCCCGATAATCTAGGCGGCGATACTCCTCATCGTTGCCGTAGTCGTAGTCATCGTGAGCCTCGGCTACGTGCAACGTCAAGTCCTGGGGCTGAGGAACTCCCTCAAAGGCAGTGTCAATCAATGCAATTAGTTCTTCTACGTTCATCGCCTTAAAGCCTTCCCGAGAGGGCGATCGCAGTTGGGAGAGTTACCCGACAACCCAAGTTTCATTCCAAGGGCCACCGCCGACTTCTAAACCACATTGAGAACTCGTCGCGTCCAGAATTGTCTGATACTGTCCCTGACGACGCTGTTTAAGCTGTAGATGAACCTGACCTTTCATGGTGTCGCGACAGGCGAAGACTAACCCCTCACGAGTGGGGGCCCGTAGCGGTGTTCCGGGTTCTTCCGTGGTTCCCGTCAGCGTCACCTCTAAATCTCCACTCCAGGCCTGCATTTTCCAAAACCCCCAGGGCGCAATCTCCCAGGCGACGGTTCCATTCCAGGGGACAAACTCGTAAAACCTCCCCTCGTGATGGATTCCCACCATGGCCACCGATTCCATCCAGGCCAGGACTTCTCGCCGGCCACCCCCGGCGGTGAGGGCTAAATTGGGTTCGTTGTCGAAGCTGTTGCAGTTAAACCAGAACCACTTTTGCGGGAAGGAACGCCCCCAGTTTTTTTCTCCATAGGCGGGGGCGCGGTTAAACTCATAACGCTCTCCATTCCAGTCAATCCAACCGGTGGCCCAACCATGGGCCATGAGAACTTGCCAACCGGGTTCAAAGATTTCCAGGAACGATAGCCAGCCGGCCGTGGATTGGCGATCGCCCCAACCATAGACCGGCTCAATGGTATATTGCCAGGTACAGTGACAGCCGCTGCCGGGGTCGTAGAGTTTCCCCTGATGCCAGGTGGCGGTGGCTTGATAGCCTTGTTGGACTTCGGCGTTGAAGGTATCGCGATCGATGAGTTTGGGGGGACTGGTGAGGGAGGTTTGTCCCCAATGACCTAAACCGAGTCCCTTTTTCCAGGCCCAGAACTTGTTGACATCAGGAAATGTCCGACAGAGATACTCATCACGGGGGCCGAGGATTTGCGCCCCGCCGCCACTGTTGGATTCACCGCCAAGGGGATCTTCAATGGAATACATGAAGGCGAAGGTTTCCCCAATCTCAGGAAGGGTGACGCGATAATACCAGCCTTCAAAGAATTTGCGACTTTCCCCATCCCAGTGATAGCCACTGTGAGGCGTTGGTGCAGAACTGACGCTTGACCCTACCATAGAGAATATAGATGTAATAGTTTGGAACCTGTACGGCTGATGTCTCCAGTGCAACAACGCCCGATTTATCTCGACGCTCACGCCACAACTCCCGTCGATCAGCGTGTGTTGGCGGCGATGCTGCCCTATTTTACTGAGTATTTTGGTAATCCTGCCAGTATCAATCATCAGTATGGCTGGGAGGGGGAAGCGGCGGTGAAACAGGCCCGGGAGACGCTGGCGGCGGCGATTAATGCCTCTCCTGAGGAGATTATTTTCACCAGTGGCGCGACGGAGGCTAATAATTTAGCCCTCAAGGGAGTGGCGGAGGCCTATTTCAGTAAAGGACGGCATCTGGTGACGCTGGTGACGGAACATAATGCCATTTTAGACCCGATGGATTATTTGCAGTCTTTGGGGTTTGAGGTGACGCGGCTGGCGGTGAAGTCGGATGGCTTGGTGGATTTGCAGGAGTTGGCGGCGGCGTTACGGGAGGAGACGATTTTAGTCTCGGTGATGGCGGCCAATAATGAGATTGGGGTGTTGCAGCCCATCGCGGAGATTGGACAACTTTGTCGCGATCGCGGCATTCTCTTTCATACGGATGCGGCCCAAGCGATCGCTAAAATCCCTTTGGATGTTCAGGCCCAAGCGATTGATTTAATGTCTCTGACGGCCCATAAGGTGTATGGCCCGAAGGGGATTGGGGCGTTATATGTGCGGCGACGCAATCCTCGGGTGCGGTTGGCGGCCCAGTTGCATGGGGGTGGCCATGAACGGGGGATGCGATCGGGGACGCTGTATCCGCCGCAGATTGTCGGGTTTGCTAAAGCGGTGGAGTTGGGATTGGCCCAGATGGAGGAGGAGTCGAGGCGGTTGCGGGAGTTGCGATCGCAGTTGTGGGAACGTCTCTCGGTGTTAGAGGGAGTCCATCTGAATGGCCATCCGACGCAACGACTTCCGGGGAATTTGAATGTAAGTTTTGAGGGGGTGGATGGCCAGGCGTTGCTGTTGGGATTGCAGCCAGTGATGGCGGTGTCGTCGGGTTCGGCTTGTACGTCGGTGAAGATTGAACCGTCTCATGTGTTGGCGGCGTTGGGCCGTGAGGAGTCGCTGGCCTATGCGTCGGTGCGATTTGGGATTGGCCGTTTTAATCAGTTAGAGGAGATTAACCGGGTGGCGGATCATGTGATTTCTACGGTTGAAGCCTTGCGGAAAGTGGCGGCGATCGCCCGTCAGTGACAGGGCAAAACGCGGGCTAGAATGAAGGAATTCACAGAACTAAAAACCGACGAATCTGCTTCAAGACGTCCTCAATTTCCCCGTCATCGGTGAAGTAATGGACACAGGCCCGCACACAACTGGGGTCGAGAATCGTCCGCACCATCACCCCTTGTTCCTGCAAAAACTGCACTAGATCCTTGTGTCGCCCCGACTCCAACTCAAACGAGACTAACCCCGCCTCAGGAGGAGTAGTCCGTAAACAGGTCACTTGGGGAATCTCCCCTAATCCCTGCCAGAGTCGTTCACTATTACGACAAATCTGCTGATAACGTTCCGCTGCGGTTCCCCAACTCTGATGGAGGGCGATCGCCTCCCGTAATCCCACATACAACGGATAGGCAGACGTGGCGATCTCATAGCGTTGCGCATCGGGTTTCCAGCCGGTGGGATGGCCGCTTCCATCCATGGTAATGCCGCGCCAACCGATAAAAGTGGGGCGCAGACTGGCCATGGCCTCGGGGTGACAGTAAAATCCCCCCACTCCAGCAGGCCCACAAAGCCATTTATGACCCGTAAAGGCATAATAATCTACCCCAGAGGCGGCTAACTCCAGGGGTAACATGCCCACGGACTGAGCCGCATCAGCTAAGACGCGAATCGGCTCCCCAAACCGGGTTTTCACCCGGCGACAAGCCTCCACAATCTCCTTGAGGGGTAATACCTGTCCTGTATTCCAGAGGATATGACTCAACACCACTAAACGGGTATTTGGCGTCAAGGCGGCCGCAATCACCTCAACCGCCTTGTTCGTGTTGAGGGTGGCTTGAACCGGACAGATATCGACCTCAATACCAAAGCGATATTGAAGTTCCTTCACCGTCCCTATCACCCCCGGATGTTCACAGTCAGTCATCAGAAGGCGATCGCCCTGCTGCCAATCCATCCCCCACAGAGCAATGTTACAGCCGACGGTGACATCCTCCGTCAGCGCAATGGTGTCCGCTGTCACCCCCAACTCCTGGGCGATCGCCTCCCTTGTCCCCTTAGCGCAATCCTGGGCCCAAGCATTGGCTTGAGCGGAAAAGGGACCAATCTGTTGCACCCACTCATAGGCGTGATGGATAGCATCCATCGCTGACTGAGATAGAGGCCCCTGACCGCCATAATTGAGATAGGTTTTATTGTCCAGGGCCCGAAACTGTTGTCGTTGTTGTTGAGACACCGTTGCTCTTAAGTCTTAGTGGTTGTATTTAGGGATAGAAGCGCGTACAGTTACCAATTTTATCAACCACCCCGTCCTGTCCAACGCGAATATAGCCCATGGCTGGCTGTTCAACAGGTAACCAGATATAGCCTGCTTCATCTATGCTGGGGTTGGTACTCCCGAGAATAATCGCGGCCCCTTCACTGAGAAACCGAACAATCTCACTGTTGGGATTATTGGAGCGATGGACATTCAGACCATCGGGAGCGACCACATTCCGCGCTAAGCTCACATCGGGACACATCGCCGGTTGAAATCGTGCTGCCCTTGCCGGTCGTTGGGCCACCGGTTCATCGGCGTCCCCATCACAGACATACCCAGACCAGACATAGCCACGATAGCCCGGAGCTGCTACCGGCTGCCAGTTCCCGGCCGGGGGGGCGACTCGTTCGATGGACTGACGATTGTCAAGAATGGTCAACACCCGACCTCCGGGGGTTTCCCGCAGGTTCAAGCGGGGGCCAGGGGTGCAGACATGGGCATCGTTAGGATAAGACTGAGCGATCGCCCCATTACCCCCCATTAATGCAGTTGTCAGAGCTAGGGGAAGAAAAGCAAGAGGAAATTTCATGGTATTAGGAGCTTCAAGGCTCTTTAACGCAGTTGCTTTGAATTTTAGCGGACGTACTGCGCAATCCAAGGGCCTTAAGACAGATTTATTGGCTGACCCCCCTCCCGACAGGACTGAGACAGTCCCTCCAACACCCGCACCAACTGCGCCCCCACCCACCCAGAGGAGCGATCGCAGCTTTGGCCAGTTTCAATCCCCTCCAGGAAGCGATCGCAGACCCGTCGCAGGGGTTCTCCAGGGGCCACTTCAATGGCTTCTGGAGTGACGGCACTGGGCTGCCAGATTCCTGTCTCATCCTGGGTCAATTGCCCCTGAATCAGGGTTAAGGGAGTCGCCGCCAATTCATCAAACACCAGAGTTCCCTGACTCCCCACCACCGCTAAACGTCGTTGTTTATCGGGGTTCGCCCAACATAGATGAATGGTGGTCTCCACCCCACTGGGATAGACTAACCGCGCCCAGGCCAAATCCGCCAACCCCTCGGGGAATAGATGCCGTGAGGCCCCATCTCCTTGGAATTGCAGCCAAATTTTGCCCGTTCCCTGGACTTGAACCGGAAACTCTCCCAACCAGTGATTAAAAATGGCAATATCGTGGATGGCTAAATCCCAAAGCGCATCAACATCATAGCGAACAGGACTTAGATGGGTACGGGCGGCATAGCCATAGCGAAGTTCCCCCAGGCGACCCTGACGCAAGACCTCGGCCCCTCGTTCCACATGGGGATTGAAGAGATAGGTATGGTCAATATTGAGCAGTCGTTGCTGCTTTTGGGCCAACTCCCAGAGGGCGATCGCCGTTTTCGACTCCAAGGTTAGAGGCTTCTCTGCCAAGACATGATAGCCTCGTTCGAGAGCCTCACGGATGGTGCGTTCATGGTCTGTGGCGGGGGTGGCCACAATGATTCCCTGAGCGGGTAAGTCCTGGGTATCGTGCCAATCCTCACTCAACCTCACCCCAGCAGCTTCGAGGTTAAAGCGTTGATTGACCGCCTCTAAGCGGTGGCGATCGCGATCGACCACCGCCAGCAAGTCCCCTTTCGGATGCTCTAAGATGTTGCGAATCAGGTGATTGCCCCAACGACCCGCGCCAATAATAATAATGCCTGTCATGAGTCTGTGTTAACGGTGAGCTGCAATCGTTTACGCTTGGGAGACGGGGGATTGTTGGGGATTTTCAGCCTGAGATAAGGCCACAAAAGCCTCTCGGGCCGCCGCCTGTTCCGCCGCCTTAATTGATCGCCCCGTTCCCTGGCCTAGACAGCGGTCATTGAGCCAAACCTCAGCGGCGAAGCGGCGATCGCTATTATGTTCTCGGGTGACCTGTTCCACCACACGATAGTCCGGAAGTTGCCGATAGTGACCTTGAGTCCATTCTTGCAGAGCCGCCTTATAGTTTTGGCGAGCCGGATCTTGACGCACCTCCTCCGCCAGGGGACGAAAGGGTTTATCCAGCCAAGGGCGCACCAAGGTCGTATCATGGCTACTCAGATACAGGGCCGCCGCCACCGCCTCTAAGGCATCCGCTAACCGGGAGCGATAGCCGGCTTTATCCCCACTGGCACTTCCTCCCACTAACAAGTAACGTTGAAAGCCATAGGACTCGGCAATATCCGCCAGAGTGCGATCGCTCACCAGCACCGAACGAATCGCCGCATAGTCTCCTACCTTGGCCTCGGGGTAACTCTCCCAGAGAAACTCGGCTGAGGCCAGCCGAATCGCTGCATCGCCGATGAACTCCAAACGCTCATAGTTGCGAGTGGAGGAAATCGTCGGATGGGTTAACGCGATATCCAAGAGATCCCAATTTAGGTGGGAGTCGGGTTCTAACCCCAACTTGAGGATAAATTGATGTAGAGCGTCTTGACGACGGGGATGCAGGGCGACCATAGGGAGTGGGGAAGGAATCAAGCGAATTAAATAGAGGCGAGACCAAAAAATAGAGAAAGTAGTCGTAAGCCGGGTTCTGTTCTCTCCCATCGTCGAAAACGATGAGAGGGGCAGTTATCTATCTGGGACGTTTGTTACCAAACGCCTCAAGCGGTTCTCCAAAGTCGGAACCGGTAAAAGACCAACCTTGGTTCCGGCGACCTTGCACCCACTCGGGGTTTACCGAGCCAGTACCTCTCGATACTGCTGGTGCGCTCTTACCGCACCTTTGCACCCTTACCCTGAGAAGGCATCGGCAAGCCGTGACATCCTTCAAGGCGGTATGTTTCTGTGGCACTATCCTCACGCTCACGCGCACTGGGCGTTACCCAGCAAGTTCGGTCTTTCGGGTGCCCGGACTTTCCTCAAACTGGCTAAAGCAATGCCCCGCCAGTTCGCAACTGCCTCACCTACTTTCTCTGATCCTAGTGTGACAGCAGATCTGCTCTAGTGACAAGATGTGGATCTCTGGCGGCAATCACTGAGGCCCCTTCTGAGGCTCACAGCCATCGAAACCGGCCGGCCAAGTTCAGGATCAGACCGCTGCATGTTCAACGCGAAAGACATTACTAAAGAGATTGGCGACAATTTGTTTCCCTTCTTGGGTCACTTCTAGGTATTTAAGCCCATCTTTGATATAGGGATACACGCCATGCCAATAAAACTTGGGATAGCCATTGCGTAAATCTCCAGGGGTTTTGTAGCCTAGGGCCTTATTGGTTCCTGTTTCTTCAAATTCATAGAAGAGGGCACTAATTTTTTGTAAATACCGAGGGTCACTGAGTTGTCCGATGAGATCCGCCGCCCGAACTAATCCCGGCAAGTTGGAGGTATCTTGATGATCTTCCCCGGCGGGAACGGGAAATCGCGTTAGTTCCATACTGCTGCGAATCAGTTCGGCATCAATGAGGCGATGACCGCCAAAGCGTTCATCAATAAAAAGCTTACCGCGATCAACATGATAGGGAGTCAGGGCTGCATCCGTCGCCCCTGGAACCAGATGAACCATGGTGTCGTCAATCCCGGTTGAGTATAAACGCCGGGTGGGGTCATCCTTGCGACATACCCCTTTGACATAACCAATGTCATGACAGAGTAGGGCGATGGTGAAATGTAGCCAGTCCTCACAGGAGACACCTCCCTCGCGGATATGTCGCCCTCGCAAGATATCCTGTCCCACGAGGGTGACAAAAATTGTATGCTCCACGTTGTGATAGAGGGCATCACTGTTGGCGATGTTCTCAAGGGCCATACCGCCCGCCCAGCCGATAATCTCAGCATAGTCGGACTTTAACCCTCCGTAGGTGCGGTGGTAGTTCTCCTGGAGTTTGGGAACAAAACGGTCGATGAGTAACTGGGTGGCATTAAACATCGCCTGTTTTCCTTTGCTGTTTCTGTTGGGGGGATTGGGTCACAGGCCGTACTAGGGCAACGTTCTAATCCCCTATTTTAGCAACTTCCCTACCCATCTCGGCGATCGCCTGTGCAAGAAACCCAACCGCGACGCACGGCGTGGAGAAGACGGTTGAGCAGGGTGTAGTCTGCTTCCGTGAGGCGATCGCTCAGCAGGTACGACCGCAGTTGCAGGCGATCGGCTTTGGTGAGCTTGCCATTTTCCCAAACTTGGAAGAAAAAGTCAGATAAGGTCGGTAGTGAAGGTAGGAATGAATTGGTCATTATTTTAAGAAAATCTTCTATTTCTTTAATGGTCGCTTAGGTTCCGTCAACTTGCGGCGATCTCATACGGACAGGCCGGTAATTGCGATCGCCTCATGAGGTAATTGGGATCGCCTAAACTCGTGATAGGGATCGCTTAAATTTAGCGATCTCTATCACAATAATTCTCTCAACTATCTGTAACTTAAACGACAAAATCTTTAATCTTCACAAAATGTATCGATTCTTAAGAAATGGAATACAGGGCAAAAATGTGGTTAATGTCAGCAAATTTTGACCAAAAAAAACAAGAAGTCCTGACAAACTTTGGGACAAAGAAAACCCCAGTTTTGGAGAACTGGGGTTAAACCATCTAAGGGTCTTTTCTTTTGTCGCTTCCCTCGTCCTCCCAAGCTTCAGGAGGCATTGCCGCCAAGGGAAGGTGTCACGGCTTCAGCCATGACAGCCAGAAACGCGATATCACAGCTATGACAGTAGAGACATGACATAAGAAAGTAGACAAGAACCGTTACATTTCTTAGTATTTCGGCACCGAGGCATCAATTTCCTCACTCCAGGCAGCAATCCCGCCTTTGAGGTTGATGCCCTCAATTCCTGCTTCCTTAAGAATCGATAACGCCTTCGCCGAGCGGCCGCCGAGCTTGCAATGGGCAATCAGGCGCTTGCCGTTGAGCATCGACTTAATCGTCTCAACCCCTTTCCCATCCTCAATCTCAGGTAACGGAACCAAGGTTGAACCGTCAATTTTACCGATTTCGTACTCATTAGGGTTACGAACATCCACCAACACAAAATCATCGGAACCACTATCCATCAGGCTTTTCAGTTCCGAGACCGTCATTTCTTGAAGATCCATCTTTTGTTTATTTTCCTCCGCTTTAGCTTGGGGAATGCCACAAAACTGCTCATAATCAATGAGTTTGTCAATTTTGGGGCGTTCCGGGTTCGGCCGTAACTTCAACTCACGAAACGACATCTCTAAAGAATTATACAGTAGAAGTCGTCCACTGAGGGTTGTGCCACGGCCAAGAATAATTTTCAGAGTTTCCGTAGCCTGAATCACCCCAATCATCCCCGGTAAAATCCCTAAAACGCCTCCCTCGGCACAAGAGGGAACCATTCCCGGCGGTGGGGGTTCAGGATATAAGTCTCGATAATTGGGGCCCCCCTCATAGTTAAACACCGTCGCCTGGCCCTCAAAGCGGAAAATCGAGCCATAGACATTGGGTTTATTGAGCAACACACAAGCATCATTGACCAGATAGCGGGTGGGGAAGTTATCCGTTCCATCCACCACGATATCGTAGGGTTCAATAATCTCTAGGGCATTCTCCGACGAGAGGCGAGTTTCATAGAGGTTGACCTGACAATCGGGGTTAATCTCATGAATGCGAGTCTTGGCCGATTCAATTTTCGGTTTCCCCACCCAGGAGGTTCCATGAATCACCTGGCGTTGTAGGTTCGAGTTGTCCACAACATCGAAATCCACAATCCCCAGAGTGCCGATGCCCGCCGCCGCCAGATAGAGTAACAACGGAGAACCGAGTCCTCCCGTTCCGATACAGAGAACTTTGGCAGCTTTCAGACGCTTCTGCCCTTCCAAGCCCACTTCTGGCAGGATTAGATGGCGAGAATAGCGTTCATAGTCCGCATTGGTCAGTTGAATTTGCTCTAAATTTGGATTGAGCATGGTAATGGGTCTAAGACTTGTAGAGTCGAGAACGTATATCGTCCAGTCTATTATTCTAGCGACTGCGATCGCCCCCCACTCATCCCCTTACCAAAAGTTAAGCATCGCCGCCTGAGTCAAGCTGCAAGGAAACCTCTTGAAACTGATGGTCCTCATCTAACCGCCAGCAGCGACTCTCCCCAGCCACCCCATCGCGGACAGAAACAATCAAATAATAATACTCCGGCCAAGCCCAGCGGCGATCGCACTCCGAAGGAACCGCCTCATGATTGGGGTGAGAGTGATAAATCCCCAAAATCCGCCATTGGCGATGACGGGCCGTCTTCTGAGCCGCCAACATCAGTTCTGGGGCAATGGTATAGCGACGTTCCTGAGTATTCCAATCCTCAACCTCCTCAAACTGAACCGCCGCCGACTCATCCCAAGCATTCTCAGCCGGCCAAACCTCCATCACCCGAGCCTGTCGTCCATCATAAGTCCCCAACAGCAGGCCACAACATTCATGAGGATAAGTCCTTTCCCCATGGCCCCCAATCTCCCGCAACTGTTCCCGACACATCCCCAACATCAACACCCTACTGCCTCTTGCCCCTTGCCTCGGGCGACCACAAGGGTACGCCCCTACGTCTTTTCTCTTGCCTCTTGCCTCCCCCCTCAATACCCCAACAACGCATTCCACGTCATCGGTCCCACCACCCCATCAACGGTCAACCCTGAACGAGATTGGAACCGTTCCACCGCCGTGATCGTCGCCCCCACATAGAGGCCATCAATCTCACCTTGGTAGATCCCCAAATCTTGTAACAGCAGTTGTAGTTCAACCACTGCCGACCCCTCAGCCCCCCGCGACAACAGCGGCAAATTGCGACTGGGGGGAGTCGACAGGGAACTCCCCGACATCGCCGTATTCCCCAATTCAGGACTCGGTAGCCATTGATTGGAACTGACCGCTCCCGAGTCTGGAGTGGGGTTAACCGGTTCATAAATTGGCGTTGCCACTCCCCCCACTGGCAGGGGCGGGAACAGCCGATTCCAGGTCTGGCCCCCAACCACGCCATCAACGTCAATTCCGGCAGCTTCCTGGAAAGCTGAGACGGCTCTAGCGGTCTGTTCTCCATACTCCCCATTGACCGCGCCGCGATAAAATCCCATCAGTTGTAGAATTGCCTGGAGTTCCCGCACCTCAGAGCCACTACTGCCAATCCGTAATAGAGGACGAGAGGCATTGAGATCGCGGGACCGTTGGGCCAGTTGACGGTTCGGCTGGGGGGAAGGACGGTCCCAACTTGGCTGGGACACAACTACGACGGCGGCCATCATCATCACCGTCGAGAAACTTCGAGAGAGAACAGTGGCGTTTAACAAGAGCTTCACGGTAGGGGACTCCCAAAGGTTAACAACAGAGAACTTAGCAATCAAATGCCATTACGAGGACTTAATGCACCGGGGTCTAGGAGGACTTCTATTCCCACTGATATTTTGACACAGGGCGATCGCCCTTCGGGTTCGGTCCCGATTCATCTGCGGCAATGTGAGACTCATTCTCAAACTGAACCCGTAACGCAGCAAGGGTTTTGTGGTAGAGTTTTAAGGGACTCGAACCCTGATTACTAGGGAGTTTGAGAGTTCACCCCCGTCGTCAAAACGAATCGTAAGTTGTGACATATAAAGTCGGTATACTCGGATTAGGTACAGTTGGCACAGGAACGGCACAAATCCTAACAGACCCCTCAGGCCGTCATCCCCTCCTCACAGAGTTGGAGATTGCTCAAGTGGGGGTGCGATCGCTCGACAAACCCCGAGCGGTGGACTTACCCAGTTCGATCTTCACCACAGACTTAGAGGCGATCGTCAGTAACCCTGACTTAGATATTATCGTTGAACTCATTGGCGGGGTTGAACCCGCGCGATCGCTCATCCTCAAGGCGATCGCCCACGGAAAACATATTGTCACCGCCAACAAAGCCGTCATTTCCCGTCATGGCGATGAAATCTTCGACGCCGCCAACGAGAAAGGCGTTTACGTCATGCTCGAAGCCGCTGTCGGCGGGGGGATTCCCGTGATTCAACCTCTCAAACAAGCGTTGGGGGTTAATCGCATCAAACGAGTCACCGGGATTGTCAACGGAACCACCAACTATATCCTCACCCGCATGAAGAATGAGGGGGCGGACTTTGCGGACGTTCTCGCCGATGCCCAACGCCTCGGCTATGCGGAGGCTGACCCCACCGCTGATGTAGACGGCTTAGATGCGGCTGATAAAATTGCCATTTTGGCCTCGTTAGCCTTTGGCGGCCGCATTCGCCTGGAGGATGTCCATTGCGAGGGAATTCGTCACATTAGTTCCACGGAAATCGACTACGCCGAAAAACTGGGTTTTATTATTAAACTCTTGGCGATCGCCCAAGAAGACATCCCGGAAAACAGTAACGATGGAACTCCTCAAAAACTCTCCCTCAAAGTCCATCCCACCCTACTCCCCAAATCCCATCCCTTGGCCAGTGTCGATGGGGTGTTTAATGCCATCTTGGTTGAAGGAGAACCCCTCGGACAAGTGATGTTCTTTGGTCCAGGGGCCGGGGCCGGGGCCACCGCCAGTGCTGTGGTTTCGGATATCCTCAATATCGCCGCCATCCTCCAAACCGAAACCGAGCCAATTCCTCATCCCCTCCTCAGTTGCACTCACCAACATTTCTGTGCGATCGCCCCCATGGAGGACTCGGTGACACGTTTCTATGTCCGGGTCAAAACCCAAGATTCTTCAGGGGTCATTGGCCAACTCGGAACTTGTTTCGGCGATCATGATGTCAGCCTAGAATCCATCGTGCAAATTGGCTTACAAGACAACCTAGCCGAGATTGTCTTGGTCACCCATCATGTCCGTGAAGGTGATTTCCGCACCGCCTTAGATAGCATCTCCCAACTTGAAGCTGTGGCAGATATTCCCAGCGTCATTCGCGTTTGGTAATTCCTTGCACAAGAAAGGCGGGCCCGAAGGCCCGCCAGCTAGGTGTTGAGAGAAAAGGTCATATTCATGGCAGCTTACGCCACCCTAAATATCAAGATTTAGAAACTAAAGGTCGTCCGAATGGTTCCGACCCATTGAGCTTCGTTATTGCTGTTATGTTCTGGGTTCGTGACCACGAAGAACCCAGGGGTAATGGCAATGTTGTCGCTGAGGCGATAGCGATAGAAGGCCTCAATGTGTAACGAGGTATCCGTATCCTCTTGTCCCAGCAGAGCCGGATCTGAGCGTTGAACCCGCGTCGCTTGAGGGGGAACTCCGACCACCAAACCAGCTAGATTTCCTGGACCGCCTAAATCCGGGGCCGTCAGGGCCAGAGCGTAGTTAATGACTTCAGCGCGATCGCCCGACTCAAAGCCATTACCATTATTCTGAGCATTGGCCCAAGTAAAGCCAACCCAACCGGACAAATCAATGGCCCCAAGTCCTAAACGGAACTGACTTCCCAAGGTA
Organism: Phormidium sp. PBR-2020; assembly: GCA_020386575.1. Lineage (GTDB taxonomy): Bacteria > Cyanobacteriota > Cyanobacteriia > Cyanobacteriales > Geitlerinemataceae > Sodalinema. Next base: position 766,828 of record CP075902.1, on the reverse strand, counting down.
TCAGCCCCCACCGCCACATCACTCCCAAAGGGATTCGTCGCACGACGGCTCCCGGTGCTACCCGAGAGGTTCACCTGTCCGCCGGGGAAGTGATGGCGGTCATAAAAGACCCCCAGGTTGAAGTTGTTCGAAGGAGAGAAGGTTAGGTTAGCAAAGACTCCTTGCTCACCATTGAACAAGCCATTCTTAGGAGTTGGATTATTGGCATTTCCAGCCAAATAGCCTAAATCTAAACCAAAATCTCCGAAACTCGCTTGTAGCCCCACCCCTGCACCGCTACTGAGACGGAAAACGGGGTTGTAGCGACCAAATCGCGAGATGGCTCCTGAACCACCACCGGCGATCGGGGAAATGGCATCGGAGATATTTTCCGCACTCAGACCGGTTCCCGAGAGATAGCCTCGGATGTTATCTGTGATGGGAAACCGATAGGCCAGACGCGCTAACTCAACGCCATCGGTAGTTCCAGCAAAGCCCAGACGAGTCATGTTGGTGCCAGTGTTCCCGGTGCCAAAGTTGACTAAGTTGCGGTCTTGGAGGCGAATGCGGAGGCGATCGCGTCCCGTGAAACTGGCATCAAAGTTGAGCCGGGCCCGATAACCAAATTGAGTTTGAGTCGGGTCACCACTGGACTCCCCAACAGCAGCACCAAAGGTATCCGAGAGGGCAAAAATAACTTCACCATTCAGTTTGGTTGTCGTGGAGAATTGATTGGCTTCGAGTTCAGCGGTGCGGGCCTCCAGGCCATCCACCCGGCCCCGCAGAGTGGCCAATTCAGCGGCAAATTCTTCCTGCAAGCGGCGAATTGTTGCCAAATCACTCGGATCGAGAGTATCCCCGTTACCCAGAATGGCCACAATCTGATCTAAACAGGCATTGAGACCGGCAGCAAACTCATAACGAGTCATGAAGTTGTTGCCCCGGAAAGTCCCATCAGGATAACCGGCGATACAACCGTAGCGTTCAACCAAAGACTGCAACGCCTGAAACGCCCAGTCCGTTGGCTGCACATCGGAAAGCTGCGAGACGGATGTGACCTGGTCTAACGACCGCGACGAATCGGGGAGACTCAACTCCTCGACTGAGAGTTGCTGACCCTGGGCAACGTTAGACAGAGTCAGAAGACTTAAAAGACTGGCACTTCCCGTTAGGGCGCTCCACCATAAATTAGACACGATTACTAGGTTCCTCGTTCACGATACTCACACGGACTTAAACTGCCATCACTCCAATACTGAGGGGTTAGCCTAAATTCGATAACGATTCTCATTATTGACTAGGTGACTCCCTTTGTAAAGACGCTGGTCACGGATTGACAGCTTATTGAAAAGTTATAGCAATAGCAATCATGGGATAGATGCAATCTTTTGTCAACTAATTTCTAGGACTTATTTCGATCCACAGGGGGAGATGGCAGGTTGCCGTAACAGCAAGACCTGAGTCAAACCGACTTAAACGCTTGTATAACAAGAAGTGTAGCTATTTCAGCTTTAGGGATTATGACGAATAGAAACGTTCGCGTCTCCTAGCACAGATTTGTTTATGCGTCAATAGTATTGACTATATCTCATTAGTGAATTCAAGAAATCCCCAAAATAGTAAGACGGGTTGTCATACCTAATACAAATAAATGTAGTTAACTCGATGTCAGAAAAAGGCGAGCCACAGGCCCGCCTAAACAGGGTGAAGGATTTTTGATGGCAATCGTCAGGTGACCGAGGACAACGGCAACGAATCCCCCCCGTCTATTGCCATCGATGACGCTAGGGACAAGCTAAGGCTGCCCTAAAAACTGAAGGTTGTGCGCAGAGTCCCGACCCACTGAGCATCGTTATTGCTGTTGTGTTCCGGGTTGGTGATCACAAAGAAGCCAGGGGTAATGGCAATGTTATCGTTGAGGCGATAGCGATAGAAGGCCTCAATGTGCAACGACGTATCCGTATCTTCTCGTCCCAGCAGAGCCGGATCTGAGCGTTGAATCCGAGTCGCTTGAGGGGGAACCCCAACCACTAACCCTGCCAAATTACCCGCACCGCCTAGGTCGGGTGCAGTCAGAGCCAAAGCATAGTTGATAATATCCGCTTTATCCCCTTCCTCGAAGCCACTGCCATTACTTTGAGCATTGGCCCACGTGAAGCCAATCCAACCCGAGAAATCAATCGCCCCCAATCCCAGCCGGAACTGGCCGCCTAAGGAATCCGACGACGCAGCTACATCAGCGGCGAAGGGATTTCCGGCGCGACTACTACCCGTCCCGCCAGCAAGGCTCACCTCACCACCGGGGAAATAGTTGCGGTGATAGGAGACGCCTAAATCAATGGCATTGCTCAGAGAGTAGGTGAGATTAGCAAACGCTCCATGTTCACCATTGAAGAGGCCATTACCGGGTTCGGGGTTATTCGCATTGCCGGCAAGGTATCCGACATCTAAGCCAAGATCACCGAAGCGGCCTTGAATCGCAGCCCCTGCACCCGAGGCGAGACGAAACAGGGGATTGTAGCGTCCAAAACGGGAGATGGCCCCGCCACCACTACTGGCTTGAGGGGAGAAGAGATTGGCAACATCATCGGCATCGAATTTACCACCGATATAGCCTTGGACGTTATCCCCGAGGGGGAAACGATAGTAGAAGTCATCCACGACAACTCCGCCGGTATTGCCCGCAAATCCCAGACGGGTCATGTTAGTGCCGGTGAGGCCGCCTCGGAAATCATTGATATTGCGGTCTTGCAGACGCACCCGTAGGCGATCGCGGCCCGTGAAGCTAGCATCAAAGTTAAGGCGAGTCCGATAGGCGAACTGAGTTTGAGTCAGATCCTCACCCGCACCAATGGCATCCCCAAAGGTGTCGGAGATCGCAAAAATGGCTTCCCCACTCAGTTTGGTGGTGGTGGAGAACTGATTGGCTTCGAGTTCAGCAGTGCGAGCCTCCAAGCCATCGACGCGGCCGCGCAATGTAGCTAACTCCGCCGCAAATTCTTCTTGCAAACGGCGAATCGTAGCCAAGTCACTGGGATCAAGACTGTCCCCGTTACCCACAATGGCCACAATCTGATCTAAACAGGCATTCAGACCCGCCGCAAACTCGTAGCGAGTCATGAAGTTGTTGCCCCGGAAGGTCCCATCGGGATATCCAGCGATACAACCGTAGCGTTCAACCAGAGATTGCAACGCCTGAAATGCCCAGTCCGTCGGTTGGACATCAGAAAGTTGGGACACCGACGTGACTTGCTCTAGGGATGACTGGCGGTTTTGTAAGGAAAACTCCTCCACCGTCAATTGGGAGAATTGAGGGGGGTTTGAGGCGATCGCCTCGTCCTCAAGTCCCTTGCTCATCGTCGGCATGATCGCCTCCCCGTTCTGTCCGACATAATTGGCATTTTTGGCCATAACATCCGTTGCCCAAGAAAGCAGCAACATTGCCAAAAGTGCCGGGGAGAATCGAAGTAGAAAACTTGTTAAATGGGTTACGTCTTTCACTCTCACACCTCTTATGATTGAAGCCTCTACGATACCCCAGAAAAATCATCCTGTCGCTATCTGGAGCAACCGGAGCCTGTATCCCCCAATACAAGGGATAAGCTGGGTCATCTTAGACTGTACCGAACCTAGGCTATCAATCCGAGGTTAACGGAATATTATCTACGGTTTTCCAAATGATAAATGTTCTAGGTGATGCCAACAAATTTAGGAGTTAAGGCTGCTTCATACCCCTGAGTACGGAAAATTTTAACCCCCTTAAGATTTGCGCCCTCAAAGTTGGCATCGGTCACATCCGCATAGGAGAGATCGGCATTTTCCAGATTGGCCCCGCGCAGATCGGCGCGGCGTAGATTAGCCCCGCGCAAATGGGCCCCGACTAAACTGGCATTTTGGAGTTGTGCCCGACTCAAATTGCCATAATCCAACTGGGCCCCATCCAGGTTCGCCTCCTTCAGAGTTGCCTCACCTAAATTTAGACCCATTAAGTTCGCCTCTTGTAGATTAGCCTGGCTAAAGTCCGTCCCATCGAGATACTCCCGCCGTTGACTAAAATCCACCTGTGGCAGATTCACCCCTGCAAACTGGCGAACTCCCTGCTGATACTGTTGCCAGAATGCCTCTGGGGAGGCGACATCCTCAGCCAGCGACTGAGATTTATCCGTCTCAGCCTTCTCCTGTGACGCGGTGACAACCCCCTGAAGCATCCCAGTCGCCACTCCCGTTCCCAGATTCTCTAAATTGGCCAACGCTCTGGCAACCTGAGTCGACAACGTACTGATTTGTTGCTGAAGTTCCTCCACCGCCACCATCGGCTGTTGGCTTTGAACTTGTAACTGTTGCAGTTGCTCCTGAACCGCTAATAAATCTTCATTTGTCGTGGTTGGCTCCTCCTCAGGAGTCAGGCTGGCCTCTTCACGTACTCGGGACAACTCATCCTCAAACTGACGTTCAACCTCTAGGCGGGTTTCCACCACGCGATCGCCCAAACTGCGTTCGAGTTCTTCCTCATGACGTTGACGATTGACAAAATTCATCACCAACGCCAACGCTAGCGGGGCCGACACATAGATCAACTGTTGAAACGCCAATCCGGCCACAGTGCCTAACACTGCTCCCACGAGGGATAGGCCCTCCACAGAATCCAGCCAGGTCGAATTTGAGGGTTTCCGTGTCATCTATCTGATGCTCCTTGCTGTCCAATGTGAATCGTGAGAGTGGGAAACGTGAGAGTGGGATAGCAGCCTTCCTTCGAGATCCCTAGCCGCCGTGATGACGTTAAATTATTGGGCCTGTTGTTGAGCGTATTGTAAATTGGCTTGATAGGACTCAGCCCGATCTTGCGCGATGTCATATTGGGGATGATCCTCAGGAACCGCCTGCATTTGGGCGATCGCCGTTTGCCAGAGTTCCGCAATTTCCTGCCATTCTTCGGCCGACTGAGCCGCTTGAGTTTTTTCCGAGGCTTCAATCGCTGCACTCACGGCCAACGCAAAGGGATCGACCGCCTCTTCCGCTTCGGTTTCATCAGGAGCCGCTGTCCCAGGGTCCACCTCAGCCTCAGCATCAGTCTCCGAGTCATCTAAGTCATCTAAAGGAGACGTAAACTCCAGATTTCCCTCAGCATCCCGCTCGAAGAATGGCAGTCCTTCTAGGAGTTCCGGGCGACTGGTGTAAACATAATAGCCACCGCCGAGAACCAACAACACTAAAACCGCCAGAACCGCCGCGATGGTCACGCCCGGTTTCTTTTTCTCAGCCGCCGCGTCCTCCTCAACCTCCTCATCGTCCTCATCCTCACCGTCTCCCCCCTCCTCGTAGTCGTCCTCATAGAGGTCATCATCGTACTGATCACCGATTTCTTCCTCAAACCGTTGATCTAAGCCCTCATCGAGAAACGAGTCTGCTCCCATAGGGGGATCGGGGAAATCTGTATCGGAAATGGCAGAGGGATCGTCATGGTCATCCATCCCCAAATCCGGATCATCCCCCTCCTCATCAAAGGGATTGGTATCCGCAAAAACAATCTCCTCCTGCCAAACTGGGGTTTCCTGCCCCACCTGACGGCCATAGACTTTGACCCGATCAACCCCCTCGACTTGCAGCTTGGCCATACCGTCACGGACAAACTCAACGGTTTTACCCTGGTGAGGGACGACATCACCTTCGAGAAGGACTTGTAAACAGCGATCCTTGAGGGAGGCTTTGACGGAAATCCCTTTCGCTTGGGTGGAGCGATTCATTAGGGCGGCGATCGCCTTGGGATCGCCCTGTTTCGCTTGCTTGAGTAACTTACCAGGGGTTGCGCTCATAAGAGATTTCGATCAAACGCGGAGTGGACAGCAGAGGGGACAGTGAGAGAAGAACAGCTCAGGAGGGACGGGGAGGGGAACGGAACCCTTACCCCAATGCCATGTTGATTTAATCATATCCTCTCTCCCCCTGCATCGACGACGAGAACTCAGTTAACAGCTATTTTTACAAGGTCGACTCGTCAACTATGATGATAGGAATTAGATTTCAGGAGCGATCGCCCTCCTGACTGGTTTCTGTTATCGCCCCGGGCTGTTTTGCTGTTCACTACTCATCTTCCACGATAAATCCTATGGTTACTGGCTACGTTTCTCTGGTTCTCCATGCCCATCTTCCCTTCGTCAGACACCCTGAGAGTGACTACGTCCTAGAGGAAGAATGGCTCTATGAAGCCATCACCGAAACCTATATCCCCCTGCTACGGGTGTTTGAGGGTCTCAAACAGGATGGCATCGACTTTAAGATCACCATGAGCATGACCCCTCCTCTGGTGTCCATGCTACGAGATCCCCTCTTGCAAGAGCGTTATGATGCTCACCTGGCCCTCCTCCAAGACTTGGTGGAGAAGGAAATCGTCCATAACGAGCATAATGGGCATCTGCGCTATCTAGCGGAACATTACGCCACGGAATTTGCCGAAACCCGCAAAACCTGGGAAAAATACCAGGGCGACCTGGTGCTGGCCTTCAAGCAATTCCTCGATAGCAACAACCTGGAAATCATCACCTGTGGCGCCACTCACGGCTATTTGCCCTTGATGAAGATGTATCCCCAGGCGGTTTGGGCCCAGTTGAAGGTAGCCGCCGAGCATTATGAGGAAAACTTCGGCCGTCCTCCCAGTGGCATTTGGCTGCCCTGAATGTGCCTATTTTGAAGGTCTGGAGCGCATGATCGCCGATGCGGGCCTGCGCTATTTCCTCACCGATGGTCATGGGATTCTCTACGCCCGCCCTCGACCCCGTTTTGGGACCTATGCCCCCATCTTCACCGAAAGCGGGGTGGCGGTATTTGGTCGGGATCATGAATCCTCACAACAAGTCTGGTCTTCTGAGGTGGGATATCCCGGTGCGCCAGAATATCGGGAGTTCTATAAGGACTTAGGCTGGGAGGCTGAGTATGAGTACATCAAGCCTTACATCATGCCCAACGGCCAACGGAAAAACACGGGCATCAAGTACCACAAAATCACGGGACGGGGGCTAGATTTGAGTCAGAAAGCCCTCTATGACCCCTATTGGGCCCGGGAGAAGGCGGCGGAACACGCCTCGAACTTCATGTTCAACCGGGAACGCCAAGTCTCCCATCTCAACGGCATTATGGGCCGTCCGCCGATGGTGGTGTCTCCTTATGATGCGGAGTTATTTGGTCACTGGTGGTATGAAGGCCCCTGGTTTATCGACTATCTCTTCCGCAAGTCTTGGTATGACCAAAATACCTATGACATGACCCATCTGGCGGATTACTTACGCATCGAACCCAACGCAGCAAGTTTGTAAGCCTTCCCAGTCCAGTTGGGGGTTCCGGGGCTTCCATGAATATTGGCTCAATGATACCAATGCCTGGGTCTATCCCCATCTGCACAAAGCCACGGAACGGATGATTGAACTGAGTAAGCGCGAACCGGCGGATGAGTTGGAATGGCGCGCCCTCAACCAAGCGGCCCGAGAACTGCTGTTGGCACAATCGTCAGACTGGGCCTTCATTATGCGGACAGGAACCATGGTTCCCTATGCCGTTCGCCGCACTCGCTCCCATTTAATGCGCTTCCACAAAATCTACGATGATGTCCTAGTGGGCAAGATTGACTCAGGCTGGATCGAGAAGGTCGAAGCCATTGATAATATCTTCCCGAGCATCAATTATCGGGTCTATCGGCCGTTGTAGGGAATAGGGAGGAAGAAGGCAAGAGGCAAGAGGCAAGAGGCAAGAGGCAAGAGGCATGCATAAGGGAAAACCGGAACACCGGAATAGGGGTGAACCCCATCCCTATCTCTACCTCTATCTATCTCTCTCCCTCTCTTCTGCCTCTGTGTCCTCGGGCAGCCACAAGGGCGTGCCCCTACGTGGTTCCCCCTCTTGCCTTTTCTTCCCCCTTTTTTTGCTTCAAAATGTAAAGTTTTGTTAATAGGGTTGCGGGGTCAGACCCCCCACCGCTATAGTGTGTTTAGTAGATGCACCCTGATGGCAACGCCCAGATTTCGGTCTTGGGCGTTTTTTTTGGCAATTTTGGAGCTAATGAGAGTTGAATCGCTCTTCAGATGAGGGTTTTGGAGATTTTTTCAGGAGGAGGTAGGTGGGGGTTTTGCCTTTGCCCTTAATCTCGATTTCGCCGCGATAGTCCAGGCGATAGTTCTGTTTGAGGGCCTGATAGGTTTCCTGGGTGACCTGGATGCTATCGGGTAAGCCGTGGGATTCCATGCGACTGGCCAGGTTGACGGTGTCTCCCCAGAGGTCATAGATAAACTTTTTCAGACCGATGACCCCAGCCACCACGGGCCCGATCGCAATCCCTACTCGCATCGAAAAGGCGGGATAATCTTCCTGTTGATGCTGCTGATTGAACTGAATTAAGGCGTCTCGCATATCTAACGCCATATCGGCGATCGCCTCGGCGTAGTCGTCTCGGGCCTCGGGTAGTCCGGAAACCACCATATAGGCATCGCCGATGGTTTTGATTTTTTCGAGTCCATGGAGATCGGCGAGGCGATCGAACTCGGAAAAAATCTCATTCAGCAGTTGCACCAGTTCCGGGGGAGACACTTGACTTGATAGAGCCGTAAAGCCGACAATATCGGCAAATAAGACCCCGGCATGACTGAAACTATCGGCGATCGCCACATATTCGGTCTGTTCTTTCAACCGCTTGGCAATGGTATGAGGCAAGATATTCAGCAGCAGCTTCTCCGATCGCTCCTGTTCCAGGGCAATACGGTGATAGGCATCTTCCAACTGTTTGCGGGCCGTAAACTCTGATCGCCGCAGTCGTTCGTAAAGATAAACAGATAAATTGCAAATCACACAAATCCAACCCAAATAAAACCAGAGGCCTAAGTAACCCAGGTTGGGCAGGGGAATCCGGGAGTCAATCTGAAAGACCTGTTCTAAGATCAGATACGTTCCCAAAGCCATGAGTTGGGCGACAACGTGTAAACGCCAACGCACCGGAATTAGGGTGGCTTGTCCCAGAAAAATCGCCGGGCCAGACGAGAAGGGACGGTTCCAAAAGACCCGGCAACGGCCCGCTGAACCAAGGGAATCAGGCTAATGGTTCCCGAAAAGAGTAAGAAGACCCCCCCACTATGACGTTGTCCCCAGGGCGATCGCACCAGTAGGCCACAGACCACCATCGCCAGTAAGGTGGTCAGTTGCGTCGTCAACCACATCGGGTCAAACGCCTCGGGGTCGAAATATAAATTCCACAGTTCCAGGATCAGAAACGAGACATAGACCAATCCCACCAACCAAACCCCCAAACTGAGACGATGGCGGACAAAGCGGTTACGCCAAATCTCATACTCGGGAAGTTTAGGTGAACGGTAATTAGCATATGTCTTTAAAAATGTCAGAACACCCCGAAGATCCCGTCGCCATCTCACTTGATTCATAGATTTGCCAGGCAGATACCCTGATGTAGCTCAGGCTAATCCAAAACAACATACCCTTTCAGGGTAGTCGCGATCGCCGATCTCAGGGTTAGACCCCTCAAAGAATGCTCATGACCTTGCAGTTCTAATCAGGCTGACAGGATAACCCCTCTCCTGCATCTAAGGCAGCCGCATGATTGAGATAGTCGCCAATCCAGGCACAGCCTCGCTCAAATAAGGTCTCAAAATTGCCCAAACTCGGCAACAGCCACAGGCGTACCGTCCCATCCTTACTCGCCGACGCCACCACCTCCTGCCGAGGTGAGAACAACACACTCAACACACTATCCCCATGGCCCTTAAATACCTCAGTATTGACAAACTCCCCCTGGCCCTCATCGAACTGCCAAAGCCGCACCGTGCGATCATCGCTGCCGGACACCAGTTGTAGTGGCCTTCCCTCGGGGCCAAAACTAACCCAATTCACCCGAGCCGTGTGACCTTGCAGCACCTGGTGTAACTCCCCCTCCCGAGTCCAAAGGCGAATTTGATTATCGGAACTGGCCGAGGCAATCCAATCCCCATCAGAACTAAAACTGACCCAATTCACCGACCCGGTGGACCCTGAGCCGCTTTCTAACGTCGCCTGAAGCGTTCCCTCCGAACTCCACAGCCGCAGAGTGCGATCGCGACTGGCGGAGATCAACCGAGTTCCATCTGGATGCCAAGCCACACTATTGATCTCGTCATCATGAGCCTGCAATCGTCCGTTGTCGGACTCCATCGGCGACTCGCCAAAGGACTAAAGTTCCATCATCCCCAGCCGTCACTAAACTGCGACCATCAGGGCTAAAACTAGCCGTGCGCACCCCCTGGCCTGGCGACCACACCCGTACCGCATCCGCTTCCCCGAGTCGCCATAATCGCACCGTATCATCGGCCCCCGTCGAGACCAGAAACCGACCATCGGGACTAAAACTGACATTCAGCACCATATCCTCATGGCCTAGCAAACGCTCAGACCGCTGGCCATCCAACGTCCAGAGTTGTATTGCTCCCCCTTCATGAGCCGAGGCTAACAAATCTCCCCTCAGGGGAGACGTCCACCGCCCAAACCTCCCCCTGTTGTGCCTCTAACACCGTTTCCACCTCTCGGCGAATTTGCCAGAGGCGCACCGTCGTATCAGAACTGGCCGTGGCTAAGCGCGTCCCATCGGGGCTAAAACTGGCGCCCCAAACGGCATCCCGATGACCCCGTAACTCGCGCAGTAATTCGCCCCTGGCACTCCAAATATAAATCACTCCCTCAGCGGTGGTCGTGGCCATCAACTGGCCATCAGAACTAAACGTCAGATTGAGAATGCGACTCTCACTCACCGCTGTTACCGGTTGAATCTCTTGATAGTTGGGGCCTCGCCGTAACCAGACATTCCCATCGGCATCACTGGTGGCTAAGGTCTCCTCCATCGGGACTAAAGGCCAGACTGGTAATGCCACTGTCTTGAGGGGAAAGGGTTTGTATCCGAGTTCCCGTCTGGCGACTCCAGAGTTTAATAGTGCCATCCCGGCTCGCGGTGGCAAAGCGATCGCCGTCGGGGTGGAAACTCAAGCCCAAAATCCAACTCTCATGAGCGGCGATGGTTTGGTCTGGGCCATCTTCCCCAGTCCAAAGACTCACCTGGCCCTCCGCATCAGCAATAGCCCAGGTTTCGCCGTCGGGGGCAAAGGCCACCGTCGTCACCGTCGCCTCCCCAGTTGTGCAGAACCTGTAATAACTCCCCGTCACGACTCCAGAGTTTGGCGGTGCGATCGTCGCTTCCGGTTCAAAATCTCTTGCCCATCAGCACCAATACTTAAACTGGTGACGGCTTTGTCATGGGCGCAATCCGCTGAAGTAGGGTTCCATCATTGCCCCAGAGGTCGAGGCTATTTTCTAAACCCACCGGTGGCCAGAAAACTGCCATCGGGACTAAAACTCAGATCCAGAATGCCCTTGTTGGGACGGTCGATGCGATTTTGCTCAAAGGTCACTTCTAGGGACTGTTGCAGTTGCGGCACAATCTCCCGTAACAGTTCCGGTTCCGAGGGGTTCAGTTCCTTGAATCGCTCCCCAGCTCTGAGACTCTCTAATAGGGCGGAAAAGGAATCGGGGGGGGTCAGGGGTAAATAGGCTCGTGCAGCGGCATTGCGGGCTTTAATTTCGGCGATCGCCGCCGTTTTTTGGGCGCGGATGGCCAGGTTGGCCACCACGGCCAGCACCCCAGCCCCCAATAAGGAGAAGATGGCCCCGAAAATCCAAAGTCGTTTCATCCGGGCATCGGTTTGTCGTTGCCGTTCCTGGGCCTCGGTCAGTTGTTGTAGAATCGCCTTCTCTTCATGAAGCCGTAGGTTCGTCTCCTGTAAATCCACCTTGGCTTGCACATCGGCCCGCTCCCGAGAGAGGCGAATAAAGGATACCAGGTAATCATGAACCAGTTGAAACCGAGGTTCGGGGGCTTCTGGAAGCAGGGAGACTAACCCGGATTTAACACAGATTTCTAAAATCAAATCCAGGGACTGGGGAGTTTGTCCGGCGTTTTGGGCCAGTTCGGAATAGGCCTTAATGGGACGATGTCCCTGTTTATTGGTCAGACGATAGAGCAAATGACGCGCCGCCGCTTCGTTTTCGGGTCCACAATCTTGGATGACATCTTCTAGGAAGTCTTCGACCAATTGCTGTTTGGGGTTTTTTCCCAGTTGTCGGTATTCGTCGAGATGGGTGATGTGGTGGTGTTGTAGCTGAGCGCCAATCAGTTGCAGTTCAATGGGGCGCACATCGCCGGATTCTTGGGCTAAATCTTCGACGATCGCATCGATGAGCGCCGGTTCGAGGTCAAGGTGGGGGCGGGTTTCGCTGAGGTGGCGAATCAGGTGACGGGTGTCGTCGGGGGAGAAGCTGCGTAGGTAGTAGAGGTGACGCTGATCGAGGAGATTATGGTCTAAATCGCTCAAGTTGAGGTGGCGATCGCATTCCAGCAGACAGTGCATATAGTCTTCTCGCAGGGATAGCAGCACTTTGACATAGGAGATATCAAAGCAGGCCCGCAGGAAGTCGTAGAAGGGTTGTCGTTGCTCAATTTTGGTGTTGGCGAAGAAAAATTCTTCAAACTGGTCGAAAATCAGCACCATAAACTGATTGCGCTGACTGGCCCGTTCTAAGGCGGCCAAGAGATGTTGCTGGGAGTGGGCCGGGGGGTTGGCGGCGTCGATATCGAGGGATTGGGCCAGGTGTTGTCCGAGGCGATCGCTCCAATCATCGTAAACCCGCAGGACAATCGGCAAGGCGGTGCGCACACCGATACTCGCTCGTTGCAGGGCCGGAACCAGTCCCGCGTCAATCAGGGAGGTTTTGCCAACGCCAGAGGGACCGTAGAGGGTAATCAGTTTAAATTCAGGACGGGCCAGCCGTTCCCGAATGGTCTCAATATCCTGTTGGCGGGGTGAGGCCAGGATTTCCGGGGCTACGTCGCCGGGCTTGGCGGCGGTGGGGGCGGCGGCGGTGAGAGTATAGGGGAAATGTTGCCGTTGTGGCTTCAGTTGACCGGCACCGATAAAGGCCCGGAAGCCATATTGTTGTTCAATCGAGCGTTGCCGCTGTTTGATTTCAAAGGCGGCGAGGTGCTGTTGATGCAGGGTGTAGCCACTGCGTAGGCGATCGAGGAGTCGGAGATAGCAGTGGGGGTCAATTTGGTGGGCGGAGTCTTGCAGGGCCCGAGGGAGGTCTGCCAGGGCCATTTGTAGGTTTTCCTGGGCGCTGTGGGGACGCTGGAGATGCTGTTGGGCGCTGACGAGCAGCAGCCGAATTTCTTGGGTGATTAGGTGTTGGAAGGGTGGGGGGAAGGGACATTGAATGTCCAGTTGGGCCAGTTGTTGTAGGGCGCGATCAGCCCAGGTTTGGGCCCGATACCAGCGTTCTTCTAAACAGGCAATTTTGGCGAGAAAGCCATAATCGAGTGCTAGGTGGAGGGGGTCGCCATAGGTTTTATGGAGGCTGATGGCGCGGTGGGCTAGTTGGCTGAGATTGGCCCAATCTCCGAGACGGTGTAGGGTTTCCCCTAACAGGGGCAGAACTTTGGCGACGGCTTCGGCTTGATGGTTCTCCTCGAAGAGGTCGGCGCAGGTTTGTAGATGTTGACGGGCGGTGTCAAGGGCGGTTTCTGCGTCGGGATGACTATGGTGATCGAGGCGGCGGCTGTCATGATCGCGCAGGGCCACGAGACCCAGATGGAGATGGAGAAGGGCTTGTTTTTGTAGGGTTTTGGGGGTTTTGGGTTGGGTTTGCCAATAGTGGAGGGCGTTGAGGAAGTGGCGGCGGGCGGTGTCGAGGGGAATGCGGGGCCGTTCGTAGGCGTTGCGCCCGACCAGGACTTGGACTTGGGCGGCGAGTTCGGGGGTGAGGCGTTGATGTTGCTGTTGTAGGGCTTCTAGGGCGCTGCGGAGTTCTTCGCGATCGCGATCTTGGGCTTCGGCTGCGCTCAGCCCAGGGGTGAGGGTGGCGTTGGGATGCCATTGGATGCTGTCTCCTTGGAGGAGTCGCTGTTCGAGGCGATCGCTCTGCTGACGCAGTTCTTGACGCAGTTGTTCGGCGGAGAGGCTGAAGTGATAGGTGGTTCCCCAACTTTCAAAGTCGGGAACGAGCCGGATTAGTTGTTTGAGGAGGCGATCGTTTACCCACAGCAGCAAGGGACAGGGAAAGTATTTACGAAATTCCTCGCGGACGGGGTTGGCTGAGTGCAGCAGGCGATCGGGGTCGTTGACGGCTTCTAGTCCACTGAGGGACAGTACATCAGGATGATGGGGGGTGCGATAGGGATAGAGGGCGTGAAAGAGGCTACAGGCGTTGGGCTGGATTTGGATATCCTGGATTTTCAGGGATGTGCTCTGTTGGAGATGCTGAAGTAGTTGGGAACGCAGGGTTTGGTAGTTACAACGGACAAACATCAGTTTGAACTGTCCCTCGGCGGCTTCAAGACAAAACCGCAGTTCAGCGAGTTGATTGTCTTGAATTTCGGGGGCAGGAGTGTCAGTTGGAGAAACAAAACCCATCATTGTCGTTATTTTTTTAGGGGTGAGTTTTTAAAAGGAAGGGATAGGTGTTTAGGGAGGTAAACGCTGTTATATTTTTGGGCTTTTTTATTTAAAGATTGAGGCTTTTAACAGCGGGTTTACGTCAAACCATGACCCTTTATTGTCACGATATTCAAAAATTAGAAGGCTGCGAATTAAGGATTGATAGTCAGCATCACCACTGATTTTTTTGTGTTTTATAACGAATTTCAGGAGGTCTTTTTCTTCACAGGTAATGCTGCGTAGAAGTTGGTCTCGACGTTCGCGGAGGGTGCATTGAAGAGAGGTTTGGGAGAGGGGAAATTGTCGTTCTTTCTCGATTTGACGGTGAAATAAGCGTAGCAAATTTCGGGGATGTCCGCCACTGGCATAACAGAGGCGATTGAGGGTTTGAGAGTGGTCAAAGAGGCGATCGCACCAGTGCTGGCGTTCTTGGGGGGAGGCATCGGGAAAGGCCCGGGCTAGGATAAGCTGCCGTAAACGGCTTAATCCGGGCTTTGAGAGGCTGCCCTGGCGGTGTTTAATGGGGACCATGGGGAGGACCTTAGGATCGACCCCGAGGCTGAGATTGAGACGGCTGAGGTCGCGGGAAAAGAGGAGACTGGAGGGGATGGTATAGACCACATGACAGTTGAGTTTACAAAGGCGATCGCCGCGATCGACAAATAGATATTCAGGTTGGGGTCGTCCCCAGGGTTTTTGACTGCTTTCGAGGCGATCGAGATTATCGACTAAAATCACTAGACCGATTTTGCCTTGTTGCCGTAATTGCTGAACTACTGGATTGATCAGTTCCTGATTGAAGGCATCGAGGAAGGTCTGAATCCGAGGTTCGAGATATTGTCGCAGTTGCGATCGCAAATCCGGTCGTCCGTGGGTTCGCTGACTCAGTTGTTGGAGTTGTCCCCGGAAGTGATCGCCATCGTTTGGGTCTTGGAGGGGCGGAATTTCGGTGGATACGAGACTATTGGCGGTTTTGACGAGGGAAAACAGTTGTCCCCCAGGCGGAATCACGATGTTCTTCCCAAAACGATCGTACACTTGCCGGGCGATCGCCAACAGCACATCCCCTACATCTAAATCCGCCATATCTAAGTCTTGGGACGACTCAAAATAAACCACGGCAAAGTTATGATGTTGCAAGATCGCCTGAAGCCGTCGCAGTTCCGTGGATTTGCCGCAGCCGATATGACCGGCTAATAACTGACAGGTGGGTTCTTGAGGACAAAATAAACGGATGGTTGCATCGAGTTCCCCGAGGAGATCGCCCCCTCGGGTTTTGGATAAATCAACATAGTAACGACGGTCTTGGCGACGGGTAACATCGAGGGTTTGACTGGGATTACAGGCTCGATACACGGTCGCCACATCTAAGGATGCAATCATAATGGCGGCTTGGGTAGAGGGTTGTGGAGATACACCCAATTCCGACCAAGTTTGAGGCCAAGTTTGAGGTTGGCCCTAGTCGCAAATGCCGAGCCAGACGCATTTATCAGACTCTTCCCCTCGTCCGGCGACGAGGGTTGATTCTAGAGGCTGGTGAGAGTCTGACTGTTGCTGGAGTTGGCTAAAGAGGGGCGTTAGGACGGTAAATGCGGCAAGGGTTAGATAGATTAGAGTCCAAGGTTGACGCTCACCTAGGGATTTTGGGGTAGATGGGATGATTTGAGGGCTGGTTCTCATTAGGAAATACTCCATGAAGTTCAACAAGGGACATTGGTTTAGACTCACCCGTTGATGAGGCAAGATGTCCTGTACTTCTCTTTTCAAGGAGTCTAGGCTCTATTCTGGCAAGTTTTGCATGGCTGGGCTGGACGACTATGACAGTTTGGGAACAGGGGGGAAGGCAATGGACAACCATAAACCCCTCCTAGCTCTTCCTGGGAGGGGTTGGCAAGTGGTTCTAGGGCGATGGTCTAGGGCGTCCGTTGATCTATTTCTGATTGTCGTACATCAATCAGAAATAAAATTGCCCTGCTTAGATGTTTGGCTTTGCGCGGCCCGCACCGGGGCCGCGAAGCCTTGCCAACCTTAAACAAAAATTTGGTGCGCTTTGATTTAAGGGGTGAAGCTTTATTTATAGTTTCACTATAGCAAAATGAATTACGAATGTCAAGAGCAAACGGCCAAAAAAAAGCGCCTTCCGAAGAAGACGCGTTTGAGGAATGGCAAACACAGGCTTAGGCTTCTGCTAGTATGCCTCTACAGCCTGTTTTAACCGAGAGCTTCAGCACCACCGACCACTTCAAGAATCTCTTGAGTAATCGCTGCCTGACGCGCTTTGTTGTAGGAGCGAGTCAACTCAGAGATGAGGTCATTGGCGTTATCGCTGGCGTTATTCATCGCCGTCATGCGGGCCGCCAACTCACTCGCTGCCGATTCTTGCAGGGCCCGCAGAATCTGGTTAGTGATATACAACGGCAGCAAGGCATCGAGGATTTGCACCGGATCTTGCTCAAAAATCATATCTCGGGGCAGTTCGTTGGCCATCATGGGAGCGGGTTCACGCTGCACGTCAAAACTGCCACCGCGACTGGTGAGACGGAAGATTTCGTCATCCTGGGCTGCTAAGCCTTGAGGATCGAGAGGAAGCAGGGTTTGCACCACTGGCTTAGAACTGACGAGGGAGACAAATTTGGTATAGACTAACTCCACCCGTTGCACATTATCGGAGAGATAGAGAGCGCGGGTTTCGTCGTTAATTTGTCCGGCTTCTTCAGCCGTGGGGATCTGCGCCAGGTTAGCGAAGGTCGCCGTAATGGGGGCATCGCGACGCTTGAAGTATTGAATGGCTTTGCGGCCGATAAGGATGAAGGTGACGTTTTTGCCTTCAGCTTTGAGTTCAGCGGCGCGGGCCTCGGCGCGACGGATAATGTTGGCATTGTAGCCGCCACAGAGACCGCGATCGCCCGACACCACCACCAAAGCCACCGACTCCACCTCTTGCTGTTCTAGCAGAGGTAATTCGGCGTCTTCAAATTGCAGCCGGTTTTGCAAGCCAAACAACACTTGCGCCAAAGCATCGGCAAAGGGACGAGTCGCCAGGACTTGTTCCTGAGCGCGACGCACCCGCGCCGCCGCCACCAGACGCATGGCTTCGGTAATTTTTCGCGTATTTTTAACAGATTTAATGCGATCGCGAATCGCCTTTAGATTAGCCATAGGGGAAACGGTTGAACAATAGTGGCACTAGAGGACTTGAGGGCAAGGGATGGCCGGCGGCCAGCCTCACCCTCAAATCAAGTTCGCGATTACGCAGATACCAAGAAGGTCTGTTTATATTCTGCGATCGCCTCTTTGAGGATATTTTCCGATTCTTCTTCCAATTTCTTGGTCGAGCGAATCAACTCACCAAACTTCGGCTTGCTGCTGCGCAGATATTCCCGCAGGCCTTGAGTGAAGCTGGTCACTTTCTCAACGGGGATTTCATCGAGGAGACCATTTACCCCAGCGTAAACAATTGCCACCTGTTCTTCGAGGGGCAGCGGAGAACTTTGAGGCTGTTTGAGTAACTGACGCAGGCGTTTACCCCGTTCCAATTGGTTACGGGTGGCGGCATCCAAGTCAGAGGCGAACTGGGAGAAGGCTTCTAGTTCATCGAACTGAGCCAATTCCAGTTTCATCTTCCCAGCCACCTTCTTAATGGCCTTGGTTTGCGCCGCCGACCCCACACGGGAGACGGAAATACCAGGGTTCACTGCCGGACGTTGACCAGAGTTAAACAGGTCAGAGGAGAGGAAGATTTGCCCGTCGGTAATGGAGATGACGTTGGTGGGAATGTAGGCCGAGACGTCACCGGCTTGGGTTTCAATAATCGGCAATGCCGTCATGCTACCGCCACCGAGTTCATCGCTGAGTTTGGCAGCGCGTTCCAACAGACGAGAGTGGAGATAGAACACATCTCCAGGATAGGCTTCACGACCGGGGGGACGACGCAGCAACAGGGACATTTGACGATAAGCCTGAGCCTGTTTAGACAAGTCATCATAGATGACCAGGGTGGCTTTCCCGTTGTACATGAAGTATTCCGCCATACTAGCGCCGGTGTAGGGAGCCAAGTATTGCAGGGTTGCGGGGTCAGAGGCGTTAGCGGCTACGACGATGGTGTAATCCATAGCGCCATTTTCTTCAAGCACACCGATGACCTGAGCCACGGTGGAGGCTTTTTGACCCACGGCGACATAGACGCAAACCACGTCTTCGCTCTTCTGGTTGAGGATGGTGTCGATAGCGATCGCCGTTTTGCCGGTTTGACGGTCTCCAATAATCAACTCCCGTTGACCGCGACCCACAGGAATCATGGAATCGATGGAGGTAATGCCGGTTTGCAGGGGTTCGCAAACGGATTTCCGTTCAATAATCCCCGGTGCCCCGGATTCAATGAGGCGAGTTTCGCTGGTGTTGACGTCACCTTTACCGTCAATGGGACGACCCAAGGCATCCACCACCCGGCCAATCATGGCATCCCCTACGGGAACCTGGGCGATTTTGCCGGTGGACTTCACCGAGGAGCCTTCTTGGATGTCGCGACCTTCCCCCATCAACACGGCCCCAACGTTATCTTCTTCAAGGTTGAGGGCGATGCCAATGGTTCCATCTTCAAATTCGAGGAGTTCCCCAGCCATGGCTTGTTCTAAGCCATAAACCCGAGCAATTCCGTCTCCCACTTGAAGCACGGTTCCCACATTGGAGACTTTGACATCCTGGTCGTAGTCTTCAATCTGCTTCTGAATGATGCTGCTAATTTCGTCTGGTCTGATAGCTACCATAATCTTGTCTCGCTGTTGAACGCTTCTTAGATAAAACTGTGATCACGAACGTCTAGCCGCTCTGGCCGCTCATGGCGGTGGCGTTAACTGAGGCTCAGAGCTAGACGACGCAGTTGACCCCGCAAACTCACGTCAAGCACTTGAGAGCCGACGCGGATAATCACGCCACCGAGCAGAGCTGGATCGACGTCAATCTGTAACTCCACATCACTGGCGTTGGTGAACCCTTTGATGCGATCGCGGACTTGCTCTCGTTGCTCATCGCTGAGTTCGATGGCTGAGGTGACTTCAGCCAGAGCAATGTTTTTCAGTTCCCGCAACAAGACTTGATACTGAGAACAAATCTCTTGTAAGAACAGAATACGACCGCGATCGACGAGCAGGCGCAAAAAACGGAAGGTGTAGTCATGCACCTGGCCGTCAAACAGTTGCGTTAAGACGGCTTTTTTCGTTGCCGGTTTGATGATGGGGTTGGTGATAAATTGTTGTAACTCCTCTGAACTCTTGAGAGTATCGAGGATTTGAGCCGTATTCTCGCCGATGAGATCCACCAGGTCATGTTCGGTGGCGATCGCCATCAAGGCTTTCGCATAAGGCTCAACAATTTCGGCCGTTGCCATTTGTCCTGTCATCGTTGACCTCCAATTAGGCTAATGCTGCGATCGATAATTGTCTGTTGATCCTCACCATTGAGGCGATCGCGCAGGTAGTTCTGAGCCTCTTCAACAGCCAGACTCACGGCCCGTTGGCGAAGCTGAGCCATGGCGCGGCTTTCGTCTGACTGAAGCTCCTGAGCCGAGGAGGTTTTCAATCGTTCGATTTCGGCGCGCGTCTCGTCCATAATCTGAGCTTTCACGGCTTCAGCTCGTTCCTGAGCCTCTTCGAGAATGCGCTTGGCCTGAGCTTGAGCCTGCTCAAGGTCAGCATTGGCCATTTTGAGGTCGGCTTGCGCTTTGCTGGCTTTCTGCTCAGCGTCTTGAATTTCCATTTCAATGGTGCTACGGCGTTCGCTCAGGATTTTCCCTAGGAAGCCCCGACCGAAATAGTACAGTACACCAATGACAATGATGAGGTTAATTAGGTTGCTGCCGAATAGGTCTAGGTTAAACGCAAAACCTCCTTCGGCCTCAGCCAGCCACACAAAAGTCTCCATGATTCTTAAACCCTAATCGTTTAAATGTTACCTTGCCGATCCAGCGAGGCGTTCCCCCATTGGATCTCAAAATCGAGACACCCACTGATTACACAGTCTGTGGCTCGTGACTAGATCGTTAACGTTTGACGAGTTCAGAACCGAGGATTTTTTCGAGAATTTGTCGACTGAGGGCATTTACCTGCTGATCAATCTGAGCAAAAGCGGCTTGTTTCTGCTGTTCAATTTCAGCAGCCGCTTGTTCTCGTTCCTCATTCGCTTGACGCTGTGCTTCGGCAATTTCAGCATCAGCTGTTTGGTTCGCTTCTGCTCGAGCCGCATTAATAATGTCTTGCGCTTTTCTCCGACTTGAGGCGAGTTCTTGCTCGTACTTCGCCTTTTTGTCTTGAGCTTCCTTCAGGCGAGCCTGTGCGCTTTGAGTCTTGTCACGGATGTAACTATCTCGATCTTCGAGGGACTTCGTCAACGGCTTATAGAAAACTGCGTTGAGAATCCCGACCAAAATCATGAACTGAACGGCCATCAGAGGCAAGGTTGCGTCGAACGCAAACAACCCGCCCTCTTGAGTGGCTTCAGTTGCCAGTACGATTGTCCAATGCATAATCTTTAGGTTTGTCCTTACCCTCCTTATCTTGAGTAGGGGTTCAGAGCCATCGTCCCTTGAACTAAAGAGTCAATGAACGGGTTTCTGAACCCCTTATCGTCAGAACATTGACTAAGAGAAGGGGTTAGCAAACAGCAGCACCAGTGCAACCACCAAACCGTAAATCGTTAGTGCTTCCATGAATGCCAAACTCAGCAGCAAAGTTCCGCGAATTTTTCCTTCTGCTTCGGGCTGACGAGCAATCCCTTCGAGAGCTTGTCCAGCCGCATTACCTTGACCGATTCCCGGTCCAATTGCAGCGAGTCCTACTGCGAGAGCAGCAGCGATAACAGAGGCAGCAGCCGTTAAAGAATCCATTGTTTACTCCTTATTTCAGTCTAAGTTGAACGTTAAACGACAAAAATTTGTCGGTTGTATGATCGAGATGGTGTGGTCAAGGTCGAGTCTGAGTTTTAACCCATCGGGCAAAACCCAATCATCGATGTGGGGCGTTAGGTAGACCAGTTAAACCCCACTAGGAACCTGGCGACTAATCATGGTCACCGTGTCCCTCAATTGCTTCGCCGATATAGGCAGCCGCAAGAGTGGCAAAAATCAACGCCTGAATTGCACTGGTAAACAATCCCAGTACCATCACGGGTAACGGAACGAACAGGGGCACGAGCAGAACCAAAACTGCTACCACCAATTCGTCCGCTAAGATGTTACCAAAGAGACGGAAACTCAGGGAGAGGGGTTTGGTAAAATCTTCCAGAATGTTGATCGGAAGCAGAACCGGCGTTGGCTCAATATAGCGAGCGAAGTAGCCCAGCCCACGTTTGCTGATTCCTGCGTAGAAGTACGCTAGAGAGGTTAGCAATGCCAATGCCACCGTCGTGTTGATATCGTTGGTGGGGGCGGCAAGTTCACTCGCTGGCAGCTCAATGAGCTTCCAAGGAACAAGTGCCCCAGACCAGTTTGACACGAAAATGAATAAAAATAACGTTCCCACGAAAGGAACCCAGGGGCGATACTCTTTTTCCCCGATCTGGGCTTTGGCCAGATCCCGGATGAACTCCAGGGCGTACTCCATGAAATTTTGGAGTCCGCTCGGAACCCGTTGTAGGTTGCGAGTTGCTAAAATCGAGGCGATCGCCAACAGGGCGATCACGAACCAAGAGGTCAGAAAGACTTGTCCGTGAAGTTTAAGGCTACCGACTTCCCAGTACCAATGTTGACCGACCTCCAAGTTAGCCAAAGGGAAAGTATTAACGGTATGTAGCACGTCGAGCATGTTATCTCATCAATTGGGTTGCCTGGAAGAGTTTAAGTCCGGCGCGAACGTCGTCAACAGGACATGGACGAGAACCGCCACTTTGTACGTCATAAACCCAAAGAAGGTGGGGAGAATCTGGAGCTGCTGAACTTGGGTGGCGACCACCATTAGCCCGATAAACAGTGCCATTCGTCCGTTCCCCAACCGAACCTTCGTCCGACCGAGACGTTCGACATCTCTCGCCATCATTCTTAAGTACACCGTGCCAACTAGGGCCCCAATCGAATAATTTAAGGCCACATCACGGGAGGATAGACACCAGAGTGAGGCGAAGACCGCTCCGGAAATCAGCAATGTTGCCATGTACAGTTGTTTCCGAAGTTGGGCATACTCCTCATCTGAGGACTGGCTTTCCCCTGAGACGGTCGCCGGTTGAGATTGGCTAGGAGGCTCAGCAACTTGAGTCGGTTGGGACGAAGTCGCAGCGGTTGTGCTGTCGATATCGTCGTTAGACCGACGGAAGCGAGGACCTGTCGTCAACGGCGCGAGGTTATCTTCATAATGCGGGTGCATAAGCGAAAAACACCTACAGTGAGGTCGCGCAGTACCGATGGGTTCAACTACTAAATTGCCCCAATCTGGCTCAAAGAAATTTGAGTCAAGGGTTAGGGGAGAGTAACTGACCCTCTCGGGCTGACGAGAAGGAGCGTCTGGACTAATCCAAACCAGAAGAGATCATATCACGGTGCGGTACGCCAACTGCCCGAGAACTTTCCCGTTTGAGGAATCGATCTCAGGGTTGGGTGTCATAGAGGTTTGCTTTCGGGGCTAGGGGTAAGCAGCAGCAGTTGTTGCTTGAGGAGCGATCGCACCCCCCCTAAATTGAACCCAAGGCGATCGCACAAATCGCCGATGCAAGTTTCCCCAGGTTCACAGGCTTGCAGGAAGGCAAACTCGGCTTCTGAGAGGGTAACAATCTGATAGTCGTAGTTAAACAACGATTGGCTCGGCCAGCCTTGTAAACAGGGGTGAATCTCGGGAATTGCCTGGCGCAAGCGGTCATCTTCTTGCCAGTGCGATCGCTCCAGAGGCGGACGGGAGAGGAAAAACTCATAATGCGTTAGTTCTGGGTCCAGCAGTTCCACGAGGCGATAATAGTCCCGTTCAGGCAACTGTTGCGATCGCGCCATCAACTCAGCATTAGACCCAATCAAGCGGTCAATCTGCCAATAAGCGGGGTTCGAGAAGCCAACAAAAGACAGTCCCGAAGCATCAATCAACTCAAACAGAGTTTCAATGTTGTAATCGACCTCCTGAGGATGGAGATACATATCCGCGAAGTTAGCATCGCGATGATTTTCCAGGGACCAACGGCGTTTATCCTCGACGACTAAACGATTGCTGTCCGGGAGCGCCTGAAACAGTTGACGGCCTAGGCGTACCCCCTCTTTAAAGTTTTGGCGATCGCCCCCTTGCAACAGGGCCAACGCCTGCTGGGCCAAATAAATCTCCCGCCGTCCCAACTCCGCATAGACAAACACGTGCATCAACCCTCCCGGTTTCAGACGACTCGCCAAGGCCTGAATCCCAGCGACGGGGTCCGGGAGGTGGTGCAGAACTCCAACACAGTTGATGTAGTCAAAAGTCGTTTCAAGCTGCTCCACCTCATAGATACTCAGGCGTTGTAGCCTAACCCGCTCTGCTCCCGAGCGTCGACAGCGCTCCCGGGCCACGTTGATGGCTTCATCACTTAAATCAATCCCCGTCACCTGGGCCTGTGGATTGAGGTGAACCAGATATTCCGTCCCTACCCCTGTTCCACAGCCCGCATCGAGAATTTGCACATCATCCCCTTGGGGTTTGCGTCCCGTACAGAAGTTATAAGCCGCCTGCCAATGCCAGCGCCAGTTATAGCCGGGAGGGGGTTCATCCAGCAACGGTTCCGGGGGAAAAGGATACGTATTGTAAAGTTGGCGCACTGCCGCGCTAATCTGAGACCGGTCTGTCATATATCAATTGTAAAAACTGCTGTAAAAACTGCTGAATCAGCCCACTCAAGCGGTAGGATCGGGGATCAGGAGGGCGAGGGGCGATCGCTCAAACGTTACAAAACTTTGCGTTTTCTCATACAAAGACCCGCGATCCTTTATCATGTCGCGGTAATTAGAATATTGACCGCCCGAGTTCGCAATCTGATTTTGACATACTTCTTAACAGTGCGAGCTTAATAAAACTAGAGTGTTTTAAGCCGGATAACAATACTAGGATAAGAAGAAGCCTTTGCCTCTCCCTTGTCCCTCCCCGGTATCCTGTCGTTCTTGTAAATATAACTCATGAGTGTAACAGCAAGCGGTGGCACGACCTTAGTGCGCCAGCAAATCTTCAAAACGGTTCCCGTCTCAACGATCTCGCAAGCCGAACAGCAGGATCGTTACCTGGGACGGAACGAACTGGGTGAATTGGACACCTTCTTTAAATCCGGAACCAAGCGCGTTGAGATTGCCCAAATTCTCACCGCCAAGTCAGATTTAATCGTTTCCCGAGCCGCCAACCGGATCTTCACCGGCGGCTCTCCCATGTCCTTCCTAGAAAAGCCAGAGCCAGTCATGGCCATGGCCGGAGCGGCCTCAGAAACCCTAGAGACCGTCAGCTACATCGAAGAAGAAGGAAGTGTCTTTGACGGCATCAAAAACCTCTTCTTCACCCCCAGCGCTGGGGCAGCTCCTGCCGGGTTCCGAGCCATCAACGTGGCCCGCTACGGTCCGGCCAACATGACCAAATCTCTAAGGGATTTAAGCTGGTTCCTGCGCTACGTCACCTACGCCCTCGTCGCCGGAGATCCCAACATCATCTCCGTCAACGTGCGGGGACTACGAGAAATCATCGAGAACGCCTGCTCCTCCGCCGCCACCATCGTGGCCATCCAAGAAATGCGGGCTGCGGCCGCCAACTACTTCAAACAAGACCAGGAAGCGGCTGACTTAGTGCGTCAATACTTCGACGTACTGTTGAGTGAATTTGAAGCCCCCACCCCCTCCGAGAAAGTCCGTAAAGGGCAATCCTCCGATCAACAGGGCTTAAAACTGCCGCAAATCTACGCCAACGGCGCTGAGCCTCGCTCCAAATTCGCCATGAAGCCGGGGTTATCCTTCAGCGAAAAAGATGCCATTGTCAAAGCGGCCTACCGGCAAATCTTCGAGCGGGATATTACCCGAGCCTATGGCCAAGGGATCTCCTACCTAGAGTCTCAGGTGAAAGACGGGCAAATCTCGATGAAAGAGTTTGTGCGCCGTCTGTGCAAAACCCCCCTCTATCGGCAACAATTCTTCCAACCCTTCATCAACAGCCGGGCCCTGGAACTAGCCTTCCGTCACATCCTCGGTCGCGCTCCCTCCTCCCGAGAAGAAGTCCAGAAATACTTCTCCATCATGTCCGAAGGGGGTCAAGGGGCGCTTATTGATGCCCTGGTCGATTCTCAGGAGTACTCCGACTACTTCGGCGAGGAGACCGTTCCCTATCTGCGGGGTCTTGGCCAAGAAGCCCAAGAATGCCGTAACTGGGGCGCTCAGTTTGACCTGTTTAGCTACAGCGCGCCCTTCCGCAAAGTTCCTCAGTTTGTCACCCTCTACGCCGACTACGTACGGCCTCTACCTGACCGCCACCCCTATGGTGTCGGCAACGATCCCCTGGAAATCCAATTCGGGGCAATTTTCCCCAAAGAAACCCGCAGTCCCAAAAATGCGCCGGCGCCCTTTGGTAAAGATACCCGCCGCATCCTGATTCGTCGCGGTGCCGGTATCGAGAACCAACTGAGCAATCCCGGCGCACGAGGGGTCAACCCCGGTTCCTTGGGGCCCAAAGTCTTCAAAATGTCTCCGGTTCCCAGCTTCACCGTCGCTCGCGGAAGTAGTGTTCAGTACAACGAAAGCAGCACCCAAACGGTGATTGGGGCAGCATACCGTCAGGTGTTTGGACGGGACTTGTACGATGGACAAGGGTTAAAGGTGTCCGAAATTCGCCTCGAAAATGGGGACATCACCATGCGTGAGTTCATCCGTGACTTGGCGAAATCGGAAATCTTCCGCAAGATGTACTGGACATCCCTCTACGTCTGTAAATCCGTGGAATTCATCCACCGTCGTCTCTTGGGTCGTCCGACCTACGGTCGTCCCGAGATGAACCGCTACTTTGACATCTGCGCCAAACAGGGCTTCTATGCTTTGGTGGATGAGATCATGGATAGTCCCGAATACCTGGAGTCTTTCGGAGAAGACACCGTTCCCTACGAACGCTATGTGACTCCCGCCGGACAGGCTCAACGCTCCCTGCGGGCCGGTAGCATCGGCGATACGGGAATGTTGGTCAAACCCGAACCCGAAGCGCCGCGCTTTGTTCAGTTGGGGACTCCCAGTGATGCCGGAATGCGAACCCATCCCGATATCAACTTCCGCATTCAGCAGGGTGTCAGCCAACAGCGGCAACAAACCAAGCAGTTCAAGCTCACCAGCACTCTCGACAAACTTCAGGTGCAAACGGTCATCCGGGCCACCTATCGGCAAATCTTCGAGCGCGACATCGAACCCTATGTCACCAAGCGTGAGTTCACTGCTCTCGAAAGCAAGTTGAGCAATGGCGAGATTACCCTCAAAGAGTTCATCGAGGGAATTGGCTGTTCGGAACTCTATATTCGCGAGTTCTACACCCCCTATCCCAACACCAAGGTCATCGAGTTGGGAACCAAGCACTTCCTCGGTCGTGCGCCGCGTGATCAGGCTGAAATCCGCAAGTATAACCAAATCCTTGCCTCTGAGGGGATTCGCGGCTTTGTCAGCACCATGGTTAACTGTCCGGAGTACATCGAGGCCTTTGGCGAAGACATTGTCCCCTATCGTCGCTTCCCGACCTTACCGGCGGCCAACTTCCCCAATACGGAACGTCTCTATGAGCAGCTGACGAAACAAAATGATGATGTGGTGGTTCCGAGCTTTGTGCCTTCGGTTCCCTACAGCGTCAACTCCTAGAACTGAGCCGGTTGGAGTTGTGTTATAACCGAAACGCAGCTCCCTGCCGTTGTCATTGGGGGTCATCTACAATCAAGTCTGGTTAGACTTAAACAAAAAAAGATGGGGGCTTGACTCCCATCTTTTTTTATGCTATGCAACTCAGATTAGTCGTCAAGGTTGAGGGATTCTACCTCATCGGTTGAGATGGCATCCTGTTGACGGATAAGTTCAAGTTG
Source organism: Phormidium sp. PBR-2020 (assembly GCA_020386575.1). Taxonomy (GTDB): domain Bacteria; phylum Cyanobacteriota; class Cyanobacteriia; order Cyanobacteriales; family Geitlerinemataceae; genus Sodalinema. The sequence continues at coordinate 739,325 of CP075902.1, read as the reverse complement.
GCGGCGACGAAAGGCATCTGCGGCATTGTCGAGGCGGCCCTCTTGTGTGGAGCGGAATTGGTCGAGGCTCGGACCGTTGCCGAAGTTGCTGCGGTGGATAATGTCAAACATATCCAGGCCGCCTTCCCCTTGCATGGGGTTGCGATCGCCGGTGTTGGGACTATCCCGGAATGGGTCATTGGAGGGCACATCGCGGGAGCTTTGGGCCTGGGCTGTTGTCGCGAGAACCAGACTGCTGGCTAGGGCGACAAGAGTGAGAGAACTACTGACCAGAAAACGTAAGGGATTCATAAACAGATCCTCCTAAACGGGGATTGACGAAGGGTGTTGAGAATTAGGCGAAGCGACGACGGAGTAAGGGTTGAATCAGGGCTAAAGCTGCCATGGCGAAGACAACCAATACCAAGAGAGCCGCTCCGAAGGTAATATCAGCAAAAGGCGCTTCCATGACGATACTACTTAAACTCCAACTGTCATGGAGGTAGAGGTAGCGAATTGGCTCAATGGCGTAGCTGAGCGGGTTGAGACTGGCGACCACTTGTAACCAGCCTGGCATGAAGGACAGAGGTGCTAGGGCGGTACTGGCAAACAGGAGTGGTAGATTAGTGACGAAAATGGCGGCAATCAGTTCCACATGGCCGGGGAGGGCGAAGGCTAAGCCGAGACTTAGGCCAGTTACACCGAGGATGAGGAAAAAGAGGAATAGGGCGATCGCCCCTAAGCCGGCCAATCCCGGAAGTCCTGCCCCCATGACAGTTCCAGCGGCCATAATCACAGCGGTTTGCAGGAAACTGAGGCTGACAATATAGATGGTTGAGGCCAGAACAATGGAGAAGCGGCTAGAGAGGGGAGCCACCAGGAGGCGATTGAGGAAGCCGAACTCGCGATCGAACATAATCGGCAAACCCGCATTGAGGGCCCCAGCGAAGGCAGTAAAGACAATCACCCCAGCCCCGAGGAACTGGAGATAGTTTTGACTTTCCTCAAACAGGCCAGCGGGAGCATTTTGGAACAAAGCACCAAAGAGAATCAACCACATCAGGGGTTGGATAATCCCCGCCACCAGGGTGCTGGGCCGGCGTTGCAGTTGAATAAACAGACGCCGGGTGAGGGCTAAGGTTTCTTGGATAAAGTCGCTCAAGGCATTGTCGGCGACGGCTTGCGCGGCCAACTCAGCCTTGGGCGTGGGCGTGTTGATGGTGGTACTCATAGGAACTTAGGAAAATTGAGAATTGCGATAACGAGCATCTTCTACTTCCCCAATTGTAGAAGAATTGCACGGGCAATCCCCTTCCCGGGATGATTTGCTAACAAATCGGCTCCCATGGAACATGAGTTAGCGATACTCTTGCCGTTGAATGTCCTGTAAACGAGCTTCTGGACGTAAAAAGCGATCCATCTGGGCCTCGAAGAAATCGCGATTTTTCTGCAAGTGTTTAGGATTAGGGTCATCCAGGGGATAATGGAGGGCTTGACGTAACGCCTGAATTACCGCCGAGGTGACGTTATACATTGAGCGTTGAAAGGTAATGCCCAACTGAATCAGTTGGTCATCTTCTCCACGACAATGCTGCCGATAATACTCCCGCAAATAGTCCGGCAGAAAGTGATACATATCCTGCATTAACAGGGTGGGAGGAATGCCCGCACTACCAACGGGGAAGACATCGGCGTAGAGAATACCATAGTGAAAGTCTTTCTGGTTTTGGGGAACCTGTTTAGCTTGGGCATTATAAGATTTTGTACCCCGGAAAGGTGCGGTGCGATAAAAGACCGTTTCTACGTAGGGTAAGGCGGCTTCATAGAGCCAGGTGAAGCCTTTGGATTTGGGGATAATTTCGTAGCATTCTCCCCGAATATAAACGTGATGATAAATGGGACGACCGGCAACGGCAAAAATGCCATTGACAAGAAACTCCATCGCTTCGGGAACGGTGGTCATCTTCCCTTCATCATAGAGGTCTGACATTTCTAAGAAGACTGGGGCCATGACTTCCCAAAAGAGTCCGAGGTTGGCATAGTAGGAGAGTTGCCGCACCTGTTCTAAAAACATCGTTGGGAAGAGTTTATAGAGTCCCAACATGAGAGGATTGCCTTTGAAATAGGCGCGGATAGCGCGATCGCAGTTGGCGATATACTCGTCGCTTTCGAGGTAGTCATCAAATTTACCACCGAGGCCATGATGCCATAACATGGCTCGCATACAGGCTTCGGCGAACTCCATATTGATGCGATCGTGCCAGAGGTGATGGAACAGTTTGGGCATCTTGCGAGTTTCACCCCGCTGGAGAAATTCCAGAAGTTCAGGATGAGCCTCGCCTCCCCCACGCCAGACTCGCAATTGGGATTGGTCTCCGGCGTAGCTATTTTGACGGTCTAAATAGGATTTAGGGAGAAAATACTTGAAGGCGGGAATGGGATTGAGAAAAACCTGTTCGGCAATATAAAGCAAGTTCCGCCAGTAGAAATCCATGGGAACGGCATAGGCTTTATAAATGCCGATGATTTGCATCAAGTTTTCTGGGGTATCTGGAAGCATTGAACCGCCGGCTTCCAAACGGTGGATAATCTCCGCATAGGGATGCTGGGAGGGAGGGAGAGCGTTTTGGCTGGGTTTGGTGGTGGTTTGGGTCATGGGGAAAAAGGAAAAAGGCAAGAGGCAAGAGGCAAGAGGCAAGAGGGGGAAGAGGGGAATAGGAACTTGATTTAGGGGTGGGGGTGTTGGGCGATGAGTTCTGGGGTTGGGGGGAGGGTGGAGGCGATCGCCGTGGCGGTGGGTTGCATCCAACGAATGAGGGTGTTGGGTTGTAGGCCGAAGTAGAAGATGGTGGCCGTTAGGATGAGGGCGGGGACTCGTTCTCCCCAGGTGAGGCGATCGTAATAAGCCAGGTTATTGTCCAGTTTGCCGAAACAGGTACGGTTGAGCAAAATCACGAAATAGACGGCGGTTAGCCCCGAGGAAAGGATGCAAATCAGGGTGGGAATGGGGAAAATGGGAAAACTGCCTTGGAAGACGATAAACTCGGCAGCAAAGCCCACTAAGCCGGGGATTCCGGCGCTGGCCATGCCGGCTGTAACCAGTAAGCCACTGATGAGGGGTAGGCCACGAATTGGGTTCATTAGACCATTAAGACAGGACAGTTCTCGGGTTCCGACTTTGCTCTCGACAATGCCGACGAGGTTAAAGAGAAGGGCAAGAATCAAGCCGTGGGCAATCATTTGGGCCACGGCCCCTAAAATACTCAGTTCAGTGCCAGCAGCGGTGGCCACGAGGATATAGCCCATATGTCCAATGGAACTGTAGGCCACCATGCGTTTGATATCTTGCTGGGCGATCGCACTCAAGGAGCCATACATGACACTAATGGCCCCAATAACGGCTAATCCTGGGGCGACGAGAGACCAGGTTTGGGGAAACATCTGTAAGCCGAAGCGGATTAAGCCATAGGTTCCGAGTTTAGCTAGAATCCCACCGAGGAGAATGGCGATGGGGGGAGAGGCTTCAACGTAAGCGTCGGGAGACCAGGTATGCAGGGGAACCAGGGGAATTTTAATGCCTAATCCCACTAATAAGAGGCCGAGGATAATCAGTTGGGCCCGTTGGGAGAGGTTTTGACTGGCGAGGCTATCGTAATCAAAGTTGAGGCTACCACTGAGAAACACCACCCCTAAGAAGGCAGCGAGGATTAAAATTCCCGAGAGGGCGGTATAGAGGAGAAACTTCATCCCGGCGTACCCCCGTTTTTCGCCCCCCCAAATGGCAATGAGTAGGTAAACGGGAATCAACTCTAACTCAAAGAAGAGGACGAACAGAAGTAGATTCTGAGCTAGGAAAGCCCCTGCAACACCGGCGTTCACGAGGAGAATCAGGGCGTAGTAGAGTTGGGAGCGTAGGATGTTGGCAGGGCTACTATAGACCACAATCCCTGTCAGAAAGGCGTTGAGAGCCAATAGGGGTGTGGAGAGGCCATCGGTTCCCAGGCTATAACTTAAGCCAATGGCATCGGCCCAGGGGAGATATTCGGAAAATTGCAGACCGCTGTTGCTGAGGTCGAATTGGCTGGTGAGCCAGATGGTCCAGAGAAAGGCAATCCCAGCGGTAGTGAGGGCGAGGGTGCGGGCGGTATTTCCTGATTTGACGAAGCTAATGAGTAGGGCCCCGATGAGAGGGATGAGGATGAGGGCAGTTAGCATGTTTTTTTAAGAAGGCAAGAGGCAAGAGGCAAGAGGCAAGAGGCAAGAGGCAAGAGGAGAACCACTTCAGTCACGGAGGACACAGAGGAAGATGTAGGGGAACCTACTCTTGGGAGGGGAAGGGAATAGGGAAACCTCGGCTTGGTTAGAGGTTGGAGAAGTAGGGCAGGGTGGTTAGGAGGATGAAGATGGCGACGCTGAGGATGATGGAGAAGGCGTAGAACTGCGATCGCCCGGTGGTGTTGTATTTGAGACTTTCACCGCCGAAAACTGTGGCAAAGCCGACAAAGTTCACTGCCCCGTCAACGATGTAGCGGTCTAACCAATAGACGGCTTTGGAGATGCGATCGACGGCAAAAATGATGGTTCCCTTGTAGAGTTGGGGGGTGTAGAAGTCATAGGCAAAGAAATCTTGAACGGCTTGGGAACTGAGTTTGACGGGTTTTTCCCAGTTGGGATTGAGATATACCAATGACCCAAACCCAATTCCCGCTAGACTCGACCAAGTGAGCGGTAGGGCGAGGGAACGATTCACCATTGCCCAATCGGGGAGTAAGTCCCATTGCGCCAAGAGTAGGGGGATATGTAGGGTGACACCGGCTAGGATGGTCATGGGGAGAACCAGTAACCATAAGCCTTCTGAGGAACGACGGGTAAAGTCTGTCACCTCTCCGGCAAACATGCGGCCGAAGAGACGGGTGACGCTAAAGGCGACGATGGCGTTGACGGCTAAGACGACGGCAAATAGTCCGGGACGGGTCTCCCAAAGGGCATCAGCAATCTGGACTAAGGACCAAAACCCACCAAAGGGGGGCAAGGCGACGAGGGAGAATCCACCGACAATCAGACAAAGTCCGGAGATGGGCCGACGAGACCATAAACCTCCGTACTGGGTTAGGTCTTGGGAGATGTTATTGAGAACAATGCCCCCAGTACTCATAATCAGCAGGGACATGGCCAGGGCATAGGTCAGAAGTAAGACGAGGGCGGCTTGGGTGGCCCCAATACCGACGGCGATGAAGACAATGCCCAGATAGGCACTGGTGAGATAGGACAAGACTCGTTTGACATCGATTTGGGCCACGGAAATAAGACTGGTTCCGACAGCGGTGGCGGCCCCGATGGCGAAGACGACGCTGGAGCCGAAGGGGGAAAGGGCGATAATGGGTTGGACTTTAATCAGAACCCAGGCCCCGGTGGAGACGACGAGGGTGTTGCGGAGAATCGTCGCGGGATAGGGCCCTTCCATGGCTTCATCCAGCCAGAGGTGTAGGGGAAATTGGGCACATTTGGCGATGGGACCGGCGATGAGGGTTAGGGCCAGGAGTGTGGCTACGGTGGGGTCGAGGTCGGCGGTTTCGGCCCAAATGGCCAGTTCACTGAAGTTCCAGGTTCCTGAGAGGGGAAGGAGGGCGACGACTCCCATCAGCAAGATTAGGTCTCCTACCCGTTTGGTGAGGAAGGCATCCCGGGCCCCGGTGACGACAAGGGATTGGTTGTACCAAATGCCGACGATGAGATAGGTTCCTAGGGTGAGAATTTCTAGGATGACGTAGCTGAAGAAGAGGGAGTTACAAAGCACCAGCAGGCACATCCCGGCTTCAAACAGTCCCATGAGGGAATAGACTCTCGCCCAGCCCCAATCCATTTCTAGGTAGGCGATCGCATAGACTTGAGCCAGGAAGTTCAAACCGGTGATGAGAACACAAGCCCCTAGGGCCAGGGTAGACACTTCTAAATCGAGGTTAATGATTAAGCCTGGGGCATTTAGCCACTCGAAGGAGAGGGCATAGGGGGGCTGATTCCAGGTGTCACTCAGGGCAATTAGACTATGTAGAAACGCCATGAAGGTCATCAGGGCGTTGATATATCCGGCAGGACGCGGTCCCGTGCGACGAATGAATCCGGGTGACCAAGGGAGGGCAAGTCCCGCGCCGATGAGGGTATAGCAGGGAATGAGCCAGATGGTCTGGCTGAGAAAATCAAGCATAGGAACGTGACCTCAAGGTTTGGGGCTAGGAATCCCACCACTCGGGGGGGTAAAGGGATAAAATTTTAGGAAGATTTAATAGTCTCATCATAGACAATCTTCAATGCTTTGTCTATTTCGATAGACATAAACACATCATGCTTTTAATAAGTAAAACTTATGTGTAAATAAGAGCCAAATCCCTGGAATGAGGATTGAGAAGGCTGCCAAAACCCTTGTAACAGAAAGATTTTTAGCAATTTAGGGAGGATTTTGATGCTTAGACCGCTGCATTAGCCCAGTAAATTCCCGCCTAACTTGATAAGTAATTCCTATGATTAACCCACAATGGGTTAACAGTTCTGCGTAACCCTTGACGTTCCAGTTAAAACATGACGGTAACCCGACCGCTTCCCCTCCTAGACAGTCGAGATCGCCTCGAACAGCGTCTTAAAGAGATTCCCCCAGAACCGGGAGTCTATCTAATGCGAGATGAGGGCGATCGCATCCTTTATATTGGCAAATCCAAAACCCTCCGCAGTCGAGTCCGCTCCTACTTTCGCGAGTCTCAACCCCTAAGCCATCGCATCGCCTTGATGGTCGCCCAAGTCTGTGACATCGAGTTTATCGTCACCGACAGCGAGGCGGAAGCCCTAGCCCTCGAAGCCAACCTCATCAAACAACATCAACCCCAATTCAACGTCCTCCTCAAAGACGACAAAAAATATCCCTATCTCTGTATCACCTGGTCCGAAGACTATCCCCGTATCTTCATCACCCGCAAACGACGCATCGCCCATCCCAAAGACCGCTACTACGGTCCCTACGTCGATACCCGCCAGCTTCGCAGTACCCTAAACCTCGTCAAACGTATCTTTCCCCTCCGTCAACGGCCCAAACCCCTGTTCAAAGACCGTCCCTGCCTCAACTACGACATTGGCCGTTGTCCCGGAGTCTGCCAAGAACTGATTTCCCCCGAGGCCTATCATCAAACCGTCGAGAAAGTCGCCATGGTCTTCCAAGGACGCATCGGCGAACTCGAAAGTATCCTCAAGCAGCAGATGCAAGCCGCCGCCGCGCAACTCGACTTTGAGAAAGCCGCCCAACTGCGCGATCGCCTCCAGGGACTCCAATCCCTCGGCGTCGACCAAAAAGTTGCCCTTCCCGACGATCGCATTTCCCGAGATGCGATCGCCCTACGTGTCGGAGAACGCCATGCCTGCATTCAACTGTTCCAAATCCGGGCCGGAAAACTCATCGGCCGCCTGGGCTTCATCGCCAACGCCGACGATCCTGGTTCCATCCTGCAACGAGTTCTCGAAGACCATTACCGCCGCCTTGACCCCGTCGAAATCCCCAGTACCATTCTCCTGCAACATCCCCTCCCCGAAGCCGAATTCCTAGAAACCTGGCTCAGCCAAACCCGAGGCCGTCACGTCAGCCTAGAAGTTCCCCAACGGCAACAGAAAGCCGAACTCATTGCCATGGTTGAACGCAACGCCGGGTATGAACTGGCCCGACTCGAACGGGGCGATCGCCGCAACCAAGAGGCCCTACAAGACCTAGCCCAACTTCTCGGACGCACCACCCCACCCCGTCGCCTCGAATGTTACGACATCTCCCATAGCCAAGGGGCCAACGCCGTCGCCTCCCGAGTGGTCTTTCTCGATGGCCATCCCGCCAAACAAGAGTATCGCCATTACAAAATCCGCAACCCCGAAATTACCAGTGGTCATTCCGACGACTTCGCCAGTTTAGCCGAAGTCTTACAGCGGCGCTTCCGTGACTACGAATCCCCTCAAACCCTGATCGACTCCCCCGATTATCCTGATTTGGTGGTGATTGACGGAGGAAAAGGTCAACTCTCCGCCGTCATGAGAATCCTAGAAGAGATGGGACTCGATGGAGTTCTCTCCGTGGTCAGTTTAGCCAAACAACGGGAAGAGATTTTCACCCCAGGAGTTTCCCAACCCTTAGAAACCCATCCCGAACAACCCGGTGTGCAACTTTTGCGGCGATTACGAGATGAGTCTCACCGCTTTGCCATTAGCTTCCATCGTCAGCAGCGAAGCAAACGGATGCGGCGATCGCGCCTTGATGAGATTCCCGGTTTAGGGTTTCAGCGTCAGCAGCAATTACTGGCCCATTTTCATTCCCTTGATTATGTGATGCAGGCTTCCCCGGAACAGTTAGCGGAGGTTCCGGGGATTGGTAAACGATTGGCGGCGGAGATTTACGGATATTTTCGGGGGGGGGGGGGGAGGGGGGGGAGGAGGGGGGAGGAGGGGGAGGAGGGGGAGGAGGGGGAGGAGGGGGAAGAGAGGGAAGAGAGGGGAACCACAGAGTCACAGAGGACACTGAGGAAGAGGGGGAGGAGGGGGTTAGTAGCCGTTTACGATTCTTTGGATGCCTTGTTTGAGAAGGGGAACATTGAAGTTGATGAGGAGTCCGAGTCGGAGTTGGCGCAACTTGAGGTAGGTTAGAATCTGGGCTTTGTGAATCGGCAGGAGTTCAGGAACAGCTTTGAGTTCAACAATAAGTTGCTCCTCGACGAGCAAATCTAAACGGTATCCACATTCGAGTTGAACCCCCTTATAGATAACGGGTTGTGGAACCTGTTGCTCAACGTTAAGTCCCTGTTGTTGCAGTTCATAGGCCAAACACCGTTCATAGGCAGACTCCAGCAATCCCGGCCCCAATTCCCGATGAACAACAATAGCTGCCCCAATCACCTTCCCCGACAGATCCCGCAACTCCTCCATCTCTCCGTGTCCTCTGTGACTCTGTGGTTCCCCTCTCTTCCCCCTCTCCCCTCTATTCCCTCTCTTCCCCCTCTCCCCTCTATTCCCTCTCTTCCCTCTCTCCCCCCTCTCCCCTCTCTTCCCTCTCTCCCCCCTCTCCCCCCTCTCCCCTCTCTCCTATTCTAGATGCTCCCAAGTACCCTCTGGATTCTCCTAATGGGCTTCTTCGGCGGACAACTAGCCCGTCGTCTTGGTGCCCCTCCCCTCCTGGGAATGATCCTAATTGGCATCCTCACCGGCCCACAAATCGGCAACGTCATCAGTGCCGAGGTTCTCGACGCCGCCGACGGACTCCGGACGATGGCCGTCACCATCATCCTCATGAAAGCCGGCCTCGGACTCGATCGCGAAAAGTTAAAGCGTCAAGGGTCCGTCGCCCTGCGGCTTGGAGTGCTTCCCGCCCTTTGCGAAACTCTCGTCGTTGGGGCTGTTGCCCTATTTCTATTTGATTTTGATGTCCCCACAGCCCTCCTCCTTGGCTGTATTCTGGCCGCTGAATCCCCAGCGGTGATTGTTCCGGGAATGTTGCGCCTGAAAAGCCTCGGCTGGGGAGTCGATAAAGGCATTACCGATGCCATTCTCACTGGCAGCGCCCTCTCGGATGTCTTGTTACTCCTTCTATTTAGCCTCCTACTGGGCTTTCTCTCCCAAGAGGGGGGAGGTTTAAATTGGGGAGATATCACGATCTCACCCCTGCAACTGTTGCCCCTGGAAATTTTTCTGAGAATTGGACTGGGCTTAGGGGTGGGCTATCTCGCTGCCCGGTTATTGGTGTCATTATCAGTCAAACAAAATTGGACTCAAAAATCTGTCCAGGACGTACTTCTTGGGGCAGGAATTGCGCTCTTCTTAACGATTTTTGACCAGGTACTCCCCATCTATTCCGGGTATCTAGCTGTGATGTCCCTGGGCTTTTTTCTGGTGCAGTTCGATGCTCCGCTCGGGCGACGGCTGCGGGGAGGCTTTGATGCCCTATGGACGGTGGCGGAAATTTTCCTGTTTGTGCTGCTGGGGGCAACGTTACAACTGGAGGTTCTTGGGGATGTGTTGCTGCCGGGATTGGCCCTGCTGGCGTTGGGGTTACTGGTGGGGCGATCGCTCGGTTGGTATCTCTCGACGTTAGGGAGTGATTGGACTTGGAAGGAACGGGTGTTTCTACTGCCGGGAAATATGGCCAAAGCTACGGTTCAAGCGGCAGTTGGGGCAATTCCTCTGGCTCAAGGATTGGCGGGAGGGGAGGAAATTCTGGCGTTGGCGGTGTTGTCGATTTTGGTGACGGCTCCCCTGGGGGCTTGGAGTACTCAACAATTTGCGCCCCTATTATTGGAGAAGGGGGTTATCGATCCGACTCAGGTGGGGGCCGTGGGACAGTTGCGTTTTTTGGCGGCGGTGGATACTTCCCCGATGGCGGAACGAGTCTTGACGAAAGCGGCAGATTTAGCCCGTCGGAGTGATGGGGAGGTGCTGATTCTTCATGTGAGCGATCGCCCGGATGAGGAGGAGTTAACCCATCTGCGCCAGGTGATTCGGCGTCGCCTGATCGATATTCGCCATGAGGTCTGCATCTGTCCGGGAGTGGTTCCAGAAACCATTGTGGAGATGGCGCGATCGCAGGCGGTGTCGGATATCATCATTGGCCAACCTCGACATCGCCCTTGGGATAATCTCCTCAGCGACTCTATTAGTCAGACGGTCTTAGAAACCAGTCCGATTCCTGTGATTTTGGTGAAGCCGGAGGAGGTAACGGGTTCAGAAACGGGTTGATGTCCTATCATCAAAGTAAACCCCCCTTATCATCACAAGCCTATGACTGCTAGCACTCGTGAGATTGAAAAACTGGCGGCCGAGATTGCCGATAAAATTTACCTGGATATTGCCAAATGGCATCTCTATCTCGGAGATGCTCATCTGCACGTTCCCTTAGCGGAACGGTTTTATCCCCTGTTGGAAGAGGATCGCCTCACGGAAGCTGCCCTAGAATCGGTGTTACAAGAGATATCGGTTTCCATTGGCGGTGGACGGCGAGAGGTGCCTTTGCAGGATTTACTCCCTCGCTCGGGGCAACAGGATTTAATGGAGTTGTTAGAGGCCTATCAGAAGGAGAATCTCTGAATGGCCAGGATTGAGGTTAAGACCATTTTTAAGCATCCCGTCAAGGGATTTACTCCGCAACCGTGCGATCGCGTGGCGTTGAAAGAGGATTTTGGCATGGTGGGCGATCGCGCGTTTGCCTTTATGTTCACGGATATGGGCAACCCGCAACCTCAAACTCCCTGGCTTCCTAAAAAATATCTCGCGGTTCAAAATGACTGGCCTGACTTAGCCAAATTACGCTGTGAGTATGATGACCAGCGGCAAGAACTAGAACTGTGTCTCAATGAGACTCTGACGGTTGTGGAGTCGGTAGCTACAGCCGAGGGACGCGATCGCCTCAGCCAATTTATCAGTGATTACTTACATACGTTAACCCCAAGTCCTGCCGCGCGACATCCCCAAAACACTGCCGTGCGTCTAATTGGCACAGCTACCGGAGAAACCCGCTATCAAGACCGAGATCAAGGGCAAATCTCCCTCGTCTCCCAGGCAACCTTAGATGATATCGCGGCGAAAATCGGACAACCCCAACTCGATCCTCGGCGGTTTCGTCCCAACTTCGTGATTGATGGCCTTCCCCCCTGGGGTGAGTTTGACTGGGTCGGTCAACAATTACATCTCGGAGACGCTACGATCCAAGTAACCGCCCCCATCGGACGTTGTCTGAACATCAACGTCAATCCTGACAACGGCGATTGCGATCTACCCCTGCTTTCCCAACTCCCCGCTCATTTCGGCCATGCCCAAACGGGGGTCATTGCCACCATCGTTCATGGGGGAACCGTTCAACGGGGGGACGCACTCAAGTCCTATAGCAAAAATTGGTCTGAATAGGACAAAAAAACTGGGGAAAAGAAGGCAAGAGGCAAGAGGCAAGAGGCAAAAGAAAAGACGTAGGGGCGTACCCTTGTGGTCGCCCGAGGTAGGAGATTCTCTTCCAACTCAGAGTCTCCTTGCTGAGTGTCAATCAGGCAATCTTCGATTGCTATAGCGGCGGCTCTATATAGCCAGCAAAATCCGGCTAGTCGAAACAGGGAGCCAACTAGCCGAACCTGGCCATAATTCCAAGGGTCTGAGAACCCGGGCCCGTAGCTAATTTGACATCGATTGAATGATGTAATCAAAGTAGGGCGCCGCTTCTTCGGCATCTTCGTTACTCAGCAGAGCGATGGAGGCTTCCTTGAGACAAACCATGGCTTCTACCATACCGGGCATCGGCACGCCGAGGGCATTGTACATTTCCCGTGCGCCGATAATGCCAATGGTTTCGATGGGTTCTTTGCTCCCAGATAGCACCCCATAGGTCACGAGGCGCAGATACCAGCCATAGTCACGGATACATTGACTGCGTTCGCGCTGTCCGAAGGCATTCCCGCCCGGTGCGATGAAGTCAGGACGGCGTTTCCACAGTTCCTGAGAGGCTTTATCAACGATTTTCTTCTCATTTTCGGCCAGGGTTTCGACGATGCGAAGCCGCTGCGCGCCGGTTTGGAAGAAGTCTTGGATTCCTCGGAGTTCGCCACTGCTGGGATAGCGTAACTCGTCATCGGACTTTAGAATGACTTGACTAACAACACTCATGATTTTATTGAAATCGTTGGATACTATAGTGAACTGGCTCTGAATGGGAGTCAGCATAAGACTCACTTATTATATCGAACGGCGGTTCACCGCAAAGTCACCCCCCCTGGAATTTCCCCTATCCCCTTTTTTTTAACCATGCAACAAGGACAAGTTGTCGAAGTCGAGATTACGGATCTAGCCGATGGTGGCGATGGTGTTGGCAAATGTGGCGATCGCGTCGTGTTTGTCCCGGATACAGCCATTGGCGATCGCGCTCAGGTGCGTCTGGTTCAGGTCAAACGTAAGTACGCCCGGGGCAAACTCCAGGACTTAAAGCATGAGTCCCCCAGTCGCCAGCGTCCTCCTTGCATTGTCGCCGACAAATGCGGTGGCTGTCAGTGGCAACATATTGAGCATCCGGCCCAGTTAGCGGCTAAACAGAATCAGGTGATCCAGGCCCTGGCGCGAATCGGCGGTTTAGACCATCCCCCGGTACAACCGGTGCAAACCACCGGGGAGAGTCTCGGCTATCGCAACAAGGCCACCTATCCGCTGCAAGTCTCTCCCAGCGGGGAGATTCGGGCGGGGTATTACCAGAAAGGGTCTCATAAACTGGTCAATCTCAATCAATGTCCGGTTCAAGATGCGCGTCTCAATCCCTTTCTGGCGCAAATCAAACGGGATATCGCGGCCCAGGGTTGGACGATTTATAATGAACAGCAGCATCAGGGGGAACTTCGTCACCTTGGCGTTCGGGTAGGTCGGCAGACGGGTCAAGTTTTGTTAACCTTAGTGGCCAAGACTGGAAAATTGCCCGAACTTGAGGTTCAAGCACACCGCTGGTTAAGCAGCTTTGACAATTTAGTTGGGGTTTGTCTGAACCTCAATGGCGATCGCACCAATGCCATTTTCGGCAAATCCACCCGAACCTTAGCCGGTCAATCGTTTCTCCAGGAAGAATTTGCCGGGTTACAATTTCGCTTGCGATCGGATACCTTCTTTCAGGTGAATACGGAAGCCGCTGAGTTGATTTGGCAGGCGATCGCTCGGGAATTGAACCTACAGGGCCATGAGACCATCTTAGATACCTACTGTGGAATTGGCACCTTTTCCCTACCCCTCGCCCAACAGGCCAAGCAGGTTTGGGGAATTGAAGTCCACCCCGGTTCCGTGGCCCAGGCCCAGGAAAATGCCCAACTCAATCAGATTGAGAATGTGGAGTTTTACACCGGGGATGTGGCCGAACTTTTGGCACAAGACTCACCGCTATGGCAAGCCCATCCTCAAGAAAAACCTGATATTGTAGTGGTTGATCCGCCCCGTCAAGGCTGTCAGCCCCCCGTCTTAGAGGCGTTGATTGACCTCGGCTGCGATCGCCTCGTCTACATCAGTTGTAAACCCAGTACCTTGGCCCGAGATCTCAAGCAGCTTTGCGCCAGCGGCTATGAGCTAAAGCAGGTTCAACCTGTTGATTTATTCCCCCAAACCGCTCATATTGAAGCCGTTGCCTTTCTGACTCGCAATAACCGAACCTCCCAGCCCTAGGGCTATATGAGACAATTAAGGCGTACCCCAACCCATCGCCCCAAGACCCATCCATGAACCCTGTTTTCAAAAACATCGCCACCTGGTACCGTGCTATATTACGCAACCCCAAATATCGGGGCTGGGTGATTCTGGGAACCCTCCTTTATCTCATCAGTCCCTTGGATATCTCCCCCGATGTCCTGCCGATTTTGGGACAAGTCGACGATGTCGCAATTCTGTTCTTACTGATGTCAGAACTGTGGCAGATGTTTCGAGAGGGATTTGCCCCCTCCGAGGAAATAGCCAGCGATGTTAACTCAACGGTCAAGACTCCAAACGATGGGGACACGGTGGATGTCGAGGCCGTCTCAGTCGATTAAATTTCGTCCTGAATGGCCGCCAACGCCCCCTTTAATGCTCAAATCTTTGTCAAGACGCGATCGCTCGCGTCTTTATCTTTGGCCTAGATCAGCTAATGTCTTATGAAATTCTCTGAACTTGTCGCACAGTTGGCTAAGGCTGGGGTGGTTGGGAGCTTTAGTGTTGATACTAACCTCGATATCACCCATGTAGCTGCCATTGAGGAGGCAACAACTGGCTCTATCTCCTTTATTGACGGGGATGGTTACGCCAATCACTTACAAACCACCCAAGCCAGCGCCGTCATCCTACCCCAGGATGAGTTGTTACAACAGCAAGCTCAAGAACGAGGTATCGCCTGGATCAGTACAGCTTCCCCCAAAGCCCTATTTGCCGATACCATTTCCCTGTTTTACCAACCCTACCGCCCTGAACCTGGAATTCATCAGACCGCGATTATTCATGAATCCGCAACATTAGGCGCCAACGTCTCGGTTGGGGCCCATGTGGTGATTGATGCCAATGTGACGGTGGGAGACGAGGTTTGTATCGGTGCCAACGTGGTGGTGTATCCCGGAGTTGTCATCGGCGATCGCAGCTACCTCCATGCCAACTGCACCATCCATGAACGGACTCAAATTGGTGTCGATTGTAGGATCCAAAGTGGTGTAGTTTTGGGCGCGGAAGGCTTTGGCTTTGTTCCAAGCGCCCATGGACTAAAACGGATGGAACAATCCGGCTGCGTCATTATTGAAGCGGGAGTCGAAATTGGCTGTAACTCCACCGTCGATCGTCCTGCTGTGGGAGAAACCCGGATTGGGGCCAACACTAAAATTGATAACTTAGTCCAAATTGGCCATGGTTGTCGTATTGGTAAAAACTGCGCCATTTGTGCGCAAGTGGGATTAGCCGGAGGCGTCACCCTTGGGGATGGAGTCACCCTAGCGGGGCAAGTTGGCGTGGCTAACCGGGCTAAAATCGGTGCGGGTGCGACTGCCTCGGCCAAAACGGGCATTCACCGCGACGTGAAAGCCGGTGCCCTCGTCTCAGGATTTCCAGCCATTGATAATGCTCTATGGCGACGCAGTGCTGCCTTATACAAACGCCTACCGGAACTTTATCAAAGCCTGCGGCAAATTCAACAGCATCTTAACCAGGATTCCTAGATAACTTTGATTAAAATGCCAAGTTGCCGGGGCAAGCCTGGCATTTTGGGCAGAATCCCTTTATCTTCAGAGGGCACGATGACGATCCTTGGACAGACCGATACCCCCTCGATCATGGCAGCCGCTCCCTCAACTGCCCCTCAATTGTCCGACTTTGATAACCCATTTCAGGGGGAGGATCGTACAAATTGTGAAAATTAAGGCTATATTTTTATGGAAACAGCAAATTCGCGGTAACTTTTGATTTAATATAACTAGAGTCTAAATGGAGAATTGCCCAGACAATGACTGAAGCACTTTCGGAAAAACCCACGCCGCTGACTGGAAAGGCGTTACTTACAAAAGTCAAAGAACTGTCTCACTTACCTCGGCGAGAAACCGCCAAGCGTTGTGGCTACTACAACATCACTAAGAATCAGCAAACCCGTGTAAATCTGACGGATTTCTATGATGCGGTGTTGGCAGCCAAAGGGATTCCCCTCGATCCCGACGGCGCAAAGGATGGACGCGGTCGCGAACCGACTTACAAAGTGAGCGTTCACAAGAATGGACAGATCGTCATCGGTTCGACCTATACCAATGCCATGGGGTTAAAACCCGGCGACGAGTTTGAAATTAAGTTGGGTTACAAACACATTCACTTAATTCAGATGGATCGCGCTGACGGCGACGAAAACGGTGCCGGTGGCGACGACGAGTAAGCTCGTCATGGGGAAGAGCGGGGATGTTCAGGATCGAGGGTTGATATAATTCAAGTCTATCTGCGATCGCTTGACTTCCCCCCCAACCCTTCCCTGTTTTGGGGGAGATGCGATCGCATCCGGGATTCAGATGTCTCAGTTTTTGAGAGTCCTACAGGCTGGAGTTGGAGCCTTTTGCCGTCAATTTTCCCCCCCAAGAGAGTTAGGGGTCGAGATCTCACCGGTGCTAAAGATTGGCTTATTTTTTATCGTCTGGTTAGGAATCTGGTTACCCATCCTGATTCCCCTAGCCTGGCACTGGAGGTGGTATCCGTCTCGTCCCCTGACTCCTTCCCGAAAACTCGCCCTAGTGGGTAGTCTTTACCTCCTGTTTCCCCTGGCTTTGTGGGGACTGCGACGGGTGGCCGGAGTTGATTTTTTCTATTATGGCCCCCGTTTCCCGACTGCCGATTTATCCAGGCTCAGTCTAGGGATAGCAATCGGGATTTTTGGCGTTATGATTCTGATGGCCGTGCAGAAAATGGCGGGTTGGATTTCCTGGAACTTAACATGGACGGTTCAGGATGGAGTCCGGCAATTCTTATTGGCCCTGTTGTTGGGGATTTGGATTGGTGGAACTGAAGAATTTATCTTTCGAGGACTGGTGCAACAGGAACTGCAACAGCAAGGGTCTGTTTGGTTCGCCGCGACGATAACCAGTGGAATCTTTGCACTACTCCATTTAATTTGGCAACCGCGTCAAACTTTACCACAACTGCCTGGACTTTGGCTGATGGGTATGGTGCTGACCTTGGCCTGTGTCGCCACTCAAGGAGAGTTGAGTTTAGCATGGGGGTTACATGGCGGCTGGGTCTGCGCCATGATTTGGCTCGATAGCTCTCAAGCGAGTCAGCCGACTGGAGCGGTTCCCCCCTGGGTGACGGGGTTGGGGGAACATCCTCTGGCCGGAATCCTGGGAATCCTACTTTTAGCAGCAACGGGAGCCGTCTTGTGGTTCTCGAACGTCCCAGTTGTGAGACTTACCGGTTCAGTTTGAGGGGGGTGACGGGAACCTCGTCCCAGGATTCTACTGTTCGTAGTTGAGCCGTCCAGCCCTGAGATGTCTGAAATTCATCAAGATCATTGGTGAATGATTCATGACAAGCTCGTGCTTGGCTTTCGTCTTCGCTGGCGATGCAGGCTTGGACGATACCAGTGGGATCGATTTGTTCGCAAACCCAAATAGTCATGTTGTTGTTTTCCCTTGTCTGTACTGGATGTATTGTTGGAACTGTTCCCTATTGTAGGGAGAGTTGGCCAGTCAAACCGAGTCATGGGATCGGCTTAGGAGGTTTCTTTGCAATTTGAACGCCTATTTACCAGCATCGAAGACTTAGTCATGTGCCATTCCCCAAGTGGGATGGAAACAGAGATTAACCAACACCTCCAGGAGCGATTTCGGGACTTGGGGGTGGAGTATTATGGCGATCGCGCCGATAACCTGATTGCCAAGATTCCAGGGAAACAGGAGGAGGGGGCGATCGCCATTACGGCCCACAAAGATGAAATCGGGGCGATTGTTAAAGGAATTGATAGCCAAGGGCGCGTCTCAATTCGTAAATTAGGAGGTTCTTTCCCCTGGGTGTATGGCGAAGGGGTTGTGGATTTACTCGGAGATCACGCCACCTGTTCCGGGATTCTCAGTTTTGGCTCCCGTCACGTTTCCCATGAATCGCCGCAAAAGCTCTTACAAGAAAGCCAACCCCTAGAATGGCAACAAGCCTGGGTCGAAACGAAACACAGCCCCGAAGACCTCAACGCCCTGGGGATTCGCCCAGGAACGCGGGTTGTGGTGGGCAAACACCGTAAACGCCCCTTCCGCTTGCAGAACCATATCGCCAGCTATACCCTCGACAACAAAGCCTCCCTGGCAATTCTGCTAGAGTTAGCCGCTCGTCTCAAGTCCCCCCCCGTGACGGTGTATCTCGTGGCCTCAGCCAAGGAAGAAGTGGGAGCATTGGGGGCCTTATATTTCAGTAATCACCAGGTCTTAGATGCCCTAATTGCCCTAGAAATTTGTCCCCTGGCCCCGGAATATCCCATTGCCGATGGTGAGGCTCCCGTCCTCTTGTCTCAGGATGGCTATGGTATTTATGACGAGGGCTTAACCCAGCAGTTGAAGCAGGCAGCTGAGTCGCGACAGATTCCCATCCAACAGGCGGTGATTAGTGGTTTTGGCAGTGATGCCTCCATTGCCATGAAACTCGGTCATGTGGCCCGGGGGGCTTGCCTGGGCTTTCCCACTCAGAACACCCATGGTTATGAGATCGCTCATTTGGGGGCGATCGCCCATTGTGTGGAGATTCTAGCCGCTTATTGTGAGCAACACCAAAATTTTCAGCCCTAGGGGTTGACAGTCCTGGGGATCTTCGCTACATTGAATAACGCCTAAGCGGTTAGAAGCCGCCGGCGACCGAATGAATACGCCCCCATCGTCTAGAGGCCTAGGACACCTCCCTTTCACGGAGGCGACGGGGATTCGAATTCCCCTGGGGGTATTCAAACCTTAAAAGCCGAGACCGAGTTAGAGAGTCATCTAGCTGGGTCTCAGCTTTTGTATATCGAGACCCTCATCTGGCATCCCCACCCCCCGACTCAGGTTAAGGTGTAGACATTTGATCGCTAATCGTTACAGATTATCAAATGTATCCGAGGCCATCATGCTCAAACGCCACGTCAGACCCCTCAACAGATTGGTTCCCCAAGGATGGCGTTCTATCGGTGTGGTGATGCTCCTCGCCACCGCCTTATATCTGTTTCGCCTCGACGCGAGAGGATTATGGATTGATGAGTTTCTGAGTATTCGTGACGCTCAAGATGTCAGCTTTAACCGAGGTCGGCTTTTATATTACGTTCTCCTCGAAATTTGGATGACCGTTGGCCAACGTGACGCTTGGTTACGAAGCTTAGCCGTTCTCTTTGCCCTCTGCGCTGTCGCACTGACGTATCAACTCGGTCGTTCCCTCTTCACAAAGCGGGTGGGACTCATCGCTGCCCTGATGTTAGCCCTATCCCCCCTCTTTATCAACCATGCCCAGGAAGTTCGCTACTACACCATGAGTGTCAGTCTAGGGATTGCTGGAAGCTTAGCACTGGCCAGGTCTCTCGATGCTCCCAACCGCCCTATCAATTATGTGTTATGGGTGGTATTTAGAGTTTTAGCTGTTTTGACCACCCCCCTAAATGCCGCCCTCTTAGTCCCCGACGGCATCATCATTCTAGTCAAATATTATCGACACCCCCGACGACTGGTTCACTTTGCGATCGCAGGGTTACTCCTCGGCATCATGATCATACCTGTCGCTCTCTCAGTGATAGATTCAGCGGGTGCTCATCGTTTAGAATTACCCGTCCCCGGACTCAATAACCTGGTGCGAGAACTCAGGATATTAACAGCATTTTCCTATCCACCGCCGCCCCCCTATCTGACTCGATTTATCCACTTGTATATCTTCACAATTTTGCTTGTACTGGCAGTGGCAATCTTGCGGAAACGAAAATCGGAGAAATTCCAATGGCTAGTTGCTTGGATGGCGATTCCAGTGGGGATGATTTTCATCTTTTCTCATCTGCTCTTCTCAATTTGGAATACTCGTTATGTCATGCTGGTCTTGCCCTATCTTCTGATTATGATGGCGGTAGGATTCCTAGAAATTTGGTCTCGCTGGCATCGTCTAGCCTGGGGAATACTTCTGATATACGCCATCACCATAAGTAGTGGCTTAGGGGTCTATTACACCCGTTCCAGTCGCTACATGGGAGCCTCAGACCATTACCGGGCAACGGTCGAAATTCTCAACCAGAATGACCGACCAGATGATGTCATTGTCTGGGCAATTATGCACAATACCGCCATACCCCTTGAGCATTACTATCAAGGGACAGCAACCATTACCTTAAGAAAACAAATTCAAATACCCAGTGGTCAAAGCCAGGTTAAACGAGAACATATTGAAGTCTGGTTATCCGACCTTCCATCTTTTTTATCCCGTTTATGGCTCGTCTGTGGTACAGGAATTACCCACGACGATGAGTTATTCTACGAAGTCCTGACAGAGAAGTTTTTGATTCAAGCACATTACACCGTGGAGGGGTTTAACATTTTTCTGCTCACCTCCACAGAACCTAGAACTTAGCCCTACTTAAGGCAGACTTGATTGAGGGTAATGTCCTTCCAACAAGACTCCATCATAGGGCCTAACAAGTAGACCCTATGACCCAGAAGCCTTAAGAGACCTCAGCCTTAGACGTCGCCGGTTCAGGGAGGGTTAACCAGGATGAGAGATCTCGTTGCAATAGCTCTTGCAGTTCTAAAATGTCCTCTCGATAGATATCTCTGAGCAACCGTCGTTCCTCGGCAGATAAGGGGAGCGCACTTTTATCCTTGTAATTGAGTGAGAGGAGATAGCGACGAATATTTTGGCGAGTTTTCTCAGGAAAAACCAGCCGTAACACTGAGCCAGCCAAACTTCTCAAAGGATTACGAGTTTGCAGAACCCGATGAACCGTTTTGTTTTGGGGAACTGCCGCTTTCTGAGCGCGAAACGAGGTATCGGGAACAAACGCATCATCTACCCCGATAAAGTTATAAATCCCTTGCATCATCGCCACTGGGTCTTGAACCAAATCATCATACAGACAGACTTTAAGCTTGTCGGCTCCAAATTTTTCCCTAAAGGCTTTGAGAGATTCGCAATAAAATCCTTTGCGAATTTGGAATGACTTAATGGGACGTTGGCGAGCTTGCTCCTCTAACGGGCGACAGTCCCCGCCATTAATCGCATCCCGGATGTGCATCAAGTAATCCGAATGAGCGCGCTCAATGGGATTGCGGAGAATGACCACCAACTTAGCCTGTGGAACCAGATTCTGGATGGCAGGAATGGAGGTTTCATGGTGAAATAAGTAATTCGGGGAGGCTTCTCCGATCGCCACCTCATCCTGGACCTTCTCAAAGAGCGCCAAATACTTTTCGAGACTATCAATCTTGCGTGGTTTCTTCGAGACCACCCCCGTCCAGTCTCGCTCTAGAAAATTGGTTTCCTTAACTGGACTCATATAGACTTGGGGATGCTGGGACAAGTATCGGTAAATCGAGGTTGTCCCAGCCTTTTGAACCCCAATCACCAGGAAGTTGGGAAGATGTTTTGCGTCCATGGATGATAGCAACGATACGGTACATCTAGCGTAGCAGGTTCACCGTAGCCGTCGAGATGAGCCAAATCAGCAGAAACGCACCGAGGGGTAACTCCCAAGAACGTCTGAAGCGATGCTCCTGGGGAGCCAAACTATCGGGTTCACAGAGTAAATCGCCCTCACGTGGCGGCGGCCCCAGACCCCTGTTGAGGGAACCGCAGCCATGGCAACCGGCTCGAATTGGCCAGCTTAAAGATTTTCAGCTTGTCCTATGGATCATTATTAGGTAAATTTGCTAGTCTAGCTTAAATACGTTTGGGAACGGTAAGTAACAGTGGATATTGAAATTGGACGGGGAAAAAACGCTCGTCGCGCCTACGGAATTGACGAAATCGCTCTAGTGCCGGGAAACCGCACCCTCGATCCGATCCTTGCCGATACAAGTTGGGAAATCGGCGGAATCAAACGGGACATCCCTATCATTGCCAGTGCGATGGACGGCGTGGTGGACGTACAGATGGCAGTTAAACTGTCTGAACTCGGTGCCTTGGGTGTCCTCAACCTTGAGGGCATTCAAACGCGTTATGACGATCCGAACCCGATTCTTGATCGCATTGCCTCCGTTGATAAAACGGAGTTCGTGCCTCTCATGCAAGAACTCTACAGTCAGCCAATTCGTGATGAGCTGATTGTCAAACGGATTCAGGAAATTAAACAGCAGGGTGGCATTGCCGCAGTCAGCGTGACTCCAGCCGGGGCCGTCAAGTTTGGCAACGCCATTGCCGAAGCACAAGCGGACTTAGTGTTTGTCCAAGCAACGGTAGTTTCGACAGCTCATCTGTCTCCTGAGACCATTACGCCCTTGGATTTAGCCGAGTTCTGCGAACAAATGCCCATGCCGGTGGTGTTGGGGAACTGTGTCACCTACGAGGTGGCGCTTAACCTCATGAAAACCGGTGCCGCAGCAATTCTTGTGGGAATTGGCCCCGGGGCCGCTTGTACCTCTCGGGGGGTGTTGGGGGTTGGCGTCCCGCAAGCAACAGCGGTGGCTGATTGTGCCGCAGCTCGGGATGATTTCTTTAAAGAAACCGGCAAATACGTTGCCGTCATTGCTGATGGCGGTCTCGTGACGGGTGGTGATATTTGTAAATGTATTGCCTGCGGTGCCGATGGCGTCATGATTGGCTCACCCATTGCTCGGGCAAAAGAAGCTCCAGGACGGGGGTATCACTGGGGAATGGCCACCCCGAGTCCCGTATTACCTCGGGGAACCCGCATTAATGTGGGCAGCACCGGCACCTTAGAACAAATTTTACGTGGCCCGGCACAGCTCGATGACGGAACCCATAACTTCGTCGGGGCATTGCAAACCAGTATGGGAACCCTAGGCGCGAAAAACCTCCAAGAAATGCAACAGGTGGAAATTGCCATTGCTCCTTCACTATTAACCGAAGGAAAGGTCTATCAAAAAGCCCAGCAGTTGGGAATGGGTAAGTAGTTTCTCGGAGTCGGAGGCGATCGCCCCCCGTCTAGGAAAACAACTGTCCTTAGATTAAAGTTAAATTTCTAGGAGACAGGTTTGCCATTTATCTCTTAGAATAGAATGAGCGGAGACACATGTTTCCGTTCACTCCTCACACCACACTCCGCCCGAACAGATTGTTCGGGTGGTTTCTTTTTTGGGGGCCCGACAGCGCAAGAGTCCAGTTTCCTCAACCTTGTCCCCATCATCAGCCTCGACAACCCCTGTGGTAAAATCTAGGGGGAAGCGTAGTCTATGGTGATCACTCGCTAACTCCCGTCCCAGGGGAGTATTGCGCTCAACATTGCACACAAGATTAGATAAGGACTTTTGAAGTATGTCAGCAACCGCCGAGGTTTCAGACGCCAGCTTTAAAAACGACGTTTTAGAAAGCGAACTGCCTGTTCTGGTTGACTTTTGGGCCCCTTGGTGCGGACCCTGTCGGATGGTCGGCCCTGTAGTTGAAGAGATCGCCCAACAGTATGAGGGTAAAGTGAAGGTCGTCAAGCTGAACACCGACGACAATCCCGAAGTAGCCAGCAAATATGGGATTCGCAGTATTCCCACGCTGATGATTTTTAAAGATGGACAGCGCGTGGATATGGTCGTTGGCGCCGTCCCCAAAACCACATTGGCGAACACCCTCGAAAAGTATCTCTAGGGTGTTGGGAGCGATTGCTCCTTATCCCTTCCTATCAGGGACTTGTCACCTTACCCCAGGTGCTGGGCAGACTCAACGGAGTTTCCCAGCACCTGTTTTAATGGAAAAATCTGTAAAATAAGATACTGCGCTTCCATTCATGTAAGTCTATGTCATCTCCTCAACAGATCCCTGGACAAGGCCCTGATCCAACCCCGGAACAACATTTCGAGTTTCTCTCCCAGGAAATTTCTCATTTAGTTGGGGAACTGCCCAGCCACGAGCATTGGAAGTGGATTTCTCGCTCACTCTCGACTCTAGTTAACCTGGCTAAGTACGACACCGATCGCCTCGACTGGAAGATTGTCAGCCATTCCCTCAAAGATATGGAACGGGGCCTAGAAGTTTTCAGGCCCTATCGTCATGTGCGTAAGATTGCCATCTTCGGCTCGGCCCGAACCGCCAGCGATCGCCCAGAATATCACCTAGCGCGAGAGTTTGCTCGCCGCTTAGCTGAATACGGCTTCATGGTCATCACCGGGGCCGGCGGAGGCATTATGGCGGCAGGCAACGAGGGCGCGGGAACAGAAAATTCTTTTGGCTTAAACATCCAGCTTCCCTTTGAGCAAACCTCCAATCCTTATATCCAAGACGATCCGAAGCTGGTTGACTTCAAATACTTCTTTACCCGCAAACTCTTTTTCCTCAAAGAAAGCGATGCCATTGCCCTGTTCCCCGGCGGCTTTGGAACCATGGACGAAGCCTTTGAGACGATCACCCTCATGCAAACCGGGAAATATGGTCCCGCGCCCCTGGTTCTCATCGATCGCCCCGGCGGGGACTATTGGTATGGTTGGCAAAACTATCTCAAAACCTGCTTACTGGAGAACGGAACCATCAGCGAAGAGGATTTAAGTCTGTACAGCATCACCGACAATGTCGAGACGGCCTGTCAGATGATCCGGGATTTTTATCGCACCTACCATTCCAGCCGCTATGTGGGCGATCGCCTAATCATTCGTCTCAAGTCTCCCCTATCCGACGAAGCCCTGCAATGTCTCAATGACGATTATCAGGATATCCTGACCCGAGGCAAGATTGAGCGGACGGCTCCCTTGCCCGAAGAACTACGGCAGGAGGGGCACATCCTACCTCGTCTGGCTCTGTACTTCAACCAAAAGAACTTCGGCCGCCTCTATCAGATGATTCGCTTCCTCAACAGTTTGGATCAGCAAACAGAGGAACGGCAGCATCCTGAGAGTAAATAGGGAAGGGGCAAGGGGGAAGGGGCAAGAAGCAAGAGGGAAACCACAGAGTCACAGAGGACACAGAGGCAGAAGAGAGGAATAGGGATGGGGTTCCCCCTATCCCCTGTTGCTTTCTTCTCCCCTTTTGCCTGTTGCCTGTTGCCTGTTGCCTTTTTTCCCTACCCCTCAAACACCGACACCAACCGCTCACGTTCCAACCCTTGGCCGATAAACACCAACCGGGTTTGGCGGAGTTCTTCCGGCTTCCAGGGGCGATCGAAAAAGGACTCAAATCGTTGTCCGACTCCTTGTAACACCATCCGCATCGGCTTATTGGCTACATTGACAAAGCCTTTAATGCGGTAAATTTCCTCCCGTTCCACCAAATCCTGAAGTCGCTGGGTGAGTGTCTTGGGGTTCAGGGGCTGATCAAAGGTCAGACAAATCGAGTTAATCTCATCATCATGATCATGGTCATGCTCCCCATCATGATGACTGGGGCGATTCTCTAAATCCTCTTCGACAGAGGCATTAAAGCCCAACAAGACACTTGACTCAATCTCCCCTTGATGACAGGGAACTAACTTCACCCCCGGGCGAACCTGAGACTCTAGCCAAGTTCGGATCTGATAATAGCGATCATCCGCCACGCGATCGCACTTCGTCAGTAACACCATATCCGCACAATTGAGTTGGTCCTCAAACAACTCCTCAATCGGCGTTTCATGTTCCAAACTATCGTCGGCTTGCCGTTGGGCCTCCAACGCCTCTAAATCGCTCACCAAGCGATCCTCGGCGATGGCTTCACAATCGACCACCGTCACCACCCCATCGACGGTGGCCCCGGTGCGAATTTCTTGCCAACGGAAAGCTTGAACCAGAGGCTTCGGTAACGCTAGCCCCGAGGTTTCAATGACGATATTATCAAGGCGATCGCGACGTAACAGGAGTTCCTGCATCGTCGGTAAAAATTCCTCTTGCACCGTGCAACAGAGACAGCCGTTGGCCAACTCTAAAATATTGGAGTCGCTATCCTCATCCTCATCACAAACCTGACAAGAGCGTAACAGATCTCCATCGATGCCCACCTCGCCAAACTCATTCACCAGAACGGCAATGCGGCGGCCCTGGTTATGTTGCAAGAGATGACGAATTAGGGTCGTTTTTCCGGCCCCTAAAAATCCGGTAATGACGGTGACGGGTAGTTTCGCTGGCATAAAATTTCAGTGAATTGCTGCGGTTAGATGGGCATGAGTTCACTATAGCGGCTTTGGGGTCAACGGCTCAAACCTTGACGCTCAGGGAGATTTGTTAGAATTGGGTTGAGGAACAACCCCCTAAACCCATGACCTATGCCACTGATTTACCCAACCCCCCCCCGACGCCTTCGTCGACGTCCCACGTTTGGAGCCGTCATCTGTTGCGGGCATCCCTTGCCATAGCGGCAGCTCTCGTCGGCTGGAATCCCCTAAATCTCGGACTAATGACTCCCCCCGTATCGGAGGCGATCGCCGCCCCTGTCGATGCCGTCGAGAGTCCGCCGCGAGTGGCACAATGGATTGACAATGAAATCTATGCCCTACGTCAATCCCAACGGCGCTGGATTGAGATAGATCTCACAGGCCAACGACTCATCGCCTGGGAAGGCGATCGGCAAGTGTATGCTGTCTTTGTCTCGACAGGAACCTACGCCACGCCAACCCCCACCGGCGTTTACGAGATTTATGTGAAATACCCAGAAGCTCCCATGAGTGGGCCCGGGTATCACATTCCCGATGTTCCCTATGTGATGTACTACGACGGCAACTACGGCATTCATGGCGCCTATTGGCATAACAACTTCGGCACGCCCATGAGTCGTGGCTGTACCAATGTTGCCTTAGACCATGCCGCCTGGCTCTACTCCTGGGCCTCCGTTGGCACTCCTGTCGTGGTTCGCCGTTAACGTAATAAGGCTTCTAATTGCTGTTCTTCCCAGAGGGACTGATATAACCCCGGCTGTTGGATCAACTCACTGTGAGTTCCCAATTGGGAGACGCGGCCGCGATCGAGGACTAAAATGCGATCGGCTTTGGCGGCGGCGGAGAGTTGGTGGGAAATAAACAAGACCGTTTTGCGCGCAGCTCCCCTGGATAACTCCTGTAAAATCTGGCTGGCGGTTTGATTGTCCACACTGGAGAGAGCATCGTCGAGGATTAACACCGGTGCATCCATCAGAAGAGCGCGAGCCAAGGCCGTGCGTTGTCGCTGTCCCCCCGAGAGGGTAATCCCCCGTTCGCCAACGACGGTGTCATATTGTTTGGGGAAGTTGAGAATTTCTGGGTGAATCTGGGCTAACTTGGCCGCGTGTTCCACCTCGATTTGGTCGGCCTGGGGTTTGCCGTAGCGGATATTGTTGCGGATATTGGAACTAAAGAGAAAACTGTCTTGGGGGACATAGGCGATCGCCCCTCGCAAGTCCTCTAAGCGCAGCTGCGTGACATCATAGCCATCGAGAAACAACTGTCCCGGCTCAATCTCCAAAATTCGGGGAA
Source organism: Phormidium sp. PBR-2020 (assembly GCA_020386575.1). Lineage (GTDB taxonomy): Bacteria > Cyanobacteriota > Cyanobacteriia > Cyanobacteriales > Geitlerinemataceae > Sodalinema. Next base: position 711,832 of record CP075902.1, on the reverse strand, counting down.
TGGCGTTGGCTAGGGTGGATTTGCCGGAGCCAATGGACCCGACTACGGCAATGGTTTCTCCCGGTTCAATGTTGAAGCAAATCTGATCTAAGGCCGGGGTTTTATCCCCAGGATAGACATAGTGGAGATTACGGGCCTCAAGTCGTCCGAGGACTTCTTGAGGGGGAAGGGCGATCGCCCCAGTCTCATCCTGAATCCCCGACTGGCTGGTAAAAATGGCTTCGATGCGATCGATACTCACCTCACCCCGTTGATACACCGTTAAGGTAAAGCCCAACAAGGCCGTAGGGAACACCAAACGCTCCACATAGAGAATCATGGCCACGAAATCGCCGACGGCGATCGCCCCATCGGCGATCTCTTGGGCCCCAAAGCCCAACAGAATTAACAAACTAGCCCCCGCCAACCCTTGTAACAAGGGAAATAGGGTGGTACGAGTGCGGGCCAGGGCCAAATTACTCTCAAATAGTTTTTCATTGCGATGGGCAAAGGCCCGCCGTTCATTGCCCTCCTGGCCATAAATCTTCACCAGAGAAATGCCGCTCATATCCTCCTGAATCAGCTCACTCAGGCTCGATAGTTTCTCCTGGACATCCCGCTGTTCATCCCGCAGACGACCGCTAAACACCCAAACCAGAATAAACATGACCGGGTAAATCAGCAGCGATAACAGGGTCAACCGAGGACTAATGGACACCATCACCGGCAACGTGAGCAGATAGGCAAAAATGGTATTGAGCACACTCAGCACCGCAAACCCCAGTAAGCGACGCAGATTATCCACATCACTGGTGGCCCGGTTAATCAAATCCCCCACCCGGTTTCGGGAGAAATACTCCGCATCCATATACAGCAGATGCTGAAAAATCCGTTGTTTGAGATCGAACTCCACCTGTCGGCCAATGCCAAACAGCAACATCCGCGACACCACACGAATCCCCCACATCACCGAGGCTAAGATACCGATTAACAGGACATAGCGGAAGACTCGTTCCATGGTGAAGGCCACTTCCAAGTCATCAATGCCGTCACGGATGAGCCAGGGAATATAAACCCCTAACCCGTTAACCAAAAACAGGGTTAGGGTTCCCAGGGCGACTTGTTTCCAATGGGGTCGTAGGTAGGAGAGGAGTTGTCTGAATTTCGATCGCTGCATCGATAACAAAGTAAGAGGAATGGTTCTGGGGGACTGCTTGAATCGCGCCGCCTTAATTGTAACGAAATTTTAAGACCGGCCCCCAAAACCCCAAATCAATCGGATTTAATCGGACTTAATTGGATTTACTTGGAGTCATCGGCCATAAAGCCCGGTAACGGAATCTCGCCCAACCCCAACTCTTCCAACTTCAGGGCCTTCACCCCACCCGTTTCCAGGCGACGCAAGAGGGTGCGTAACTGAATCCACACAAGGGTGACAGAAACCCCGGCGATGACGGCCGAGAAGCTGTAAGCGAAGCTGGGGGGCATCGAGAAAAAGAGTAATGATCCTGACAAGAACCCCATAGCCCCGAGGGTAATCCCCAGCAGGGGGACTTTGAGGCGACTGCCCTGGAGTAACACCAGCAGACGACTCGAACGGCGTTTCGACCAATCTTGGAGGGTTCCCACAAGGGTTTTATAGAAGGCGTAGCAGCAGACAGCAGCCATCAGGAGGCTGGCGGCAATCAGAACATAGGGCGGATCAGAGTAGTACATGGCTAGGGCCTAAGACATTAACGAAGGGAAGAGGTGGGGCTATTAAAGGCACTCAGGGGCACATCTCGGAACCATTCTGAGGCCACTTCTGAGGCCCGTTGAGCGGAAAACTCCGTCAGGGAGGTGATCGCTGCATCCCAGATGCGCTCAGGTTTAACGTCTTCCTTGATCAGATTCCATAACCGTTGCACTTCTTCCGTATGTAGGCGATCGCCCTCCGTCAGAGCCAACAACAACTGTTGCCGCAGAAAGCGTCCTTCCTCAGACATGAGATATTGCAAGCCTAACTGTGCCGTAGGAATGATATCAAACGTCTCATCAGTTCGGGCAATTTCAATCAAGTTTTCCAAACGGTTCCATTTAAACTCGCCATCTTTGAACAGCACATCCAACAAACGACGGCGCAATTGGGGAGATTCTCCCCGTAGCAATTGCTGAGCAATATAGGGATAGCCTAAATCAACAATTTTGAAATTGGGATCTAAACTCAGAGCCAACCCCTCCTGAGTCACCACCGAGCGAATAATCAGGGCAAACTTCGCCGGAACCCGAAACGGATACTCATACATCAACTCAGAAAAGCGATCCGTAACCGTTTTGATATTAAAGTCTCGCACACTCTGTCCGACAATGTCCCCTAAGACCATCTCCAGGGCCGGAACAATGGGATAAATATCGGTTCCGGGGGAGAGGAACCCCAGTTTTACAAAGGCATGAGCCAAGTCTTCATAGTCCTTGTTCACCAAATGGACGATCGCATCGACCAGAGTTTCCTTCATCCAGGGATCGAGTTGATCCATCATGCCAAAATCAATGAAGGCCATCTGATTATCTTTGGTAGCAAAGAGATTTCCTGGATGAGGATCAGCATGGAAAAATCCATGTTCGAGAAGTTGTTGCAGACCACTAATCACCCCAACCTCGATAATAGCTTTGGGGTCAATTCCGGCTTGGCGCAGATTAGTTGTTGTGGTCAGCTTATAGCCATGAATCCACTCTAGTACCAAAATTTTACGGCTAGAGTATTTCCAGTAAATTTCAGGAACCTTGACCCGAGGATTATCCCGAAAATTATAGGCGAATTTTTCAGCATTATGCCCCTCATTCACATAGTCGATTTCTTCAAAGAGTTTAATGCCAAACTCATCGACAACGAGGGTGAGGTCATGACCCAAGTTGAGGGGTAGAAAGGGGCTGAGAAATCTTGACCCTAAGCGAATCAGGAACAAATCCCGAGTCAGACGAGGTAGCAAATTGGGACGTTGCACCTTGACGGCTACTTCCTCACCCGTATGGAGTTGGGCGCGGTAGACTTGAGCCAGACTCGCCGCCGCGATGGGACTCGGGGAGATATCCTGGAAGGCCTCCTCCACCGTCATGCCGAGATCACGCTCAAAGATCTTAAAGGCGACGGTATTACTAAAGGGGGGTAGTTGGTCTTGTAGTTTAACCAGTTCTTCGAGAAAGTCCTTGCGGATGAGATCCGGGCGAGTCGAGAGAGCTTGTCCCACCTTAATAAAGGTTGGGCCAAGATGAGTCAAAATTTTTCTCAGTTGTTGGGCCCGTTTAGACTTGTGATCAGGTTCTCGTCGAAACCAGTGGTCGAACTGAAGTCCAATGACAAATCCAGCAAAAAGCCAGATAATGACGAGCGATCGCCAAATGGCTTCCCAAGGACGGCGTTGGTAGTAACGCGCGATCGCGTCTGCGTCATAACGCTGTAATTGACTCAGAGGATGAGGATTCACGCTAACTTCTATATCTCCAAAATAACGAACCAGGGCCGAGCAATGGGCGAAACCGGGTTCACCTTTGCCAAAATTGTCCGAACGATGTCATAACCTTACCTAATTTAAAGTATATAAAACTACAGAACTTTCTCAATCTCCAGCAGCAATTTTCCTGGCACTGCTACCGCTGCACGTCTTGACCTAAAAGAGTTTTCGGATTTTATGATCTCTGCTAACCCCTCTCACGATACCTCGACTTGGACAACCCTAGGGGATTCTCCCGAGGTGATGGCGGTGGTGGGGGTAAATCTCAGTCTGGCTCTTTTGGGATTTCTGGGGGCCTTCTACCTGATGCAGTTACGGCGACGGCTGGCACAGCTGAGCGATTGGTTACTCATCACGGAACGTCAGAGTCGCCATTTGCTCCCCCTGGTGCAGCGATGGCTCGCCCAACGTCAACAGTCCACAGAACAAACCCGCGATCGCCTGCAACAGATTAAACAACAGCGGCAACTACTCGAACAATCCCTAGGCGTGATGCTCTGGCTGCTGCGGCGACAGGGCCGAGTGCGTCGCCGCAACTGAGGGGTCACCCCAGAGGGCCAGTTGAAGCGGGTTCAAGCCAACATCGCTTATCCCCCTCACTCCCCGGTGAAATGACCCCAAAACTGTAGCGCAACCGTCAATAAATTTTACTAAGATTTGTCTGGCGCGGGTCAATCCAAACGTTACACTGAATGGATTACGGATAATCACGGATCTAATGAGTGCATCCTCTCCTCAGCCTTCCCCCCAACAGCCCGCTTTTGGACGCGATCGCACCCCGGCGAATGCCGATTATCGGCAACTGAATGTTGATGATCTCACGCCGATGATGCAACATTACGTGGAGACGAAACAGCAGCATCTCAACGCACTGCTGTTATATCGGGTGGGCGACTTTTTTGAGTGTTTTTTTCAAGATGCCGTCACCGTTTCCCAGGAACTGGAACTGGTTTTAACCAGCAAAGATGGCGGTAAAAAGATTGGGCGAGTGCCCATGACCGGGGTCCCTCACCATGCCCTCGATCGCTATGCCACCGTCTTAGTGGACAAAGGCTTTGCGGTGGCCATTTGTGATCAAATCGAAGATGCCGCCGCCGCCGCCAGCGAAAAACGCATGGTGGAGCGTCAAATTACCCGCGTTCTCACCCCCGGAACCCTCGTCGAAGAGGGAATGCTCAGTGCTAGCCGCAACAACTTTCTGGCCGCGGTGGTGTTCGTGAAACAAAAATGGGGATTGGCTCATGCTGATATCTCCACCGGGGAATTTTTCACCACCGAAGGACGGGGCCTCGATCATCTCACTCAGGAACTGATGCGCTTACAGCCCTCAGAAGTCCTCATCCCCAGCCAAAGCCCCAATCCTGGCCGTCTCATTCGGGCCGGAGAAGCCAGTGACGAGATCCCAGAGAGTTTGCCCCGTCAGTTTTGTTACGCCCTACGCCCCGCAAGTGCCTTTGAGGCCAGCAGCACTCGGCAACGGCTCTTACACCGGTATCACCTGCGATCGCTCGAAGGCCTTGGCTGCGACCATCTCCCCTTAGCGGTTCGTGCCGCTGGTGGACTCCTAGAATATCTAGAAAACACCTTTGAGCAGGATGTTGAAGACCGTCGTGCGGGGGCCAATCCCGGTGTTCGTCAACTGCCGTTGCAACGGCTACGCACCTACGCCATTGCCGATTATCTGATTCTCGATGCGCAAAGCCGCCGCAACCTAGAAATCCTAGAAACTGTGCGCGATGGCAGCCGTCATGGCTCCCTACTTTGGGCGATTGATCACACCCGAACCGCCATGGGGTCCCGTGCCTTGCGCCGTTGGCTCTTGCAACCCCTGATGGATGCCGACGAGATTGCTGCCCGTCAGGAGACCATCGCCGAATTATTAAGCGATGCCAGCCTGCGAGAGAGGCTACAAGCCTGCTTAAAACAGATTTATGACCTGGAACGCCTCACCGGTCGTGCCGGCTCTGGAACCGCCAATGCACGAGACCTGGTGGCGATCGCCGATTCCATGGTTCGCTTGCCGGAACTGGCCGCCTTGGTGGTGGGAACTCATGCGCCCTATTTGCGGGCCGTGGCGGAGGTTCCCGAGGCTCTCGAACAGCTCGGCAAGACCCTACATCATGCCCTCGTCGACAATCCTCCCTTGCACCTAAAAGAAGGCAATCTAATTCGAGGGGGAGTTAATAGCCAACTCGATGATATGCGGGAAATGGTGGGGGGCGATCGCCAATGGTTGGCGGACTTGGAAACCCAGGAACGACAACGCACCGGGATTAGTACCCTCAAAGTGGGCTTTAACAAAACCTTTGGTTATTATCTGGCCCTGCCCCGTTCTAAAAGTGACTTAGCCCCCGACGGCTATATCCGCAAACAAACCTTAACCAACGAAGAACGCTACATCACCCCCGATCTCAAAGAACGCGAAGCGCGGATTCTCACGGCCCAGGATGACCTCAATCGTCTCGAATATGAAATTTTCCTAGAACTGCGGGCCGAAGTGGGGGCCTTGGCCGATCTGATTCGGGAGGTGGCCCAAGCGGTTGCCGCCTTAGATGTCTTAGCCGGTTGGGCGGAGTTGGCCAATGACCAGGGCTATTGTCGCCCGCAACTGCTGAACTCCCGGCAGATTGACATTGTGCAAGGTCGTCATCCGGTGGTGGAAAAGTCTCTGCCCCCTGGGTTTTTTGTCCCCAATTCCACTGAGTTAGGCTGGAGTGAGCCGGAACCGTCGAGGGGTGAGATGCCTGAGTCGACAGGTCCTGATGTGATTATCCTAACGGGGCCCAATGCCAGCGGTAAAAGTTGTTATTTGCGCCAAGTGGGGCTGATTCAACTGATGGCCCAGATTGGCAGTTTCGTCCCCGCCGAGTCCGCCACTCTGGGACTGTGCGATCGCATCTTTACCCGAGTGGGGGCAGTGGATGACCTGGCGACGGGCCAGTCCACCTTCATGGTGGAGATGAATGAAACGGCCAACATCCTCAATCACGCCACGGCGCGATCGCTGGTGTTACTCGATGAAATTGGCCGAGGAACCGCCACCTTTGATGGGTTATCCATCGCCTGGGCGGTGGCTGAGCATTTAGCCACGGAGATTCAGGCCCGGACCATCTTTGCCACTCACTATCACGAGTTAAACGAGTTGGCCTCAATTTTACCCAACATTGCTAACTATCAAGTTACCGTCAAGGAGATGCCCAATGAAATCATCTTCCTGCACCAAGTTCGCCCCGGGGGAGCCGATCGCTCCTATGGCATTGAAGCGGGACGCTTAGCGGGCCTACCGCCCTCCGTGATTCAACGGGCCCGTCAGGTTATGGGTCAGATTGAACAGCACAGTAAAATCGCCTTGGGATTACGTCAGGGGGGACCGTCTGCCAAAAAGGAGGTCAAAGAGCGTCGAGGACGCTATCGGACTCCATCTCCCCAGGAGGATGGCGATCGCCCTCGCCTACAACAACTCGATATTTTCGGCAGTAGTTCAACCGTTAATGGTAAATCTTAATCATGATCCCACACCCAAAATCATGTCCCCCCCGTGTTATTTCCCTGTCTTGGGGGCTGGGCTTGGCGCTTACGAGTTTGCTGACGGGCCCAACCGCGGCCCAAGCGGAGTTTGTGCCTCCCGATCGCGGCACGCCAGGGCGTTTAGAAGGAGCCGGGACACGCTGGCAAGACCCCAGTCGAGCTGAGTTTGACCCTCCCGATCAGCCCCTGTTTGATACGGTTCGCGGCAGTTGTGCCAGCAGTGCCGATGACAGCGTCCCCGCCTTAACGCTTCTGGCCCCCCTAGACAGCCTGGGAATTACCCTGGAGGACTATCCTCGCTTTTTCGTTCATGTTCCCCCCTTACCTGAGGGCGCTCAATTAGAGTTTGCCGTGACCGAATGGGAACGTCTCCTGACGGATGCTGGGGAAGATATCCGCGATCGCTTAGTCTATTTAACCCAGGTGACACCACCGAGGGATGGAGGGGTAATGGCCTTAGAACTGCCCCAGGTGGATGATGAGGGGAATCCAGTCACGCCCTTGGCGGTGGGGCACAGCTATACCTGGTTTGTGCGTATCCTTTGCGATTCCGATGCTCCCACGAGCTTTGGTCCTGATATTTGGCGGGAAGCCTGGGTGAAACGTCTTGCCCCCACCGATGAGTTTGCGAGCCAACTGGCTGAGGCTTCTCTAGCTGAGCAGGTGGGACTTTTGGCGGAAACTGGGGTTTGGTACGATGCCTTAGATCGTCTGGCCCAGTTGCGATCGCAATCCGACGAGTTGGACTTAGAGCAACGCTGGCAGGGACTCCTTGAAGCCATTGGACTCAAAGACTTGCCTGGGGACTAGGGACAACCTCTCGGGGGAGCTATTGGCAGGGGGAGTGAAGTAGGGGCACAAGAGAAACTCCGCTAGTCTGAACTCTCCCCCATTAACCCTCAAGGCTCAACGAGAAACTGTTTCAAATGATACAAGACTCGTTCTTGTTGCTCGCGTTTGAGTTCCGGGAACATGGGCAGAGAGAGAACTTGACCGCAGACGGCCTCCGTCACCGGAAAATCGCCCTCGCTGTAGCCTAAAGGGCGATAGACCGGTTGCGAATGGAGGGGAGTTGGATAGTAGACCATGGTGCCGACCCCCAACTCTTGGAGGCGCGATCGCAGGCGATCGCGATCGTGGCTCGCCCCCAGCCGCAAACTGTACTGATTCCAGACATGACCTGGGATATCCGACGGGAGATGAAGATCCGGCAGGGGAGCGAGCAACTGATGATAGTAATCAGCTACCTGGCGACGTTGCTGATTCCAGGAGTCTAAATGGCCCAGCTTGACCCTTAAAATTGCTGCCTGCATAGCATCTAAGCGGCTGTTGATGCCAATCTCCTCATGGTAATAGCGGCGAGTTGCCCCATGTTCTTTGAGCGATCGCAGCCGTTGAGCCAGTTTGGCATCATCCGTGGCGATCGCCCCCCCATCGCCAAAGGCCCCCAAGTTCTTGGTGGGGAAAAAGCTAAAACAGCCCATAGCCCCAAAACTGCCTACCGGTTGTCCATCCCAGGCGGCCCCAGTGGCTTGGGCGCAATCTTCAATGACCGGAATCCCATAGTCTTGGGCCAAGGCCATCAGCGTCGTCATATCCAGGGGACGACCGAACAAATGAACCGGCAGAATTGCCTTAGGTTTCGCCGGCCCCGAAGCCCGTAACAGCGTCGCCAGTTGCTCAAGATCGAGATTAAAGGTTTCCGGGTCAATATCCACAAATACCGGCGTTGCCCCAACGGCACTGATCATCTCCACCGTAGCGATGAAGGTAAAGGGGGTCGTCACCACCGAATCGCCAGGGCCGATATCCAGGGCCCGTAGGGCTAAAAACAGGGCATCGGTACCGGAATTACAACTGACACAATGGTTTGTCCCTAGGTACTCGGCAAACTCGCGCTCAAAGGTCATCACGCTCTCGCCGCCGATATAGCGTCCCGAGGCCATCAGCCGCAGAACTGCCGGGTCTAACTCATGCTTTAGCTGCTGATATTGCTGTGCTAAGTCCAGTAAGGGAATTGAGTTCACTCGCTCAGGTTCAAAAATCTATCCCCCTAGCATACCGCCTCCCTGAAACCTCTGGGCAACTCCCCCAGTCAGAGTTGATGACCGAGGTGATTCGCTGAGGGGACGGGGAGGGACTGCTGTACCCTGTTAAGGTAATGCCATCCCTAGGGCAGATGACCTGGTGAGCTAGAGGAGTTATGGATGTCCGATGTTGCTGAGATTGCCGATCTCAAGATTGCCCTCGTGCATGAATGGCTCACCCCAGAAGCCACGGGAGGCTCTGAATTGGTGGTGCAGGAGATCCTGAACCATGTTGAGGCGGACTTGTTCGCCCTCGTGGATTTTGAGTCCTCCAATCCCGAGAGTTATCTCTACGGCCGTTCCATTGGCACGAGCTTTATTCAGCAGTTACCGCGATCGCGGGCCGGGGTGCAAAAGTATTTACCCCTGCTGCCCCTGGCCATCGAGCAGTTGGAATTGGGGCAGTATGATGTAATTCTTTCCTCCTCCCACGCCGTCGCCAAGGGAGTGCTAACCCATCCGCAGCAGCTGCATATCTGCTACTGTCACACGCCCATGCGTTACATTTGGGATTTAACCTTCGACTACCTGCGGGAGTCGCGGTTAGGGCGGGGACTTCCGGGACTGGTGACCCGTCTTTTGTTGCATCAACTGCGTCAATGGGATGTGCTGAGTGCCAATCGGGTCGATTATTTTATCGCCAACTCCCAGCATACCGCTCGTCGCATTTGGCGCTGTTACCGTCGCCGGGCCGAGGTGATTTATCCACCTGTGGCGGTAGAACGCTTCCCCTTTGAACCCCGCAAAGAGGAGTTCTATCTGACGGTGTCACGGTTAGTCAGTTACAAAAAAATTGATTTAATCGTGCGGGCCTTTAATCAACTGGGGTATCCCTTGGTGGTGATTGGTAGCGGCCCGCAAGCCAGTCGTTTGCAGGCGATCGCCCAAAGCAACATCAAATTTCTCGGATCACAGCCCAATGGGGTTGTGGAACAGTATATGTCCCAAGCGAAGGCATTTGTCTATGCAGCCTGTGAAGATTTTGGCATTGCGCCCGTGGAAGCCCAAGCTTGTGGAACCCCCGTAATCGCCTACGGGGCCGGCGGGGCCTTAGAAACCGTGCGGGATATCCGTCAGTGGGGCGAAACCGGGACAGGAGTCTTGTTTAAGCCGCAAACCGAAACAGCTCTGATGGAGGCGGTTAAAACCTTTGAGGAACTGCGATCGCGCTTTCAACCGGAGGCGGCCCGATCACATTCGGTTCGATTTGCCCCTACAATCTTTGAACAGCGTTACCTATCCTATTTAGAACGCTGTTGTCGAGACTTTCAAAGGGGTATCCCCAATGAAACCCATGTCCTCTCGGCTCATCCGTTTGAGGTGGACTAAAGCCAGATGGCGGATATGGCGTTACGATCTCGACTGTGTGTGTGTGTGGTGTGAATGGAAGGAGTACGATGACTGCCAATAGCCAACTGATCTCTGCAAAAGGACTGTGGGCGATCGCCAAACGGGAAATTACCCCCCGTCTGGCAGACCTGCGCCCCCAAGGATTTACGCTAGCAGATGCCAATGGAGCGTTGGGAAAACGCCTCTTTGACATTCTGTTTTCTGCCTTGGTTTTGATTATCTTTTCTCCGGTCTATTTCCTCTTGGGATGCCTCATTCTCTTGAGTTCTCCTGGACCGATTTTTTATGTCCAAGAACGAATTGGCAAAGACCGAAAACCCTTTGGTTGCATTAAGTTTAGAACCATGGTCTCCAATGCTGACCAAGTTCTCGAAGAACTCTTAGAAACATCCCCCCAGATTCGAGAGGAGTTTCAAGAGACCTTTAAACTCAAAAGCGATCCTAGAATTACCTGGATTGGTCGCTTTTTGCGGTTCACCAGCCTAGATGAGTTTCCCCAGTTTTGGAATGTGCTGCGGGGCGATATGAGTGTGGTGGGTCCCCGTCCCCTGATTCGGGAAGAGCTGCCTAAATACGGACGTTATATGGACAAAGTCCTGACCATTCGTCCAGGAATTACTGGATTATGGCAAGTGTCCGGACGCAATGATATTCCCTATGAAAAGCGCGTCAAGATTGATGTGTATTACGTCAACTGCCGCAATGCTTGGATGGATTTTTGGATCGCCATTAAAACCATTGGCGTGATTATTTTTCCCAAGAATAACGGTGCCTACTAGGAGACATCCCCATGGTGAATCCGGTTCTAGTTCACCCTAGAATTTCAACACCATGGTGGCTGCATCTGGGTTGGGTTTGACTACGGTATCCCCAACCCCTCAACCCCTTCTACCTGACGGTTTGAATCCAAATGAGGTCGGTGACGGCTGCATCTGGGTTGGCTCAGGGACAGATGGGGAAAAGATGAGCTACAACGGATGAGGGAGTCTCCCCGATATCTAGAGTTAAGGATTAGACAATTGTGACGGAACTGAAACGAGCATTAATTACCGGGATTACCGGACAGGACGGGTCTTATCTCACCGAACTGCTGTTGGAGAAAGGCTACGAGGTGCATGGGATCATTCGCCGCACCTCAACCTTCAATACCGATCGCATCGACCATGTGTACGTCGATCCCCATAGTGAGGGGGCGCGCTTGTTTCTCCATTATGGCGATCTCACCGATGGCACCACCTTACGGCGCATCTTAGAGGAAGTTCGCCCCAATGAAATTTATAACCTCGGGGCCCAGTCCCATGTTCGGGTAAGCTTTGACTCGCCGGAATATACGGTGGATACGGTGGCTATGGGAACCCTGCGCCTCCTCGAAGCCATCCGAGATTATCAACAACGCACGGGGATTCAGGTTCGCTTCTATCAAGCGGGATCGTCAGAAATGTTCGGGAAAGTGCAGGAGGTCCCCCAGAAGGAAACCACCCCCTTCTATCCCCGTAGTCCCTATTCTTGCGCCAAGGTCTACTCCCATTGGCAAACGGTGAACTATCGTGAGTCTTACGATTTGTTTGCCTGTAATGGCATTCTCTTTAACCATGAGTCGCCTCGACGGGGGGAAACTTTCGTGACTCGTAAGATTACCCGTGCGGTGGCCCGCATTGTAGGGGGAATGCAGAAAAAACTGTTTCTGGGTAATCTGGACTCGAAACGGGATTGGGGCTATGCCAAGGATTATGTACGAGCGATGTGGCTGATGCTTCAGCAAGAGACCCCTGATGATTATGTCGTCGCCACCAATGAAACCCATTCCATTCGGGAGTTTCTGGATTTGTCCTTTGGCTATGTGGGCCTCGATTGGCAGAATTATGTGGAGTTTGATTCCCGCTATCTACGGCCGGCAGAAGTGGATTTATTGATTGGGGATTGTTCCAAGGCCCAAGAAAAGCTGGGCTGGAGTCCCTCGGTGAGCTTTGGTGAGTTGGTGGCCTTGATGGTTGAGGCGGATTTAGCGGCGTTAGGATTGCCCTCGAAGCAAGCCAACGGCGAAAGCCCGAGCGATCGCGCCTTCATTCGTCAGGATGCGACGAATACGGTGGACTAGGCTAAGCTCACAGGCGGCCGTGGTGCCTGGCTGGCCCTCACTAGAGGGCTTTGAGTGTGACAGGCACTGAGATTGATAGGCACTGAGATTGATAGGCACTGAGATTGACAGAGGAAGAGGTTATGGCGGGTTTATCGTTAGCAGACAAACGGATTGTAGTCACGGGTGGGGCCGGATTTCTCGGTCGTCAGGTGATTGCTCAGTTGTTAGCCGCTGGGGCGACGGAGGATAAGATTTCCGTGCCGCGATCGCGCGATCGCGATTTGCGACAACTCCAGCATTGTCAGGAGGTGGTCGAGGGTCAGGATATTATCATCCACCTGGCGGCTCATGTGGGGGGAATTGGCCTCAATCGGGAGAAACCGGCGGAGTTGTTCTACGACAACTTAATGATGGGAACCCAACTGATTCACGCCGCCTATGAAGCGGGGGTGGACAAGTTTGTCTGTGTGGGAACCATTTGCGCCTATCCCAAATTCACCCCGGTTCCCTTCCGGGAGGATGACCTCTGGAATGGCTATCCTGAGGAGACGAACGCGCCCTATGGGATTGCCAAGAAGGCCTTGTTGGTGCAACTGCAAGCCTATCGCCAGCAATATAGCTTTAATGGGGTGTATCTACTGCCTGTCAATCTCTACGGCCCAGAAGATAACTTTAATCCCAGCAGTTCTCATGTGATTCCGGCCCTGATTCGCAAGGTGCATGAGGCCCAACAACGAGGGGAAACGAAACTTCCTGTTTGGGGGGATGGTTCGCCGACGCGGGAGTTCCTCTATTCGACGGATGCGGCCCGAGGAATTGTCATGGCGACTCAGGATTACAATGACCCAGACCCGGTGAATTTGGGAACCCATGAGGAAATTTCCATCCGTGATTTAGTCGAAACCATTTGCGAGTTGATGGAGTTTCAGGGGGAGATTGTCTGGGAAACCGATAAACCCAATGGCCAACCCCGTCGCTGTTTGGATACGCAACGGGCCAAGGAACGGTTTGGCTTTGTGGCTCAAACGAGCTTCCGGGAGGGGTTACGACAAACGATTGCCTGGTATCGAGACCACGCGGACGACTCTTAAGGGGTGAGGTTCAGGAGTCTCCTGGGGGGTCGAGGGAGTCAAATTCTAATTCCGGTTCTAAACCGGGTTGCCCCGAGTCTGGGAGAGTGTCTAAACTGGGCAAGCCAGAGTCGGGAGGGGACTCTAAGGGAGACTCCTCGGGGATACGTTCTGGGGTGACGGGGAAATCGCCGAAGGGGTTTTGCTGGGGGTTGCGATCGAGGGGGGAGTCCTGGCTGGGATTCACCCCCAGGGAGACGCGATCGCCGCCAATGGAGCGCAACAGATCTAAGACCTGAATCACATTGTTGTACTGGGCCATGGGATGGCCAAAAACCACCACTAAGCCATCGGGATTCTCGGCTTGGTAGGCCCGCAGGCGATCGGGGAGTTCGTCCATCGTCACGGGGTCGCGATCGACATAAATGCGGCCAATGGGATCGATGCTGACTCGGAACATTTCCCGCATCTGCTGTTGACCGGTGCTGGCCTGGGGTAAACTTTGCTCGATCGCCTGCTGACGGGTCAATCCTACTGCCCCTAAGATGAAAAATGTCAAAATACAAAAGATGACATCCATCAAGGGCAGAATCTCAATATGGGCGTTGTCCTGAAGGGCGTCGGTTTGTTTGAGTTTCATAAAACGGGAGCTTGAGTCGGGGAGGGTTTAGGAGTTGGAGTCAGCGTTATTGTCTGAGGGGGTCTCGGGTGAGCCATCCTCATCGGCTTTCGAGGGGTCTGAGGCCGGGCGATCGGCGACGGCTGCGGGTTTTAAGTCTAAATCAGGCTTGAGGGTCGGCTTGTCTGGGTCATTCTGAGAGTCCCCATCCTGAGGCTGGCGTTGGCGTTGAGACCAAAACTGGCGATAGCAGAGTTCTAAGGCGTTGCCACTTTTACGAAAGACTTTGGCTTGGTTGACGACAAAGCCTTGAAAGAGGCGGTAGAAGCTGAGGCTAATAATAGCGACAATTAAGCCCGTGGCGGTGCTAATGAGAGATTCACCAATCCCCTGAGTCACCCCTTCCGTGGCGGTGGTGCCTAAATCGCCGATACTGATGGAGCCGAGGGATTCGATTAAACCTAAAACTGTTCCCAGTAAGCCGAGTAGGGGGGCGATCGCAATGACCCCTTCTAAAATTTTGTCCCCCCGCCGCATATTGGCTAGTTCTTCATCCGCTGAGGCTTCTAAGGCTAATTGAAACAGCTCGGGTTCCGGCTCCTGAAGTTGAAGGGGAGCATAGAGAAAACGAGCAATGGGACTCGATCGCCCCTGACGAGCCACTTCGGCGGCCAGGTCCCAATCCTGTTCGGCCGTTTCCAAGACGCGATTGACTAAGGCTCGCTCTTTCGGGAGGACGCGGGCCCAAAACCACAACCGCTCAAAAATGGTGGCGATCGATAATACCGACAATACTAGCAGCGGAATCATGGCGATCCCGCCTTTCTCAAACAGTTCTAGGATATTCACCCGTTGTACTCCTGCGTTCTCACACTCTCAACACCATGGGGGGCCATGCCCGGTCCACCCCTCTGAATCTAGGCTAAACCGTCAGAGGGACTTGCTCAGATTCTAGCCAATTTATCTGAAGCTTTAGCCAACGATCTAGAATTAGGGGGGCGTTTCCAAAAATCTTTGATGGTTTGGGTCAATCTCCGTAAGCAAATCCAGCCTTACTGGTCTCAATGGCAAGGGATTCTCATGGCTGGGCCTGGCGTTGCCGTCATTTTACTGCTTTTACGGGGGTTGGGTTTATTACAACCTCTAGAATGGGCCACCTATGATCGCTTCTTGCTGTTGCGTCCTGAGAGTCCCCGAGATGACCGCATTCTCATTGTCGGGGTGACGGAAACGGATTTGGAACGCTGGGGGTCACCGTTTAGTGATGAGACGTTAGCCACCCTTTTGGAAACTTTAGAAGATGCGGACCCCCGGGCCATTGGTTTAGACTTTTACCGCAATCTCCCCGTTGAACCCGGACATGATCGTCTAGTTGAGCTGTTTGAAACCTCGGATCGGATTATCGGTATTGAGAAACAGGTACCGGACCAACAGGGGGGGCGAATTGGTCCTCCACCGGTTTTGGCGGAGCGGGGACTGGTGGGGGTCAATGATGTTCCGGTGGATGGGGATGGGCGACTGCGACGAGCGTTGTTGTTTTTAACGGATGATGAGGGCAATTCTCGCCCCAGTTTAGGGTTTCTGTTGGCTTGGATGTATTTACAGCAGGAGCGCCAGTTTGACCCAGAGGCCCAAGTCCATCCTCAGTATTTGCAGTTGGGGCGGCGGGTGTTTTATCCCTTTGAGGCCAATGATGGGGGCTATGTGCGGGCCGATGCGGGGGGCTATCAGATTTTGCTGAATTTCCGGGGGGGACCGGGGTCGTTTGAGATGGTTTCTCTGGCGGAGGTGCTCGATGGAGAGGTCAGTCCTGAACGAATCCGCGATCGCGTGGTTTTGATTGGTCCGCTGGCCCCGAGTCTCAATGATTTTTTCTACACTCCCTATAGTCAGAACCTCTGGGGGGGATTACTCGAGGGTCCTGATCGCATGAGTGGGGTGGAGTTTCAGGCCCATCTCACCAGTCAGGTGATTAGTGCGGCCCTGGATGATCGCCCCTTAATTCGCGTTTGGCCGTCCCTTTGGGAGGCGGTCTGGATTTTGGTTTGGACTTCGGTGGCGGCGGTTCTCTATTGGCGCTTGCGTCAGAGTCGTGGGGGGCTGTTGGTGTTGGTGGGAGGGTGGATTCTCCTGGGCTTACTGGGCTATGGGGCGTTTTTGTGGGCCTGGTGGATTCCGGTGACGGTTCCTATGTTGGGACTGGGAGGTGGGGCGATCGTGATGACCAACTATGTGGCTCGGTTGGAACGGGAGGACCGACAGTTGATGATGCACTTGTTTGGTCGTCATGTCACCTCAACGGTGGCGGAGGAAATTTGGCGACAACGCCATGAATTGTTACGGGAGGGGCGTTTACCGGGGCGACGGGCCACGGCGACGGTGTTGTTTACGGATATTAAGAATTTCAGTACCTTAGCCGAACAGATTGACGCCGAACCCCTGATGCGCTGGCTCAATGAGTATATGGAGGAGATGGCGGAGGTGGTGTTACACCATGAGGGGGCCATTGATAAGTTTATTGGTGACTCGGTGATGGCGGTGTTTGGGGTGCCGCTGTTACGGGAGGAGGAGCAGGAGATTGCCAGGGATGCGATCGCGGCGGTACGCTGTGCTTTGGATATGGCGGAGACCTTGCGCCAGTTGAACGGACGTTGGCAGAAGCAGGGCCAGCCGATTATTTCCATGCGGGTAGGAATTGCCACGGGCCCAGTGGTGGTGGGCAGTTTGGGCAGTTCTCAGCGGGAGGATTACACGATTATTGGCGATAGTGTGAATGTGGCGGCTCGCTTGGAGAGTTTTGATAAGTCGGTGGAGGGGGGACTCTGCCGGATTTTGATGAGTGAGTCCACCTACCGCTATGTTCAGGGGCAGTTTCCGGTGGAACTTCTGGGTAATGTGTTGCTCAAGGGGCGACAAAAGCCAGCGAAGATTTACCAGGTGCGTTCTGAGCCGGCGGTGTCAGAGGAGGACTAGACAACAAACAACCGACCGCCGTGAGTGGCGATCGGTTAATTTTGAGAATACCCCCAGGGGAATTCGAATCCCCGTCGCCTCCGTGAAAGGGAGGTGTCCTAGGCCTCTAGACGATGGGGGCGTATTCGTTGTCGGCGTGAGTTCCTGAACTCAACACCTTTACTAGCCTAGCCCCAAGTTTTGCAAATGTCAAGGGGTGGGCGGATTTTTTTAAAAATGCTCTAAAAAATCTCGGTCAAACGCTCGCTTGAGAGTCATTGTAAAAAAAAATTGACTCGCCGCTAGGCGAGACCCCAAAGAGCAAAAGAGGAAAAGAACAAAGGGCTAAGGAAGAGTCCTGGACGCCGCGCACGCAACCCGAAAGCCGAAGGAGTTGTCGGCGAAGTCGGGCGAATTGCTGTTGCGGATGGCAGAGCGACAGATCCTCGGATTGTTGTACCAGGAGCCGCCACGCAGCACTTTTTGAGTTTCTGTACGATTTTCATTAACCCAGGCGCTAGCGTCGTTGGGCGCTCCTTCGTAATTGTCATGCCAATCATCCGCACACCACTCCCAGACATTGCCGTGCATATCATAGAGTCCAAAGCCATTGGCGAGAAAACTGCCCACCTCTGTCGTTTGCTCTCGGTACTCCCCCTTCGGTCCGGGTCCGTAAGACCCCGACCAATCGCGCTCCTTGTTATCCGTTCCCCGGTAATTTGCCAGGTCAGTCGTTATGGTCTCGCCAAAGTGGAAGGGGGTGGACGTTCCTGCGCGACAGGCATATTCCCATTCCGCCTCACTCGGAAGTCGGTAGTTTCGCCCGCTATGTTGCGAGAGTCGCCGACAAAACTCCACCGCATCGTCCCACGATACTTGCTCCACTGGACGGTTCGCGCCTTTGAACCTTGAAGGGTCTGGCTTTAAGGCTTGTTCGACCTGAGGCAATGCCGCCACGGCTCGCCACTGAGCCTGGGTCACGGGGTATTTCCCCATCAGGAACGTCGGAACCCTGACGCGGTGGCGGGGACCTTCATCGTCATAACGGTCTAACTCGTCTTCTGGGGACCCCATCCAGAACTCACCCCCTGGAACCAGCACCATCTCCAAATCCGCACCGTTTCCCAAGGGTTCTCGCCAGTAGCGTCCCCGCCGCCGTTGGCGATGGATGACGAGGTTTCCTGGAGATGGGACAGTTCGCTCGGACATTGGCTCAAGACTTGGCAGGATGAGTTTAGGTTCGGCTGGCTCACGAGTCGGGAAACCCCTACCAGGCGAACCAGCCGAGGTTGATTTTCGGATGTCTCGGTGGACATCGCCGGAACGGGTCTGGACTCTTCGGGGTACACCCAACAGATTTCCATCTGCCGGTTCTGACGGTGAAGAGTACTGGACGCCGCGCACGCAACCCGAAAGCCGTTGTTGTTGTTGGCGTTGTCGGGCGTATTGTTGTTGCGGATGGCAGAGCGACAGTTCCTCGGATTGTTGTTCCAGGAGCCGCCACGCAGCCGTTTTCCTTGCCCGCCCCACCCTTAGTTTAGTTCGGTGTCGTTAGCTTGGCGACCAGGGATTCTGGCAAGGGTCCTGCCCAATCCTTGAAGATGGCTTGTCGCAGTCGCCAGGTATCGCCGTGTTCGAGGTGAGCAACCCAGCTTTGTAGGGACTGGCACAGGTCATCTTCAGAAAGTTGTCCGCTGAGATATCCCGCTTGGAGTTTCTGCAAGCGTTTCCGTCCCCGTTGCAGGTTGTGGTTGCGGACACGAATGCGATCAGGTAAGACGCGAAATCCCAAAAAACTGGCTCCATGATGGGTTTGAGACAGTTGACTTTTGATGGGATGAATGGTTAGGCGAAGTTGGATGAGATATGTTTCAATGGCTTCTCGGCATTCGGCTAAAAACACAGGGTCATCTGCAAACAGCGCGAAATCATCGACGTAGCGTAGATAGGCTTTCAGGTTGAGTTCTTCTTTGACAAAATGGTCGAATCCGTTGAGATAAACATTGGCAAAAAACTGACTGGTGAGATTGCCAATGGGCAGACCCTTAGGACGTTGGAGTGGCGTTAAGAGATCGTCCCCTGGAAAATAGTCAAGGTTCGCCTCCTGAAAGCTCGTACTATGATTGCCATGATTGTTGTTGCTATTGTCAATAATAGTATCAATCAGCCACAGTGTATCGCGACATTTTACTTTTCGACGAATTTGAGATTTTAAGATTTCTAGGTCAATACTTGGAAAATATCGACGAATATCGCATTGCAAAACATAACGATTAGACCGCGCATAACCTACGAATTTTTGTAGAGCGCGGTGGCTGCCAAAGCCCACTCGATTGGCGTAAGATGTACCGATAAAGGTGCGTTGAAAGATTGGCACAATGACGTTGCATAAAGCGTGGTGAACAACGCGATCGCGGTAAGGTGCTGCTGAAATTAAACGACGTTTCGGCTCGAAAATCTCAAAGGTGCGATACTCTCCTGGCTGATAAGTTTTAGCTTGTAGCTCTTGCTGTAACTGTAAAAGGTTCGATTCTAAATGATAGTTAAAACTCAAAACTGAGTCACGAAATCGCTTACTTCTCTGAGCTTGCCGAGCCGCCGCCAGCAAGTTAGAAAAATCGGTAATGCTTGGATAGAGATTGCCATAACGTTTCATCGTTGTTCTCGTTGATTTTGCTGTTTAATCCAACCACCTAACTCATTACCAATTTCAACCAGCAGTTGCGTGACATAGGCGTAGCGTTTTTCGTCCATCAACCCAAAATCCACCAGTAACCGAGTTTGATAGCGCAAGACATCTAATTTACCATTGAGCGTCTTGAGCTGCGCGAATTTTTTGCTGGAATATTGGACAACAATTAAACCTTCCAGGAACTCGTACAAACCTGTAATCATTCGCTCTCCTAAGGTGAACTTATGACTGCGAGGCAACCGATTTAGAATTGGAATATACCACTTCACAAGGTCGTAGGTTTTTTGGATAATCGAGAGTTCGGACATTGTTTTTAATTTTCCCACGAAACCCCTTGATTATCTTAAAAAAAATTTGACTCGCCTAGCAGCGAGACCCCAAAGGGCAAAAGGGGAAAAGAACAAAGGGCTAGGAAAGAGTCCTGGACGCCGCGCACGCAACCCGACAGCCGTAGTAGTAGAGGGCGCCGACGGGCGTACCGTTGAAGCGGATGGCAGAGCGACAGTACCCCGGATTACCGAGCCAGGAGCCGCCACGCAGCACTTTTCTATTGTTTGTACGGTTTTCATCAACCCAGGCACTACCGTCATTTGGTGCTCCCTTGTAATTGTCGTGCCAATCATCCGCGCACGACTCCCAAACATTACCGTGCATATCATAGAGTCCAAAGCCGTTGGCGGAAAAGTTGCCCACATCAGTCGTCTGACCTCGATCTTCTCCTTGGGGACCATCCCCATAAGTCCTACCGCCATCATAATTTGCCAAATCAGTGGTCAGGGTGTCGCCAAAGTAAAACGGCGTCGTCGTCCCCGCACGACAGGCATATTCCCATTCCGCTTCGCTCGGCAGTCGATAATCTCGCCCACTCTGTTGCGAGAGTCGCCGGCAAAACTCCACCGCATCGTCCCACGATACCCTCTCCACCGGACGGTTCGCACCCTTGAACCTCGAAGGATCTGGACTTAAAGCTCGTTCCACCTGAGGCAATGCCGCCACCACTCGCCACTGAGCCTGGGTCACCGGATATTTCCCTAGATAAAACGGCGACACCTCCACCTCATGCTGGGGTTTTTCAGAACGACGATTCTCCGGTTCGTCGTCGGGCGATCCCATCATGAACTTACCCCCCGGCACGAAAACCATTTCCAGAACCCTGTCGTTGCCCAACACTTCAACAAACTGTTGCGCTGAGCCGCGACTACGCTCAATCACCCAGTTATCTCCGGCATCCCCCCGTCGAATCTGTGCCGTCTCGAACTCGAACGACTCAAGCGCCACCCCGTCCTGTTCCGGTTGCGCCTCCGATGGCTCAACAAACTCCACCGTCCCCGTCTCGAACTCAAACGGCTGCAACCCCTCAAGCAAAGACGCTTCTATCTCAACTCCACCCGGCACAAGTTCGGCGGGCAAATGCAACTCTGTCTCAAGGACGTGGTAAGTCTTCTCGACATCCTCCGGGCGAATTTCCTGGGGTTGCGCTCTCACCTGGCTTATCAGGCGGGCATACTCAACTAAATCCTGGTATTGTTGCAGTTCTGGCTCCAGTTCCTGCACGATTTGGGCTAATCTTGCCAGTTCAGCGGGTTGAATAGCAGGCCACTGTCCAACCTCTGACACGGCGCCACTATGCCGGGCGAACTCTGTGGCAATTTCACGCACTGCCGCATCTCGATGGGGTTGGAGATAGACCATTGCCGCCCACTGTTGCGCCTGAAGCAAGGGTGCGGACAAACCGTTGGTGCGGCTGAGATAGTGGTTATAGGTCATCAGACAGCGAGCAACGGCCTCAAGCCGCTGCCGCCCAAACTGCTCCTTGAGTTGCTCCAGTAAGCGCGATCGCACAGCACTAGACATCACATACAGCTCGAAACCAGCAGGACGGCAAAGGTCTGACAGCAACAAATCCACCTCCGCCACCCAAGGCACGCCATCGGCACGCAGAAAGCGATTGCGAATGAAGTTGACCAGTTCCGGGGTCAGCACTAAGGGGAGCGCTACGTGCTGGGCCAGGAAGCCATAGGACGGCTGAAACTCTCGCACAAAGCGATCGATGGCGCGACTGGCCCGTTCTAATTCAGTGGATGCAGCCGTGGCAGACATGATGGTTAACCTCCCAACTGACGGCGTACGGTATCAATGGCCTCGCCCAATCCCTCGGTGGTCATGGGAAACATGGGGACGAGATGGCGTAGGATGGCGGCGGAGGTTTCCGACCAACGTGAGGAGGGCATAGGGTTAAGCCAGGCCAGGGCGTTGGTGTACTGGCGGATTTGCTGCAAGACTTGCGCCGTGGCACGAACGCGGGATCTCTCACGATAACCCCGGGCCGCCCCAGCATCGCTAACAATGAGGAGACTGGTGTTGGAGTCGCAGCTGCTGAGAATGTGGCGAAGAACTTTGGGACGGGTGAGATAGGGGTCCTCATAGACTGAGGCCGCCGGGACATTATGGAAATAGAAGACGCTAACGCGATCGGGGTCAAGGGCGCTTTCGTAACGAGCGGTTTCGATTAAGTCCCGCGTGAAGTGATGGAAGGGCATCATCGACCCGTTGCGATCAACTAACAGCAACAATCCAGCCTGATTTTCCCGTTCGCGCCGATAGACGGGGGCGAGGAAAAACCCCTGTCGCGTCGCGGTGTCCACTGTCGCCGCCACATCCAACACCGTCGCTGGACCGGTTGGCATATCCCGCCGTAGGTAACGCCAGGAGTAGGACATCGATCGCCGAGTAATGGGATAGCCTGAGTCCAGGAATGTCAGATCGTCGGGGGGGTCGAGGAAGTTAGGCGGGGGCGCTTTCAGGGGCTGGGGGGCAAATTCGGCGGGGGTGGTGTCCGTCTGGGGTTGGCTGACGGGTTGTGATGCCTCGGCCGGTGGGGTGGGTTGCGAGGGGGTATCGCTCATCGCTGGCGGGTCATCCTCGACGGGAAGCACGGGGGGACGCTGCGATCGCCCTTTGCGGACGGACTCCCACTCGGTTTGCAGATAGGCGCAATCAATAGCCGACTTACACCACAACAGTTGCAGCAGCTTCCGGAGATCGTCTTGGCCCTGGTTTCCCCAACCACCGTCGAGGGCGCGAAGGGCGACAAAATACTCCCCCATCCCCAGGCCGAACCGCTGGCGAACACGCCGGAACAACGCTTCGATGAGTTCGTGACGTTCGCTCTGGGTCATCCTGTTTCCTCGGCGGCAATTTCCTCGGCGGCAAACTCCTGTTGCCAATCTTGTCGCAGTTTGAGCAACAGTTCCCGATAGGGCAAGGTTTCTAGGGTCAGTTGTTCAGCGGGGAAAGGCTGCCCCCCGAAACAGGCCAACGCTTGCAGCCAATCGATAAATTCACTCGTCCCCGGTCGTTTAACTAATCCCTGTTCGCGCAACTGGAGAAACACGTCAATGGCGCGATCGATGAGTTGTGTGGATAGCTCTGTGGGCAGTTGTGTGGGCAGTTGTGTGGAGGGAGACGAGGGGGTTTCGCCGTCGGCCTGCGCGTCTGCGGGTTGGCGCTTCTTGTGAGCGGCGACGATCTCCTGCAAGCGATCTTGAGGGAATTTAACATAGTAGTAGATACAACGTCGCAGGAAGGGGGCGGGTAGGTTGCCTTTTTCTTTATTGCTGGTGACGATGACAATCGGCCTATGGTTGGCTTTAATGGCTTGACGGCCAACTTGACCGGTTTCCTGAATCTCAAACTCCCAAGGATTATCTAAGACGGCGAGGAGATCGTTGGGGAAATCGAGTTCGGCTTTATCGATTTCGTCGATGAGAACCACGGCGGGGCGATCGGCTTTAAAGGCGTTGCCAATTGCCCCGAACCTAATGTAATCGCGGGGATTTTGGGGGTTGCGCTTTTCGCCTTCTGGCAGTTTCTTGGTTTTGTCATAAATTTGCACATCATGAAGCCGCAAAATAGCATCGTACTCGTAGAGTCCTTCTTTGGCCCTTGTCGTCGAGCGAATATCCCAGCGATAAAACGGTAAACCGAGTTCGTAGGCCACAGCAACCGCCAGCCGCGTTTTACCACAGCCCGCCTCACCTTCAAGGAGGAGTGGCCGACGCAGATAAATGGCGAGGTTTACTGCTGTTTTTAGGTCGTCTGCCGCCACGTAAGGCTCTAATCGACTCGGTGAGTCGGGATGTGGGTTTTCCGGTCTGCGATCGGGATTCCCTTCAAAATGATAATCATACTGTTGTGGGGACATTATCCAGCCTCCATTTTTTGATATTCTTCCAGAATCAGGTCCACTACGTTAACTGGGACACCCTCTGTTCTTCGATAAAAACGCCTGGCTAAATCGTCGACGGCGCGCCGGTTTTTGCTAAATTTGGGTGGTGGACAAGAAGAACACATCCACTTTTTAATTTCTTCCTCTGTCCAGAAAAATAGAGGTAGATGTACTAACGATTTTTCGCGGCAAACGTTACAAGGATCGTAGATATTGCATTCGGCGTAATAAGGCTGCTGTAAAACTTCGGGGTCGTTTGCCTGACAAGCGATCAATGAAAAAAGCTTAACGTTAACTAGGTTCTCTTGCTGACAATGACTTTGACAGCGTTCAATTAAAGGCAACCAAAAACAGTCTAAAAACCACTTCAAGACAGCATAAGAGTCCTGCAGATCGTCCAAATTGTGAATTTTAAATACCCGAATGCTCCCAAGCTGTAAAGATTGACAGATTTTGGCGATCGCTTGTTCAGGTGTTGCTGGTTCTGACTCACCTAAATGACCCAAAATCTTGTAAAGTAGAGCTTCTCGATCTTTTTCACCGGGAGCAAACGCAATCGGGAAGACTTGACAATCAGAACTTTGAGCAGCAAGAGTATCTTCAATGTACTGGCTCATAATATCTCCTTGAAGGCGATATGCCCCATTTAATAAGAGTGCAGCCGCTCCGACTGATTCGGTGAATTTTTTTAAGATTTCATCAAAATATTGTCTGGATTTGCAGTAATCCAAAAAAATAATTTTTTTGCGAATTTCTTTGTTGAAACTTGATTTTACTGAAGTCTTTGTACTTGTATTTATTGATGGCTGAGCTTCTATTTCTTGGATTTTTGCTTTTGTTTCATCATATCGGCAACATAATTTATCTATTTCTTTTTCCTTTCGCTTATATTCAACGTCATTATTTAACGTAGAGAGTTGCGCTTCTGCAATATCAATCTCTTCATTTAGCTCAGTTAAGCGTTTTCGTAATCCCAGAAGTCTCCTACACATTATCTCAAATTATTGATTTCCTGTTCGATTTTGTCGTATCTGCCGTATAAAGTTTCGAGCTGTCTCTCTAATCGCGTTCGGTTAACGTCATTATTCGTTGCCGCAAGTTGCGCCTCTGCAATATCAATCTCCTCGCTGACATCCTTAAGCCGCGCCTGCAAGCCTCTGAGCCTCCGATTAGATGGGGGAGTCGGGGACGCTCCTACTCCAGAGTCAATCCTTATGGCAATTTCGGGAATACGAGACCAAACCGTTCGCAGTTGGCTCACGGGTAGCATGAACGCCACCTTAGAGTTGGGTTGATTCTTTTGAGGACGTTCAGCCTGAACCGCCATCCCGACGACAGCTTCAATGGTTTCATCCCAGACGGGTGCGCCGCTAAACCCCTGTTCGATCCTGCGACCCTGCGCTTTAATATCTTCAATGGATACCCAGCCGTTCCCCATTTGGTCCCGCAGCACTCCCGAGGCCCAGATTCCCACGGGAACGCCGGTTGGGAAACCTAAAATGCGGAACTGATGTCCCCAGGCCCCCTCCCCGACGGTGACTGGGAT
Source organism: Phormidium sp. PBR-2020 (assembly GCA_020386575.1). Lineage (GTDB taxonomy): Bacteria > Cyanobacteriota > Cyanobacteriia > Cyanobacteriales > Geitlerinemataceae > Sodalinema. The sequence goes on along the minus strand of CP075902.1, from coordinate 686,210 downwards.
TATGCGCTCTGGGGTGCGATCGAGTTTGAGAATCGCGATATCGGCGGGGTTTGCGAGTGAGGGGGCGTCGATGGCTACTTTGTAGGGTAACCATGCCACCACTTGGCCGGTAACCCGTTCTCCTTGAGCCGCCAGGAGGAATTCTAACTCGATAGGCTGCTGTGGTGAGTCTTGGCTGTCGGCCGGTAGGTTTAGAGCGGCTGTTACGACGTGAGCGCAGGTGATGAGATATCCTGGGGCGATCGCAAATCCAGCCCCAACAACGGCTCCGTTGCTGTGGAAAATTCGGGCGAGCGATCGCTTAAAGGTTTGAAACCTCTCCGACTGGGGGGTTAACGCTTCCATTTCAACGTCACCTCAAAATTTGCTTCTGCGCCAACCTGAGTCACAACGGCACTCAGTTGTCCTTGGATTTTAACACCAAACTTAACTTCAACTTCGTTAGCTGGAGTGGTTAGCCCGCTAAATTTTTTCTCGATCGCCGCCGCCATGGGTAAGATATCATCAATGGCGTCTTCAAATGTCTTCTTCGCTTTGACTACAACTCCTCCAGTCCCGGCGATCGGAGCCGTGACTTGCTCACCCGTCACCTCTTCGACTTCAATAAGAATGGTGCGATCGCCCTCAACTTGAAATTGAACTAACTGGGTCACGACTGCCTCTCCTGTTTGTTTATTTTCGGGTAAACTCGCCCATAGTATACCCTCAAATTACCGTTCTTCACTCAGTCAATTGGGGTGGTGTGGTTCCCTTCGTACAACCTAGGTGCATCTGCATCAACCTGGGTCGAAACCAGAAACCGGGTGTCTTGGAGACACTCGGTTTCTTTCATTGGAACCAGTTTTGCACATCCAAATCGAAAAAATCTTGATAATCGGATACATTGTTGGTCACCAAAATCAAATGATTAACTCTAGCCACAGCCGCAATTTGACTATCTGGGAAAGACGGTGTTTTTCCCATTTCCATCAATCTCGCTCTTTCAACACCGTGCCAGGTTGCTGCTTCGGCATCATAAGGTAAAATGGGAATCGTTAAACGGATAATTTGAGTCAAATACCGTTCTAAAAATCTACGTTTCTGAGAATCGGCAAGACGAGAACATCCAAAACGGAGTTCATGCCACACAGTCGCTGAAGTTGCTACTTCTCCTTCATGTTCTTGGAGCTTTGTCATGACAGTGGGATGAGGATGTCGTCGAGTTGGCTCAGACAGAATATTGGTATCTAGTAAAAAACGTAAACTCATAACATAACGTCTCGACCAGGTAAGGAGTCTCGCAATCCTTCAAATACTTCGGGTTCTATCCATGCGTCCTCAGAATCAAGCTCTTGTCGGAAAGACTTAAGCCGTTGCCAAAATCCTCCATGAGACTCAATGGATAAGCTAACTTCTTCACCATCTGGAATATCTAACTCCTCCAAGAGTTCAATAAACCTGCCTTTTTTAATTCCCTTAATTTGCATTGTCTAGTTAGGTCTTGAGTAAATACAGTTTAACGTGTTGGATGGAATAGCCAATTGTAGGGGAACCCACCCCTCGCCCCTCCCATGAGGGGATTTTTCGCCCCTACGCCCGTCACGATTGGGGTGGCATTTCATAGCCAAAACAATTGGGATCTACGTCGGTCAAATTGATATCCGCGAGACCATACTCCGCCCAACGGCGATCGACCATAGCTGCCGTATCCTCATCGGACTCCAGCGGTTCCCCCCAATCATGATCCGTTTCTGGCGGAACTTTCGTCGTGGCATCAATGCCCATACGTCCCCCCAAACCAATCGTCTCACTGGCAAAATCTAAACTATCAAAGGGAGTATTGGGCAGAATAAACACATCCCGCACCGGATCAACTTTTGAGGTAATCGCCCACACCACCTGGCGGGGGTCACGGATGTTGATGTCCTTATCCACCACAATCACAAACTTGGTATAGGTGAACTGAGGTAAGGCACTCCAAAACGCTAACGCTGCCCGTCGCGCTTGTCCCGGATAGGCCTTGTCAATGGAGATAATCGCCGCCTTGTAACTCAACGCTTCCATCGGTAGGAAAAAGTCCTTAATTTCTGAGACTTGTTGCCGCAAAATGGGGGTGTAAATGCGGTTGAGGGCGATCGCCATCATGGCCTCTTCTTTGGGGGGACGACCGCTAAAGGTGGTTAGATAAATTGGGTCTTTGCGATGGGTCATACAATGGAACCGCACCAGGGGCGAATCCTCCACGCCACCGTAATAGCCCATGTGGTCGCCAAAGGGGCCATCGGGGAGTTCTTCGCCGGGGGTAATCGTCCCCTCTAGGACAATCTCCGACTGGGCCGGAACTTCCAAATCCACGGTTTTACATTTGGCTAGAGAGACCCCAGACCCTCCATATAGCCCCGCAAACAGCCATTCCGATAAATCCACCGGAATCGGGGTCGCCGCCGCCAGAATAATCAACGGATCAACCCCAAGGGCGATCGCCACCTCCAATTTCTTGCCCCGTTCCGCCGCCTTGCGCAGATGACGGGCCCCACCCCGCACCGACAACCAATGCACCGTCATCGTATTGTGGGACTGAAGTTGCAGCCGATACACCCCCACATTGGGCGTTCCCGTCTCGCAATCCTTGGTAATCACCAGGCCCAGGGTAATAATTTTCCCCGCATCCCCGGAATAAGGACGAATCATGGGAATACTGTTGAGATCCAACTTGTCCCCCTCAATCACCACCTCTTGGCAGGGAGGGAAGAAATTACGGCCCGGCTTGGCCTTCACCACATCAAACAGCAATTTGCCAAAATCCACCGCTTGAGAAATCTTCTTCGGGGGTTTCGGCTGTTGCAACATCCCCAATTTTTGCCCCAACTCCTCTAACTCTTGGGGTTTATCCATATTCATGGCCCAACACACCCGTTGTTCCGTCCCCAGAAGATTGATGGCCACAGGGAATTTCGCCCCTTTGACATTCTCAAACAGCAGGGCGGGGCCCCCGGCTTGTAAGAGGCGATTGGAAATCTCGGCAATTTCTAAATCGGAGTCGACGAGGCTGCTAATGCGTCGTAATTGGCCTCGTTGTTCGAGTTGCTGGATGAATCCCCGTAAATCTCGTGCCATGGTCGATGGTTGCTCAGGCTGGTTATTTCCCTCTATTTTAGGGGTCTGGGCAACGGCTCGCTAGGATTTCTTCCCATCGCCCTCCCTAAGGGTCATGGGAATGGGAGGAATGATGATGATAAGCCCCCGTTTCTGGCTGAAAGGGTAGGGTTTGTAACCTCACCGTCAGGCCCAGATGCTGCAACAAATCTGCCAAAACTGGATCCGGCGACAACCGCAAATACTCCGCTGTCACCTCTAGGGGGACATGACGATTGCCCAGGTGGTAGGCGGCCCGCAGCAGTAGCAGGGGACTTGTGGCGGTGACGGTGAGGACGGGTTCGGGTTTGGCGCGAATCTGCACCGGTTGCTGCCCGGTCTCATCGAGGAGGCGATCGCCATCCTCTAAAATCGTGCCACGGGGCAATCGCAGAAACACCACCTCCCCTGAGTCCGTGCTGAACCGGTGACGACTGCGCTGCCGATCCTGGGCGCTTAAACTCAGGTAGAGTAACCCCTCCTCGTTGAGAGAGGTGCTGAGGGGGTCATCACCGGGGACTCGCTGGGTTAAAACAATAGACATTACTGGGAATCCGTATTAGAGGCTGACGGCTCAACGAGAAGTTCAATAATACTATTTAACAAATCCTCCGGCTCGATCGGATGGGTCAAACAGGTATCAGCTCCCCGCTCTTGACAATCGGCTAACTCTTCAGGGGAGAGTGGGTCGGTCATTAACAAAATTTTCAGGGATTGGGTGTTAGGAAGTTGACGAAGTAATTGGGTCAGTTCACAACCGTCCATTCCTGGAAGTTGTCGCTCAATAATCGCTGCCACGGGCTTTAACATCTTAATCTGTTCTAGGGCCGTGGAACCATCCAGCATCCATACGGTATGATAGCCGGCGGCGGTGAGCAAGTCACAAATGAGGATCGCCTCGTCTTCCCGATGGGCCACTAGCACCACATGACCTTTGCGGGGAGGTAAGGGAATCCGGGGGGAAGGGGCGGCTTTTGGCTCTAAGGCTGTGGAACTGTGACAGGGAAGGCGCACGGTAAACTTAGACCCCACTCCCACTTCTGAGTCGACTTTAATCAGTCCCCCATGCAGTTCGACCAGTTGTTTAGTCAAGGCTAACCCCAGGCCCGTCCCTCCATATTGCCGGGTATAGGTCGACTCGAGTTGTCGAAACATCTGGAACAGCAGCGATCGCTGTTCTTCGGGAATCCCAATCCCGGTATCGGCCACTTCAAAGACTACGGTATCCGCATCTTGCCAGTAAATTCGCAGCAGAGCCTGACCCCCGGTGGCGGTAAATTTGATGGCGTTGCTGAGTAGGTTAAAGAGAATCTGCCGCAGGCGATCGCGATCGGCACAGAGGTGATCTTGATGTTTCCGTAATTGCAAATCTAAGGCCAGATGCACCCCATTCACCGTGGCCCGATCCACCATCATACAAAACATTTCTTGGGCTAATTGAGTTAAGGAAAATTCCGAGAAACTCAAGACGGTTTTCCCGGATTCATTTTCAGATAAATCCAGTAAGTCGTTGATGAGTTCCATCAAATGTTCGCCACTGTTATAAATACTCTGGATATAGTCGCGCTGTTTGGAGGTTAAGTTGCCAAACGACCAACGCAACAGGGTTGAGGACATGCCAATAATACAGGTGAGGGGAGTTCTCAACTCATGGCTGACGGTGGCGAGAAAGTCGCTGCGGGTTTGGTTCGCCACCTGGGCCGTCACGAGGGCATCTCGTAAGTCTTGGGTGCGTTGTTCAACTCGCTGTTCTAGGGTTTCCTTTTGCTGTTGGATTTCGGCGTAGAGTTGGGCCTGATAGATAGCAACACTGAGGTGATCGGCGATATGTTCAAGAAACTCCTGTTCTCGACGTTCCCAGACCCGAGGGCGATCGCATTGATGGGCCAGCAAGACTCCCCACAGTTGGCCCTGAACCCGAATCGGAACCGTCAGATGAGTTTCAATGCCGAGTTTTTCAAAGTAGGTTTGGCTGACTGGGGGAATGGTCTCTCCTAAACCCTCTTGACCAAAAATCAGGGTTTCTCCGGCTTGGTAGCGATCGCGAAACTGGTCGAGAAATTGCCAATTTACACTTTCCTGGCGCGAGAGAAGTGAGGGTCGGTTCTCATTGCCCAGGGCTTCGTAGGTGATACAATCGCGGCAATGAGAGGATGGCTTGGGGCGATCGCTCCCTTGAGTGTAATTGTCAAATTGGTAGATACAGAGGCGATCGAGATCTAAAAATCGACAGACTCGATCCACGGTATTGGAAATTAAGACCGCTAGGGCGACACTCTGACAGGTTTGGGTCGTGACCTGTTTCAGCAGTTGTTCTTGCTGGCGATGGTGGTGTAAGGCATCTTGCACCTGACCGGTGGCCGATGCTGTGGATGGGTAAGAGGTCATCGGTGAACTGCGATCGCTGATAAATTGGGCTAATTTTAAGGTCAATTGACTGTGTTGGTCTGGCTGGAGTTCATAGGCTTGTAGGTGTTTTAGGGCGCGATCGCGAAGGGGTTTTTTAAGAGGACACTCTTCTAGGAAGCGTTGCAAGTGACCGGGGTCTAAACTAAATCCCACTGCCATCCCTGTTCCCGCTTCGGGTTGAGGGGGATTCCCCCAAACAAGGGCGCAAAACTGGGAGGATACCCCGAGGGTAAATTGACCCACCTGGGAGAGTGACTGAACTCGTACCGCACGTTCCGTTAGGACAATCGCCTCCTGGTCGTACTCACGCGCAGTCTGTTCAATCCAAAGTCGTAATTGTTCAAAGGTGGCGATCGGGAGTCTTTGCTGAGGCAGGCGAGGCTGGAAACTGTCCATAATTTAGGGAAAGAACATCAAGCAGCAGCGTGAGAACTTTAGCAATCGCTCGACTTTTGTGAGTTTCTGGGATAACAACAGAGGGAGGTTATCCCCTAGACTGGGTCAGTCCAAACCCTGACGACTCCGGCTCACTCGGGATGAACCCGAGTCAGAGTCGGGAGGATCTCGGATGACTCTATTGTGATCGTAGTCCGAGTTTTGATGGCTGAGTCAAACGATCGCGGAAACTTTGCAATTGTCCCAATCCAAGTTGCAAGGTTTTCTAGTGCCAGAGGTCTGATGCCGGCCTCTGCACCATCCCACAGAAGCTTATCTCCCCTTGATTGGATAATTTTATTCTGGAAAAAATTTCAGGTAATAGACATATCAATAAATACAAAAAAAGCCCTAAACTTCCACCTAAAAAAAGCTCTAAAATGATTAAAGCTCCATGATCAATTATTCAGGATTCGCCTTCCCCCCCACCTAAGAGTTGTCGCCAGAGGATCTCAGAAACCGATCCTTGAATCGAATAGAGTTGAGGCTCAAGCTCAAAGGTCTCAGCAAACGCCTTAATCACCGTCGGGACGACCTGCGAGACGGTTATCTGAGGTAACCAGTGCTGTAAACTCCCCACCGGGCGATCGCCAATCCCACAGGGGACAATCTCGCGAAATCCTTGTAAATCGGGGCAAACATTGAGGGCAAAGCCATGACGAGTAATCCAGCGGCTGACCTGAATCCCGATCGCCGCCACCTTCGCACCGTCGAGCCAAACCCCCGTCAACCCCGGCAGACGCTCCCCCGCCAACCCCAAATCGCTCAAAGTTGCTATCAAAGTGCCTTCAAGCCGTCGTAGGTAATCATGTAAATCCGGCTGATGTCGCTTCAGGTTGAGAATTGGATATCCCACCAATTGCCCCGGACAGTGATACGTCACCTCTCCCCCCCGTTCAATACGATAAACTTCCCGCTCAGAGGATTGAGGGTTAAACTGTAGGAACTTCGCATCGGCTCCTCGTCCTAGAGTGTAGACAGGAGGATGCTCCAACAACAATAAAACATCCTCTAACTGGGGATCAGCGCGGCGAGCCTCAAACAGCGATCGCTGAATTTCCCATGCCGTTGGATAAGGAATCAGAGTTTGAAACCAGAGAATATGAAGTCGTCGAGGCGAAGTGGTACTAAACATCATCCAAAAAAGCAAGAGGGTTTGAGTAAGAATCGTGGCTGAAATCCCCAAATCCAATCACAAATTGTCAAGGATTGCAAAGGATTTTAAAGTGAGGTTCAGGGAATCGGCGATTCACAATACAATAAGGATAAGGAACGTAACGGGATAGACCTATCCCTCCAAAATAACCATCTGAGCCGAGTGTTGACTCATGAACGCGGCAATCCCCGCCCCGCCGGAATTTCAGCAGTCACTCAGAACTAGGCTTTTGGAGGAACGTCATCCCTTACTGTTGATGAAAATCGGTTATCGAGCGGGAATTTTACGACATGAAATTAGTTATCCAAGGCAAAAATTTTGAGATCACCGACGCTATTCGTGACTATGTTGAGGAAAAAATCGAGAAAGCGGTGAGCCATTTTGAATCATTGACGACTGAAGTCGATGTTCACCTGTCTGTCGCCCGCAATCCTCGTATTTCCGCCAATCAGTCCGCTGAGGTGACGATTTACGCCAATGGAACCGTCATCCGCGCTCAGGAAGGAAGCGAATCGATGTATGCCAGCATCGACTTGGTAGCAGACAAAATTGCCCGTCAGTTGCGCAAGTACAAAGAGAAACGCAACCGCAAGCTACATACCCAAGGCAAAACAACCGAAGTTTTGGCGGAGGTGGTCTCCAACTCTGACGGTGTGACTGAAGACTTGATTGGCGATCGCGCTGTTGAACTTCCCCCTGAGGTGGTGCGGACGAAATACTTTGCGATGCCGCCGATGACCGCCGAGGAAGCCTTGGAACAGTTACAACTGGTGGATCATGACTTTTACGTGTTCCGCAATGCTGAAACGGGCGAGATCAATGTGATCTACGAACGTAATCACGGAGGGTATGGTGTGATTCAACCCCGTAAAGCCGCAGAAAATGGAGCGGTCAAAGCCCAGGAGATGTCTAAAGCCTCCTAGGAAGAAGGCAGTAGGGGCGTACCCTTGTGGTCGCCCTAGGCAGTAGGGGAACCACAGAGTCACAGAGTACACGGAGGAGGTTCCCTATTGCCTATTGCTAGCTTGCCTCTTGCCTCTTGCCTCTTGCCCCCTAAAGCTGATAGGGACTGGTTTGGGTGACATCGCGGCTGGTGCGTTTAGCCTTTGACTGAGACTTAGCCTTAGAGGCACTGCGGCGGAGGGCTTCTAAACGAGTCTCGTACTGTTTGCGAAGGCGTTTTTTGGGAGTTTGTTCAATTAAGGTTTTGAGGGCACTTCCCAAACTCTTGTAGGCATTGGGTAACGTGTAGCCGAAGCGGGTGGCTAGGGCGATCGCCTTGTCATCCGCCTCTAATAACTCTTGCAGGGCCTTGTCACTGTTGTTCTTCTGATACAGACGATACCCCGAAACTCCACACAGGCCTAACGCCAATAGGAGTAATATCCCATCTTGAACCCAGAGTTCCCCCACGGCCCCACCTAGACCGATCGCCAAGGCCGCCATTTCCCACCCTTCACGGGGAATGGTGTCATTCTGAATCCGGGCGACTTCATGCCAAAATAGCAAATTGCGCTGGTCAAGGGCTAAATTTTCCCACTTGACCAAATCAATGGCAATTTCGACCTCATCCCGGCTCAACTCCTCGCAGCGAACCAAGGGGGGGTCAATTTCCGTGGTTTTCTCGACCGTTACCCAACTTTGTAGTTCAGGGGGTAACAGTCCCCGGAGACGGCGCAATTCATTAATTTCAGCTTTTGCAGCCGAGGTGACATAGGAGGTCATAGGACAAAAAATATAGCAGTAGTCGGCAGAGTGATGGGATTACATTCGGAGCCTGTTAGGTCAATCCTAGCAAATTACCAGCGTTTTGAGCTTTGCCACGCCGAGAGCAGTCCCAGGGCGATCGACAGCAGCAACCCCAACCAGATCACCAAACCCGGTAGGAAGCTTAACAGCGTCAGCCCTCGCAACACCCAGATGATTAGAGTCAACAGCACCGCCGCTAAAAAGCTGCGGAACACGAAAGAGTCAGGGAAAATACGCATGGGGACGACAGGGGGGTTTCCAAACAATTCTATCGCAGCAGACAATAGATGATAGACAAGGCAACCCCGAAATGTTTTTACCTCGGGGCTTTCTGACATTTTCTATGTCTTATTTCCTTTGGCAACTCTCCTGAATGGGAAACCCGTCGCATCCCACGTCCATCGCTGCGCTAAGCTAAAGGCGAATGCTCCCACCCCCTTTGTTGGATCACCCTCATGCGACGCTCCCGCTTTCGCTCAACCCTGATTTTCTCAGGACTGCTCCTCAGCAGTGTCGTCCTGACCGTTAGCCTACCGGCATGGAGTGCCCAGACCATTACTGCCAGTTACAGTGTATTTGAACGCTCCATTTCCGTCGATGCCCTGGAAACCTATGCCCGGACGGGGACAATTGAGCGAGATTTAGCCCCCTACATCCGTTTTGCGCCTCCACAACTGCGCGAGAACATTCGTGAAGCTCTTCTGGCCCGGGCGGAAGTGGACGCGGTGGCCGTATCTCAGTTTCTCTATACGCCCCAGGGAGAAGCGTTGTTACAGCGGCTTGGACAGGCAATTCAACTGGGGTCTGGAGGATCGGGGTATTTGGGGTTGCGTTCGGCTCTAATTCTAGCGGCGGCCGATGAGAGCGAGGGCTTGACGCTGCTCAACGTCTTGCGTCATTTTCCTACGGATACCGTGCGCTTGGACTTCAACCAAACCTTACGCATGGCCCAAGATTTGCAGGCCTTAATCCGGGACAACAATCAGGCCGTTTCCACCGTAGCCAGTCAGTCCTTGCTAGAAGCACAAGCCAACTCAGGGGTGATGAGTTCCCTGCGAAATCTGACGGACTTGGGAGACTATTCCTGGGAAGTTAGCTCCCTCGATCTGCGCGATCGCGATCGCGCCCTCCCCTGGGGCTATCCCTTGGCGGTGGACTTATATCTACCGCGACAAGTCCTGTCAGCCCCCATTGTGGTTATTTCCCATGGACTTGGGTCAAATCGGCAATCCTTCCAATATCTAGCGGAACATTTAGCCTCCCATGGCTTCGCGGTGCTAGTTCCCGAACATTCCGGGAGTAGTGCCCGACATATGGATGCCCTATTACGAGGGCGGGCCCAGGAAATTGCCCGGCCTCAGGAATTTATCGATCGCCCCGTTGATGTCACCTTTGCCCTCAATAGCCTCGAAAAGCAAGCCATTACCGATCGCCAATTGGGCGATCGCCTGGACTTTAAACGCGTCGGGGTCATTGGCCAATCCTTTGGCGGCTACACCGCCTTAACCCTCGGGGGGGCCAGCTTAAACTTTCCAGAATTACAAAATCGCTGTGGCCAAAACCAACAAAGCCAATCCTGGAATGTCTCCCTATTTCTCCAATGCCGGGCCCTAGACCTATTCGAGACGGCGTCCGAGGGGCAACTGAGCTTTCGTGATGCGCGAGTTCAAGGCATTATCGCCCTCAATCCCATCGGGAGTGCCCTATTTGGTCCAGCGGGGTATGGAGACATTAATGTTCCAGTGATGCTCCTCGCTGGGGGGTCAGATACCGTCTCCCCGGCCATCGCCGAACAAATTCCCCCCTTTAGCTGGTTAACCAGTCCCCACAAATACTTTGTCCTGCTCCCGGAAGCCACCCATTTCTCGGTCATTGGCACGTCTGAGCGGGATACGGTTAGCCTCCCTAGCGACATTATTGGGCCGAACCCCCAAGTGGCCCAAGGCTACGTCAAGGCCTTGAGTTTAGCCTTCTTACAAACTCACATTGCGGCCAACGAGGAGTTCGCCCCCTATCTCAATGCCGCCTATGCCCAAGAAATGAGCCAAGAACCCATCGGTTTATTTTTGGTACAAGGGGACTTCGATGGGTTCCGAGAGGCAGATTCGTTAGCCAACCGTCATCTTTAGTGGCGTGACGAGGAGTCTGAGGGCGATCGCTGTTGTCGTTCCCGTTCAATCTCCGCCTGAAGCGCCTCAATCTCACGGCGTAAACTACTCACGGTGTTGCCCGCATCCGTCTTCACATTCACCGCGCCTCGGGTCTCATCATGACGATAATCCCCCGCGCGAATCCGCTGGTAGTCCGCCGACTGGGCCCACTGACGGATATAGTGCAGACGCTCAACGGCGAAGGGGTGACTCGCCATGCTCTGCGGCCCGTTGTAGAGCAGAAACTTATAGACTTGATTCAATTCGTCGCGATCTAACTCTTGGTAGCGTTCCGATTGGCGGATAAACTCTGTCATGTCCAGTTCATGGGCATATTTCTGACTTCCCCCCGCCACAATCATCAGGGTTTGTGTCACCGTATCGAGATGATCCGTTGCCAATAGGGCCGCGCGATCGGCCGTGAGTTCGGCTTTGCGTCGCCATTCATAAAAAGCGTAGAGTAAGCCACTACTGATAACATTCCCCATCCCGAAGGTAAACTCCCCCACAAATCTAGCGGTGGAGATAACCCACATGGCCATCTGAATCAAAATCGTATGACCGCATTTGAGATGGCCCAGTTCATGGGCGATGACCGCCTTTAACTGGGCTTCATCCATAGCATCGAGGAGGCCCGAGTTGAGGGTGATGGAGGGGTAATCTTGCCCTAAAGAAAAGGCATTCAGTTGGGGGTTATGGGAAACAAACAGCAGCGGTTCCGGGGAAATATCCAAGGCCCGCACCGCCTCCCGGAAGAGTTGGTAGACAGTAGAATATTGTCGGGGCCCCACTTGGATGTGATTCCCCGTCAGAAACACCGCTTGCGGACGTTCATAGACATATTCAACAAACTTGCGGGCCACCCCATCAAACCCCGCTAAGTTGCGCAAGGCCTCCTCAGCTTCGCGATCGAGGGGGTGACGGAAGGCATCACTAGAAATTCCAGGATAGTCAGGCATAGGACAGTTGAGGGTTAAGCCGTAGATGGGTCTATATCCCTTGTTGTATCCTGTTTCGGTGGCGATTGACTCCCTCGTCCGGCAGAATTTCACGGCGATCAGTTGCCATTTGCCACCAGCTTGCTAAAATAAGAGCTATAGAAGACTGCGACGTTGGTGACTGCCAATATTGTTTTACGATCTATACTTGTCCTGTATGAGGCCCTCAATGTGCTTGTGGCTCGGTATGCTAACCTCGCGTTAGACTCCTAGAGCCGGAGATAAAGGGCTGAGGAACCATCTGGGTTATAGATGGATTCCACTGTCGCATACAGGTCGGAAGCTGAGGTAAGACGGCGTTGCGGTTTTCTTTTTTTGTCCCTAGGTTTTTGTCCCTAGGTTTTTGTCCCTAGGCTGCGGGAATCGTTACTCTCGCATCGGCTAACCGCAGGGATGGTCGCCTCCAGCGGCGGCAGAGTTGGAGAAAACCCGATAGAATGAAGTCTTAACAATACGTTCTATCAATTCTGTTGTGACGGTACAATCTCCCTCCTCTGCGTCTTCTTTGCAACGACAGTTTTGGACTTGGCGCGGACAGTCCATTGCTTATACAGTCAACGGTGAGGGCAACGGTGAGCGCCCCCCCTTGGTTCTGATTCATGGTTTTGGGGCCTCCATTGGCCATTGGCGCCAGAATATCCCCGTTTGGGCTGAGTCTGGTTATCGTGTCTATGCCTTGGACTTACTGGGATTTGGCGAGTCGGCCAAACCCCCCTTTGAGTATTCCATTGACTTATGGCGAGATCTCCTGGTGGATTTTTGGCAGGAGTTCATCGCGGAACCCACGGTATTTGTGGGCAATTCCATCGGGGCCTTATTGGCGTTGGTGATGGCGGCCCAATATCCCGATTCTACCCGAGGGGCCGTGTTACTCAACTGTGCCGGAGGACTGAATCATCGCCCGGAGGAACTGGCCTTCCCCCTGCGGGTGGTGATGGGAACCTTTGCCAAGTTGGTGGCCTCGAAAACCCTGGGAACGTTAATGTTCAACCAGGTTCGACAACCGCGACGGATTCGTAACACCCTCTATCAAGTCTATGGGAACCGAGAGGCGGTCACCGATGAGTTGGTGCAACTGTTGTATACTCCCTCTTGTGATGTAGGAGCGCAACAGGTGTTTGCGTCGATTCTCTCGGCACCTCCGGGCCCGAAACCCTCGGAGTTGATTGATTCAGTCAATTGTCCGGTGTTAGTGCTTTGGGGCGAAGATGACCCCTGGACACCGGTGAAAGGGGCAGAGATTTATCGCCACTGGGGTGAACGCCATCCGGTGGAGTTCCATTCTATTCCCGAAACGGGTCATTGTCCCCATGATGAACGCCCAGATGTGGTCAATCCTTTGGTCTTAAATTGGCTAGAGGGTCAGGTCGTCGGTTAAGCTGATTCCCGGACGGCCGTTCAGGAGACGTTGGGGGTGAACTGGGTTTGTCCCAGAGACATCTAGACAGCAAACTATGCCGTGCTTAACGTACGCCATGGTTTGCTGCCGATTATTGTTATGGATAGAAATTGCTGTAATGACGAAACCAGAAACGAAAACCGAACAAGCGTGGTGGGAACGGGGAATTATTTATCAGATTTATCCCCTGACTTTTGCGGATGCCAATGGGGATGGAATTGGTGATATTCAGGGAATTATTCAGCGGTTAGATTATCTCAATGATGGCAATCTGGAAAGTGAAACCTCTTTGGGGATTAATGCCATTTGGTTATCTCCTATTAATGAGTCCCCCATGATGGACAATGGCTATGATGTGAGTAACTATACTGAAATTTGCCCGATGTTCGGGACGATGGCAGATTTTGAGGAGTTGATTGTCGAATGTCATCGACGGAATATTAAAGTTATTTTAGATTTGGTTCTTAATCATACCTCTAATCAACATGAGTGGTTTTTAGAGTCACAACAGAATCGCGAGAATCCTAAAGCTGATTGGTATTTGTGGCAGGAAGGTTATAAAGATAATCTCCCAAATAACTGGCTCTCTTATTTTGGGGGCACAGGCTGGACGTATTGCGAGAGTCGAAAACAGTATTATTTTCACACCTTTAATAAAAATCAACCGGATTTAAACTGGCGCAACCCAGAGGTGCGGGAGGCAATTTATAAGGTGGTTCGTTTTTGGTTGGATAAGGGGGTAGATGGGTTTCGTCTTGACGCATCGAGTGTTTATAGCAAAGATAAATACTTTCGGGACAATCCCTTGAAATTCGGTACAAATGACAAAAATGAATATAATAACTATCATCATTTGTATGAAAAAAACTTGCCCGAAAATCATGAGATTGTGCGGGAAATCCGCAGCATTTTAGATGAGTATGGCGATCGCCTGTTGATTGGTGAGACCTTTATCGACAATCGTCTGTATGAATCCACCCGGTTTTATGGGACTAAAAATGACGAATTACATTTGCCTTTTACCTTTGAATTTGCCTTTAGTCCCTGGTATCCGGGCTATTTACAACGGGAAATTGAACATAAGGAATTGGTGACGCCTCTGGGGGCGCAACCGGTGTACTTTTTTGATAACCATGATATCCCGCGCCATCTGTCTCGCTGGGTTGAATGTAGTCTCTGTATCGACTCCCATGCGATCGCCCAAGCGGCGGCCACTTTATTGTTAACGTTACGGGGCACACCCGTCCTCTATTATGGCCAGGAATTGGGCATGGTGGATCATCGAGAGATTCCCCCGGAGAAATTACGGGATAAGGCCATCGCCCCGAGTACCAGTGGCGAAGTTCCTGAACAGCGAGATGGTTCGCGAACTCCCATGCAATGGGATGACTCCCCCCAGGCGGGGTTCAGTTTCGGCAAAGACGTCGAACCCTGGCTACCGCTGCATCCCAATTACAAAGACTTAAATGTGGCGAACGCCTGGAAAAACCCCGATTCCCTGCTGAACTTCTACCGGCGTTTGATTCAGCTATATCAGAAACATCCCGCCTTGCAACGGGGGAGTTGGCGATCGCTGATTCACTATCCCCATGAACATCTCGTCTATCTACGGGAAACAGAGGAGGAGTCAATTCTGGTGCTCATCAACTTCTCCTTCCAAAAACCCCTCGATTTAGATGAACCCCTAGAGCGAGACAATTGGACGGTGTTACTGTCCAATCACTATGACACCGATGCAGTGATGACAATTCCTGAGATGCTCCAATCCTTTGATATCTGCTTATTTGGCAAACAGAAGGGCAAGGAACATTAATCACTAGGAATCGGATTGCCCCAATCAATGGGAACCCCATCCTCAAACTTACGCTCTAAATCGATTTCCGGTTCGGGGGCCGGTGGGGGGGGGTTGAGTTGGGCATTCCAATCGCGAATTAACCGCTGAGCCTCGCTGTGAGCCTCCGTATATCTGGGAATGCGTTCCGCCGTCTCGATCGCCGCACTGAGACTACTCCAAGCCCGAGACTGAGCGAGTTCGAGCAATTCCCAACTGAGATTACGAATCAGGACATCCGCATCCGGGCGTTGACCGCCATAATTGGTGATGCTGTTGGCGGTGCGAATTGCCGATTCTAGGGATTCTGCCGAGCCATTATCAGCCAGACGATAGGCTTGATCTAGGAGATCGCGATCGCGCTGGGCACTGGTCCAACGGGCGATCGCCGTTTGTGCTTCTCCCGAGAGGGCACTGTTGGAGGGAATTTGTTGAGCCGTGGCGATCGCCTGTTGCAGATTGCCGGCATTGGCCTGACGTTCAGCCCGATTGAAGATAGGGCGATCGCGCTGTTCACTAATCGTCTGTTGCCAGCGATTAATCTGAGCTTGGGCATCATTATAGAGGGCCCGTGAACTGCTAATTTGTTGGGCTTGGGCGATCGCCTGTTGATAGTTCCCTTGTCGGGCCAGGGTTTCCGCCCGTTGCAAAATTGGGCGATCTTGACGGGTTTGCAGTTGTGTACGCCAGCGATTGATCTCTTCCTGAGCCTGATCATAAACCGGAGTTGAATTTGAGATCAGTTCCGCCTGAGAAATAGCCGTCGTTAAATCTGCTGTACTGCCCGTGCGAGCCATATTACGGGCCCGTTCCAAAACTGCCACCTCATCAATCGCACCTTGCCACTGACGGATTCGAGTCTGAGCGCGACTATAGAGAGGACTATCCAGGGGAATCCGCTGAGCCTGCGTAATGGCATTTTCCAGATTTCGAACACTGGGTTGCCAGGCCATAAACTCACCGCGAGCTAACACCACAAAATCGTTGGCTTCCTCTTTCAACTGGGTACTGGCCGGAACCCGGCGGGCGATGGCAATGGCTTCAGTCAAGTTTTGGGCCTGAAGTTGGGCCTCGGCTAAATCCAACATCGTCCGTCCAAACTCTTTTAAGGCATCTTGAGCGCTGGAATAGGCGAAGGAGTCCAGGCCAATCCCTTCTGCCATGCTAATCGCTTCGAGGAGATCGTCTACCGTGCGACGGTTGGCCAGATTACGAGCATTAGCCAGTTTGTTGGTATCGTCCCGGGCCTGTTGAACCCGCTGAGTAATCTCCTCCTGCTTCGTCACCCGCCAATGGTGATTCTGTACCGAACGTAAGCGAGTCGTGGCAGAAAACGCTAAATTCCAGCGGCGGTTTTGCAAATGATCCTCAATTTCGGCATAAAGGTCTTCCGCCTCCGTCCAAATACGCTTCCAGTCCTCAATCCGCTGTTCAATGACCGGTTCAATGGCCGCCTGGGCACTATCAGAAAGCTCATGGGTGGGAATGCGCCGGGCCGTATCGATGGCTTCGGGTAATCTCCCTTCATGGAATGAGGTTTCTGCCAAATCGAGAAGTTCTTGCGTCCAGTCCTCAATTTGGGCATTGATGGTTGGACGTAGGCCATGATCCTCGGGAAGTTCGCTGACGAGGGCGATCGCTTCGAGAATATCGTCCACCGTGTTTTTATTGGCAGCCAACTGCCCACAATAGAGACGCATGGACGCCGAGGCTGTGGGCCAGAAAATACGCGGACAATTGGGAACACTCGGCAAACTCAGCAGCAACGCCGAGGCCGTAATCGCCGTACCAATCGTCCCCACCCCAAACAGGAGCGTCCAGAACTGCCACCCAGGGAGCCAGGATGTCCAAGAGCGTTGGCGACGTTGCCGCTGACGCGGAACGGAGGAGTCCTCCGGGCGAGTCATCTGAGTAGCCCGGTTCGGCTCTCGGAGCGATCGCTCTAACGATAGGTTTGTTTTTTTCCTCATCACCAAAACCCCTTTAAGTTGAGCGGCCGCGATCGCAACCTGCGATCCAGATGGCCGATCGTCACAGAGGTTATCCTAACATTGTCTTTTCGTTGGGATCACTTCAAGGCAAAGCGACGGCGACGCACGCGATTAGGGTCAATGGTCACAACGATATCCTCCCAGGGGAGCGATCGCAGGCTTTCTTGCCAGACATTAGCTTGATACACCTGTTTATGGGTCACATCCAGAGCCGTCAGCCAGCCGCTTTCGAGGGTATACACTCCCGTATCAATCCCCAGCCAACCACAGCCTTGAACCAACTGCCCAGACTGGACTCCCGGGAAGGTAAAGGTAATCGTATGACCAATGATCATGAGCTTATCTGTAAAATAGGGAGTCGTTTGGCGATGAAAGACATCGCGAATCCAACAAAATTCTTGACTCGACTGGTCTTCTAGAGGACGATGGGGGTCCACGCCAGCATGAACCAGCCAGACATCTCCATGATCTCGGTAGGCCGGCAGGGATTCAAGCCAATCCAAATGGTGGTACATCAGGTCTGAGTTGGGATAGCTTTCTAAGGTCATATCACCGCCGCCACTGAGCCAAAAGTCAAAATAACGCTCATCCTCTCGACCGTAGACTAATGCTGAGAGCATCATCTCCTCATGGTTGCCCCGAATCGCATGATAGGAAGGATGAGACATGATCAAGTCAACCACTTGACAACTCGCAGGACCGCGATCAATGAGATCTCCCAAAAAATCGACGCGATCGCCCTCTTGTAGCCCAAGACTGTCTAGCAATCGGATTAGGGTGTCGTAATGACCATGAACGTCACCAATTACAATTTGTCGAGGATGGGTTGACATGGGAGAATTCCTATGGTAGGAAGAAGCCTTGAACTTGAGAGGGAAAGTTGTGAGTTCTCTATTTTCTTCCCAAAAAATATAGTTTCCCTAGTCCAAGTATATCGACAGCAATCCCCCCTAAGATGTTGATTCTCTAAAGTTTTGATGAGGATTCGGGACTTACCTAGGCTTTGTGGATGTTCATGTCAGCCCCGGACATCCGCACCAAACACTCAGGCAGAAAACCAAATCATCATCGCAAGCGTACCCGAAACAGTGGTCGTCCTCCACGACGACGTTGTTTTTGGGAGATATATCGATGAAAGTCCGTTATCTAGCTAACATTTCCATTGCCTCCATCCTGGGTTTAGGACTGGCATTTGGCTGCGCGAACCCCTGTGCGGGACAAGATGCCCCAGCCGGGGTCACAGACCCCTGTGCTGGAGACCCCTGTGCCGGAGACCCCTGTGCTGGAGACCCCTGTGCCGGAGACCCCTGTGCTGGAGACCCCTGTGCCGGAGACCCCTGTGCTGGAAACTCCTACGCGTCAGTGGGAGGGCCCTTAGCCTCCGAATTGCATGGGAAACCTGTTGTAGTTGATGTATTTGCCACTTGGTGTGCCGCCTGCGAGAATATCGCACCGACGTTGGCACAACTCAAACAAGACTATGACGAGACAGTTAGTTTCGTGATCTTGGATGTCAGCGATCGCAGCACCACTGCTGAAGCAGAGGCCAAGGCCAAGGAACTCGGCTTACAGGAATTTCTAGAGGCCAACAAGTCGCAAACAGGGATGTTAACCATTGTCGAACCCGAGACCGGACGAATTCTAGCCCAGCACCGAAACAATCCCAACCTAGAGGACTACACCACCGTATTAGATCCGGTCATCCAATAGACGCTCCATCCTCGGAGGTTAGAACGTGCATCCAATATCTGGCCGCTATTGATGACTCGAATCAAGACGCTCAATTGCTGATGCACGTTCTCATCCCCATCACGGCGACTCCAACGAGTGATTGGATGTCCCGAACTGCTCTTTTTCTAGGCCAACGCAATGGTAAACCCCCAAGACTCCTCAGTCCTGTCCAAATCCCGTCAAGACAAACCTCCCCTCAAAGCCGCGAAACGATGGTGGCCCTACCTGGTGTTAGGAACCCTGGCCTTAGTTCTCGTCATCACGTTCGGGGCCAGTCTGGGGCGGCCGTTGGAACATCTCATCTCATCCGTTGAACATCGGTATCAGCAATGGTTCCAACAACAAAACACCGCTCATCCTCCTGTCCTGCTGACCTTAGCCTTCACTGGAGGGTTGCTAGCGAGCATTTCCCCCTGTATTTTAGCTCTGTTGCCGGTCAATCTCAGCTATATCGGCACCCTTAACATTAACTCCCGCTGGGATGCCTTCAAAAAAGCCGGGTTATTCGTATTGGGGTCAGTGACCATTTTGAGTCTGTTTGGCTTAGTCTCGTCCTTCGCCGGGGCCGTCATGGTGGACTACCGAGGCTATATCAACATCGCCGTTGGCTTACTCATGGCCCTGATGGCATTATGGCTTCTGGGGGTGATTCAACTCCCCCTACCCCAAACCAATATACATCTTCCGAAAGCGGGTCCCTATGGCGTTGGGCTGACCTTTGCCCTCGTCAGTTCCCCCTGTGCCAGTCCCGTGTTATTTGCCGTTCTAGCCGCAGCGGCCGCGACGGGTTCCCAAATGCTAGGAACCCTCACCATGGTCAGCTATGCCCTGGGCTATACAGCTGTGATTTTCCTGGCCAGTTTGTTCACGGGGTTAGCCAAACAAAGCCGGCAGATCCTGAAGCATTCCGAGGCAGTCATTCGCTTTGGAACAGTCGCGTTGATGTTGACCGGAGTCTATTATCTTTGGACTGGAACTCGCTGGTTTATCGGCAGCTAGAAATACCCCTAACTCCTTAACTTGACAGGGCCAGACCCTTAGCCGCTAGCCAGTCTGGGTTATACAATCGCGACTGATAGCGCGAGCCACTATCGCATAACACCGTGACAATGGTATGACCGGGCCCGAGTTCCTTCGCTAAGGCCACCGCCGCCCCGACATTGATGCCCACAGAACCGCCCATGAATAAGCCATCCTGACGCAGAAGTTGATAGACGACTCGCAGGGCTTCTGTATCGTCAATCTGAATGGCATCATCAATGGGTGCGCCCTCCATATTGGCGGTAATGCGACTATTGCCAATCCCTTCCGTAATGGAACTGCCGCTGGTGTCGATTTTGCCGGTCTTCACATAGCTGTATAAACCACTCCCCATGGGGTCAGCCACCACACATTTGACCTTGGGGTTTTTCTCTTTAAAAAACATCGCCGCTCCCGCATAGGTTCCCCCCGTTCCTGTGGCCGAAACCCAGGCATCAATGTTGCCGTCGGTTTGGGCCCAAATTTCTGGGGCCGTGGTTTCATAATGGGCCCGACGGTTGGCGAGGTTATCAAACTGATTGGCCCAGATGGCGTTGTCCATCTCCTCGGCGAGACGGCCCGAGAGTTTGACGTAGTTATTGGGATCGCGGTAAGGAACTGCTGGAACCGGCCGCACCTCGGCCCCTAGGGTGCGGAGGGTGTCCATTTTTTCCTGAGACTGGGTTTCTGGGATGATAATGAGGCATTTATAGCCTTTTGCGTTACAAATATGGGTTAGTCCAATCCCGGTGTTGCCGGCTGTACCTTCGACGACGGTTCCACCAGGCTTGAGATACCCTTGAGCTTCGGCATCTTCGATAATATAGAGAGCGGCCCGGTCTTTAACGGAGCCACCCGGATTGAGAAATTCGGCTTTTCCGAGGATTTCGCACCCTGTTTCATCACTAAAGCTGTTGAGACGAATCAGGGGAGTGTTGCCGACGGTGCCGACAAAGCCGTTCTGGATATCCATAAATGTAGATGTTAGGTGTGGTTCGATTGAGAAAACCGCCCAACTGAGGTCTGGTCTGGATTTGTAGCTCTCAACCCAGAGCCGAGAATCCTAGGCGTGGGCTGTTGTTATTCTATCGGCTTCAGGGTTGAGATTGAAATGAGTTCTGGAGGAGACAGACATGAAATTAAAGCGATCGACTCAGGTGTTGTTGCTGTTGGCGGTGATTTTTGGCGGTGGGGTGCTGTTGTATGAGGGGGCGATCGCCCCGGAGTTTGAGCGTCAACGTCAGGAGGAACAACGGGCCTTTCGCTTTGAGGCGAGTGCGATTCGCCAGATGACGCTGACTCGGGCCGACTATACGGTGCAGTTAACGAAGCTTGATGAGCCGTTGGAGATCCCGTCGGAGGATGAAACTCGTTTCACTACAACGGATTGGCAGTCTGTGATGCTGGAGGATGGGGAACCCCAGGGGGAGGCTAACCCGGCCAATGATGCCTATGTTTCGTTTCTGTTGATGGTGTTGGAGAATGCTCGCAGCGATCGCCCCATTGTGACGACGGCGGATAATCTCGGGGAGTATGGCTTAGAAAGTCCTCGCGCTCGCCTTCGCATTGAGTTGGATGATGGCGAGGTTCAGGAGTTGTGGGTGGGCGATCGCGATTTTACGGGCAGTTTTGTCTATGGATGGGTTCGATCGGGAGATGAGATTCTCGGGGACACCCTGAATGAGGAAGCAGAGGAGGACACTGAATCTGAGGAGGCGCAGGAGACGACCGACTCCCGTGAGGTGTCTGTTATCCTCTTACCCCTCAATGTCGAAAATGCGGTGAATCGCTCCCGTGAGGATTGGCAGGCTCAACCCCTACCTGCTTCTCCAGAAGAGGACACTCCTCTAGATGAGCCGGAAGAGGTAACCCCTGAAGAGGTAACCCCTCCAGATGAGCCGGCAGAGGAGATACTTCAAGAGGAAACACCCCAAGAGGAAACACCCCAAGAGGAAACACCCCAAGAGGAAACACCCCAAGAGGAAACACCCCAAGAGGTAATCCCTCCAGATGAGTCTGAGACTGAAGCAGCGGAGGAGTCCGAGTCTCCTGAGACGGAGGAGACTGGGGAGGATTGATTAATCATCCGTTTGTTCAACCTGTTCCGCTCGTTGTTGAGCCACTTGGCTATTTTGGCGATAGAGTTGAGTGCGATCGCGGGCGGTCTGATATCGTGGATCCTCTGAGGGAACCTGGGCCATCAGATCAGCGGCTCGTTGCCACTTGGCGGCTAAATCCAACCATTCGGCCCGAGTTTCGGCTGTTTGCCCGGCAAAGGAGGCTTGTTCAGCCAAGTTAACGGCCTGAGCAAAGGAATCCACTTGAGTCGGGGGAGGAGGAGGGGGAGAGGTCTCGTTGGGAGTTGAAGGATCATCCGCCGGGAGATCCGTTGAATCTGAGGGTAACGAGGAAATCCAAGTTTGATAGGCCCAGATGCCGCCGAGTAACAACACCAAGATAAAAATGAGGCTGCCAATCAGCAGTTGGCGATCGCGATCCTGACTTCGAGGTTGGGAGGGTTGTAGCCGTCGCGGTAAGGCCACTTTGCGGGGACTTGCCGGCTGACGTTGGGCATTGAGAAGTCGTTTCAGGAGATTGGGGCGTCGAATCGAGATCGATTTTGACCATAAAAGCTGATTCTCCGGATCGCGACGAATCTCATCGAGCCACAACAGTTGTTCTTCTCGTGCCACGCGACAGTTGACATTCACCCGACGAATGTTGCGGGGAGAAATCCCTTCGAGTAAGTCCTGAATGCGCTCGACGACCTCATCGATATCCAGGCTTTGGGCCTGGGGAGATTCACAGAGGAGTTGCAGCCAACCCTCAGCAAACACGGCCCGAGTGCGCACACCCAGGTCTGTCAGGTTGTCATTCAACACCTGGACAATCGCAGCAATACTTCCTTGGCGGGCTTGCTGAACAATGTTGTCTGCTGGATCAACTCCACGAGGCGATCGCACAAACGGGTCTTTCACGTCGTTTTATCTAAACCATGACCAACTACTGCCCTCAATCCTAGCAGGACTCCTGGCCGATCTCCTCCCCTCAAGGGTAGAAACATTGTCCCCATGGCAACCAGACCGCTACAATGAGGGGTACTAAAATCGGGACAATCCCTGACTCAGGCGGCCGTCTGAGAAGTTTTGACTCGGTTCACCTAAATTTTATCTGTCGTTCTACGTCCATCTCAACTCATGCTGCTAAAATCCACGACCCGCCACATTCGCATTTTTACGGCTGAAATTGAAGGGAGAGATATTGTCCCTAGCCCCGATAAACTCACCATTGACATCGATCCTGATAATGAACTGGTTTGGACTGATGAGACGGTGCAACGAGTCTATGACAAGTTTGAGGAATTGGTCGCCGCCAGTGCCGGTCAGGATTTAAGCGAGTACAATATCCGTCGCATTGGCTCAGATTTAGAACATTTTGTGCGTTCAATGTTGCAGCAGGGAGATCTCAGCTATAACCTGGGTGCGCCGGTGCGCAACTACAGTCTCGGACTGCCGCGAGTGGACGAAAACGAAAACCCTCTCACTCAGTCTCCTGCCTAGGACAGTTTCTGAGTTGTTTTTTTCAGAAAAAACTGTCTATTCTCTCCCTGAAAGCTAAAGGTCTGAGCTTAAGCTGAAGACAACCTAATCACATGGGGGGTCAGTTTAAGATGGCTTCAGAGAAATTCCGCCGCCAACTTCGTCAGGAGTCCGAAGTCTGGTGGCGCGAGGGCCTAATTGATGCCCAACTGTATGAGACTCTAGCGACTCGCTATCAGTTTCGTGATATCGAGGTTAATGCTCGTAGTCAGTTCACGACGATCCTTATTAGTCTGGGGGGGATTCTCCTGGGCTTGGGGGTGATTACCTTTGTCGCCGCCAACTGGATGGTTTGGAGTCGCGAGGTTAAGGTGGTTCTGTTGATGGCAACGTTTTTGGCCATCAATACCATCGGTTTCTATCTATGGCGTTCCCCGTCGGAAAATGGGCTTAAAAAACTCGGGGCGGCCCTGCTGCTACTGGGGGGGTTAACCCTAGGGGCGAATATCTCCTTGGTATCCCAGATGTTTCATCAGAGTGGAGAACTCTATGAACTCTTTTTAGTCTGGGGGCTAGCGGTTTGGGTGATGGCTTTGAGTTTAGCGATGCCGGCCCTAAGTATGCTCTCAGTGCTGTTGCTGGGGTTTGGCTATTTACGGGGGATGATGCACACCATGATGGCCCAGGATTTAACAATCTACCATCTGGCGATTCTGCATATGCCCTTGTTGAGCATCGCCTTGATTCTACCTCTAGCTCATCGCAGTCGTTCTCGCTTTACTTTTGGCTTGGGGGCGTTACTGTTTAGCCTCTCCTTCCTGATGAATCTGACGGCGTTTGGAAACTGGAGAGGTGAGATGGCGATCGTGTTACCAGCGGCGCTTCTCTGGGCATACAGCGTTCAATCTCCTAAGAAATGGATTGAACCCTCATTTCAGAGTATCGCTCGTAAAATTGCCTTAATTTGGCTAGCTGTCGTCTTTTATGTCTTGTCGTTTAACGCTTGGGCTTCAGTATCCATCTCTCCAGAGATGTTCCGATTGTCCTGGGGCGCTCATCTGTTGGTGGAGATTATTCTCTGTTCGACTCTGACAATTTGGCTATGGTTGAAGCTCGGCCGTCAATGGTCTCAGTTTAGTCTGCTTCAAGAGCGATCGCTCAATACTGGGGTGATTCTAATCATGTTACTCCTGACGGCGGGCAGTCTATACACCCATTTAAACCTTGCCCCCTTGGAGGTTCTGGCCCCATTATTATTCAATATTCTCTTCTTTGTTCTCTCCATTGCCGCCATTCGTGATGGACTCGCGTTAGGGAGTCGTCGCAGCTTTTGGAGTGGCATGATCCTACTGATTATTGGGATTATGACCCGCACCCTCGAATACAACACCGGACTCATGACCAAAGCTGTGGTCTTTGCGGCCTGTGGCGTAGGTGTCATTTTGGCGGGACTCTGGTTTGAGCGTAATATCCACCATCACGCCTCTACCTCTCATCCTCAACTTCAGGAGCACAACTGATGACAGAAGATTTAATCCCCAACCCCGTGGAGACTCAACCCGAGATTGAGGTTCAACAGAAACCCCGTGGCCTTTCTCAATGGCGGTTTTGGCTCCCCTTACTGTTCCAAGGATTCCTAATTCTAGCGGTTCCCGCCCGCGATGCCCATACGGTAATTACCGGAACTCCCGTGGTGTTACAAACGGCACCGGTTGACCCCTATGATATGTTGCGGGGCTATTATCAAACCCTCAGTTATGAGATTTCCCAACGCCACCGACTCCAGGAACTTCCCGGCGGCAATGAACTGTTTAATACTCCCCTCTATGGCGATCGCCATTTTGACTTCTACGTGATTCTCGAAGAGCCAAGCGAAGTCGCCGCCCCCGGAGAACGTCCACTCCCCTGGGTTCCCGTCGCTGTCAGTGCTGAGCGTCCTGATGATTTAGCCTCTAATCAAATTGCCTTGCGAGGGCAACATCGCAATTGGCAAATTGTCTATGGTTTGGAACGGTATTATATGCCGGAAGACCAACGCAATGACATCAATAATCGAATCAGCCAAATTCAGATGGAGGAACCGGAATCGTTTGTGGTTCAAGTTAAGGTGAGCGATCGCGCTCATGCGGTTCCGATTAGTTTATGGGTAGGGGAGGAGAATTATGAGTTTTAGGCAGTAGGCAGTAGGCAGTAGGGCGGAGGAGGGGGAACCACGTAGGGGCACGCCCTTGTGGCTGCCCGAGGACACAGAGAAGGAGAGAGTAGGGGGTAGGGTGCGTCCCGGCATCAGCTCATTTTGGATGTTAACCACTCGGCTAAAACTTGCCGGAACGCACCGCCGACGACAGTAAGGGCCATCACCCCTGATTGCGATAATAATGTTCCCAGAATTTGTGCCACCAATCTTTCGGTTGTTGATGGTCTCCGTGATAGTCTGTGGGCCGTTGAGTGCGATCGCCCACCACTAAACTGCCTACATAATCCGCATCTTCATAAACACGGTTGATTTGTTCGTGAATCTCGCGAACATCGTCAGGAGACAGCACCCCATTATCTGTGGCCTTATAAAACTGCACCGTAACCCGAATGGGAAAGTCAGGGTGTCGTTCAATGGAGAGTCCGGCGATTTCCGTAAATGGCCCTTCCGGTTCCCCATGGCCAATCACCGCCTCTTCAACGCTACTGAAATCCATCGCCTCTTCGGGGGCCGCTAGTAGCACTGGCATATCCCACATCTCATCAATCATAGGTTCTTTTTGCTTCAGGGGAACCTGAATCACCATGACCATGTTCAGTCCTGACTCCCCAGCCGCTTCAGGAGTTGGCTCATCCGTCGGGTCTGCTTCTGAGGCTTGCTGGGCCTGAAAATCGCTCAGACGCTCTCCCGTGAGTCGGGCCCGTTGCCCGTTTTGGTTGAAAAACAGTTGTTGTCCCCACATCTGCCGATAGGGGAGATCATCCTCATCCCGGTTATCGATAATGGTGATACTGGTTCCTTCTCGGGTGGCTAGAAGCGTTAGTACAGCGGGGTCGCCGGGATAGGACTGATAGTTAAATAGCACTGGGTTAAATTGAGCCTTTTCTCCTTGAGGAATGGGGAGAAAACAGGCCTGGGCGCTCACGAGAACATGAGTATCCCGTTTCGCGAGTAAGGAGGGAGTCTCGCTGGCCCAAGAGTCGGGGTTATGGAGATAGTTGGGCAGATTTTCTAAGACGTCCCGCAAGGAAACCCGTTCCAAGTCTCCTCCATTGTGATTCCCCACAAGCAGATGAAACCGATTCAGGGGAATATCGGCGGTTAAGTCCGTGAAGTTGGGATGGCGGATCACAGGCATCAAATGCTGTTCATAGCGCCGCTGTTCTGGGTGATATTGCCGAACCTGAATGGTTAAATCGCTGATGTTGGGACCCACGGAGGAGTTTTCATAGCGGGCGCTGTCTTCCCAGGTGACCCTGACGATATTCAGTCCGTAGTCCCTCACCTGAGACTGGGCGGTGTCATTGCGAACCATTCCGGTGGTTCGTTGGATAATCTGACGATACTGCTGATAGGCATCGAGGGAGTCGCGATCGCCGTCACTCATGGGTTCGAGGTTGGAGGGGTGAGGGTTGGGATGAGAGGTGGCCCAGGCCGATAGACTGAAGCCTAAGGCGGTACAACTGGCGAGGATAACGGCAAGTTTTTTCATGGATAACATCCTCAAGAGGGGATAGGGGAACCTCTTGATACATCCCAACCTAACCTCGGTTTTCGCAATCCCATCTAAAGTTTTGCGAAATTGTTACTCCAACCCGTTCAAACTCGCCTCAAGCCAGGTTTTGAGGGTTGAAACCACTTGGGAAATCTCCAGTTCTTGTTTTTCCTGGCTGGCCCGTTGGACGACTTCAACCTTTCCGTTGGCGATCGCCCGCCCGGTGACCACACGATAGGGAATCCCCATTAAATCGGCATCTTTGAACTTCACGCCAGCCCGTTCCTTGCGATCGTCGAGGAGAGTTTCGACTCCGGCGGCGTTGAGTTCTGCGTACAGTTGTTCGGCCACCTGCATCTGTTCTTCGACGTTGATATTAGGAACGGTAATAATGGCATGATAGGGGGCGATCGCCGGATTCCAAATAATGCCATCTTTATCATGGGACTGTTCCACGGCCGATTGGGCTAAACGAGAGACGCCAATTCCATAACAGCCCATCACCAGAGGATTGCCTTTGCCATTTTCATCGGTAAACATCGCGCCCAGGGCTTGGGAGTACTTGGTTCCCAATTGGAAGATATGCCCCACTTCAATGCCTCGGGCCGTTTGTAGGGTTAGCTGGGGGTTTTTCAGACTGCGATCGCCCGCCATGGCCTTGTCCAAATCCAGCAAAGCAGGACAGGTAAACTGTTGCCCCCAATTAGCGCCCACCACGTGATAGCCCGTTTCGTTAGCACCTGTGACGAAATTTGTCAAGTCTTTAACGGTAGTATCTCCTAAGCGTAAAAACTTAGGATGAAGCTGTTTTTGGGATTGAATACAATCATCATTTAAATCGGGGGCAATATAGCCAAGAGGCAGAGGTTTTGCCGCCCATTTTTGTTGCGCCTCGGCATCAGGAACCTCCAGAGAAATCAGGGCGTTGGCTTTATAATCCCCAGCACGGCGAGTCAGTTCATTTTGCAGTTTGACCTCATTGACATCGCGATCGCCGCGAATACTCACCAAGACCAAAACCGTAATTCCTGTATCATAGACCGCCTGATAGAGAACATTTTTCACCACCTGAGTCGGCGAACAGTTGAGATACTCACAGACTGAGGCGATGGTGGCGGTGTCGGGGGTGTCTCGTTTCTCGTAGCTGCTGAAGGGAGAGGGTTCAGCGTCGGGGGGAAGAGAGACGGCTTTTTCCACGTTGGCGGCGTAACTTCCGTCCTCCACATAGAGAACTTCATCTTCCCCAGCCTCAGCCAGAACCATAAACTCTTGGGAACCGGACCCGCCAATGGCCCCAGAATCGGCTTCAACGGCTTGGAAGGCTAAGCCACAGCGGCGGATGATATTGCGATAGGCCTGATCCATATCGGCGTAGGTTTGTTTGAGGCTGTCCTCGTCGGTATGGAAGGAATAGCCATCCTTCATAATGAACTCCCGGCCGCGCATCAAGCCGAAGCGGGGGCGAATTTCGTCCCGGAACTTGGTTTGAATTTGATAGAGATGGAGGGGAAGTTGGCGATAGGATTGGATACAGTCGCGGGCGATCGCCGTAATCACTTCTTCATGGGTGGGCCCGAGTCCCATTTCCCGGCCTTGGCGATCGGTGAGGGCGAACATAATCCCTTCGGCTTTCGTGTAGGTCTCCCAGCGCCCGGACTCTTGCCACAATTCTGAGGGTTGCAGTTGGGGAAGCAGACATTCCTGGGCCCCGGTGGCGTTCATTTCCTCGCGGACAATGGCGGACACTTTCTGCAAGACGCGCCACATCAGGGGGAGGTAAGCGTACACGCCACTGGCGACTCGTCGGATGTAACCGGCCCGCAACAGGAGTTTATGGCTGGGGATTTCTGCCTCGGCGGGGTCTTCGCGCAGGGTGACGAGGAGCATTTGGGACAGTCGCATGGGGTTTGGCTCAGCTTACTGATGGGCGTTTGTTATCTTACTACGGTTTTTGGGGTGTCTGGGCCGCCAGTTTTGTCTTCATGTCTCCGCCTCGTCAATTCGCTTCGACATGGGCGGTCATAGAGGCTTGGCCTCCGCCCTGTCCCTGACGGGCGATCGCCGCCAGCTTCCGCAAGGCCCCAATGGTAGAAATCGCATCAACGGTATTAATATTCTTAGAGGGTATCTGAAAAGGGTCGAGGAGATGAAAAAACCAAAAATCTAGCAAAGGTGTAACCTGTCAACTGTCAAAACCAACAGACCCTCGCTCGCTATGACTCTATCGTATCCCTAGGTAATACCCAGCTCTTTCTGAATTAACTTCTGAGCATATTCATTATGCTCCCAGGCGCCGGTCGCCACTCCAGCAATACCAACACCAATAACGCCGATAATTGGAATTTTTTGCAGTTTCTTAACTTCCTTTATTTGGTAGCAACGACAATCCCCAGTCGTTACCAGACGTGCCCAATGCTCACAGTTAAAGCGGAATAGCTCATACCGCCAGTGTTTATGGAACTTATCGACAGAAATATGCAGAGCCTTCTTAACTCGATCTTTTTCTAAGTGCTTCACCCATTTGGCAGGTCGATAATGATTCCAATCAATCGTCCAAATCGCCAATCTTCCTGTATCTTGTTGACGATTGGAATGAACAGGCTCCCATGCTAAAGACTCTGAATCATTAAGTTGTACCGAGTAGTGCAGAGCAATGGGATTCTGAGATTCACGATGGTGTAACAAGCGTCCATATTTGGGGTGAGAATAATTTTTGTCGATTAGTGAGTGAAGTTTTGCCATGCAATTTCTTCAATAATTATATATTAATTAGTAGTGTATCACAAATACCGGGAGATATCGATGATGAATCCTTGCCAGATTATCAAGCTGGTGCGTTGCGGCAGCTTGTAGATTGTTGTCTGGATTCTACATGGGTTTAAGCCGCAATACACCCTACCGTGACTCATGAATAATGGAGGAATTGACCAGGATGATCCGAGAGTTCATGAGGGCGTTCTTCTTAACGCTCGAAATGCAAACTTTCAAGATGACTAGAACTATCTTCATCAGCGACAGAAGTTCCATGCTGCCACAGTTCGTATTCACTAATGTCGATATCCTCATTCCAAACTAGCGCATATCCTCCAGGTTCGACCTGAAAGTTCCTAAAAAACGCGGGATTGTTTAAGAGAGCAAACATGGGATTATCTAATAATTTAGAGGCATCATATTTCCGTATCTCTCCATTGTCAAATTCAACCAAAAGTTTATAATCTTCAATCACTTTGGCGGCATTAATTCGAGGTGGTATCATAAAGCTGCTTAAATCAATTCAAAGGTGGCAACTTGATAAATTCTTGGCTTGTCCAAATTTGGAGCAGTTCTTTCTGGTACAATCTTGCCCACTCGAGTACCATTTTTTCGGCACGTCGTGGTAAATCTCCTTCGATGAGTTCTAGAGACTCAATACTAATCAAAGCATTATACTCACCATAAATTGCGTGAAAGTGAGGTGGAGAGTGATCACCAAAGAACATTTTTATGACTATTCCATAAAATCGGGTGATTTCTGGCATGAGTTCTAGTAATTCCACGATATTGTGGCTCTCATCTTGCTGGACTATCGGTCGTGACTGGATTTTACCGGGAGGCCTTGACATGGCTTAATGATTGCACTGCCCATCATATTATAGCAAGCCTGATCACCACGTATCCCGTCAGTTGCGATCGCACTTGATTATCTCCCAAGGGGCGATCTTTGTGAGCGATTAGGTGATCGAGGACCTGTTGTTTATCCATCAAGTTGCGTCCTCTATATCAAAGACTTAAGTGTGACAATACTACCCTCAACTACATCCAAACGACTATCTTTCATAAGGGCTTGGCCTCCGACAGTACCCGATCTTTAATGTAGTGGTGTAACGACTTAGCGGCCACCACATCCACATCCCGCCCTAAAAAGTCCCGCAAATCGTGAATCAACCCCACCGGAAACCACGGCGTGATTTTTTCTAAGTCGTAGTCAATCAAAAAATCGATGTCGCTGTCTGGGGTATCTTCACCTCGCACCACCGAGCCAAACACCCGGACATTGTAGGCTCCATGCTTGGCGGCAATGTCCAAAATTTGCTCTCGTTTGTTTTGCAAGGTTGCGAACAGCGTCATCAAGTTTTCCCCTCCAAATCAAAACCCACTTTGGCCAATTGGCGCTTAATCTCCCGATCTAGTTCTGTGGACTTCTTCATTGTAATACTCTCGAACCCGCTAAAATGGCACGAATTGCCTCCTTCAGCACCATCTCCCGCAGGTGATGCCGCAACTCGGCATACCCACATCCACTGAATAGCCCAGATGATGGACTTTTGCCAGATTATCAAGCCGGTGCGTTGCGGTAGCTTGTATAGCAAAAATTGGTCTGAATAGGACAAAAATAGGGGATAAGAAGGCAAGAGGCAAGAGGCAAGAGGCAAGAGGCAAGAGGCAAGAGGCAAGAGGTAGGAGATTCTCTTCCAACTCAGAGTATCCTTCAAAATGTCCTAAGGCAATCTTTGATTGCTATAGTGCGGAGAAATCCCGGCAACCGAAAGCGCGATATTGCATTGCGGCTCCGATATTGCCGTAATGGCAGGGAGTAGTCAAATCCTGCCGATTCAACGATCGCAAAAACCCCCCGGTCTCACAAAGAAACTGGGGGGTAAGATTCAACCTAACGCCATCTACAGTGTTGGCACAAACTGTTCTTTCTCAGGAACATGGGTGTATTCCGCCACAATCTGCCGGAACTCTTCCCCGTCGATGGTTTCTTTCTCCACCAACAGATCCACCAGACGATCCATAACCGCGCGATTGTTACGAATGAGACTGCACGCCTCCTCGTAACATTGCTCCACGATCGCCCGTACCTGAGCATCAATCCGAGAGGCGATATCCTCGGAATACTCCGAGCGTGTCATCAAATCACGACCTAAGAACACCTCAGAGGATTGACTCTCCAGAGACATAGGACCGAGATCCGACATTCCGAAGCGGGTCACCATCTGACGAGCCATATTCGTCACCTGTTGCAAGTCATTCCCTGCACCCGTGGTGACTTCTGCATCACCGAAAATCACATCTTCAGCAGCACGTCCCCCCAAGGCCCCAGAAATACGAGCGCGAATCTGAGACCGAGAAATTAGGGTTTGGTCTTCCGAGGGGACAAACCAGGTTAGACCTCGGGCTTGGCCACGAGGAACCAGGGTAACTTTCTGCACCGGGTCATGGTCTTTAACCAGAGTTCCCACGATCGCATGGCCCACCTCATGATAGGCAATCAGCCGCTTGCTCTTACTATCAACGAGCGGCGTTCCTTCCATCCCGGCGACCACCCGGTCCACTGCATCGTCAATTTCGGCCATGGTGACGGCTTCCTTGCGACGACGGGCCGTGAGAATGGCGGCTTCGTTGAGAAGGTTGGCTAAGTCCGCCCCTGTGAAGCCAGGAGTACGACGGGCGATCGCATCCAACGACACGGACGGATCTAACTTCTTGTTACGAGCATGGACATCGAGAATCGAGAGACGACCGCGAATATCCGGGGCATCCACCGACACCTGGCGGTCAAAGCGACCAGGACGTAACAGAGCCGAATCCAGCACATCGGGGCGGTTCGTTGCCGCGATAATAATAATTCCCGTATTGCCCTCGAACCCATCCATTTCGGTCAGGAGTTGGTTCAGGGTTTGTTCCCGTTCATCATTACCACCACCGATGCCAGCACCCCGTTGACGACCGACGGCGTCAATCTCATCGATGAAGATGATACAAGGGGCGTTTTCTTTGGCTTTCTTGAAGAGGTCGCGCACCCGAGATGCACCCACCCCGACGAACATCTCCACAAATTCTGAACCGGAGATGCTGAAGAAGGGGACACCCGCTTCACCGGCGATCGCTTTCGCCATCAGGGTTTTACCGGTTCCCGGAGGGCCAACCAACAGCACCCCTTTAGGAATCCGCGCACCCACAGCGGTGAAGCGTTCGGGTTTCTTAAGGAAGGTTACAACTTCTTGTAATTCCTCTTTGGCTTCATCCACACCCGCCACATCATCAAAGAGAATGCCGGTTTTGGCTTCCATTTGGAAACGGGCCTTGGATTTACCGAAGTTCATGGCTTGTCCTGGGCCACCGGGAGCATTGCTTGAACGGCGGAACAGGAAGAACAAACCAGCAATCAGCAGAATCGGGAAAATGAGATTCCCCAACACGCCCCAGATTGCTCCATCATTGCGAGGAGGATGGGTATCGAGGCTAACATTGGCTTCCCGCAGTCGCGTAATGAGTTGCGGGTCATTGGCGGGAAGGTCAACCCGCAGCCGTTGCAGACGATTGTCCAGGTCAAGGTCCCGAGCTTCCACGATGGCAGTCCGTCCGCCTTCGTAGAGGTCAACACTGGTTACCCGTCCGGAATCGAGATAGTCGAGGAAACGACCATAACTCATACGGGTGGTGGCGGCATTCCCACCACTGGTGACGGCTGAGGACGAGAAGGCCCCCTGCCAAAGAAAGAAGCCAATGACCAATAATGGCATAGCCCACAGCAGGGCGACTCTCCAAGAAAATTTCATAATCAGTTATCTCCGATTGCGGCAACGATTATTTTTAGATGCGTTTTCATTTCATAATCTTAACTAAATGTAACATAACTTCGGGGAAAGGGGGAAGAGGAGGCAAGAGGCACAAGAAGGCAGTAGGCAAAAGAAAAGACGTAGGGGTGTACCCTTGTGGTCGCCCTAGGCAAGAGGCAATAGGCTCGTCCTGGACTCTTGTTCCGGGTCTGATACGGAATCCGTTTCCAAATAATCCTTTATAATGTTTCAGAGAACAGTCAGGACAAACCCATGGCCAGAAAAGCAAAATTAGCTAATCATCTGAGCGTAGAGGAACTCAAAGACAAGTACCGCAAGAGCCGTGATGGTGTTGAAAGCCGACGATGGCATCTGTTATGGAAAGTGAGCTTAGGATGGACAATAGAAAACAGTGCCGTAGCGGTGGGGTTGAGCTATCGCTACGCCCGAACAATCGTAAAGCGATATAACCAGCAAGGAGAGAAGGGAGTCATTAACCAAAGGAACAAAACCAAAATCAATCCCCGAGGGCGGGAACCTTTACTCAATGGCGAGCAACTCGAAAAGCTTAAGCAAGCCTTAAAAAAAGCGCCGTCAGATGGAGGACTATGGACAGGACCCAAGGTGGCGCGATGGATTGAAAAAGAAACGGGACGGGAAAAAGTCTGGCCCCAAAGGGGGTGGGATTACCTAAAAAAGTGTCATTACTCTTGGCAGCGACCGAGACCCAGGCATCGAAAAGGAAATAAAGAAGCCCAAGAAGAGTATAAAAAAAACTTGCCAAAGAAAGTCACGGAAATTCAAAATAAACATCCTGATTCCGAAGTTGAAGTTTGGTTTTTCGACGAACACCGAGTGGGTCTAAAGTCAATCCTAGCGAAAGTTTGGAGTGAGACTGGACAACGCCCCGAAGCCGTGGTTCAGCACCGGTATGAGTGGGTCTATGTCTACGGGTTCGTTAATCCAAAAACGGGAGAAACACATTGGTATTTAATCCCAAGAGTGAATGTGAAGTGGTTGAATTTAGTCTTAGAAACCTTTGCCGAAGAAGTGGGGGTTGGAGAGAATAAAATAATCCTCTTAGTTCAAGATAATGCGGGCTGGCATCGAAGCCCAAAACTTCAGGTGAATGAGGGAATCTTTGTAGATTTTTTACCTCCCTATTCTCCCGAGCTTCAACCAGCCGAACGGCTGTGGAAGTTAGTAGATGAACCACTGGTCAATCGATGTTTTGATACCATTGAAGACCTGGAAGATGTTCTTGAACAACGTTGTTGTGTTCTTAGTGAACAGATGCAAGAAGAAATTCGCGATTTGACAAATTATCACTGGCTAGAGTACGCCTGAAAATTAAGGCTGTTTCAAAACTGGATTCCGTATGACTCGGCTCAACTCAAAAAAAATCGGAGTCAGGGTGTGATACTCCTGACTCCGGTTTTGGCAAAGTTTGAGTTGAGGCTTGGATCTAGACTTCCACAGCCACCTTAGAATCCTTAGAGGTGAGACGCTCGTAGGTTTCACGCATCTTCAGACCTGACAGAAGCTGGAACAGACCCGTTCCATCATTCGCACCTGGGTACTCCTTATGTTCGAGGAGTAGGTGAGCGAGTTCACCGTAGTACTTCGTAGAGGTGTTGCTCAGATGGCCCTCGACGTAAATCATCTCTTCGAGGTTGTCGAAGCGTCCGTCGACTTCTAAAACCGACACGTCATGTCCGTAGTAGGTATCGGGACCGTAGAACAGACGCAGTCCGGGATAGGAACAGGTCAACTTACGACCGCAGGGAGTCCAGTTAATGGTTGACCCTTCATCGAACAGATAGGCGGGTTCGAGATGATCGACATCATTGCGTTGAATCAGGCGCACCCGGAGAACTTTACGCTCTTTGTCGTCTTTGATGAGATTCGTTGGCAGAATCTGAATCACGATGTCCGCGTACTGTTTCTGCGGGTCAATGTATTGCTCGAAGTCAGGCCGACGAGATTCAATTGAGGCCAGAACGTCTTCGTAGGTGTGACCCCGTTCGGCCATGTCCCGTTGAATCTTCCAGGCAATCTTCACCTCGTCACTGATATCGAGGTAGATGCTAAAGTCCAGCAAGCCACGAACTCGCTCGTCATACATCGGGTGCAACCCCTCGATGACGATGATTTTATTGGGGTTGATTCGTTCAGGAGGATCGAGTTCTCCGGTTTCGTGGTTGTAAATAGGTTTGTCAATGGGGTTGCCTTCTTTCAAAGACTTGATCTGCTCGTACATCAGATCAAAGTTGTTGGCGCGAGGGTCGAGGGCCGTGACCCCAGCAGCTTTGCGTCCTTTACGGTCTAAGCTGTGATAGTCATCGAGACAAATGACGGTCAACTTCTCTTTCCCGAATAAATCGGAGAGTCGGCGCAAAAACGTAGATTTCCCACAACCTGAATCTCCCGCGACACCAATAAGAACCACGCGATCTGGCTTCATGCTCATAAGTTTCCTCTATCGACACATGTGACGTACTCCCGGCGCTGACCGTTTAGGCGTTGCAGCACAGGCTTTTTCTCCCAGGACGGGATTTGCTTTTTTATAGTGAGGCGACCCCTCGGATATGATTGGGGATCATACCCTCGCCCAACCCCACTGTGTTTAACAAGTCTACCCGAGTTGACATCTCTTGGCATTTTGGTCCCACACCGAGGCGCTATCCCTCCCGACGCTCACCGGTTCGGTAGAACGCGGGATTCCCGCGCCAACGTAAAAGGTTGGTTAAGTGCCAGCGATCGCATCAACGATTCGATCGCCAATGACAACCGAGACATCCTGCTTCTGTTGCCGAAGCCGACCGAAACTAAGTTTCTCTTGGTCTAACTCAGCGTCCACAGGCATAACCCAGTCTTCCACAGGGTTGTCCAAGTTTTCAACAGACGCCTGGCTGTCGTGCTTCGAGTTGATGTGACAACTCGATCAGCAGTCTACCATAAGTCTAGGCTCACAATTGATCTGGCTGGGCATCCAAAATCGGAACCCACAAGACCCTTGTAGACTGTCCTCAAATCGGCAGACAACTCGACAGACAATGCGATTGCCTGTGGGCAAGAACCTGTATTTGTCTTTTAAGTATTTACTACTACTTGTGAGACAAATTTTAGCAAAAGGGGAGGGCCGCTACAAGTCTACAGGGATTTTTCTGAGCTGGAGTTTGTTCAGACCCATGTCTGAGCAACAAAACTTTGAAGGCCCTGACTCGCTCTTGTGCTACTGTCGTTGTTTGAGGGGGTCAAAAAACGCACCCACTCCGGTACGCTAGTGACATGGGTGGGCTGCCAAATGGCGCTTTCCCCTCACCGATTTTTCATCTATGTCTGACCTTCCTTTTACTCTGGATCAGCTACGCATCCTCAAGGCGATCGCCTCGGAGGGTAGCTTCAAGCGGGCCGCTGATAGTCTGTATGTTTCTCAGCCAGCGGTGAGCCTTCAGGTTCAAAATTTAGAACGCCAGTTGGATGTGCCTCTGTTCGATCGCGGCGGACGACGGGCCCAACTGACGGAGGCTGGGTATTTACTGCTCAGTTATGGGGAGAAAGTTCTCACCCTATGCCAAGAAACCTGTCGGGCCATTGAAGATCTACAAAATTTACAGGGGGGTACTCTGATTGTCGGGGCCTCCCAAACGACGGGAACCTATCTCCTCCCCCGCACCATTGGCGCCTTCCGGCAACGTTATCCGGATGTGGCGGTGCAACTCCATGTCCATTCAACCCGCCGCACCTCTTGGAGTGTGGCCAATGGCCAGGTGGATTTGGCCATCGTCGGCGGTGAAGTTCCCACGGATTTACAGGATTCTCTAGAAATTATCCCCTATGCCGAGGATGAACTGGCTCTGATTTTACCCGTCTCGCACCCCCTCTCTAAGTTGCCGTCGGTTCATAAGGAGGAGCTGTATAATCTACAGTTCATCGCTCTGGACTCTCAATCGACGATTCGCAAGGTCATCGATCGCGTCCTGGCCCGCTGTGATATCGATACGCGCCGCTTAACCCTAGAGATGGAACTCAATTCCATTGAGGCAATTAAGAATGCGGTGCAGTCTGGTTTAGGTGCGGCGTTTGTTTCCGTTTCGGCGATCGAGAAGGAGTTAGAAATGGGAGTCTTACATCGGGCCACCATTGAAGAGGTGGTCGTCAAACGCACGCTCAATGTGATCTATAATCCCAATCGCTATCGCTCGAAAGCGGCTGAAGCCTTTATCACCGAGATTCTACCCTTATTCTCCAATCAGGAGCTTGACCCTAAACTTCTCGAACCCATCACCCGCGTCAAAGCCAATAGTAAGGCCAAAGATCCCCCAGCGGCTGAAACCCCAGAGATGCCGGTTACGTCTGTAGCTGAGTCCCTGGCCGACTCCAGCGATTCGGGTTCATAAGTCCCTGATTTGGCTCTCATG
Source organism: Phormidium sp. PBR-2020 (assembly GCA_020386575.1). Lineage (GTDB taxonomy): Bacteria > Cyanobacteriota > Cyanobacteriia > Cyanobacteriales > Geitlerinemataceae > Sodalinema. The sequence continues at coordinate 648,027 of CP075902.1, read as the reverse complement.
GGTCTTTGGGTTGAGTCTCCCCGATACAACGTTGTTAAGAGTCAGACGAGATTAAACATAAACATTTTCAAAAATCAAATCCCTGGAAGGTTTGACAAGTATTAACTGTCCGATTTTAATTGTCTACCACTAGATTTATATTCCCCTTATGTTGACGATCGCACTGCCGAAAGGCGCACTCTTGAAGGACAGTATCGCCTCCCTGAAGGCGGTTGGCCTCGATTTTAGTGGTTTCCTAGACTCCTCCAATCGCCAACTTCAGATGTTGGATGAGACGGGAACGGCCCGAGGGTTACTGGTACGGGCCCTGGATGTTCCTGTCTATGTGGAATATGGCCAGGCGCAATTGGGAATTGTTGGCTATGATGTGTTGCGAGAAAAACATCCCAACGTGGCCCAGGTTGCCGATTTAGGCTTTGGCGGTTGTCGTCTCTCGGTGGCGGTGAAGGCGTCAAGTCCCTATCGCAGTCCGATTGATTTACCAATTCATGGCCGGGTGGCCTCGAAATTTGTCACCTGTGCGCGGGACTATTTCCGCAGTTTGGATTTACCGGTGGAGATTGTCCCTCTCTATGGTTCCGTGGAACTTGGGCCGATTACGGGGATGTCCGAGGCGATTGTGGATTTAGTCTCGACGGGACGGACTCTGAAGGAGAATGGCTTGATTGAGATTGAAGTGTTATTTGAAAGTACGGCCCGCTTGGTGGCCCATCCTCTGAGTTATCGCCTTAATCATGATGGCTTGGACGAGATTGTTAAGGAGTTGCGATCGCGCTGTAAGCCAGTAGCAGTGAGTTAATTCAGGTTTTTGCAGGTCAATCGAGCCGAGGGGCCAGGACGAATCACCCCTGACCGCCATTTTTCGGTCTAAGATGGGAGAAATCCTATTTGGGACTGGTGAGCCATGAAGCTGATTCGAGCGATTTTGGGAATTTTTGCTTACGGTGGTGCGGCATTTTTTCTTCTAGTTGCGATCGTTGTGCTGTTTGATGCCGAAGGAACCTTACTAGAGAATGTTTTAGCCTTTCTCTTTTGCTTGGGGTTTACCGCCGGCTTTGCTAAGTTGGGACAGTGGCTGATGCAACATCCTCCCCTATTGGGGGGTAACCGTCAAAAGTCCATTAAGGCTAAGGCGTCCACCGAGGCGGAACGGTTACAAAAGGTGTTCTATGAGGTGGTTCAGAGTAACCAGGGGTCTATAACGGTGATGCAGTTTGCGATCGCCTCTGGACTTTCAGGCGAAGCCGCAAAAACGTACCTAGACCAGCAAGCCAAACAATTTGAAGCGACGTTTCATGTCAGTGACAATGGCACGATCTACTATCAGTTTCCTCTTTGAATCAATTTTGAACGTTCTTGATTAGAAACGATCAACTGTTAACGTTCATAATGTCCACTCACCGCAAAAGTATGGATATATTTGCCCTCAACAACCAAGAATCTTATTCATTTCTTCGTTTGAAGGTTGATAGCCTTGTCCTTGATGATGCGTCGCCAAAGAACGAGCAATTTGCTGCATCAAGTCACGATTTTGCAACACATAAAGCGTTTCTTGGGATGGTTCCCCATCCTCCGCTGCTATCATGACAAAATCTGAGTCATTATCACTGCTCATTTAGGCTTCCCCCCCAACCACCACATTATTAATCCGCAAACTCGGGCCGCCACAGCCAACGGGTAGGCCATTTTGTCCCCCCTTCCCACAGCCGCCAGACTCATCCCAGTAGAAATCATCGCCAATCGCCTCAATATCCGCCAAGGTTTGAAACACATTTCCCGATAAAGTAACATCTCGGACCTTCTCCGCCAACTTCCCATTGCGAATCATCCAAGCTTCCCCGGCACTAAAGGTAAACATCTCCCCATTAGTCATTCCCCCCAACCAATTACGAGCATAGACTCCCTCCTCAATCCCGGCACAGAGTTGGTCAACGGGGGTGGTTCCGCGACCAATCCAGGTGTTGGTCATGCGGACAATGGGAGAATGCTGATAGTCCAAACAGCGGGCATTTCCTGTGGCGGCTTCTCCTAAGCGTCCGGCGGTTTCCCGAGAATGGAGTCGCCCCACTAATACCCCGTTTTCAATCAGTTGGGTGGTGGTGGCGGGGGTGGCTTCATCGTCGTAGAAATAACTGCCGCGATGACCTTGGGGGGCGGCCCCGTCAAAAATTTGTAAGTCCTCACCGCCAAAGCGTCGCCCTAGGGTCATGACTTCGAGTAGGTCTGGGTTCTCATAGGCCATGTCCGCCTCGGAGAGATGACCGAAGGCTTCATGGACGAATAAACCGCTGAGAATGGGGTCAATGACGACGGGATACGTCCCCCCCCGCACGCAGGGTAATTCCAAGGCTTCTACCGCCCGTTCTGCGGCGCTTTTGACCTGTTTATCGAGGGCGGTCATATCGTCATAGCCACGGCGAGAGCCACTGGTTTCACGGCCGGTTTGTACGGTTTCTCCGTCGCGGGCCGTGGCGGCGAAACGCATTTCTAAATCAACCCAGGATTGGTCGATAAAGGAGCCTTCTGAGGTGGCAATGAGGAGTCGCTTGGCACAGTCGCTATAGCGGACGGAGGTGGTGGCAATGCGGGGGCTGACGCTTAGCAGTTGCTCGATATAGCGATCGCAGAGGTCTTTTTTGTCCTTCAAGTCAATCTGTCGGGGGTCGGTTCGCGTCAGGGGCAATTGACAGATATCGCTGAGGATGGGAATGGGGGCGAGTTCCGTCTGTTCACAACCCACGAGACGGGCCGCTGCGACGGCTTCTTCAACGCGATCGCCCAGTTGGGAGAGGCGGTTAAAACTCGAAAAGCCCCAACCTCCTTTGTAACAGGCCCGCACCTGACCCCCTAGGCTGACATCTTCGCTGAGGGTTTCAATTTGATGGTCAGCATGAGACTCCTTCTGAATCCCTCGAATAAAGATATCGGTCCCTTCGGAGGCTTCGAGGCGGATGGCCAGATAATCCACGCGATGTTGATAGCGTTTGAGGGTATCGCTAATTTGATTTTGCAGGTCAGCTAGAGGGTTCGCCATGCTAGGAAACGTCAGTCGTGGGGTCGGTTTTGGCGGTGGGGCGAGGGGGTGGCAACTCGTCGAGAATCCGGAAGCGTACATGGTTGATGGCTAAGTCTCCCATGGAGACTTCGGTTTTGGGCAGTCGCTTGCCGTCTTTAATCAGACTTTCAAATTTCGCCCCTTTGACTAATTCTAAGTGATACCAAGCTAAGCCCATAAAGAAGCGCAGGGGGTGGGGGCCGCGATCGCCCATGCCATCAGGGTTCGACTCCATGGGAATCCAGCCATAACCAGGGACAAAGAACTCTAGCCAGACATGGTTAAAGTCCGGCTGCATGGGGACTTCTCGCAGTTCCGCTTGGGCGGGGCATTTATAGCGTCCCACGGTCCGACAGGCAATGCCATTGAGACGCAACAGGGCCAGGAGAATCCCCACATATTCGCCACAGGACCCCATTCCCCGTTTCAGGGCTACATCGGGGGTATCAATATGGGGTTTGATGCCATATTCGAGGCGATCGTAGACATAATCGCGGATACTCAAGACTTGCCGCAACAGGTTGGTTTCACTACCGACGGCGTTACGGGCCGCCCGTTGCACGGTGTCGGTATCCATAGCTAGGTTGTCATTATCCACCAGATACCGTTCAGGATAGTCGGGGGGCAACTCGGGTAAGTCACTAACATCGCCGGGTTTGAGATTATATTTAATCCCCCGCACCTCTAGGATGGCTTTCCAGCCGAAAATCCGGGCTTCAAAGGGTTTGAGATGGTCAAACTTGAAGACGGCCATGGGTTGTTCTTGGATGACCCGCGTTTCAAAGGGGAGGCCGATAGACTCGATGTCGTGAACCCTTTGGCGGGGGGTGTTGGCGGGAAGGGCGATGTGCCATTCAAAGTCTTTGAGTTCTACGGCATCGAGGGGGGAGAGTTCCTCGGTGTAGGTCATTTCGATGCGGTAGCCATTGGAGAGGGTGTAATGCTCTTCGGCGTTGTGATAGATGTGGAGGGGATGGATGAAGGTGCGATCGCGGAAGGTGAGTTGATAGGGATTGGCGGCGTTGGGGTCATCCCGAATGTAGGGTTCTTCGTAGGCGTAGGCGACGTAGAGTAGATCCTCGTCAAGTTCAGGATGAGGATAGAAGGTTAAGGCGGTGGGGGAGGAGAAGGGAGTGAGAACGCTAAAGTGCATGGACCCAGTGCCGCGATCCATACAATACACGGTTTGCTCGACGGTATCGGTGACCCAGAGTTCTTCGCCACGAACGGCTAGGTTCTCGACACCAACGCCTGGGGCGTAAAAGCTGGTAATTTCTTTTTGGCTTTCTCGGGAGAAGACGTAGATGAGGGCTTCTTTCTGGCAACTGACGTAAATGGCCCCACCCTGAACGGCTACCCCTTGTAAGGCGTAGGGAAGGGTGATGAAGCGTTGGGCGATGAAGTCGTCGAGGTTACAGAAGTAGATGCTATCGCCTCGGGTGAACCAGAGGGTATTTTCCCAAATGGTCATCCCTCCCACTCCGATGAAATCGGCGGCGTTATGGGGGTTTAAGATGCGGGTATCGTCGCTTTCTGGGTTGACGGCGATGATATAGCCCCGAACGGCATCCACGGCGATGAGTTCTGGCTGGGTTTGGCCGGTGTCTGGATTGGCGGCCGGAAGCACACTGAGTCCATGAAGGGCATAGACGCCATGGGGTCGGAGGGTCTGTCGTTCGAGAGGCTGAGTCATGGCAGAAGGGGGGCAAAAAGGGCAACGGGCAACGGTCAACCGGGAGAATGCGTGATTCGGTTTTGCCCTGGGTGACTGTTTACGGTAGCACTGTCCGCGTTCGGGGAACTGATTGCTAGACTACCATTCCTCGGGGATAGGGGAGAGGTGGATGAGATGGGTTGTTATTCGGCGACGGCGGCTTGGCTGGTTTTGGCGAGATAGATGCCGCTAAAGACGATGATAAAGGCGATGCCGGTGATTAGGTTCAGGGCTTCGTTAAAGATACACCAGGCGAGGAGGGCACTCACCATGGGTTCGAGGAGGAGAAAGAGGGAGACGAAACTCGAGGAGAGTTTGTCCATACTCTGGGCGAGAAGTCGTTGGCCTAAGCCTTCGCTGATGAGGGCGAGTCCGAGGACGGCTAGCCAGGTGTTGAGTGTTTGGGGAAAGAGTTGTCCTTCCATGAGGAACACGAGGGGGAGAAGCAGGATGCTGCCGATTCCGCAACGCCAGAGGAGGATGGTGGTGGCACTGAAGCGCGATCGCAGTTGTTCGACGATGAGAAAGTACAGTCCTAAGAAGACGGCGGAGAGAAGGGCGTAGCTGTCTCCGAGGAGGGTTCCGGCACTGCCGTTAATGTCTTCGAGTCCTAGGGCGATCGCTCCGACGAGGGCAATGGTCATGCCAATTAGAAAGCGACGGTCAAATGTTTTGCCGAACCAGAGCCAACTTCCTAAACTTGTAAAGATGGGGGTTAGGTTGTTGAGCAACATACTTTTGGCAACGGTGGTATATTGCAAGGAAATTGCCCATAAAACTAATGAGGTGATGGCAACGGCACCCACGCCAATTAGGAGCAGCCATTGCTGGCGCGTGATGGCTTGAATCTCTTTGACTGGCTCGGTTGGCGAGATTCGGCTTTGGCAGAAACGACCGAAACCGAAGATAATAAAGAAGAAGAATAAACGGTTGAAGACCGTGGCGTTGGCTCCGAGTTCCAGTTCGCTTAACTTGATAAAGATTGGGGCAAAGGAGACTGAGATTAAGGCGATACAGAGACTGATTAGGGCTAGGCGATCGCCCTTTTTGACTTCTTTTGTTAAGTCGGCGATCGCTCCCTGAGACATATTCACGGAACTCGACATTAGATTTGGAAACCTGATAATTTGACTCCATTCAGGTGGGCGATCGTTCCCCATTTTTAGGATGAAAGTTCTAACCCACCACCCCTGAGGGGGTTGACCTCCAGGGTTCTTGTATCTTCACCACTCCTGAGTCGGGCTGACAGTCTAATTCAATACAAAATTGAGGAATTTTACAGGTTTTGAGTGGTTATTGATTTTTAAATCAACTTAACTGATTTGGGGGGATTTTTGAAAATTGCGCAGGATAGATGTTTGACTTCGCGTCCTGAACGAAACCTACAAACCCATTATAGCATGATCCTTGTGGGATGGTGACTTGATCCTTGGGAATTTCTTTAAAAAAATTGAAGAATCAGACAAAATCAGCCAATTTGCTGCTATATCTGTAACAAAGCCTTAACGTTGGGGGAAGGCGAACAGCCGTTCGCCCCTACAGAATTTCCAGAAGACCCAAAAAAGCCCCCTCCATTTCAGAAGGGGGCCAAACCAAATCTCAGAGAGAAAACCCGTCAGCCTCAGGGCCTACTCAACCCCCTCAATCCGGTCCTCAACCTGTTGATACAACTCCATCAGACGTTCCAAGTTCTCATCACTGGTTTCCCAATAACCACGGCCATGGACCTCCAGCAACGTTCCCACCATCTTGCGGAACGAATGAGGATTGAGATTCATCAGGCGTTCCTGCATCTCCTTATCCTTAATAAAGGTGTCATTGGCTTCCTCATAGACCCAGTTATCCACCGCGTCCGCCGTCGCCGACCAACCCATGGTGTTCACCAGGCGTTTCGAGAGTTCCCGAACCCCCTCATAGCCATGAGACAACATCCCCTCATACCATTTCGGGTTCAGCATCTTCGTCCGGGAATCCAGACGCACCGTTTCCGAGAGACTGCGAACCTGGGCATTCGCCGTCGTCGTATCAGCAATATAAGAATTGGGCTTCTTGCCATCCTTACGTAACTTCGAGACCACCTTCGTGGGGTCAGAGTCGAAGTAGTGGGACACATCCGTCAAACTGATTTCCGAAGAATCCAAGTTTTGGAACGTCGCATCCGCCGTGGATAGGGCCGACTCAAACACCTTGCGGTCTTGTTCCATCATGCCGGGATTATCCGCATTAAAGGCGAAGGACTTACGAGTCAGATACATCTCTTGTAACTCCGACTCTTCCTCCCAAGTGCTATTTTCCACCGCCAGGTTGATGTTCGCCGCATAAGACCCTGACGCATTGGAGAAGACCCGAGTCGCCGCTTGACGCAGGTTAATCCCCATCTCCTCGGCTTGTTTAATGGCGTGTTTGCGAACAAAGTTCATCTCCACGGGTTCATCCGCTTCGGCAGCCATCTTAATCGCCTTATCCAACAAGGCCATCTGATTCACAAACAAGTCACGGAAGACCCCAGAACAGTTGACCACCACATCAATCCGAGGACGGCCCAACTCCTCTAAGGGAATCAAGTCTAACTTGTTCACCCGTCCCAAGGCATCAGGAACCGGTTTCACCCCAACCATCCACATGATTTGGGCCAAGGATTCCCCATAGGTCTTGATGTTGTCCGTTCCCCAAAGCACACAGGCGATGGTTTCAGGATACTCATTGCCGTTTTCCTGGCGTTGGCGTTCCACCAAGCGGTCAACCACAATCTTAGCCGCTTGAACCGCTGCCGCCGTGGGAATCGCTTGGGGGTCGAGGGCATGGATATTTTTACCCGTGGGCAAGACATCGGGGTTGCGGATGGGGTCACCACCAGGACCCGGTAGCACATATTCCCCTTCCAAGGCCCGCAACAGAGACCCCAGTTCGTTGTCGGCACAAACCTGCTTGAGACAGAAGTTGAGATACTCAATCAGCTTATCTAAAGCCTCTTTATCCACCCGATGGAAGCCAGCCGCTTTAAGAACCTCATACCAGGGTTCATCCTTAATCATCCGTTGCAGCCAGTTGCCCAGATTCTCCAGACGCACCCGACCATCGCTGTCGGTTTTCTCGGCCACCATGGCCCCAACGCATTCACGAGTCGCCTCAACGATTTTCTGGTTCAACTCCACATCGGCGAGAACCCCTTTATCGTTGTTGCTGTAAATGTCTTGGATGTTGCGGTCGAGACTTTGGGCCAAGAGGCTGGGGAGACCCACAATGCCTTCTTCTTCCCGGTCAATGCTGGCGATACTGACCAGGGTGGCGACGGCTTCTTCCGCTGTCGGGGGTTTACCGATGACGTGTAAGCCACAGGGCAATAACCGCGACTCAATTTCCATTAGTTGCTTGTAGACTAAGCCGACGATGGTATCCCGTTCATCTTGACTGAGGTCTTTGGCATCGGCTTCGGGGAAGTCGATATCTTTGTCGAGATTGACCATGCGGGCTTTCTCGACAATGGTGTTGACGATGGGAATGCCCCGTCCGCCATCTTTGAGGGTTTGGTAGGACCCCACCAGTTCGCCGAGTTCTTTGAGACCTTTATACAGGCCGGCATTTTCCGCCGGTGGGGTGAGGTAGGAAATGGTTTCAGCGTAGCTGCGGCGTTTGGCGATGGTGGCTTCACTGGGGTTGTTGGCGGCGTAGTAGTAAAGGTTGGGAATGTTGCCAATCAGACTATCGGGGTAGCACATTCCCGACATTCCCATTTGTTTGCCGGGCATGAACTCCAGGGAACCATGGGTGCCAAAGTGGAGAACCGCGTCGGCTTGCCAAATTTGTTCGAGATAGGTGTAGTAGGCGGCGAAACCATGGTGAGGACTGGCAGACCGGCTAAACAACAACCGCATCGGGTCGCCTTCGTAGCCAAAGGTGGGTTGGACGCCGATGAACAGGTTGCCGAACTGTTTACCGTAGACCAACAGGTTTTGCCCGTCGCTGTTGAGGGTTCCCGGTGCCGCCCCCCAGTTTTCCTCTAGGCGTTTGGCGTAGGGGGTGAGGTTTTCGTATTCGTCAACGGGCATCCGATAGGCCACGTTGAGTTCCGGGCTGGCATATTGGGCGGTGGCATCATGGATAACCGCGTTCATCAACTCTTGGGGATTCTCGGGTAGGTCTTCGATGCGGTAGCCGTTGCGTTGCAGGGCGGTGGCCACTTCGTGAATGCTGCCGAAGACATCGAGATAGGCGGCGGTTCCTACGTTGCCTTTGTCGGGGGGGAAGCTGAAGATGGTGATGGCAACTTTTTTGTGCAGTTTGGGTTTACGCCGCAGGTTGGCCCATTTCATGGCCCGGGTTGCAACCGCTTCGATGCGGTCTTGCATGGCGTGGGCCTTGCCGGTTGCCCCATCTCGTCCCGAGAGAACGATGGGTTCGATGGCCCCGTCGAGTTCGGGGATGGCGATTTGTAGGGCGACTTGAATCGGGTGCAATCCTAGGTCGCTATCTTCCCATTCTTCGGTGGTTTGGAAGACGAGGGGTAGGGCGACCATGTAGGGGCAGTTGAGCCGCTTGAGGGAGTCGATGGCTTTGGGATGGTCTTGACGGGCGGGACCGCCAACGAGGGCGAAGCCGGTTAGGGAGACGACGACATCGACGAAGGCTTTGTTGTTGGGGTTATCGGTTTCTCCTTGTTCCCAGAAGAATTTGTTGACGGGTTGGGAGAAGTCTAAGCCACCGGAAAAGATGGGGATAACGCGGGCGCCGAGGGATTCAAATTCTTGAACCATGGCGACGTAGTGGGCGTCGTCTCCGGTGACCAGGTGGGTGCGTTGTAGGACGAGGCCAACGGTGGGGGCGAGGGGGTCTTTGTGGTCGTCGCTGATGTCCCGACGGGAGTTATACCAGTTGAGGTATTCTTTGACGTCTTCGAACATCTGGGGGGCGAGGGGATGCCAGATGCCCATGTCGGGGTAGACGACGGGGTCGTTGTAGGTGACGCCCCGGTTTCCTTCGGGCAGGACGTATTTGTCGGCCAGCATCAGTAGGAAGTTTTCCAGGTTGTCGGGGGAACCGCCAAGCCAGTATTGGAAGCTAAGCATGAAGTTGCGCGCGTCCTGGGCTTTGTCCACGGGCATGTATTTGAGGACTTTGGGCAGGGTGCGCAGCAGTTTGAGCATTCCGTCTTGGAAGGAGGCGCCGGATTGCTCTTTGCGCTTTCTCATGAACTGGGCGATGGCGCTTTTGGATTGTCCAAGTTGCGCCATGGAAAAGCTGCCGAGTTTGTTGAGCCGCATGACGTCGGGCATGGAGGGGAAGACGATGGCGGCGTCGAGGTTGTCGCGAGCGGGCTGGACGGCTTCGATGACTTTTTCGGCGAGGTCTTCGATGAAGATGAGGGAGCCGATGAAGATGTTGGCTTGGGCGACATCCCGTTTCAGGTCTTCGCAGTTTTCAGGGTCGCGCAGTTCTTCGATGAGGTAGCCGCTCAGTTCGATGGCCAGGTTGGGGTTGTTGGCGTTGATGGCTTGGGCGGCGGCGGACAAGGCACTCTGATATTGCGATTCGAGCACGACATAGACCACCTTGATTAGGGTGCGACCGTTGAGGTCGTCGGGTGCCTGAATGTGGCGAACGGTGGGCTTGACGTGGGTGAACATGAATGGGTTACTCCTTACGCGATTCGTGATTTTACTAAACCTGGTCTGGGATGGGCTTGTGGAATTTAGCTATATAGGTGTTTTTACCAAATAATGTTAGGGGGCCTTTAGCAAAATCAGGGTTCTGAAACAATTTGATAGAAAATTTGCAACATTTCGTTACATTTGTTTAGAAAAATGGCGGGTCTGGGGGACGCAAGGGGGATTTAAACAATAGCCGTGTTGTTTTATCGAGGGAGATTTTGGTCATTTTGTCAAGGGAGTCTGGGGAGAAAATGGCTCTGGGGAGGCGGCGCGTCACTGAATATTAATTCTTGATACAAGATACCCGCAATTCCGGAAATCGGTTAGGGCGGTGATTTATGATTTTAGAAGATAATGTACCATAATACGTTGCGGCAAAACGATGATTTCAGGGTGAGGATGGGTTGCGATCGCAATGTCTTAGGCGTCCTATTGAGGTGAAGCTGATGTCGAATTTTCTATGTCCTTGTTGTTCTTATCCTTTATTGGGCTATGTCCGTCAAGGGACGTTGCGCTGGTTCTGTCCTCGTTGTCATCAGGAAATGCCTTATGGAACGGTGGAAACGACGCATTTGTCCCATGCAACTGTTGTAGAAAATCATCAGCTTCAACCGGTGGGTGAGGAGCCGGTATCTCCGAGTCGTCAGGTGCTGGCGCCGGTTGAGTCTCAGGAGACGACAATAGCCAAGCCGATTTCAGAGCGTTTTTCGGATCAGTTTCCGGCCCTGTTACATGAGACGGTCGATGGGGTACGAAAAATTTTGCGTGCGGACCGGGTGATTCTGTGCCGGACGACTCGGAAGTGGGAGACGACGGTGGTGGCGGAGTCTCATGCACCGGGACGTTCATCGATGCTTAAATGCCGTTTAGGTCGCTTTTTTAGTGCTGAGGAGATTCTACAGTTTCAGGAGGGAAAACTCCAGGCGATCGCGGATTTAAATTCGATGGATCTCGATCGCTGTCCGACGAAGATTTTAGAGTGCTTTTTTGAGGTTTCAGCGAAGTTGGTGGTTCCTGTGCGTTTGGAAGAAATGCAGGGATTGTCGTTGTGGGGACTTTTGGCGGTGCATCAGTGTTATACGCCTCGCAATTGGTCGCAGCGGGAGATTGATACGACGCTGTTGTTGGCACAGCAGTTGGCGCGATCGTTGGAGCGCGATCGCCGCTATTGTGAGTTACAAGCGGCTCATGAGGCCTTACGGGAGACGGCGTTTATTCATGAAGAGCAGTTATTGCGTCCTCTACCTCGGCCGGAGTTACCCCCCCCAGATACATCGAGTGAGTCGGTGTCTCCGTCTACGGCGATGACGGTTTCGCCGGATGAGTTACTGAAAAGCTATGTGGCGTACTATCTCAGTCGCGGTAAGGGGATTATGAGTCCTCATCAGGGAAGTCTGGGGTTTCCGGGTGCGGTGTATGGCTATGAAGGCTATCGCTTTGAGTTTGAGAACTTCTGGCGGCGACTGCAACAGCGTGCGGATTTTCGTAAGCTTTATTTGATGGGGGATATGCGTTGTTTTGAGCATTTCTTGGAGGAGAGTTATACAGTGTTGGAATGTCAACGCTGTCATCTGCCGATTCCCACTCGTTATGGTCGTGTTTATGATGGCCCGGAATGTACGTTATGTGATGACTGTCCAACGAAGTGGGCCAAGTCTGAACCCAGGATGGCGGCGACGCGGGTGTTAGCGGTGGGTGAGACGCCGACGCGGTTGCGAGAAACCCAGCAGTTGTTCCGACAAAATCGTTATGAGGTGCAGTTTGTGGAGACGCCTCAGGAGGCGTTGAGTCAGTCGTTGGGGAGTTCGGTTGATATGGTGACGCTTCAGGGAGATCTCAGTGAGGCCCAAGGCCGCAATTGGGCCAGTCAGCTACGTCAGGATTCCCGTTTTGCGAGTTTGCCAATTTTGGGGTTGAGCGATCGCGCGGGGTATGGTTTACCCTGGATGTTGCACCCGCTGGAGTTACAGCATTATCTGTTACCTCCGCTGAGTGGGGAGCATTTGGTGCGGTATTTGCGATCGCGCGATCGCGAGCAAACCTCATTATTACATTGGTTTCCCCGTTAGGAGTCTGGGGAGTCGCCGAATTTGAGATCTGACCAAGTCAGTTGTTTAACTTTGGCCACATCTCCAGCGGCGGCGGCTTCTTTGAGTTCCCGTTTCCGGTGAGCGTTGGCGATGGCTTCTTCGGGGGAACGGGAACTGGTCTCGAAGCATTTTTCTAAGGCGTCGTAGATTCCCTTGCGGTTGAGTTTGGTGTGATACTGGCGTTCGGTGTCGAGGAGTTTGGCCATGAGTTCAAGTTCCATGGCGTCTCCGTCGGAGAGGTCTTCGAGGATGTTCCACTCGTCGAGTCCGAGGAGAGATTGGTCGGCACCGGGCCGAGGGTCTTTGAAGGGTTTGCCGGTGATTTCTCGGTATACTGTGGGCAGGCGATCGTCGAATTCATGTTTTTCTTCGAGCCAAATCCGCCGAATTTCGCTAAGTTCTTCGGTGGTGATGAGGGTAATGTCCCGCATTTCGGGGGGAGCGGTTCGACGGACGGTTTCCTGTGCTTCGAGAACGCGTCTCAGCCAATGTTCTCGCCATTTTTTGGTGTAGGGTCCGGGGATAGGTTCAACGGAAATTTCTCCGTTTTTGTTGCGCTCAAAGAGTTGAACATTTCCGTGGATACGTCTAAAGTCACGGCGATTGCGGTCATTTTTGAGATCCAGTTCGTTGCGGATATCTAGAAGTGGTTGCATCCATTCTTTTTCGTCATCGTTTTGGATCATTGCCTCCATTGATTTATCTTGATTAACCAATGTGCAGACCCAGCAGCCAAAACGAGAACTACCACAACTTGGGGTACTAGAATCAATGACCAAAGGACACTCCGTATCTGCCGTAGCTCCACGATACATTTTATAGAGTTGCTTATTGCTATATCCCCAAGGATTTTCGCCCTGCATTAAATATGTCCAAACTTCATCAGTTCTCCATTCTTCAATAGGAGTGTACAAAAGTGAATTGGGAAGATTAGGATGTGGGCAAAGTCTTTCTTGAACGCGTTTTTTATCACGTTTCTCCATGATAATTGCACGACTAATGCTTTCTGTTTTTCGAGTTCCCAGGACAACAATTGCTTCTCCATTTTCTCTTACAACATCTCGAATAAAGCGATTTGAAGGATCCACCTTTAGGCGACTTGTACACCACCTAAATTTATTTCTAGGTGCTGGGTAGCCCTTCCCCATTAAACAGACCCAAAATGTATTTTTAACTGATGGCTTTAAAAGGTGAGGTTGGAAAGGAAGGCTTTGCTGCTCTGCTGCTTCATCCATAAGCTCCAACGAACGTGTCACCCAAGCTGATACAATCGGGTTTTCTACCAAAGTATCTGTTGTGATAACATGCACAGTTTTGTGTCTTTGATGTTTTGGCAACTCAGCAATTGCTGACCATACCAATTGAACAGTAGCTGTACTATCTTTACCACCTGAGTACCCCAAAACCCAAGGAATTTGGTTCTCTTTGTACAATTCTTGGATTTCAGTCTTGATTTTTTTTAGATCTTCAAAAAATTCTTCGACTGTTCGAGTTTCAAGACTTGATATTTCTAGTTTGAATTCAGTCATCTTAAACTTTTAGTTCCATGTATTAGTGATATTTTGAGACATTAAGCTGCTGACTAGGGTAAACTGAACAACCTGACTTCATGTAAATCAAAAAATATCGATATTCGTAATGCCAACGCCGTATTCTACCGAAAATCCATCCCCCCACCAGCATAACCCAGACACAGTCCTCGTGCAGAAGACTCAGATGGGAAACACCGAAGCCTACCTAGCATCAGTCAGCCTCACCTGGCTAGCCGAACGAGTTGGCTTTGCCGCAGAACTCCCCCTATTCCAGCAGCAACGAGACCCAAAAACTGCCAACATCTCCATCAACCCAGAGACCATCGACCGCCTTTACCAACGTCCCCTCAACTGGTCACGGCAAGCCCCCCTCACAGAATATCTTGCCGGACGGCGCGATCGCAAATTTCCGCCCCTCCTCGCCGTCATCAGTCCCGACTGGGTAGACAACCCCCAAGCCAGCCAATGGGGAGACAACGGACGGGCCACGCAATCCGCCACCGACTTTACCCCCCTAACCGACATCCCAAACATCGGCCATCTCAACCTCTCCCCATCCATCTCCATCTTCGCCTTAGACGGACAACATCGACTCATGGGAATCCAAGGCCTGATGACCCTACTGCAAACCGGAACCCTGCAACCCCTCAGTCGTAGCCAGAAACCCACCGGAACCCCCCTCAACCTCGACCACCTCGCCGCCGCCAACAACACCACCCCCGCCGCCATGCAAGACTTGGCCCAGGAAACCCTCGGGATTGAGTTGATTCCCGCCGTCTTACCTGGAGAAACCCGAGAAGACGCCAGACAGCGTATCCGCTCAATTTTCGTCCATGTCAACCTCATGGCCGTGAAACTCAGCAAAGGTCAAGTTACCCTATTAGACGAAGACGATGGATTTGCCATTATCAGCCGTCAAATCGCCGTCACCCATCCCCTCCTTCGAGATGACGACAGCCGGCCCCCCCGCATCAACTGGGATGGGGTTAGTGTCTCCGCGAAATCCCAAGTCCTCACCACCCTCCAGTCCTTGCGAGACATGACCGTTGGCTATTTAACGCCTCGCTTTCCCCATTGGCTAGCCGACTACCCCGGAACCATTCCCCCACGTCCCACCGCCGACGACTTAGCCGAAGGATTATCCGAATTGATGCGTCTCTGGGATGGTTTGGCGACCCTTCCGAGTTACAAACGCATGGAATTGGGAGTCGAAACTCTATATCTACGACGATTCAGCTTTGAAAGCGGTTCAGGCGAGGGAAATCTCCTCTTTCGTCCCGTCGGACAAGTGGCTTTAGCGCAAGCTTTAGGAGTTGTCGTGTTTCAACGTCACATCGCTGTCGTTGAAGCCTTGAATCGTCTCCAGAAGTTTGATGATGACGGCGGCTTTACGTCGATAGAATTGCCTCAATCCTTGTGGTATGGCGTCCTCTATGACCCCAACAAACGCCGGATTCGTGTTTCAGGCAAAGACTTAGCTCGGAAATTACTCATTTATGTTTTGGGCGGAATGTCAGAAAATCAAGAGATTGCTGATTTACGGCTGGATTTAGCCAAGGCCCGGACATTTGAAAATCGTGCTGTGAGTTTTGATGGCAAGTTTGTCACGCCGCGAGAAGTGGGGATGCCCCCCAAAGTCCAGTTATAGGCAGAGGAAAATGAAAGATGGTTGGGTCTTGTCCAGAACTCGAAAACACCGCAACCACCTAAGTGCGGTCTCCTGTGGATAAGCAAGCCTCACCGCTTCAGATTTCTGACTCGCTCATTTCTGGCAAACTCCATCGTCACTCAGCCAGTCTGGGGACTGATTGTCCTCCCCTTCACCTATCTGCTGAATTTGAAAATATAGCTTGACATTTTTCAAAACCTCAAGCTACAATGGAGACATCGAAACAACCAAGTCTGAAACTTCTAGTTCCAGGATGCACCGAATTTCTGGGTAGAAGGATGAGGCTTCGCCGGCCCGGTGCGGCCGGCGCAAAGCCAAACATCTAGGCTGCGCAATTTTATTTTTCCCTCAAGTTGATGCTTTCTTCAACTAAAGGGCGATCGCCCCACCGGGGGCATTTACCCCGGCTGAATTTACTCACGCCGAAAACGATCCGTCGCCTCCACCAACGCCGAGCGAATCCCCGGTTCACTGACCGAATGGCCCGCATCAGGAATCACAATCAACTCCGACTCAGGAAACGCCTGATGTAACTCCCAAGCCGATCGCAGGGGACAAACCACATCATAGCGACCCTGAACAATCACCGTAGGAATCTGACGAATCCGCTGCACATCCTCAAGCAACTGATTCTCCCGCTCAAAAAAGCCCCCATTCACAAAATAGTGACATTCAATACGAGCAAACGCCTCCGCAAAGCCCTCACGGCCAAACTTAGACCGCACATCTGGATCAGGAATCAACTTACTCGTACTACCCTCCCAAATCGCCCAGGCCCGAGCTGCCTCAAGCCGTACCTGACGATTCTCACTGGTCAAACGGCGATAATACGCCGCCATCAAATCCCCCCGTTCCTCTTCGGGAATCGGTTTGAGATACTCCTGCCAGGCCTCCGGGAAAAGATAACTGGCTCCCTCCTGATAAAACCAGCGTAACTCCAGCGAACGTAACATAAAAATTCCCCGCAAAATCAACCCAGTGCAGCGTTCCGGGTGAGTTTCCGCGTAGGCCAGAGACAAGGTACTGCCCCAACTTCCTCCAAACACCAACCAACGCTCAATCCCCAGATGAGTCCGTAAGCGTTCAATATCCGCCACCAAATCCCAAGTTGTATTCTCCCGTAACTCCGCGTGGGGGGTACTGCGACCACAACCGCGTTGATCGAACAAAATCAAACGCCAATCCTGGGGATTAAAAAACTGGCGATACATGGGAATACATCCCCCACCCGGACCCCCATGAAGGAAAATCGCCGGTTGCCCCTGCGGATTGCCGGACTCCTCATAATAAAGAGTATGGAGATCAGATACCTGTAACATCCCCGTAGTATAGGGGCTAATGGGGGGATAAAGATTGCGCATAAATCCTCAAAGACCGGTTAATCGGGAAAACGATAAACTGCAAATAACTGCTTATAGCCCATTTTCCCCCAATTTCGAGCCAATTGCTATGACCTTAAGCGAATCTAAACCATCTCTGGTCGATCGCCCCCAACTGATCCAAGACCTGCGTAATCGCCTCCGTCCCGGACAACGAGAAATGGGAGACTGGCAAAACGGCCCCCTCGCCGTCTCCGCCGTTCCTGGGTCTGGCAAATCCACCGGAATGGCGATCGCCGCCGCCCTCACCATCGCCCGACAACGACTCCATCCGCGCCATCAACTCCTCATCGTCACCTTCACCCGCTCCGCCGCCGCCAACATCAAAGCCAAAATTCGCCAAAACCTAGAACTCCTCAAACTCCCCAAATGGGGCTTTTCCGTCTCCACCATTCATGGCCTGGCCTTCAAAATTGCCGGTCGTCACCCTGAATTATCCCATCTCGATCTCAGCCAACAAACCCTCATCGAAGACAATCACAACCAGCGTCTCATCCGTAGTTGCGTCGAACAATGGATTAGCGAGCATCCCCACCTCTATCAAACCCTCATCACTGGACTCGAATTTGACGGCGAAGAAGCCGAACAACTCCGTCGCCAATCCGTCCTGAGAACCGACGTTCTGCCCAACCTGGCCCAAACCGTCATCCAAGAAGCCAAATCCTCCGGCCTTTCCCCAGACCAAGTGCGAAACCTCGGCCAACTGCAAGCCGACCCCTATTCCATCCTAGACATTGCTGCCCATCTCTACGACCTCTACCAACAGCGACTGCGATCGCAGCAACTCATCGACTACAACGACGCCATTCTCGCCGCCCTCAACGTCCTCGAAAACCCCAACATCCGAGAACATTGGCAACAGGAAACCTTCGCCGTCTTTGAAGACGAAGCCCAAGACTCCTCCCCCCTACAACAACAACTCCTCGACATCCTCGCCCAAACTCCCGACGGACTCCCCAATCTCATCCGGGTTGGCGACCCCAACCAAGCCATTAACTCCACCTTTACCCCCGCCGATCCCATCTACTTCCGTCGCTTTTGTCATGAATGCGCCCAACAGCAGCGACAGACCACCATCCAACGGGCCGGACGTAGTAGCCCCATTCTCATCGAAGCCGCCAACTTCACCCTCAACTGGATTAACCAACAGTGGGCCCAACAGTCCCAAACCCCGCCTCGCTCAGCCACCACGAACACTCCCCCACCCTTTGAAGTCCAACTCATCGAAGCCGTCACCGCCGATGACCCCCAACCCAACGCCAACCCAGCCCCCATCGCCGGAGGCTTACAACTGCATCGTCCCTTTGATATCAGCGAAACCGTCGATCGCCTGGCCCAAACCCTAACCGATCTCTTCGCGCAGCATCCCCAAGCCACCGCCGCCGTTCTCGTCCGTCAAAAAAATCAAGGACAGTTCATCGCCAGCGAACTCAGCCAACACCACCATCATCTCAATATCTATCATGTCGAAGCCGAACAACGACTCTCCGGCATCCCCCTAGAGATGCTGAACCTGCTGCAATTCGTGCATCGTCCCCATTCGGGCGAAGCCCTCAAAGGGGCCCTAGAAGTCTTCGTGGGTCGTCAACTCATCCCCCGTCAAGACCTCGATCGCCTCGCCAGCCTCCCCGAGCGATTCCTCTATCCCACCATTCTCGAAGACCCCCAACCCCCCGAAGTCAAAGCGGCCCGTCGTCTCTGTCGCGCCCTCCTGCAAGCCCGACTGGAACTGCCCCAAACCCATCTCATCGGCTTTTTCGCCCTAACCCTAGACTATAGTGCCAGTGAACTGGCCACCGCCGACAAACTCAACGAGCGACTGCTTCAGCAAACCAGCGATCGCCTCTCCCTCGGAGAATTCCTAGACAACCTCTTTAACCTCGTCACCCGTGAACCCTTCGATCGCGTTGACACAGACTTATCCGACTCCCAATACACCCAACCGGGACGACTGACCATTCTCACCATGCACAAAGCCAAAGGACTAGACTGGGATTTCGTCTTTCTCCCCTTTCTCCACGAGAATATGATTCCTGGAGAGTTGTACGTCAAGCCTCAAATCCAATTCCTGGGGAACTTCACCCTCGAAGAAGTCGCCCGAGGACAACTACGGCAACATCTCTGGAACCGAGACGCCCTCGACCACGAACCCAGCCAAGACTGCCAAAGCTACGAAGACTATTGGCACCTAGCCGCCCAACTTAAACAAGCCGAAGAATACCGCCTCCTCTACGTTGCCATGACTCGGGCTAAACGACTCCTCTGGCTATCCGCCGCCAAAGAAGCCCCCTTTACCTGGAACAAGACGGAGAACTTACAAGCCATACCCGCCTCCCCTCCTTTCAACGCTCTCTGTAAATATTACCCAGATGCTATTCACTCAACAAAAACCGAGTAATAGACAAATGGAAATCCACAGTATCACAGCCAAAAACGCAGTCAGGAACTTGCTTATACCGTCTTTTATTGTATTATCTGATATGCCTAACCAAAATAATTAGTACGCCCCCCGCCAAGTCCCTAAAGGGCCTGGGCCCGTAACCAAGCCACCGGCAAACAGAGCGCCTTGCGCCAACTCGGCACATAGGCCCGTTGACTGAACACATCATAATCATTGCGTTCAATTTCCGTGAGGATATTGCTGTAGAGGATTGTCGCCGCCCAAACCGGGAGACGCGCATCGGGGCTGAGGGCGCTGATGCCCTGTTCCGCCTCCAGATAGTACTTGCGGGCCCGTTGAATCTCGAACTGCATCAGGGCTTGCCAACGGTCATCCGTCACCCCTTCCAACAAATCCCGTTCCGTATAATCAAACAGCGCCAAATCCTCCAGAGGCAGATAAATCCGTCCTCGGCGAGCATCTTCCCCCACATCTCGGAGAATATTGGTTAACTGATTGGCAATCCCCAGGGCGATCGCCTCCTGAGTAGGATGATAAGGCCCATCGGCCCAGGGAGCGGTGGATGCGACTCGGTTAATCCCCATCACCCCTTCCGACATTAAGCCCACCGTTCCCGCTACCCGGTAACAATAGAGTTTTAACTCCTCAAAGGTTTCATAACGACTACGATAGAGATCCATCCGCTGTCCCTCAATCATGTCGCGGAACGGCTGAATCTCTAGGGGAAACCGTTGTAGCGTATCCGTCAAGGTCAAGTCCAACTCATCTTGAGGACGACCCGCAAAAATGCCTTCTAGACGGGCCTCCCACTGATCGAGAGTTTCGGGGGTCGTTTGCTTCGCATCCGGGCCATCAACCAGCTCATCCGTGCGGCGACACCAGACATAAATTGCCCAGATAGCACGGCGTTTCGCTTCGGACATCAACCGCGTTCCCAAATAAAAAGTTTTGGAATACTTAGCGGTGATTTGACGGCATTCCTCGTAAGCCTCCTCAAGTGACAGGCGCATGGTGACCTTGGGCGGGGATTTAGGCAGTTGCAGCATTCGTCGCAGGCTCGACAGTCAAAGATTGGGCAGAAGTTCCTGGGGTCGCCCCCTGGGTTTGGAGATCGGCATCGATCGCCTGCGCTGTCAGCTTACCAGAAAGCACAGCACCTTCCATACTCCCGAGATACTGTTGCAGGGTGAAATCCCCAGCCAAATAGAAGTTCTCAAGAGGGGTTCGTTGAACGGGGCGATGTTGCTGACGACCGGGAGTCGCCTTATACACAGAGCGAGGAGTCTTCACCACATGAGACTTCAAGAGGGTTGCCGGAGACTCACCGCCAAAGTGTTGTGGGAAGAGTTGTTTCAACTCCGTTAAGGTTGCGGCCACAATCTCGTCATCGGATTTGCCAATCCAATCTTGGGCCGGCGCCAATACCAATTCCAACATAGATTGGTCGGGATTGGCATACTCCCGACAGGTATTGCTCATGTCAGCATACACGCTCAAGAGGTCAGAACGGGAAAACAGAAGATGATCAATATCGGTAAGTTTGCGATCAAACCATAAATGGAGATTAATCACCGGAACTCCCTCTAGACCCTCCAGTTGCTTGAAGTAGTCCAACTCGCGCCAGGGGTCGGGTAATAGTAGCTTCAGGGGGTCAACGGGCATGGCTGAGACATAGATATCGGCTTCAAGCTGCTCATCAGCTGCGCCGTCTAAGCCGCGAATCAGGAAATTCTCAACGTTCCCATCGTCTTTGAGTCGAATCTCTTTCAGGGGAGCCTTGAGACGAACCTGACCGCCGCGCGCCTCAATGTACTCCACCAGCGGGTCACAAAGGCGTTCCGTGGGCGACCCATCTAAAAACGCCATCTTGGAGCCGTTTTTCTCTTGTAAAAAACGGTTGAGAGCCGTTAGAATGATGGTGGCAGAGATTTCGTCAGGGTTGATGAAATTTAACGCCTTGGACATGGCGATAAAGACCTCTTTTTCCACCCGTTCAGGGACATTTTGCCGCTTCAACCACTCTGAAAAGGAGTATTGATCCATCTCCTCCACATAGCGTTGTCCCTTCACGATCGCCGGCAGTAAGCCAATACCGAAGCGAATCTTCTCCGGCCAGGTGAGCATATCATTGTTGCGGAGAATCGCCACAAGACCATTGACCGGAGCCGGTAAATCTGGAAAGTCAAACCTTGAGTAAGTTCCTGGAGTCTCCGGTTGATTGAAAATCATCGTGTGTTCTTTCCACTGAAGACGATCTTCAATCTCAAGTTCTTTAAACAGTTGCAACATATTCGGGTAGGCCCCGAAAAAGATATGTAGCCCCGTCTCATACCAATCTCCGTCCTCATCCTTCCAGGCGGCAATTTTGCCTCCAAGGACATCGCGGCGTTCTAGGACGACGGGGGTATGACCCCGATCGACAAGATACTTGGCACAAGATAGTCCTGCTAAACCGGCTCCGGCGATCGCAACTCGCATTAACGTTACTAACCTCTCGGTGACTAAACAATTTGCCCGATTCTCATTATATGTTGCAATCCGTTACAAATCACAGAAAAAGCTCAACTTTGAGCAAAACTGTCCTAAACACAGAAGTTCAACCGTTGCACTCACGGGGATTACACCAACGCTGAGGCCCTAGAAAAATCTCCCCGCCATAAATCCGGATTACACCCCAGCAGCGGTGAAGGAACCAATATGCGATCGCCATTATCCCCCATTGACTATGAGCCTTTCCCCTCCTTCAACCCGTCCCCATCCCCATCATCCCCCAGCCAAGCACACCAGTGAGACCTGTCGCCTCTGGGAACAAGAATGCTTGCGGGCTTGGCTACAAATGAAACAGGACATTACCGATGTCAAGCAACGACAGCAGCAACATCAGCATCAGCCGCACTAGCCCCAATCTCACCCAGAACTCAGCCGTCGCAACATCACACTATGACGAGTGGCTTGAGTCTGTGGGGTCACAAACGAGTCAAGCCTAACCAGCTCAAACCCCTGTAAGCCTTGCCGTAAATCCTCTTGCTCCTCATCCCGCCATTGGCCACGATACAGAACCACCCAACCTCCCGGTTTCAGCCAAGAGCGAGCATAGTCTAAACAGACCGAGGGCGCCGCCACCGCCCGTAACAGCGCCACATCATAGCCCTCTCGATAGGGCCGTAACGCCCCCAAGGTTTCCGCCCGTCCAGAGATCGCCTGCACCTGAGATAACTGGAGATGAGCGATCGCCGCCTGTAAAAAGCGCACCTTCTTCTGAGTCGAATCCAACAGCGTCAGAGACCAATCCGGCCGGGCGATCGCCAGGGGAATCCCCGGAAACCCGCCCCCTGTACCAATATCCACAACCCGAGGACTGTCCGGTAACGGCACCTCACCCGAAAGAAACGGCAACACCCCTCGTAGGGAATCCCAGAGATGCTTCTCCCAAAAGTCCATGGGTTCGAGAATCCGCGTCAAATTGGCGCGACGGTTTCCCTGCACCACACAATCATAAAACCGCTGAAACTCAGCCTGCATCCTTAAGGTCA